>JARRCS010000004.1 GCA_029981855.1 Halanaerobiales bacterium | reverse complement strand
GACATATATTTACAAGTCAAAGAGGAACCGTAACAAATCATTTTAAAAAATGGTAAAATTAATTAAATTATTTTTCTATTAAAGGGTGCGAAGTGGATGATAGATCTTGGTACGGCAAATATTTTAGTATACGAAAAGGGAAAGGGTATAGTCCTGCAGGAGCCATCTGTTGTTGCTATGAATAAAACAGATAATCGGGTGCTGGCTGTCGGTGCAGAGGCCAGAAAAATGTTGGGGAGAACACCGGGAAATATAGTGGCAATCAGGCCCTTGAAAGATGGGGTGATTGCCGATTTTGAAGTAACTGAGATTATGCTCAAGCATTTTATTAGAAGGGTAGTAAAACGGAGCAGGTTATTTAAACCTACAGTAATGATCTGTATTCCTGTGGGTATAACAGGGGTAGAAAAAAGGGCTGTTATCGAGGCATCCACCCAGGTTGGAGCGAGAAAGACCTTTTTAATTGAAGAGCCTCTGGCCGCTGCTATTGGCGCCGGTCTCCCAATAGCAGAGCCAAGTGGAAGTATGGTTATTGATATAGGAGGTGGTACCTCGGAGATTGCTGTTATCTCCCTGGGGGGGATAGTTATCAGTGAATCCCTGAGGATCGGAGGGGACCGTTTTGATGAGGCCCTGATCCGTTATATAAGGGATAAGTATCAGCTAATAATCGGTGAAAAGACAGCTGAAGAGATCAAAATTGCTATTGGTGCGGCTTACATAGAAGAAAATAAGGAATATGAAGTCAGGGGCAGGAGTGTTGTCTCAGGACTACCAAAGAATCTTATTATCACCTCGGAGGAGACGGTTGAAGCCTTTCAGGAACCAATTAATGCTATTATAGATGCTGTCAAACGGGTATTAGAACAGACCCCTCCTGAATTATCTTCAGACATTATAGACCGGGGAATGATCATGACCGGTGGAGGTTCCCTTTTAGGTGGTTTAGCCAAACTATTGAGTGAGGAGACCGGGATTCCTTCCTTTGTAGCCGATGACCCTTTAAGCTGTGTTGCCCGCGGTACTGGACATGCACTGGAAGAGATTGACAATCTATCAGATATTTTAATAACTAATGATGGTAAAGGATTTAAAGGGTAATAAACTTAGAAAGGATTGGTTTTTTTGCGACTGAGGATGAAGCATTTACTATTCGCAGTATTAATTATCATCTCTATTTCAGGAGTACTTCACGCTAATGAGATTATGACCCTGGAGGAGGTTAAACCCGGGATGACAGGCATAGGTAAAACCGTCTTCCGGGGTTTTCAGGTAGAGAATTTTCCCATTGAGGTTATTGATATCCTGGAGAACCAGGGGTTAGATAGTCATCTAATCTTGATTAAGGTAAGTGGGGAGAAGATTGATGAAATTGGCGGGATTGCCGCCGGTATGAGTGGAAGCCCCATCTATATCGATGGTAAACTAATCGGGGCTATCGGCTACGGCTGGCAATTTAGCGATCATCACTATGCCCTGGTAACTCCGATAGAATCGATGCTGAAATTACTTAAAGAAAACTGGACTGCTGAGAAAGAGAGCAGCCAGGGTCTAATTAAATTTACGACCCCATTATATATCAGCGGCTTAACCGGCAGGGCCTTTAACAGGATTGCCGATAAATTTAAATCTTACGGTTTCGATGCGCTTCCCAGCGGGGGCATTAAAGAATCCGCAGGGGCTCCGGCAAAAATTGAGCCGGGGAGTGCCATTGCTGTGCAGCTTGTGCGTGGTGATATTAATATATCTTCTATCGGCACCTTAACCTATATAGATGGTGATGATATCCTGGCCTTTGGCCATCCTTTTATGAACAAGGGGCAGAGCAATTATTTTTTAAGCAGGGCCTATATCAATGGGGTAATTCCCAGTATCCAGCAACCCTTTAAGCTGGGTTCTCCTGCTGAAAAATTACTGGGTTCGATTAAGGTTGACAGCACTACCGGTATTGCCGGTAAATTAAATCAATTTCCCCGGATAGTTCCCTTAAGTGTCAGTGTTTCTGACCAGGACCGGGAAAAGGAAGAGACGGTTAATGTACAGATTATTCAAGATGAGAAACTGCTGACCTTACTGGCAATTAATGTCGCCTTACAGGCGATCGACAGTACCCTTGACAGAATAGGAAAGGGAACTGCCTGGGTCAAATATACAATAATGGGTAATGGCCTGCCCGGTCTTTCTGTAGAGAGCAGTAATATGTATTACAGCCGGAGTGATATTGCCTCTCTGGCTCTAGCAGATTTCTATCAATTACTGGATGTAATTACAACCAATCCCTTTAAAAAGGTGGATCTAATCAAGCTCCAGCTTGATGTTGAGGTTGAAAATATCGATAAGGTTGCCCTGGTTCAGGAAGCTAAAGTATTAAATAAGGTTATCAAACCAGGAGACACCCTTGTGCTGGAGGTTACTCTCCACCCTTACCGGCAGGAGCCCTTTACCAGGAAGATTTCTTTTGAGCTGCCGGAAGATATCCAGCCGGGTATGGCCTCCATAACTATAAATGGAGGTTTTACCGGCCAGTCCTATCACTTACCCTCTAAAGAGGCGGAAGAGGCGGACCAGGAGCTAAATCAGGCTATAGTTGAGGGTTACAAAGACTTTCAATCTATTCTGGATGATTACTTAAAACAACCCCGTAATAATGAACTGGTAATCCAGGTCTATCCCGGTTACCCCGTGGCTAAGGTTGGTTCCGAAATTGATACAGAGGATAGTGAAGAGAAAGACACTGGCAGCGATACTGGAGGAGATACTGAAAAGGATTCCACCGTTAAAAAAGAAAGCAAAAAAGAGGAAGAGAAACAAGCTCAGGGGGTAGAGGATGAAAAGGATAAGCAGAAAGAGAAGGAGAGGCAGGAAAAGAATGAAGAAGAACCGGAGATTAAAAAGACTGTGGCTACTGATTATGTTTTAGAGGGAAGTTTAACACTGGATATCAATATTGAAGGATCAGAGGGTAAATCCTCAAAGCAGGAAGAAAAAGCAATATAAGGTTTTGACGCCCTGGGGGATGCCTCAGGGCTTTTAGGTTGAATAAATCTGCTAAATGTAATATCATTAAGTTAGCTTATTAGCTTATGTAAGTAGGGTGTACGGGGGTCTGCTGATGAATTATAAAGTTGTCTTTACACTGGTCTTACTTATGTTTGTTTTTCTGCTTGGTGTGTTTTTCCTTAAGAGTGGTGACATGCTGATTGCCGTTAAAAAGGAACTAATAAATCAGCTTGAACAATCATACCGGGTTAAACTAGATGTTGCCGATGCTACTTTCTGGCCCCTGGACCAGTTAGTGTTAAAGGAGTTGAAGATTACCAGCAGTGATGGTGAAATATATTTTTCGGCTCCCCTTGTTAAGATCTACTATGATTTCATAGATATAGTTCTCCGGAGAAGGGATCCCCTAAAAAGCATTAATTACATCAAAATTGAGAAGCCCCTCTTAAGAGTCAGCACACTAAATTTAAAGGATAAATTCAAGCAAGAATTATTTACTGGTATCTCTTCCCTCGGGATTGAGGTTATAGATGGTAATCTTTTCCTGCTAGAGGACGGGAGAAAGGCAGATTTAAATAGTTTTTCATTTCTGCTGAAGCTTCAGGATAAAGAGGATGGCAAACTATCTTTAAGGACCGGTGTGAATATTAAAGAGCTTAAACTAAAGGACCGCTTTGTCAGAAATCTCAATATCGATCAGGTAGAGCTGGGAATGACCTATTCCCGGGAGAGCTGGCAGGGCAGCCTAGAGACCAGCTTTTTTGCCCTGGATAATCTCTTCAGCCTGCTGGAGACAGCCGGTTTACTGCAGAATACCCCCCTTAAAGTCAGTGAGATGAAGGGCAGCGGCAAACTGGCCCTCAATTTCTCGGGAGAGGGGTTAGAGCTTAATAATTACAGCGGTAGCCTGGTCTTAAAGGAGGGGAGCGGTCTCCTGACAGTTGATAATTATATTGATTCGGAGGAGTTAACTAATCTAGAAGGGAAATTTCTGTTCAATTCCCGGGAGAGAATGCTCTTTATCAGGGGGCTTAAGTTCGAGTTTGCTGAAAACCCCTATCGTTTTGAGGGTAGTTTGCGGTTTGGAGATCAGGGCTTACCGGAGATTTTTGGTCATCTAAATTCCGATAGCCTGGAATTATCCCATAGTGGTTTAAGGTTAAATACCTTCGGTTTAACGGGGCTGGCTAGCCTTGACCTGACCCTCTCCGGAGTACTGAATAATCCTGAAATAGAGTTTGCCCTTTCTCTTGACAGGGGCAAGATCGATGAGCAGACGGTTAATAATCTGAAGGCTGATTTACGTTACCGGAATGGCTATATCTATGTCGATTCCCTGGATCTGAAATTAAATCAGGATAATCTACTCTCCTTAAAGGGGGTTTTCAATAGCCGTTCGGCCGAATACTCTTTTGCGATGCAGGGGAGCAATCTCCAGATTGCCCTGCTGCAGAAGTATCTGGATAATGAGCTTTTGGGGATGCTTAAAGGCAGGGTTAATTCCGGACTGATCCTAACGGGGAAGGGGATGGACCTTGCTAATTTAAGTCTTTCCGGGAATTTAGAGCTGCTATCTCCCGAAATTAACGGAACTAAACTGGAGACTTTACAGACGGATTTTTGGTTAACAGATAATAAACTTCTGCTGCACGGTGGGGCCGGTCTTGCCGGAGAGGGTGAGGTTCTTTTCTCCGGGGAGTTAGACCTGAATGATAACAGCCTTGCCCTGAAACTATCCGGGGAGGGAATTGATCTGGGGCAGTTCAACAGAATTATGGGGAATAAGCTGGCAAAGCTCACGGGGGCGGCCAGTTTTAGCGGTAGTCTCTCCGGTAAACTGGATGAACCGCTACTTGAAATGGATTTAACCGTACCTACCGGCTCCCTTATGGGCTATACATTTAATAACCTTAAAACCAGGGTTACTTACCGGAATAAAGATTTGCAGATTAAAAAACTGACCGCCGGGGTCGCAGGCTCTCATCTGCAGGGCAGGGGGTTGCTTGAATTGACTGACATTTACCCCTATCTGAAAGCAGAGCTGAAGGTTGAGAATTGCCGGTATGCTTTCCTGGAGGAGCAGCTGGGACAACCCCTACCCCTGGAGGGTATCCTGACGGCTGATCTTGAGCTAAAGGGACCACTGACAGAACCGGAAATAAAAGGGAGTATTTCTTCTAGCGATACGGTCTTGACGGTTAGCGGACGGAATTATGCTCTGGATGAGCTTAACCTTGCCTTTAACTGGCAGAAGAAGGAGGGTATTTCGCTCAAGAATTTAAAGGTTCTCATGGGAGAGGCCAGTTTAACTGCAGAAGGCAAAATGCGTAATCGGGAACTTAACTTTACCTATGCCTTGAACAATCTGCCTCTGTCTCAGCTTCCCTTGAAGGAAAATTTAGAGTTAAAAGGCAGCCTTGACCTGACCGGAGAGGTTAAGGGAAGGCTTAACCAGCCCGAGGTTAGCGGGACAATCACGGCCGGGGATATAGAGTACCGGGGACAAAAACTGGATGGCTTTACGGGTAATTATTATTTCAGGGAGGATAGGTTGGCCCTACAGGATATAGTCTGGCAGATTGGGGATAACCGGTACTTCATAGCCGGACAGATAGAAAATCTTACCGCGGATTTGACCTTTGATCTCAACCTGGAGACCGAGCGAGGGGAGATTGAGGACCTTCCCTTGGCCAGGTTTAACTTTCCCTTGCCTCAGGGTTATTACTTCCAGGGAAGGATAAACCTGAAGGGGAACCGGGAGGAACCCTATGTTATGGTTGATCTATCCTTTTTTGATCAGATTAATACTGGTCCTCTGAGGAAAGCGGATAGTCTTTATCTGAAAGGTAAGGTCGGGCAGCAGCTTGATCTGACCCTGGAAGGTAATAAAGTGGCTGTAAGCAGGTTACCTCTTTTAAAGGAGAAGGATATAAAACTTGAGGGGAGCCTAGATTTTCAGGGTAAGCTCACAGGAAGGCTTGATTCCTATGACCTGCAGCTTACTACCGACCTGGTTGAGGGAAGGATCAATAATGTTGCCATAAACAGGATCAGGGGAGAGGTAGAGGTCATTGATGCTAAAAGGCTTTACATCAAGCAGGAGATGGTGCTGTCCAATAGTAGCAGTCTTAATGTCTCCGGGTATATTCCTTTTAATGAAGGAAAGGAAAATTTTGATCTGGTAATGGATTTAACCGATCTTCCTCTTTCCTTAATCTCAACAATCTTTACCAATATTCCTGCACTGAGGGGGTATGTTGATGGCAGTGTAGCAATAAAGGGTTCACCTGATAATCCTTCTCTTGATGGCAGATTATTTTTAGTGGGGGGGGAAATAGATCTCGAGTTACCAGCCCGTCTATTTGTCCTTAAAGGGGAGCTGGATTTATCAGGTCAAACGGTCAGAATAGCTAAAGTGACGGGCAAGTACGGTGATGGTGATCTAACTATTAGGGGCCGGATAAACCCCTTTAATCAGGACTCAATCTGGGATCTTGAGATAGCAGGGAAGGATCTGCCCTTTAATTACGGTTCCTTTGCTGGAAGAATTGACCCGGAGATCAGGATTACCGGCTCCCTATACAAACCCCTGATTAAGGGTGAGGTATTAACCCATGATTTAATCATTGGGCTTCCTTTTTCCTGGCCGGTAGGTGATGATCGGGAATCTTATTTCAACCCCGATCTGGATTTTACCTTTTACCCTGGGGAGGATGTCTACCTGCGCAATAAACATATCGATGTTCTAATTCAGGATGGGAGTTTAAATCTATCCTACAAGGATAAAGAGTTAACTTTGGACGGAACGCTGAAGAGTGAGCAGGGTAGTTTCGATTATTACAGTAATAAATTTATGTTGACAGAGGCGGAGGCCGATTTCAATAAATTTACAGGGCTGATACCCGATCTCGATGTTAAGGCCTGGACAAGGGTTAGCGGGACCCGGATTGAGGTTCGCCTCCAGGGTCCGGCCAATAATATGATTACTAGCTTTAGCTCTCAACCACCGCTGAGCGAGGATGAAATCCTGACACTGCTGGCGAGCAGAGGTGGTCTGGGTGCCTTCGTTTCTGGGGACTGGACCGAGATTATCAGGAAGGAGTTAATGAGAATCTTTGCGGATAAGATTCAGTTAGATATAGTTAGTGATATTGAAAAAAAGGTAAAGAAGAGTTTAAGCCTGGACAGGCTAGAGATAGATACTTATAACCTGGGCTGGGACCGGGAGATTACCCTTTATCTCGGCAAATACCTCAATGAGAGAACCTATCTGCAGTATTCCAGAACCCTTACCTCTGAAGAGGAGAACTTTGAACTAGCCTTACGATATTATTTGAACGACAATCTCCTCTTTGAAGGAAGCTGGCAGGGTGAGGATGATTATCGCCTCAGTCTCGAGACTAATATAGAATTCTAATCCATAGCAACTTATTTCAAGTAAACTACAAGGCCATTATTTGTAGTTGCTTTTATAATTACCAGATAATTTCATGTATTTGTTGGACTGGCTATGATATAATTAAAGGGGAAGTTGGACCGGAAGATCAAAGAGAAGGGAAGTGATCTGATCTGATCTACATAAGGGAGAAGCCCTGTTTAATATAATGTAGATTTTATAATTAACAACAATTTAGATAGGGGGAAGTAAGATGAAACGATTGATCGTACTTACAACAATTATGATACTGTTGCTCTTATCCTGGAGCAATGTTCTAGCTGAAGATAGTCAGGTCATTACCGGGATATCTCTGGAAGGAAACAATATTATTAGCGATCAAGAGATTCTGTCTGTTATTAAAACTAAGGCCGGGGATATTCTGGATGAAAAGCAATTAAAGGCAGATATGGAGGCTATTTATGATCTGGGATATTTCCAGGATGTCAAGGTCTCCTTTGAGGTCTATCAGGGTGGTTTAAAGGCTATCTTTGAACTGGTTGAATACCCGGTTGTAAAAGAGATTGTTTTTAAGGGTAATCAAGCATATGAGCAGGCTACCCTGTTTAAGATGACTGAAGTGGAGGCCGGGAAGATCTTGAATCATCAAAAACTGGTTAATACCAGGAAAAAGATAGAGCAGAAATATCATGATGATGGTTATATCCTGGCCCGGTTTACCGATATAAATATCTCTCCGGAAGGGGTACTTACCTTTGAAATTAATGAAGGCTATTTAAACAAGATCATTCTCAAGGGAAATGAGAAAACCAAGGACTTTGTCATTTTAAGGGAACTCAATCTGAAAGAGGATCAGGTTTTAAATATCAAGGAGATCCAGAAGGGTATTCAGAAACTGGTCAGGCTTAATTTCTTTGAGAATATCGAACCGGAACTGGAAAGGGTAGATAATGAATCCAATAAGGTAGATCTAGTAATTAAGGTAACCGAGGCCAAGACCGGTAACCTGGGGGCCGGGGTTACCTGGAGTTCCAAGGATGGCTGGCTCGGCTTTGTAAATGTCAAGGAGAGGAATCTCCTGGGGAACGGTCAGAGCCTGGGTTTCAGCTGGGAGTTCGGCGGGGTAACCAACTATTCTCTAAACTTCCATGAGCCCTGGCTGTCAGGTACACCAACCTCCTTCGGCATTAGTCTCTATGACAAGACTGCCGATGGTTCGGATGCACTCAAGGGTGAATATGAGGAACACAGACAGGGAGGTAGTATTTCCCTGGGCCATAAGGTAATTAAGGAATGGTATGGAAAGGTTAGGTTTAAACTGGAGAATTCAGAGATCGATTGGAAGAATAATACCTATACAGAAGATGGGAAGGAGTATAAATTAATAGATGAGAGTAACAGTGTACGTAGTTTGACCCTGCAGGTCAGCCGGGATACAACCAATCATCCCTTTAACCCGACAGAGGGAGTAATCGATATTTTCTCCATCGAATATGCCGGCCAGGTCCTCGGTGGTGATGCCAATTTCACTAAATACAATGCTGATCTGAGACGCTATTATCCGGGATTCAAACCCAATCATGCCTGGGCCCTGAGGTTAAATACCGGTATCGGTGATGGGGATATGCCCGAGCTGGAGAAATACCGGCTGGGTGGATCCGAGACTCTACGGGGTTACGATCACGGCACCTTCAGTGGAAATGATATGCTCCTATTAAGTGCTGAATATCGTTTTCCGATAGCAGAGAACTTTACCGGGGTTATCTTTGCTGACGGCGGTAACACCTGGGATAGTCTCGATGATATTGATTTTTCAGAAATACATTACTCCCTGGGGGCAGGTTTGAGGATGAATACCCCTATCGGCATGATCAGACTGGACTACGGGTTTAACGAAGATGGGGATGGACAGCCTCACTTTAGTATTGGTCAGACCTTTTAGTGGAAGGAGATTTTGATGAAGAAATATAAATACTTTATTGTTGCAGGATTAATAATCTTACTGTCAGGTTTAATCACCTTTCTCTATCCCTTTGCTTCTCTGAGGGCAGAGAATGAAACCAGGGGTAGGATTGCCTATGTTGATGTCTGGGCCGTCTTTAATGCTCACCCACAGAAGGCAATTGCCGAAAAGAAGTTGAACCAGATTGCCCAATCCATGCAGTCGGAGCTGGAGAAAAAGGCTAAAGATCTACCTAAGGACAAGCAACAGGATATGCTCAAGGAATACCAGTCCAAATTAAACCGGCAGGAACAGGAATTAATCCAGGAGATTATTGATGCCATAGAGGAAGTGATTCAAACGGTGGCCAGAGAGAAAGAGGTAAAGATAGTACTGGATAAGAAGAATGTCATTTACGGTGGCTATGATATGACTCAGGATGTTATCGACTATATTGAAAAAAACTTTAAGTCTACTACTTCTGGAGAAGATGTTTCTGGAGATACTGCCGATACATCCGGGGATTCCGGTACTCTAGATACCACCGGTCTTTCCGGAGAAAAAACTGATCTTAATACCGGTATTTCTCAAGAGTAATATAGTTATGTCTAAACCTTCTTTTAAATTACGCAATGATGGTTTAGAGACTAGCACATCGAGTGCGTTGCAGGAAATTGTTTGATGACTCTAAGGTTTATCTATATATTTAACACTTAATTATTACACTTCTATTCTGTGTAACATCCCCAATCCAGGAATAAATATTCCTTCACTCAACGGTAATACCTTAACTTCGTTCCGGAATATTTATTCCTTAGATTAAAGTAGGGTAATATTTAAGTAAGATTTATCTAGTCTAAAAGGGGGTTCAGGAGAATGCTAAAATGGATTATAAGATTGATATTAGCTCTGGTAGTCCTTGCAGGTTTTGCTGGATTACTCTTTGTCTACGTTATTTCTTCAAGTATAGCCTCTCCTGAACCCGAACCGATGGAAATTAAAACGCTCTCTCTCAAGGAGTTAAATCTGGGTCTGGAGGGTGAAAAGGAGTTAAAAGAGAAGATTGATGCTAAAAGAGAGGCAGTTAAAAAGCAGCTATCTCTGCTAAACAGCCAGGAAAAACTGCTGGAGCAAAAAAAGCAAGAGATTGCCAAAAATATCAACCAGCAACTGGCAGCGATCCGTGATCAATACCAGGCAAAGGTTGATGATCAGAAACAGCAGTTGGAAAAGGAGTTTACGGTTTTCCAGCAGCAAAAGGAACAGGAATATCGGGAAAGGGCCCTGGTTAAAAAAGAGCTCTATGAAAAGAGGTTGGCCGGTTTAATTAAGCAGTTTGAAGAGGATAAAATAGAGAAGATGGAGGCCTATAAACAGGATATAATAAAAAAATACTATTCTGAGATACTGAATTTAAAGCTCAAACTGAAGGTTCTTGATTTGACCGAGAGTGAAAAGGAAGAATATCAGCAGAAACTAACAGAGCTGGAGAAGGCTCAGGCTGCCGAGATAGAGAAGAAAAGGCAGGAAGCTGAGGAGGAAGTAAAAGAGCAGATTAAGGAACTTAGGGAGAGGTTTGACCAGGATTTTCTTGCTTACCAAAAGGAGCTGGAAAAAGAGATTAAGGCCGAACTGGAGGAGAAAAGGGCCAGGAACAAGGAGAGACTGGAACAATATATCTCTGAGCAGCAGCTATTACTGGATAAGGAGCTAGAGGAGAAGCGGCAGGAGTTAAGGAAAAGGAGCCAGGCTGAAATTGAAAGGCTGCAGGGGTTAGTCAGTGAACTGGAAGGGGAATATTTCCGCCTTCGCTCTGAACTGGCTATTTTGGAGAAGGAAGTGATTAGTTAGTGAAAAAGAGAATTGTAGTTGGTCTAATTATAACTTTAATACTCGTTCTGGCCGGTTGTAGTACTTCCCGGCCACAAACCATCGGTGTCATGGATATGGAACTGGTTCTTAAAAAGAGCCAGCGGGCCGGTGAACTGCAGCAGGAGCTAATGGCTATCGGCAATGAGCTGGAAGAAGAGTATAACCAGAAGAAAGAGGAATTACCAGCTGAAAAGGGCGAAGAGGAACTGGATAAGATATATCAGGAATACCTGGATAATAAAGAGCGGCTAGAGAATAAGCTGAATCAGGAGATTAACAGGGTGATAACCGAGATCTCCAGGGAACAGGATATAGATATTGTTATCTCCAGTGACCAGGTTTATTTCGGTGGTGTTGATATAACCGAAGAGGTTATTAAGAGGTTAGATAAAGGACCGGAGAAAGGTGGTGAGAGTGATGCAGAATAAAAAGGCCGCCTATACCCTGGGTGAACTGGCCGAAATTGTCCGGGGGGAGGTAATGGGAGACCCCGACCTGATTATCAGGGGTGTTTCCGGGGTCAAGGAGAGCAGGTCCGATACCATTACTTTTGCTGAAAACCCCGGTTATCTCGAGGCGGCCGAACAGTCGGCGGCAGGGGCCGTAATCGTGCCCGATGAAGTAACTGATAGCGGCAAGCCCCTGCTAAGGGTCGGAAATCCCCGTCTGGCCTTTGCCAAAATTGCCAGGTTATTTGTTCCTGATGTTTTTTACAAACCGGGGATTCACCCTACAGCTGTAGTAGCCGATTCCGCTAAAATCGGCCAGAACGTATCCATCCATGCCCTGGTGGTCGTTGATGAAAAGGCGGAGATCGGTGATAATACCATCCTGGCCCCCGGTGTTTATGTGGGGCCCGATGTCAAAATCGGTAATAATACGGTAATCCACCCTAATGTGGTGATCGAGTATAACACCATTATTGGCTCTAATGTGATCATTCACGGTGGGACGGTTATCGGTTCTGACGGTTATGGTTTTGTCACCGATGAGGAGGGCCATCACAAGATCCCTCAGCTGGGGAATGTAATTATCGAGGATGAGGTGGAGATCGGTGCCAATGTTACTATCGACCGTGGTACCAGCGGGCCTACGGTAATCGGTAGGGGGACCAAAACCGATAACCTGGTTCAGATTGCTCATAATGTACAGGTTGGCCCCGAGAACTTGCTTATTGCCCAGGTAGGGATTGCCGGCAGTACAAAGCTCGGCAGAAGGGTTACTCTGGCCGGTAAAACGGGGGTAGACGGTCATATTGAACTCGGCGATAATACCACCATAGCTGCAGGTAGTATTGTAACCAAAAACACTCCTCCCGGGGTCTTTTACTCCGGCAATCCGGCACATGACCACCGGGAAGAACTGCGGGAACAGGCTGCCAGAAGGAAATTACCTGAACTACTGAAGAAGATAAAGCAGCTGGAGAAGAGAGTCGAACAATTAGAGTTGGGGGATTAGAAAGGGTTGACTATAAATAGATGTTCTCGATTCAGAGGAAAAAAGTGACCAATTATAATCAATTAATTTGAAAGGAGATGTAAACATATGAAAAGATCTTTTTTAGTACTTACTCTTGCTCTTGTGTTTTTGTTAATGGTTAGTGGGATTGGCAGTACTATGGTTATGGAGAAACTGGTAACTATACCGACAGCTGATATGATTACTACTAAAGGGTATATCAGTGGAGAAATATATAATAATGAAAAGAAGATTCTCGAAGGGATCTTTCTGGCTCACCCCAGGCTGGAAATGGGCGGTATGGCTCGTTTAGAAAAAGGTGAAGATGATCCTGAATTAGGACTCAACGCCAAGACAGTACTGGTTGATGAGACTCAGTATGAACCAACCGTTGCCGCCGGTGTAAAAATGGATGATATCTATCTGGTAATGAGTAAGAGTTTTGGCTATGGCATCAGGGCCCATCTGGGTGTAGGCAACGGTGAACTGGGCGGAGTATTTGCCGGGGTAAACAAGGTGTTTAATCCCGTACAGGTTGAGGGCGATTTTCAATCAGGTTCTTCCCTGCCTACTATCAATTTGATGGGCGAATATATTAATGACCAGATTAACCTGGGTATGAGGGTTGACCTGCAGGAGAATTTAACCCTCGATTTTGCCGTGCTAGATTTTGACGACCTGAAGCTGGGATTAGGCTTTAGCTTTTGATTAAATAGATGTAGCAATTATTTTTTTGCGGCTATGTAGCAGCAAAAGTTAGAGTATTACACTGAAGGAACAGCATTAGCTGTTCCTCATTTTATTAACTTGGTCAATTCAAGAGTAATTATCTCATCTACACTATCTCGGTTGATCTGGATATTCTCAACCGCCCCGTAGTAATCGCCGGCATCGATCTCCTCATTGCCGTTTATATCGAGCCAACCGCTGATCGTCCAGGTGCCGGGACTAAGTTTGAGGTTGAATCTGCCGTTGCTATCGGTGGTAGTAGTTGTTTTGCCCACCTTATTCCCCTCTTCTTCCCTGGCTGCCAAGATCTTTACCTGACCCAAAAGCTGGGCCTGATCCAGACTGTCATTATTATCGCTACCCGGCATTGGGGATGGCTGACCATAGTTATCCAGACCGAGAGCCCGATTGATATTAACCAGACCGGCACCGTACCAGTCATCTTCTCCAGCCGGCCCCAGGTCATCAGCGGTCCTTTTGAGAAGGTCTTTAATATCCTCAGGATCAGTTATCCCGGCACTGTAAAGCAGGGCTACCAGTCCCGAGACATGGGGTGCTGCCATTGAGGTTCCCTGGGCATAAGTGTATTGATGGACCGGCCCGGTTGACTCCATATAACCTGCAGTGCTGAGGATGGAATTAATCTCCGCAGAGAATACCGAACTATCACCACCCGGTGCTACCAGGTCTAAGTTCGGACCGTAGTTGGAGTAGTAGGCCCTTTCCTTTGTCGGACCAATAGCCCCCACACTGATGACTTCAGGATAGCGTGCCGGGTAGAGGATCGGGGTTGAGTTATTATTCCCGGCGGCAGCAACAACGGTAACTCCCTTAGCTACCGCATATTTTACCGCATCATGCAGGGAAGGTGAATCCACCTCTCCAGCCAGGCTGAGATTAATAACATCTGCCCCCCTGTCAACTGCCTCCCGGATACCGGAGATAAGGGCACTATAGCCTCCGCTTCCTCCCGGCCCTATTACCCTGACAGGCATTATCCTGACATGCCAGTTAATTCCGGCGATTCCCTCTCTGTTATTGGTAACAGCACCGATAATACCGGCGACATGGGTTCCGTGGCTGAAGTTTGGGTCCGTATCGGTCGGGTCATTATCATTATCTACAAAATCATAACCGGGGACCAGGTTATCCTTCAGGTCGGGATGACCCGGCAGGATACCCGTATCAACCACCGCTACCACTACGTTATTACTGCCCTGATAGCTGTTCCAGGTCCTGCTTAATCCCAGCATTTTAAGATTCCACTGTTGAGAATATCCCGGGTCATTAGGAACAGTATAATCCTGAATATGAACCAGATAATCGGGCTCGATATAAGATATCAGAGGATTATTGGCCAGAGAATCAATCAGATTAAACTTTTCAGAAGAGGTAATTTTGATCTTATATGTATTACCGGCAATTTTTCTTAAGGTCTTGCCGTAACCCTTCAGTATTTCCTCATCGATATATTTAACGGTTAGATTTTTGGTAAATTTTACTATGTACTCACCCGGATTATAAAGTGCGGGCTCTTCTGGTACTGTATTAATATTTATCCAGTTAGTTATATCAGTTATATTTGGCCGGCTGGCAATAAATTGGATACCGTCAAGACCTGCAATTTTGACCTGGCCCCGGATAATCAGGTCATCATCCCGGGCACGGTTGGAACATCCCGTTAATAAAAAAAGAGATAAGGCAATAAGTAGCAGAGATATAATTTTAACTTTATTCTTACTATAGCCGACATGATTTTTATTAAATGAAATAATTCCCATAAGATCCCCCATTTTTTTTACATTTAAGTCATATTTAATATATTAAACCCCGGTTCCCTAAATCCTTTTGTTATTTGTTGGCAGTTTTTGGTTGCAGGTGTGTTGCAGGTATCAGGCTATAATGGTAGAAGTATAATAATATGGTTTATTGATAATATACTAACTAATATAGTTTAATACTATTAGGAAATTTTTTTTGCAAACTGCAAATAGATGTTTCCGATTCAGTGGAAATTTTTTGATGACTCTAAGGTTCATCTCCAAGAAAAATTTAGGTTACCTAATTCAATGGGTCATCCTGACCCTGAATTAGCTCGCCACGTCCTTTGGCTCGACCTAATTTTTCCTTTCGATTCACCAAGAGTCATATACAAAAAATTTCCAAACATCTCTCTAACATCTATTTGCAGTTGTTTGAAGGTAAAAAGTAAGTTGCCGAACAAAGAGAGGCATTAATTTAATGATAGTAAGAAGGCCTAAGAAGGCCCGGTGAATAATTTGCTAAGAGCCAGATGACCTGATATTCTAGGTGTTTGTAAAAATTGACCTGTCGTAAATATTGTCGTAAAATATCTAATAAAGTGAAAGATTAATTTAGTGGAGAGTTGTTTATGATTAAATTCTGGCAGATAAAGATTATCGATTTTTACATAATAAGAGAGGTTTTAATTCCCTTTCTGGTCGGGGTAGCCATTATCGAGATTATTATGCTAAGTAGTTTTCTCTTTCAGCTAACAGACCTGATTATTATAAAAGATATTCCTCTGGCCCTGGTGCTCAGACTCCTTTTCTACCAGCTGCCGGAGATTATCGTCCAGACCTTTCCCATCTCAATTTTGTTTGCCACCATGGCAGGAATGGGGAGACTGAATAGGGAGAATGAGTTCACAGCCCTAAGAATGGGAGGGATTAGCCTCTACAGGCTGATTTTACCCCTGATCATCCTGGGAGTTTTTATCAGCGGGGCGACCTATTTGCTCAATGAAGAGGTGGTCCCCTGGAGCAATCATCAGGCCCAGAATATTATCAGACAGTCCATTTTAAAGCAGGCTATGCCTGATATCCGGGAGAACGTCTTCTTTAAGGGCCCGGAAGGCAGGCTCTTTTATGTTAATAAATATAATGAAAAGACCAGCACCCTGGAGAAGATTGTGATCTACAATTTCCCTGACAGGAGTGGCTTTCCCGAGATAATCACAGCTCAAAGGGGCAGGGTAGTCAAAAACAGGTGGCGCCTGGAGAGTGGGATTATTCACCAATATACAGATGACGGAGATCTAACCCTGGAGAGCCGCTTTGAGGTTATGGAGTATCAACTGGTCGGGGATATGGAAAACTTCTTCGGTGAACAGAGAACTACCTCCGAGATGAGCCGGGAGAGGCTGAAAAAGGAGATTGACCTCTTTAAGAAAAGCGGGATAAATGTAGATTCCCTGTTGATAGACTATCACTTAAAGCTGGCCATGCCCCTGACGGCCCTGATCTTTATCCTGATCGGAACCCCCTTAAGCCTCAGTAATAAGGACAGCCGCTCGGCCAGTATTATTTTGACAATTGTGATCGTCTTTCTCTTTTATCTGATTCTTTCTCTCTCCCGTTCCTTCGGCCGAAACGGGGAGCTTCCACCGCTGCTTGCTGCCTGGCTGCCGAATTTAGTCTTTGCCCTTATCGGGATTATTCTCCTTATCTGGAGAGAGAGCTGGCAGAACTGGCTGAATCGTTTGTTACCCTTTTTGGCCATAATTCTTTTGCTGCTATTTATCTGGCCGGCAACCGTTTCCGGTACTGAAACTAATACTTTTGCTGAAAATGTTAAGGCTGCTTCCGGTGCCGGCACTAAACTGAAGCTTAAGGGTATAGACCATCTGCAGTATCAGAAGGAAACGGGGCAAATGGAGCTTATGGGGGATATCAGCGGTTTTTATCAGAGATTCCATATCAAGGCAGATAAGCTGATCATCAAGTATGATAACGGCTCGGAGAAGATAGAGACCGCTCCCCGGGAGATTCTAATCTCCGGGGGGAAGATAACCGGCTGTGAACTGGACAAACCACACTATTATTTTGAGGCTAGAGAGGTTATCATCTATCCCGATGATTACCTGGTGGCCAGAGAAGTGGTCTTCCGGGAGCTCGGCGGTAAGCTGCCCCTTTTTTACTGGCCCTATCTTTATATTTCATTAAAGGATAGACCGCAGCACCTGATTCCTGAGATCGGTTATAGTGCAACTAGGGGCTGGTTTATTAAGACCACCTATAATTACTGGTATGACCAGCGGCTGCCCGGTGAATTATACCTCGATTACTATACCATCTCTGGCTATGGAGGGGGATTAAAACAATACCTTTATTACGAGCCCGATCTTAAAGGATCCCTTTATCTCTACGGTCAGGAGAACCGGACAGATCTGCCCGGTTTGTTCCGCTGGCAGGGGGCGGTTGATCTTGAGGATCAGCAGGGTGACTGGCGGACTGATACCTTGCTTAAATATACCTATTATGATGATCACAGTATATTAAATGGCAGCACATATGTGGCTAATATTAGTAATAAGCAGTTGATAAATTTTTCTTCCCGCTTTGACAGTAAGGATTACTTTGAGAGCGATCATAATGATGATAAGATGCTGAACCTGGATTTTTCCTACCGTCGGAAACTGGATAATGACTGGTTTTTAGATCTGGGTTATAACCGGGATTACCTCTATAATCCGGAGGACGGGTTAAAAAAGAGGTGGGGGAGCAGGAGCTACCTGGCCAGGCGGGCCGGCAATCTTGATTTTAAGTTGACCCTGGAGAGGTATGCCCCCGGATTCAGCGAGGACGATGATAAGGTAACCTTTTACCGCTGGCCCGAGGTTGACCTCAAGTACCGGCCTCCTGGAAACGTAAGTTATCAGCTGCTTCTGGGGAGATATTATGAGGATGCTTCCGGGATTAAGGGTTACCGCGGCCTGGGGAAGATAACCTATGACGGAAGGTGGCATCTGAGTAACGGGACTACTCTGAGTACAGGACAGACCCTGACCGGCAAATTCTACTGGGGAATAGATTACGGAGATAACTCCTTAAATAGCTATCAAAGAGATTATAATCCCGAGCTCGAACCCTATCTGGCTTCCTACGAGAGCCATATAGGGCTAAAGACTACCCTGACCAGGGGCCTGACCTGGAATAACCGGTATAGCTTTCAGGGATACACCGGTCAAACCCCCTTTAACTTTGACCGGGTTAATTTTAAGGAGAGTATAAATAGTAAGCTCAGTTACCGCTCGGGCGGGCTGGATCTCAGGTTTAGTACCGGTTATGATCTCTACGGGCGGGAATACTTCCCCTTACAGGCACTCCTGGACTGGCAGGTAAACCCGGACTGGAAGATCGGGGCGGGGACCTATTATGATCCTGACTCCGGGAGTTTCGGTGATCTGGCCCTTACCAGCAAATATAAGAACGAAGTCTGGGAGGTTAATTCAGCCCTCAAGTATAACCTGGAGGATAAACTCCTCCAGCAGGTAGATAACCAGCTTATCTTTGACCTGAAGGATGAGTGGTATTTCGCCCTGAATACGAGTTATGATAATGAAGATAATACCCTCAAGAAGGCTAACCTGCTGCTGAAGAAGAACTTCCACTGCCGTGAACTTGGTTTTAGCTATGATTATTTAAATCAGGAGTTTACCATTGAATACCGGATAAACCTCTTCCCGGATCAGGGTATCAAGCTGGGCAGCAGTGAGGAAGAACCCTTTATGTTCGATCTCGGGATCGGGGATTTGCTGGAAATAGAGTGAAAGTAAAGTTAGCAAAATAATATATCTAACTTTGTATCATTTTATAGGCATAATATACTGGCAAATAGTTTAAGGGGGCTTTAGTGTTATGAAAAAATTGATGATAGTTTTTTTGATCGTGATGTTACTGACCGGAGTGTTACTCTCCGGGGCCATGCCGTTGTTTAACGGGCGGGTGCTGGCCGGGGAGGATAAGTCCGAATCATCTGGAGAGGATCAGGAGAAGGTTTCCGGAGAGGTCCAGGGGAATCAGTCCAAAGCCTCCGGGGAATCTTCCGGGGAGACTATCCATATCCGGGCGGGCCGCCTCAATTATATGGAAGAAAGGATCGAGGTCAGGGACGGGATTACCATCATTAAGGGGGATAATAATATAACCGCTCCCCGGGGTATCTATTTCAAGGAAGAAAGCAGGGCCGAACTGGAGGGTGATGTTCTCTTAAAACACAGTAAAGGAGAGATTAAATCTCTGGAGATGACTGCCCTACTGACGGAAGATAAGTATATCTTCAGGAGGAAGGTTGAGCTAAAGCAGCAGCTGGAAAAAGAAGGAGGCCTGCAGCTTGAGACCTCCTATCTGGTGCTATTTGCTGAAGATAAGTCCTTTACGGCTGAACAGGGTGTGGTGATTAGCTATGATCAGCGCATTTTGAAGGCCGACAGGGCAACCTATAATGACCGGGAGCAGACCCTGAAACTTACAGGAAATGTCTATATTGAAGAAGAGAGCGGTGACTGGGTTAAGAGCCGGCAGGCAACCTTTTATCTGGAGACCGGGGAATTCTCTGCTGATGGTGAGGTAGAGCTGGAATTGAAGATTTCATCTAATTGACACAATACCCATAAATTGCCTACTGGATAACGTTTACAGCTCCTTCCATCAGATGGTATAATAGTTGATGGATAGGAGTGAAAGGCAGATGTTTCTTTTGCGGTCCAATTTTAAAAAGGGAATTCTGACTCTATTGATAACCTCCATCTTACTGGGAACTGTCCTGGTCTTGGTTGGGGGTTATCTTACTGATAATTACTTTGCCAGTATGGTGAGCGGTCTTATCGGTGAGTACGGTGAATATGACCTGTTATTTACCCTGACCACCGATAAGGAGGATATAGCCCTGAAACAGATTAAAAAAATTGCTGCTGAAACCCTGCCCGGTTCAAAATTTAAGACAGGGCCCAGGGTTGCAGGTAGCAGCAATTACTTACTTAAATTACCGGATGAATATAAAAATGAAGAGACGTATATCAATCTCGGCAAGTACTTTGCCGATATACCGGGATTGATGAGCAAGACGATTATGACTGAGCCCCGTTTATCGGTTAGGGGTTTTAGGGGGAATACCAGACCGGTAATGAGGTCATATATAGAGGAGATTGAGGGGATTGATTTCCTCTA
This sequence comes from Halanaerobiales bacterium, assembly GCA_029981855.1. Classification (GTDB taxonomy): domain Bacteria; phylum Bacillota; class Halanaerobiia; order Halanaerobiales; family DTU029; genus JARRCS01. Next base: position 134,391 of record JARRCS010000004.1, on the reverse strand, counting down.
CCCGACGGGTGACGGTCTGGATATTATTGTGGAGAAACCGGAACTACTCCCTGAGGTCAAAAAAAAGATAGCTAATATCCTTGAGCAATACAGGTTGCTGGAGATCAGGTACCCGCTTAACCAGCATTCGGAGAACTTGCCCAGGATACAGGAGAGAATCTATAACCTGATCAGGGATGATCTGGATAATGTGATAGATGTCACCAGGAATGATAAGTCAGACCGGCTGGCGCTGTTGACGAGCCTGAAACAGATGAAGACCTTTCTCCTATCTTATGCAACCAAGATAGTGGTCTCCGAATTAGAGGACAGTAAGGAGATAGCTATCGGCAGCAGGCTTATTGCCAGGACCGGTGATGGCAGGAGAATCGTTTTAGAGGTGATAGACAATCGGGATAACCAGCTACTTGCCCTCATTCAGGAGGGGGACCTAAATAATATCCAGATAGATTCCCTTGATGTTTATTTGCCAAGCCGGGACGGTACTGGAGAGAGATGGCTCGGAGAAGGGAAGGTAAATAACCCGCGCCAGGACCTGGCCGATGCCCTGGAAAGTCTCAATGAGATTACCCCCAGCCTTAATGGTTTTCTTGAGCAGAGCGAGCAGATGGTTGAGTACAGTGAGCGGCTGAGTGAGGACCTGGCTAACGTCAATCAGGGCCTGAGTCAGCTGGAGAAGACCAGCCAGAATTTAAGGAAAACCCTCCAGGAATGGCAGCAGGAAGGACTTTCCACCTTTTTAGAGGATTTGCTAAAGATTTTGGATGATATCAAGACTAATGTCGGTGATATTAACGATATCCAGCAGGACCTGATTAAGACCAGTAATAAGTTAAAAGAGGGGGCAGGTTTGATTGAGGAGAAATTGATCTTTGTCCCCAGGAATAATAGCATTTATCAAGAGCTAAATGAATTGAAAAACCTGTTTTTACAGCTGGCTATCGCTCTGGATAATAACTATGATCTGGTGGCCCAAAGATTAAATAATATGAATCCGGTTTTGAGCTCTATCGATGACTGGAAGGAGAAAATAAATTCCCTGCTAAGGGTGGAGGATACCCTTAATAGCGGGGCTGACTGGCAGAAGGTAGAGACTGTTATCGGTCAGATAGATGAGACCGCCCAAATAATAGATACAGGTAAACTACAGGATAAGTTAAGATCAATTCAGGATTTACTGATTGAGTTAAAAACAACCCAGCTGCCGGTTGTCCTTGATCAGCTGTCATATATCCAGAACTCCCTGCCAGACCTAAAGGAAGCGGAGATTGTGGAGACCATCAATCTAATCGATAGTTATCTCGCCGGTCAGGTAATACCAGGGGATCAGATCCAGCTATTACTGAAGGGGCAGTATAACGGTAAGGAACTGGTTAAAGAGATCAGGACGGTGATTAAGAATCCGGCAGTAAGTTTTATTGAAATGGAAGCGGGGTATATTACCCCCAACCCCCGGGGGGAGGTCTTTAATATCTTAAGACAGGTCAAGGCTGTTATTTCCATCATTATTGCCCTGGTCTTTACCCTGCTGGTTATGATTCTGGATCAGACCTTGATTATCAGTGTAGTCAGACTGAATGGGGGCAATGGCTTTATCTACGGTTTTTTGAGCGGTGGTCTAATCTTCAGTCTGATCTGTTTCTTAAGCCGGATAGATTTTCATTACCTGGATTTCAAGACGGAGTTTATCATCGGGGGAATCCTGGGCTTAATTGTGGCCTTTTTTGCCAATATGCTCAATCCGGTTAATAAGGAGGAATGGGAGGCAGGAAAGGCTCTGGGTTTTTCTACTGCGGAAATTATGCAGGAGATTATTATTCCAGCCGGTAAACCCGGGCTGCTATATCTCCTGAATTACCCTAAAGTTATATTTAAATGAAAAATTTAGGTTTGCAGTTATTACTGAACCAAACAGACTCTATTAATATTCTACAGTTAATTCCAGGAGGAAAGCGATGTTAAAAGTAATTAATTTGAAAAAGAAGTACGACAATGATATAGTATTAGATGGAATCAATCTGGAGATAAAACCCGGGGAGATTGTTGCCATCATGGGACCAAGCGGATGCGGTAAATCCACCTTTATTCGCTCCATCAACCGTTTAATCGAACCGGATTCCGGTGAGATCTATTTTAAGGGTATTGCTATTCACAACCTGAACTCAGCGGAGCTGGAAGAGGTAAGACAGGATATTGGTTTTGTTTTTCAGCACTTTAACCTGATCCGGCGTTTGACGGCAAAACAGAATGTTGCCCTGGGTTTAGTTAAAAAGGGATTAAGCATTGAGGAAGCCTATGAAAGGGCCATACTGGCTTTAAAGGATGTTGGTTTAGAAAAAATGGCCGATTATTATATTGATAAACTAAGTGGCGGGGAGAAACAGCGGGTTGGTATTGCCCGGGCACTGGTCCTGGAACCGGACTTGATTCTCCTCGATGAACCGACCGCCTCCCTGGACCCTATCCTGATCAGAGAGGTACTCGATGTTTTAGAGAATATTATCCAGGAAAGAAAGAATACTTCGATGATTATCGTTACCCATGAGGTAACTTTTGCCCGGAGGGTTGCTGACAGGATCTATTTTATGGACAGGGGTAAGTTTATTGAATCGGGTCCTCCGGAAGAGGTTTTTAATCATCCCACCTCCTGGATAGGTAAAAAGTATAAAAATATCATAAATTATAATTAAAATTTAAAATTATGCAGGATTTTTACTGATTTTTATCGAATGTTTATATATTTAGAGAGGAGGTAAAAGATGTTCAGGGAAGGTGAATTACAAAAGACGATAGCTAATCCGATTGAGTATTCAGGTATTGCACTCCATACCGGAAAAGAGGTTAATATTAAATGCCTTCCTGCTGAAGCTAACAGGGGAATTATCTTTCGCCGGATCGATCTACCGGAAAAGCCCGAGATCAAGGCGGATTCCTTTAAGGTCGTCTCAACAAGAAGATGTACCAGTATCGGGCTTGCGGGGGAAGATCAACCCAGAGTCCATACTGTCGAACATATGATGTCTGCCTTCTGGGCGATGGGAGTCGATAATATTATCATCGAGATTGATAATGCAGAGACACCGGTGGGGGACGGTAGTGCCCTCCCCTTTATTAAACTGTTGCAAAAGGCAGGAATTAAGGAACTTGGGGCTCCGAGACAAGTCTGGAAGATTGATCAGCCCCTCTGGGTAAAAAAAGGTAAAATGTATCTGGTTATTCTACCCTATGAGGGGTTTAAAATAAGCTATACACTGGATTATGACCATCCCGTTATCGGGACTCAGTTTTATGAGTTTGATCAGGAGGAAAACTCCTTTATAGATGAGATTGCTCCGGCCCGGACCTTCGGTTTTGAACGGGAGGTTGAGGCCTTACATAGAAGGGGCCTGGCACTGGGCGGAAGTTTAGAAAATGCTGTTTTAATCGGTGAGGAAGAAACCGTTAACCCACTCCGTTTTCCTGATGAATTTGTCAGACATAAAATACTGGATGTTATCGGTGATATGGCTTTAAACGGCTTTATCAGAGGGCATATTATAGCTGTCAGATCAGGGCATTATTTACATGTAGAACTAGCTAAAAAGATCAGAGAAAAAAATAATCCAGGAAGGTGAGTTAATCTATGATGTACATTAATGAAATTCAAAATCTTTTACCCCACCGCTATCCCTTTTTACTGGTTGATAGAATTGAGGAGATAGAATCCGGTAAAAGGGTAGTCGGTATAAAGAATGTTACCATGAATGAGGAGTTCTTCCAGGGTCATTATCCCGGCCATCCCATCATGCCGGGGGTTTTAATTATCGAGTCGATGGCCCAGGTAGGCGGTTTTCTTATGATGCAGAGTTTAGAAAACCCGGAAGAGAAATTGCCCTTCTTTGCCGGGATTGATAAGGCCAGGTTCCGCCGGCCGGTAGTCCCGGGAGACAGGTTAAGGATAGAGGTTGAGATTATCAAACTAAGGGGCAGGGTTGCCAAGGTCTCTGCCAAGGGGTATGTTGAGGATGAGATTGCCGCTGAGGCCGAATTGATGTTTGCAATTGATGATAAGTAGAGGGGAGTGGGAGTATTGGAACCAAAGCGTGAGGGTAAATTGCTCCATATGGCCAGGATTCACCCGACGGCCATAATTCATCCGGGGGCAAAGATCGGTAAGAATGTAGAGATCGGGCCTTACAGTATTGTGGGCGAGAATGTTGAGATCGGTGAGGGAACGGTAGTCGGTTCCCATGTTGTTCTTGATGGCTGGACAACTATCGGCAAGAATAATCAGATCTTTCACGGTGCTTCTATCGGCTTGATCCCCCAGGATATGAAGTTTAAGGGTGAAAAGAGTTATTTATTTATCGGTGATAACAATATTATCAGGGAGTATGTTACCATCCACCGGGGAACAGAGGAAGGTGGAGGTGAGACCTGGATCGGTAATGATAATCTGATCATGGCCTACTGCCATGTGGCTCATGATTGCCAGTTAGGAAATCATATTATTATGTCCAATGCTACTAACCTGGCCGGTCACGTTATTATCGAGGATCATGCTGTCCTGTCGGGGTTATGCGGCATCCACCAGTTCGTCAGGATCGGTAAGATGTCTATGGTCGGGGCCCATTCCAAGGTGGTTAAGGATGTCCCGCCTTATGTGCTTGTTGATGGCCATCCGGCCCGGGTTAACGGGATCAATGTTGTCGGTCTGCGCCGTAACGGTGTTGAGCCGGAACTGAGGCAGGAGATTAAAAAAGCCTATAAGATATTATACAGGTCTAATTTGAATATTTCTCAGGCTATCGAGAAGATGGACCAGGAGCTGGATGCCAGTGAAGAGATCGAACACTTTTTGCGCTTTTTGAGGAATGCCCAGCGGGGCATCTGCCGTTAGAAACTACCAATAGATGTTTCCGATTCAGTAGAAATTTTTTGATGACTCTAAAGTTTATTTCCAGGATTTCTATTTAGTATTATGCATTCTCATAATTAGTGTAGGTGGTAGAAGATTATGGCAAGGATCGGTTTAATTGCCGGCAAGGGAGAACTGCCCGCTATCTGGGCCAGGGCTGCCGGGGAAAAGGGGAATGAGGTCTATGCCTTTCCGCTGGTGGAAGAGGCGGATAACCCTCTGGAGGGGATTGCCGCTAAGGTCAGTTACGTTAATATCGGGGCTCTGGATAGCCTGATTGCTCAACTTTCCCGGTATGAGATTAAAAAGGTTGTGATGATCGGTAAGGTGGAAAAGACCCGGTTCTTTCAGGATTTAAACCTGGACGGGAGGATGAAGAGACTGCTGGCAGGGCTTAAGGAACTGAATGATGATGCTATCATGCTGGCGATTGTCAGAGAACTGGCCCGGGAGGGGATCGAGGTAATCGAACAGTCCACCTATCTTGAGGACCTCTTTCCGGAACCGGAGGTACTGACATCCCATGAGCCCGATGAGGAACTGCTGGCAGATATGAGATACGGTTTCAAAATGGCCAGAGAGATCGGCCGGCTGGATATCGGCCAGACGGTAGTGGTAAAAGATAGGACCGTACTGGCCGTTGAGGCGATAGAGGGGACCGATGCGGCCATTCAAAGGGGTGGCTCACTGGGCGGCCCGGGAGTGGTTGTGGCCAAGGTGAGTAAACCCCGGCAAGACTGGCGTTTTGACATTCCTACAGTTGGTGCGAATACCCTCAGCAATCTGATAGCCGTTAAGGCCAGGGGATTGGTAATTGAGGCCGGTAAAACCTTTTTACTGGCAAGAGAGAGGATAATAGAAGAGGCAGATAGAAATGGGATAGTAATTATGGCTATGGATTCTAACCCGCCTGAGTGAGGTGTTAAACCCTTGGCAAAGATAATGGTTGTTGCCGGTGAAGTCTCGGGAGATATGCATGCTGCCCGGGTTGTCAGGGAGATCAAGCAGCTTGCCCCTGAGACAACCTTTTTCGGTATGGGTTCTACCTTTTTAGCGAAGGAAGGGGTCAGGATTTTAATCGACCCGACCGCTATCAGTACCATCGGTTTTTTCGAGGCCCTGAAGAATATCAGAGAACACCTGACACATCTTAAAATATTAAAGAACTCTATCGACAGGGAAAAGCCGGATGTTATCTTCCTGGTAGACTATTCGGGGTTTAATATGCAGATGGCCCGGATTGCCAGCAAGAAGAGGATTCCGGTTGTTAACTATTTTAGCCCATCCGCCTGGGTCTGGGGCAGATGGAGGGCTCACTGGATGGCCAGATATAATGCTACCATTGCCTCCGTATTCCCGATGGAGGCTGAGGTTTACCGTGAGGTAGGGGCTAGAGTTAAGTTTGTCGGTCATCCCCTGGTTGATCTGGTTACGGTTGAGGCAGATGAAGCGGAGATACTGGCCAAACTTAGGCTGGACCCGGGAAGGCCGGTTATCGGTCTGCTGCCGGGGAGCCGTAGAGAGGAGATTGAAAGGCTACTACCGGAGATGTTGCAGGCTGCCGAGAGATTGCAGGCTGAGAGGAAGGATTATCAATTTGTGCTGCCGCTGGCAGCGGGGATCGACCGCAGGAGAGTAGCTGATCTGGCCGGTAATTATAATCTTACCTTAAAACTGGTTGAACAGTCTACCTATGAGGTAATGAAGATTGCCTGTCTACTGATTGTAGCTTCCGGAACCGCTACCCTGGAGGCGGCCATCATAGGCACACCGATGATAATTATCTACCAGACTAGCTGGTCTACCTACCGGCTCGGTCGGGCCCTGGTCAGACTGGATTATATCGGTCTCCCCAATATCATTGCCGGCAAGGAGGTCGTACCCGAATTACTCCAGGAGGAGGCCACCGCCGAAAATATCTACTCCGAGGCAGCCGGTCTGCTGGATAGCCCCCCTGCCCTGGAAGGAATGAGGCGGGAACTTAAGGCTATTAAAGATGCCCTGGGTGCTCCGGGAGCGGTCAGGCGAACGGCCGAGCTGGTCTTGCGTGAAGGGAATATAGGATATTAATCTTTCTTCACCGACAAATTTTTTAACGTCTTCGTAAGGTTTTCTTTTAAAGGGGAATTTTAAGTGGGTAAAAAGTATATCTTGCTGGCTATCATCATAATGATTATCGGAGGTATGTATTTTGCTTTTACCTACCGGGGGGAGAGAGGAGAAGGGCTAAACCCCGGTAATGATACGGCTCCCCAGCCGGAGGCAAAACCCGATGATAGATTTCAAGAGGTTAACCTTACCTTATATAACAAGGAACGGACAGTATGCTGGGAGGTAAGCTCTGCAGAGTTGAGCAGTTTCGAAGATAAGGCTTTACTTAAACTACTTCCGGTAAGCATTGAGGCCCTAAATCCGGCCAGGCAGAAGCTATATTCCGTTATGGCTGCTAAGGGTATCTACCGGTCCGGCAGAGGGGAACTAACCCTATCCGGACCAATCCTGATTAATAAGGACGAGCTGGAGATGGAGACGGCAGAGTTAAGCTGGCAAAAAGATCATAATCTGATTACCGGTAGGGGAGGAGTTGTATTCAGAGCCCCGTTTTTTACACTTACCGGTGACCGCTTTGAGGCCAGACCTGATTTAAATAAACTGACCGTTTACGGAAACAGGGCAAAACAGGCCTATTTCACCTGGAAGGAGAGAGGCTGATGAAAAAAGCACTGATATTGATACTTACTGCTGTCCTGATATTATATTTTTCCAGCCTGCAAGTACTGGCAGAAGAGCAGAAAGGGGCTAAAGAGCAGCAGGGGATCTACGGTGATAAGATTACCTTTATCTCCGGTGAGGGCTCCTATGAAGTAGTTGCCGAAGGCAATGCCCTGCTTATCTATCAGGAGATCAGGGCAACGGCAGATAAGGCCAGGTATAATACGGAAAGCAAGGATATTGTCTTGAGCGGAGGGGTGGTTTTTAATAACCCCGATTACACGATAGAGGGGGATAAGCTGGAAGGCAATTTAAACCGGCAGGAGTACCTCTTTGAGGGGAATATCAGATTGACCGGGGAGGATCTGGTACTGACCGGAACCACCCTGACCTACCACCAGCAATCTGGAAGGGCAGTAGTGAAGGGTAAACCAGTCCTGGAGTTTAAAAAGATCAGGGCTGAAGCAGAGACTATTACCTATAATCTGACGGAAGAGACCGCCATTCTGGAGGGGAATGTCCGGGGTGAGCAGGATGGACAGCAGTTCTCCGGTGAAAAACTTACCGTTAATCTTACCCGGGAAACCATCGTTCTCTCCGGACAGGCCAGGTTATTATTTTCCGGTAAAGGAGAGGAATAGATGACTATCACTGCCAGAAACCTGGTTAAGGAATATAATAACCACCGGGTGGTCGATGAGGTTGATTTTACCGTAGAAAGGGGCGAGATTGTCGGTCTCCTCGGCCCGAACGGGGCCGGTAAAACCACCACCTTTTATATGGTCGTTGGCCTGATTAAGCCGGCTGCGGGGGAGATCTTTCTCGATGAACATAATATTACCCACCTACCCGTCTATAAGAGGGCTAGGCTGGGGATAGGTTATCTCTCCCAGGAGCCATCGGTCTTCCGTAAATTAACCGTGGCCGAGAATATCCTGGCCATCCTCCAGGCCCGGGATATCCCGGCTGCTGAGGCCGAAAAGAAACTGGAGGATTTAATGGAAGAGTTTAATATCAGCCATCTGAGGGAGAGAAAGGGATTTCAGCTTTCCGGTGGTGAGAGGAGAAGGGTGGAGATAGCCCGCTCTCTGGCTACAGACCCCTCTTTTATCCTTTTAGATGAACCCTTTGCCGGGGTTGACCCGATTGCGGTCTGCGATATTCAAAATATTATCAGTTATTTAAAGGAGAGGGGCCTGGGGGTTTTAATTACCGACCACAGTGTCAGGGAGACCCTTTCCATCACCGACCGGGCCTATATCATGCATGAGGGCAGGATTCTGCTCTCCGGCAGTTCGGAGGAGGTAGCGGCCAGCGAGCTGGCCCGTAAATTCTATCTGGGAGAAAGGTTTACAATGTGAGGTGCCAGGGTTTGAAGATAATCTACCGCTATATAGTAAGGGAACTAATTGCACCATTTTTTTTCGGAGTGGCAGCCTTTACCGGTATCTTTATCGGTACCGACCTGCTCTTTACCCTGACCAGGTACTATAACGAGTGGGGGGTTGAATTACTGACCCTGATTCAGCTCTTTTTCTTAAATCTCCCGGAGATTATTGTTCTAACCTTTCCTATGGCCACCCTGCTGGCTGTTATCATGGCCTTCGGCCGGCTTTCCGGTGATGGTGAGATCACCGCCTTGAGGGCCGGAGGGGTCAGTATCTATAAGCTGGTTATCCCGGCACTGGTGATCGGGTTGCTGATGACCGGTATAACTATTGCCGTCAATGAACTGGTTGTACCTGCTGCTAATTACCTCAATGAACAGATCGTCTGGGAGTTTAAGCATGGTGAGAAGCTGCCGGCTACTCAGGAGAATCTCTTTTTAACCCCTCTGGACAGGGGTAGGCCCGATTATGTCTTATATACCCGTCTCTTTGACGGAGATACCGGTATTATGCATGATGTTATCTTTCAGGATTATGAAGAGGGTAAGCCGGTAACCCTGATTGAGGCCGAGAAGGCGGTCTGGTCTAAGGAGGGCTGGGAGTTTTTAGACGGCCGGATCTATTACCTTAAGGCCGGTGAGAGGATCCCCGCCCTGAAGTTTGCTCGCTATGATGCGAAGCAGATTGCCTATACACCGCGAAGGGTAGCCAGGATAAATAAAAAGATCGATGAAATGAATATCAGGGAATTAAAAGAGTATATCGAGATGATGGAGGAACAGGGGCGGAATACAAATAAGGAACGGGTTAAATTCCACCAGAGGCTAGCCATACCCTTTGCCAGTTTTATCTTTGCCCTGCTGGCAGCCCCGCTGGGCATCCAGCCCCAGCGTTCCAGCGGTTCGGCCACCGGACTGGGTTTGAGTATCATTGTGATCTTTATCTATTATAGCCTGATGACCATTGGGAGTGCCATGGGTGAGCAGGGGAGCATTTCCCCCTTCCTGGGGGCCTGGCTGCAGAACTTTGTCTTCTTAATTATCGGCGGGGTTTTGCTCTACAGGGTAGGGCGATAAAAATTCCGATTTACTCAGGCTCATTCACAAAAATTTCTAAAATATCTCTCTAACTTCTATTTGCAGTTATTAGCAAGCAAAATGAGGCATTAAACCGGAGGTATGAGAAAAAGGGGTGAGGACCATTGTACGGGATAATTTTAATCATCGCTGTGATAGTTATCAGCGGTTTGATCGCCTATATGGGTGACAAGATCGGCATGAAGGTCGGCAAAAAAAGGATATCCCTGTTTGGTCTGCGCCCCAAATACACCTCGGTGATAATTACCATCCTGACAGGTGTGCTGATCGCCACCATTACCCTGACCATTATTCTGGTGACCAATAACGGAGTCCGCCAGGCTATCTTTAGAATCCAGGAGGTCCTGGTTAAAATAGATAATCTTAACCAGCAGCTGACCTTAAAGGATCAGGAACTGAAAGGGATGAAGCAGGAGATTGCAACCAAGAGTGAAGAACTAACTAAACTGCAGGAGCAGAGGGATACCCTGGAAGATAAACTGAGACAGACCCAGCAGGAATTTGAAAGGGCCCTGGCCGACTTACGTCAGGCCCGGGATGATATCCAGCTGTTGGAGGAGAACCGGGATGAGCTGAAAAAGAGGATTGCCGGGCTTAAGGAGCAGCGTCAGGACCTGGAGGAAAAGATAAGTGACTTAAATGATCAGATAGCCAGTTTAACTGAGAATTACCAGCGGGCCAGGGACCTGGCCTCCCAGTTCCAGGCAACTACCGAGTATTTTATGACCAAGTATTATATGGGTGAGGACCTTGTCTATCAGCGGGGAGATATTATCTATTCCGATGTGATCGAGGGTGGTCAGTCCCAGGAGAAGACCATTAAGGAGCTGACCTTATTTCTGGAAAGAGCCAACGAGGAGGTCAAGAAACACCCGGTCAAGGTTGATGAGAAACTGGGTACCGCTCTCTGGTTACAGGATGAGGACATCTTTAGCGTGGCCAAGGCTATCTTAAATATCGAAGGTAGGGTAATTGTCAACCTGGTAGCCTATGTCAATGTTCCCAAAAACGAGCGGGTCTATGCCAGATTCAGTTTAAATAGGGATTTTGTTGTTTTCAAACAGGGTGAGCTGATTGCCGGTACTACCATCGATGCCGGCCAGCCCCCGGGTCAGCTGGAGCAGGAACTGGAGGAATTGTTGAGAAACATAAATGTCAAGGCCATCCAGAAGGGCCTGTTGGCCGATAATCAGGGCAGTGTTGGCAGTATAGACTTTAGCCGGTTCTATCAGATCTTAAATCAGATCCAGAGCTATCAGGGAGAGGTAGAGATAAAGGTCTATGCCAGGGAAGATATCTGGCGGGAAGACCGCTTATCTTCCAACCTGGAGTTCAGTATTCAACCCGTAGAGGGAAATGCCACAGATGAGGGGAGTTCAGAATGATTCTGGCTATTGACCCCGGCAGGGATAAATGCGGGCTGGCCGTCCTGGACGGGGAGATGACCGTCCGTTATCAGGGGATAGTCTCCGGCCGGGAGATCGAAGCATATCTCAAGCAGCTGCTGAATAGATTTGAAATAGAGGGGATTGTTTTAGGTAACGGAACCTTCTCGGAGGAGATGGAAGAAAGGCTTAAGCAAAACTTCAACCTTCCGGTCCATCTCATAGATGAGGCTTATACCACCTGTGAGGCCGAGAAGAGATACAGGGAGGAACATTTCCGGGGCTTAAAGAGCATCTTGAGGTTTATCAGCTGGAAACCGTCCCGTCCTGTTGATGATTATGTCGCTGTAATTCTGGCCGAGAGGTATCTAGCTAACCGGAGATAGTTAAATTGGATTATAATACCATAAAAAAATTTGCCTTTCAGGCAGGAATTTTTCAGTTCAGGTTGAATTATATATAACATAAAAGCAAATAGATGGTATAAGCAAGAGCACATATTTGAGAAATGTATTCAAAAATCACAAAAAAAAATTGTTTTCCAGGCAGGATTTTTTGAGTTGATCTAGAATACATATATTTGAGTCTGCATAATTTTAAATTATAATTGTCAAAAGTCTTATCATCTCCGGGCTAATCCGTGGGAGAAAGGAGGTGCCCCCCATTCCACAGGGCTGAAAGAGATGATAGGGTTCTATATAATGGTTCATTGACAACTGAATAGGGAAAGGGAGCGATGAGGAAACAAGGAAACTCATTGTCGAAACTTCCCTATGGTTGTGGATGAGCTTTTTAGAACTTACTTAAAAAACTCAAAAACAATCAAGGGGGAATTTTAGTAATGAAGAAGCTTAGTATTTTTGTTATCGCTATGCTTCTAGTGGTTGCTTTAGCAGTTCCTACATTTGCTAATCCTTTTACAGATGTACCTGCTAACCACTGGGCATATGACGCAGTTAACAAATTAGTTGCTGCAGGAATCGTTGAAGGATATCCGGATGGAACATACAAAGGTCAGAACAACATGACCCGTTACGAGATGGCTATGATCATCGCTCGTGCTCTGGATAACCTCGAAGCTCAGCGCGAAGCCATGGCTGAAGAAATTGATGCAGCCAAAGCCGGTCTGAGCACCGCACAGGCTCAGGATGTTACAGCCATCGTTAAGGCTCTCATCGAGAAGAATAAGCCCGAAGCTGTTGAGCTTCCTGAAGGTTTAACCGATAAGCAGGCTGAAGAGGTTGCTAACCTGATCGAAGCCTTAACATTCGAGTATCAGGCTGAACTGAAGGTCTTAGGCCAGAAAATCGACGTCGTTACAGGCAACATCAAAGACATGGACGCCTGGAAGGCTGAGATGGAAGCCAGGATTGCCGCTCTCGAGAATCCACCTGCTCCGGTAGTTACCTTCAGCGGAAGCTACAGCGTAGACTTTACAGACCAGGTTGTCGAAGGCGATGTAATCGATGATGAAATTGATTATATGTATGATGATCCTTCTGATGGTAGTTCTCGTCCAGATGTAATAGTTTACAAAGATCCTTTTGTATATTCAGATCCATGGGATGATGATTCTGATACTATTGATGCTGATAAATCAGATGGGGAAATAGAACAGACTCTAAATCTTCAGGCTGACATTGTTAAAGACGGTTTTGCTGCAACTGTCAAGTTTGACGCTCATGAAGATGATGAAATTGATGATGTAATCGTTCTTGACTCCGCTGAACTGGCTCTGGAAAACGATAAATTTGCTGCTGTTTATAATACTGCCAATACAGCTGATATCGCTGACTATGCCTTTAGTGGTGCTGAATTCAATGGTATTACCGTCAATATGAAGGATTATGGTGTAGATGTATTTGCCGGTATTAAGGGCTATGAAGGCACTACTCAGGATACCACAACAGAAGAATTTACTGTTAATGTAGAGGGACAAGAATTTACCATCGAAAAAGATGTAGATAAATACGATGATGCTGGTGATCCTGTTTACGCAGATGATGATTATTACGTATTTGGTGCCAAAAAGGCTTTTGATTTAGCAGGCCTGTCTCTGAATGCCAAATATGCCGGTAAAGCTAATCTTAATAAAGTCGCTGATGAAGTAGTTCTTGATAACTGGTTAGGTTTCGATACTGCTGGCGATTTAGCAGGTCTTGATGTGAATTTTGATTTTGGTTATTATCTGCCAGACAATGATTCTACTGACGAAAGTGGTACTTTAGTTCGTTTTGGTGTTGCTCAAGACTTTGATGTAGCCAGTGTCGAATTTAACTACAAAAACCGTGATGAAAACTTCGTACCAGTTAGTGAAAACGGTGTAGTCTTTGATTATGATGATGATGATTATGACAAATTTACAACTGGTTTAGGACTTGACGATATGAGTGGTTGGAACCTGACTGTTGCTCCTAAACTCTTTGAAAACATCGGCTTAACCACTGAATTCTTCTATGCAAGTGTAAAAGAAAACAGTGCAGATGTTGACGAAGACTTTGGTGAAGAGACCAAATTATCCTTAACCGGTGAAATGCCTGTATTGATGGATGGTCTAAAAGTCAATGGTGAATACACAATCGTTGATCCTGTAGAAGCAGCTGATGGTGAAAAAGAAAGGACCATGGCAGTTGGTGCTGAATACGAAAAAGATTACCTGACTGCTAGTGCTGGCTATGAAGTCATTAATGATGTAGACTTCGTTAATGGCGATGATAAGAAGGTTACTTCCTTTGGTGTAGCTGTTGCTGACTATCCTGTATTTGGTGGATTGACAGCAAGTGCTGGTTTTGACTATGAAAAAGAAGCTGAAGATTTTGATCTGAAAACTACAGAGTATAATTTAGGCGTCGGATATGCTATTGGTGCTGCTAATCTAAGTTATGACTTCACCAATAAGAAAGTTGAAGGTGCTGATGATGTTAACGGCACCTACAAGACCAATAAAGTTGGTTTAACCTATACCATTGTTGAAGGTACCGATCTCGTAGCTAGCTACGAAGTACTTGACCTTGACTTAGATGAAGCTGGTGCAACCCTTAATGGTGCTGGTGACTACACCGTTAAGACAGCTACCGCTGGTGTAAGCATCGACTTCTAAGTCAAGTAGTCAAAAAATAAATCCCTGGGGGAAATTTCCCTCCGGGGATTTTTCTATATCTAATAAATAGGACCTCTAAATCAGAAAAAGTATAGCAATGGGGGAATGCTGATGATATTTAAAGATAATAGAGTGAAATTTGTCTTAACTAAAGTTATTATCTTAATGTCAGTTATTATAATGCTCTTATCCACCCATTCTGTCCTGGCAGTCAGTAAGGCCCATCAACGGCCGCAGATGGTCTATAGAATCAGGGTTGCCAATGATATTGACTTCATGAATAGTCAATTCTCCGGTATTAAAGTTAAGAATATCAGATTGCCGGATTACGAAGATATTAATATTGATGACAATCCCTGGAGCTATCTTGTTGTGTACATAGGTATAGATAATATCTGGTTCTATCAGGGCCAGGAGATGCTCCACTCGGTCGAGGCAGGGCTGAGTATCCGGGGCACCGAGGTAAATAATCCGGAAATTCGAGGCTGGCATCCCTTTATCAATTACTATCCGAAGAAACAGTATCCTCCTTTTAATGACCCGGAAGCCTGGCGCGGTGAGAAGATTGATGCCGAGGGACCCATTGATCTGGAGTTAAGAGTAAGTGAGGTAGAAGTGATAAATCAATCATACCGGTGGAATGTCCATTTTTATGTCAATGGAGAAGAGATTGCCGTGCGCCCGATCTATGCCAATCCCGGTGAATCTAACCAGTTCGATGTGAAGATTTGTGTCGGTACATATATGGCCTCCGGGGATGAAAATGAGGTTAGTTTTGCCCCTTTTAAAATCGGTGATATTCAGATCAGCGAGTCTATTACCTTTGATAAAGAGTGGAAGACCCTTAAGTTAGCCGACTTTGGTATTCCCAATCATAGAATTGCTTACGGCGAAGAGGTAAATAATACTGAAGGTAGAGAATTTACCACTGATTTTGAGGGGTGGGACTATTCTTACTCAATAGCCTTAAAAGATGATCAGGCAGCTGACATGAATAAAAAGAGCCTTTTGTTATTTCTGTTAACTGTAGGATTGGGTTTTGCGATAGCTGATTAATCTTTTTAGGTCTTAAACTACCGAATAGGGAAATAAAGAGGTTTGGAACTCAAGGAAAGGGTATTGACGGGGATCCAAAAGGCGATAAATGCAGAAAGCCTTGCACAACTAGTTCTGGCTGCACAGGTCTTAGTTAATTAGTTAATCTGATTTAACGAATGGATTTGTCAAAATCAAGTTTGAGTAATAGTCCTGAACTTATGGGAGTATTTTTGCTGTAAATTTTTTGAATTTCAGTAGCATTTAAAACTCTGTTATAGATTCGAACTTTATCCATTTTAAAGTTTGCATAATCGTAAATATTTTTAGCTTCACAAATTAATAAATCAGAATCTGAAATAGCGGGATTGGGCCTAAAATTTTCAAATGGTGATTTGGTAGTAATATTTCAGCAGATTTGCTATAATATATAGTGAAAGAGCATATTGATTTTTGACCATATCAGTTCAAATAGTTGCTTGTAAACCAGTTATTGATTATACATACTAATATCATAATGAAATTATTTTGCTTGTAGTTAATAGCATATTTTGGGAAAAGATAATCTTATTTTAAAAAAGGATTTTTATATTTTTTGGCGAATTATATATATGAGAGCGGGTCTAAATTCTTATAATGCCTGGGAAATTATGAATATGAATAACATAGTTTCTGGCATCAATAAATTTACATTATTTAATATTATGGCCGAAGACTAATTTACAAAAAATATACTGCTTTATCTTGCAAAATGGTTATGGCCATTAGGCCAATTTGATTTATTATATTATTTAGATAGGGGGTCAGGGGGATGAAGAGGCCAATAATTATCATAACTATCATATCTTTATCTATCATACTTTATGGCCAGGTACTTCATGCTGCTGACACCTATCAGTGGTCTGATAATCTTTATTATGACTATGATATCTTCAATCTTTTTAATCAGTACAGCCAGTACAGCCTGTTAGATCATGAACTACTGCTGCCCGATGATGACCTGAAAACATTCTCTATCAAGGCCCAGAAGGATTTATATGATCTAGCCGCTCTTTACGGCAGGCGGGATACGGACAGGGTAACCCACCTGGATATTCCAACAGATGTTAAACTGAAGGATAGTATTTACATAGATAAACCCGTGACTCTGGAAGGTGAAGAGGGGGAGAAGAATACCATTACCTTTAATCCCTTACCGGGAGTTTCGGTTAATGCCGGTTTTGAGAAGAACCAGGAAGACCTGAAGTTAGAGACAAATACAAATATCAGCTTAAATTATCAGATGAATGAGAGGACAATGATTAGGGCTGGATACGGCCTGGTTAGTAAGGAATGGTGGGATGTTAAGAAGATCAGCTTAAAGGAAGATGAACCTGAAGAAACGGATAAACCCCTCAGTAATGAGGATTCAACTGCTGAAGAGGACTTAACCAATGATGAGAAACCGGATGAAGAGAATTTAGTAGAAGAAGTGGTTTATAATGCCGAGAGAAGTGAAGAGGGCAGGGTTGGAATTTCCTACCAGACCTCTGACAGGGTTACTATTTCAGCCGATTATGTGGAGAATCTCTTTGATGATAATGAGGATTTCAGTACTATCTTTGGGGTAGAGTATAGTGATGATGGGAAGTCGTTGAAATATAAATATAAGATTGATTTTGGCGAGTCGAAAAACACCTTGACCGGTCTGGAGCTCGGCTTTAAAGACCTGGCGACTTTCAATGCATCCTATAAGGTGCTGAATCCCGATGAACTTGAAGACCAATTAAAGGAATCCATCTGGGACTTCGGTGTGGATTTAAACCTCAATGATAGTTCATCACTCTCGCTGGGCTATCAGATAAAGAATAATGAAACGGTCAATGACAGTCCAGAGTTAGCTGATGAGGATAAAAAAGAGAAAAATATCAAGGCTCAGCTGGAATTTAGATTTTAGTTAGAAGGGGGTCCTATATTTGAGCCACATAAAGAGATTTTTTCTAATTACACTGGTACTAATTATGATTTCTTTTGTTAGTTATCAACCTGTTCAGGGGCAGATAATACCCCTTAATCTGTTAAAAGAGGTTGAAACAATCCTTTATGGGCAGCCCTTGAATCTCCCTATTGTGCAGCGGATAGAGAACATTGAGTATACCCTTTACAATCAAAAGGGTAAGGGTTCCTTACAGGAAAGGGCCGACCGGGTTATCAGTTTTGTTCTCGGTGATGAAGAGAAACCTTCTCTTCTCTTTCTGATAAATACACTGGAATGGACTTTAAGTAATGGCATCTCCCAGGGTAGTATCTTATCCAGGTTAGATGAGCTGGAAAATATAATTTTTGGTAAGGTACAGGAAGGTAACATGGCAGAGAGAATTACTCATTTAGCAGAACTGACCCTACCCGATGGCAAGTTGCCCACCAGGAAAGTGGATGTGCCGAAATATACAGTAATTAAGCTGAAACTACTTTCCGAGGTCAATTCGGGGAATTTACATGTTGGAGAAAAGATCGGATTTGAAGTTACCACCGATGTCAAGGTTGATAACAGCCTGGTTATCCCGGCCGGAACAAGGGGAGAGTTGGTGGCTGTAGAGGTTGAAAATGCCGGTCAATTTGGTAAGAGCGGGGAGGTCAAATTAAAGTTATCCAGCATTAACACTATTGACGGAACCCCCATTCCGGTGGAACTTTATCAACCTGAAGATGATAATCTTAACCAGAAACTGGCCATCGGTGCCAGTCTGTTAGGCACGGTGATTTTAAGTAATCCGGTGGGTCTGGTGGTCGGTTATTTTGTCAAGGGTAGGGAAAAGGTAATACCGGCAGGAACCGAGTTTACCATCAAGACAACCCAGCCGGAGAGCGTGTACGGATTACGGTTATATTAAATTACTTGCTTATATTAAATTACATATAGATTACTTAAGCCTATTCTACCATGGGTATTTTCCCCGGGCAGGATAGGTTTTTCTTTTTTCCAGCCTTTTCATGCAGGGATTTGGCTATTTATTAAGAATATGTATTAATATACCCATATTTTTATACCCTTATTATTACTGCATTAGAGGGGCGCTGCATTATAAGGAGCGTTATATCTTCCCTGAGAGATTTTCTTCTTTATTTTAATTAGCTTAATGAACAAATTGGCCTCTTATATGTATCAAGAAAGGTGGATTGATCTTGTTTGCCAATAAGACAGGGCTTAAATTAAATAAGATAAAGACTAAATTAAGAGATATATGTTTTTTGCTTATTTTACTTTGCACTCTTTTAACGCTAACGGTCGCCGCAGAGGGGTCTCCCCCTGCACAGCCATATACCCTTGAGGCTGGTGATATTATCTATGATTATTATCAGGGCAGGGTAATGGCAAAAGATATGGTTAAATTTGAAACAGGAGACCTGGTTGTTAAGAGTGACCGGCTCTGGCTGGACTTAAATACAAACATAGTAAGGGCCGGCGGTGAAAGGGTTATCTTAAAAACCGCCGATCAGGAAGTAACGGGTACTTATTTAAAGTATAATTATGTGGAGGCAACAGGGACCATCTACGGGGCCCGGAGTAAGATAGGGGAGTTGAACTTCCGCGGGGGGTTGATCAGGCTCCTTCAGGGAGAGGATTATGATCTTAAGATAGAAGAGGCCAGTTTTACCCCCTGTATCCTGCCCGATCCCCATTACCAGGTTAAGGCCGACCAGGTCCAGGTCTATCCTGATGGTAGGGTAGTGGGAAAGAGGGTTGAGTTCTGGATCGGGGATTTCCGGCTACTTTCTTTACCCAGCTATGTAGTAAAGTATGATGATAGTGAAGGTGACAGGAAACTGAGTAACCCTGTACCATTGCCCCACCTGGGATATAATTCTAAAGATGGTTTTACTGTCAAATATTATTATCCCTATCAGGTAAATGAAAACTGGCAGGGGGAGATCTCAGCCGAGGTCAACCAGCAGGGGGAGCAGTGGGCCGGGGTTGATACCTCCTACCAGCTCTCACCTCTACTTGAACTCAGGGGTAATTTTAAATACAGTAAGGAGCTAGAAGATGATGAGGAAACTTTTACCCGGGAGGAAATATTCAGTACCGGATTAAATTATAATTCCGGTACGGTAGATCTTTTTACCGGGTTTGACTATGATTTTATTGACCGGGAGACAATCCTGAAAACCAATTTGCAGTATAAGCAGGACAAATATAGTCTCTTTACCGGTTTAAGCTATAATCTGACAGATAAAGAGCGGGAGGAGAAGTTTAAGATAGACTACTATCCCTTTAAGGACTACAGGCTCAACTTCTACCATGGGTATATTAATGAAGAGCTAAAGGAGAACTCCTACAGTATTGGCTATCAGGGCGGTCCGGTTAGCTGGACCTTACAGCAAAGGGAGGGTTATGAGATCGATTACCTGCCATATTTAACTCTTAACGGCCCGAGTTATCAACTTCGAGGAATTAGTTTAAAGGGTAGAGCAGGACTGGGCCGGGTAAGGAATGAAGGGGTTACTACCGACAAGGTGAACCTGGATTTACATTTATCTAAGGCTATTAAGTTAACCCCGAACTTAAACCTCAGCCTGCAGGGGAGAATTACTGATAATCTTTATTTCAGGCCTTCTAAAGAATCTTATCTGGTTTTTAATTCGGCTATAACTGGCACTTATAGCAGTAAGCTTTCCCCTGCGATGAACCTTAAAACAACCCTGGGTTATGAAATAACTGAAGAGAGGGGTAAGGCCCTTCTGCCTGATGACAAGGAGGATGTGGGTAAGTTTTTGAAAACCGGCCTCGATCTTACCTATTTACTGCCGGAGCTCGAATCGGCCTGGGTTTTCGGGATCGATGGGAAATATGAAATCGAGACCGGTGAATGGGATCAGGCCTCCCTCAGTCTGACCCGCAAATATGACTGCTTCAGCCTGTCAGTGAATTATAATCTAGCCGACAATAGTTTTGGTTTCAGTTTCGATATTTAATATATATTGGCTTTATTTATGAAATTAATCTTATGCGGCCTGTCCGGTTTCTGCCGGGCAGGTCTTTTTTTTTTGCAGGAAAAAGAGACAGAGAGACGAAATATATTACATAAATATAAAATAGTTCAAAAAAACAACAAAAACTGCGGGGTGTTCAGGATGAAAAGGGGTTTAATGTTAATACTGTTAACGGCTATAATCTGTTTGCAGTTAATTCTTTTTTCTGTACATATTTCTGTACTGGCTAAAGACTACCGGCCGGAATTAAGCGGTGATTTTGAGATTGGAGACCGGATCTACAGTGATCCCCTGAATGAGGATGATGGAGAGGATATCCTTGACCGCTACTGGTACAAGCGTTTCTGGCTGAAGTATAAGCAGAAACTGAGCTCTTCCGATTACTATTATCTCAAGGTGCAGTACTATAAAAAGGATTACCAGGAGGAGACCATCTATAACAATACCAGTATTGACTTATGGGGTAACTATACCTACCAGTTGACAAAGAGGCTGAAGAACAGGTGGCTACTTAACCTTAGGCACAAGGATTATTCCAACAATTCCGATAACACATACAGGATGGCCCGACTCGGCTATCAGCTTGATTATAAGTATAATCAGCGGCATGATTATACAGTCTATCTGCAGAGACAGTGGGAGAACTACCTTAATGACTCAAGCAAGGATAATCTCTATGACCGAATTTCTCTGGGTTGGGATTTTGAAGTAACCGAGAATTTTGAGTTAAATACCAGCCTTCAGCTGGACCGGGAGGTATTTAACGAAAGCTCCGCTAGCAGTAATAAGACCGGTAAGAAATTCGGTGTGGGTTTTAAGTGGCAGCTTTGAATCTTATGAGTGAGGCCCTGCTAATTTAACTACCATTCTGGGTATTTGATTAAATGATCTTTGGAGTATTTTATTAAAAACATGCAGGAGTTTATAGATTTTTTGTAGAATTAGTTAAAAAATCCCGTTATAAGTCATATGGGAAAATTTAGCAATTTTAAATTGGCCTTTGGTTATAATCAGCAATAAGGCAAACAACAGCCTGGATATTTAAAAAGGGGGAAAGCAGTATGATTAAGAGTATTAAAACAAAAATGATCCTGGTTATCAGTCTGCTTATTTTATTATTAATTGCAGGGAGTTCCTGGTTCGCTTACAATCAGGCGAGAAATATCTTAGAGGAGACAATTTTTAATGCAGCAGCCGATACTGCCAGGTTAAATGCTGAAATAATTACCGAGTTGTTAAATGGTTTTAAGAATGAGATTGTAAATCAGGTCGATTTGACAGTTTTAGACGGTTTAAAGAACGCACTTGTAGATGCAGATTCGGCCCAGATAATAGACATTTACTGGTTAAAAGAGAAGAATAAGCTGGTCGAAGTAGCAGAAAAGAATGACCATCTGGAGACATTATTTATTGCTGATCTCAACGGCAGGACGTATATCACAGCTGATATAACCAATCAGTACAATATTTCAGACAGAGAGTATTTCCAAAAAGTTATAGAATTAGGGAGGGCAGTCATCTCTAATCCGGTGGTAAATAAGGTTACGGGAGAAAAGGTTATCGTTATAGCTACACCCATAATCTTTAATGAAAAAGTGGTGGGAATCCTGGGGGGAACCTTCCACCTTGGCATTTTTCAGGAACGGGTCAATAATATGAAGATAAATGGTAACGGTCATGGCTGGTTAATTGACAGCAAAATGTTTACCGTTGCCCATCCTGATGATAAGTACCTGGGAAATAAGGAGATCTTTAAAGTAGAAGACAATCAGGGGCTAGAGGAGATTGCCTCCCGTATGGTCCGGGGAGAAACGGGGACTGACTTCTTTAAATTAAATGGTGTTGAAAAAGGGATTGCCTTTGCCCCGATAAAACTTACCGGCTGGTCATTAGCCATGGTATTTGAAAGCAGTAAGGTTATGGCTCCTTTGAAATCAATTCAGAAGGGAAGTTTATGGATAGGTCTAATTGCTGTTCTGCTAGGTTTAATTATAACTTATTTTATTGCTACTTACATAGCTAAACCCATTATAAAGGCAAGTAAAGTTGTCGAAAAACTGGCAGCCGGTGACTTCAGGGAGCATAATGATAGTCTGAATATTACCAGAAGAGATGAAGTTGGCAGTCTGATTCAATCCATAAATAAAATGCGCAAACAGCTAGGGAAGATGATAAAACAGGTAGCAGACCTCTCCGAGCAGGTAGCAGTTACCAGTAAAGAATTATCTGCTTCAGGTGACCAGGTAGGAGAGACTGCCGAACAGGTTGGAGGTGCCATTCAGGATGTTGCTGCCGGTGCGGAAAAACAATCGGTTCAGCTCAGCGAGACGGCTGAAAATATAAAATCCTTGATTAAACAGATAGAGGAAACAGGAGAAATTTCCGTTAATATGTCGAAAAAGGCAAATGAAGTCATGGATCATATTACTACCGGTAATGTGATGGTTGTCAATTCAGTTGACCAGATAACCGAGGTTAAGACTGATACAACAGAGGTGGCTACAACTATCAGCTCTCTGGGTGATACTTCAAATAAGATAGGTGAGATTGTAGAATTGATTAACGGTATTGCCGCCCAGACTAATTTACTGGCCTTAAATGCGGCCATTGAAGCGGCCAGAGCAGGGGAAGCAGGAAGAGGCTTTAGCGTGGTGGCTGATGAAATAAGGGAACTAGCTGAAGAATCCACCCGGGCTACCGAGAAAATAGATGGCCTGATCAAAGAGATACAAAATGGAGTGGCGGCAGCGGTTAATAAAATGGATGAGGGGATAGAGACTGTAGATGACAGTGTAAAGGCAATTGAAGAAACGGGAGAGATATTTGCCAGGATAAAGGAGGCGGCCGGTGAACTGATGCAATTAATTGAAAAGGTGGCGGGGAATTCAAAGGAGATGGCAGATAAGAGCGGCCAGGTTGAAAATGCACTTAATGATGTAACCGCTATCAGCCAGGAGGCCGCCAGCAATGCAGAGGAAGTTGCCGCTTCCAGCGAAGAGCAGAGTGCCGCTACTGAAGAGATTATAACTTCTGCCAGTCAATTAGCCAAGATGGCTGGAGAACTGGCCGATGCTGTTGCCCGGTTTAAGTTTTAAATTTTAAGGCTGTTACTTCCTGTAGATATTAATACAGCTTGGTCGATAAGGAATAATCCAGCTTATTTGACAAAGCAGACTTCATAAATGGTATATTTTGTGATATAATACCTCATGAAATGAACAGGTTGGCTTTCGGATAAATATCCTCTAGTATATTTTAATAGCATTTTTTAACCTTTATCAGTGCCAGAAATAATCTGAAAAAGATAGGGGAAGGATAGTACAGAAAGCCCAATCAGAAGGATAATTTTACATAACATAAGATATATTCAGGAAGGGATGATCAGTCTTGAGTTATATGTCGAGATACCGGGAATGGCTTATGAGTGATTACTTTGATGAGGAGACCAAGCAGGAACTTAAAGCTATTAAAGATAATGAAAAAGAGATTGAAGACAGGTTTTATAAGGATTTAGACTTCGGTACCGGGGGAATGCGCGGTATTATCGGGGCAGGAACTAATCGCATGAATAAATATACCGTCCGGAAGGCAACCCAGGGACTGGCCAATTACATAATTAATTATAGTGATGACGGTAGGGAGAGGGGAGTAGTTATTGCCTATGATTCCCGGCACAGGTCACCGGAATTTGCCCTGGAGGCTGCTTTGGTCCTAAACGGAAATGGTATTAAGACCTACCTCTTTGATGAATTACGCCCTACCCCAGAGTTATCCTTTGCCGTAAGAGAGTTAAAGGCTATTGGTGGTATTGTAATTACCGCCAGTCATAATCCCCCGGAGTATAATGGCTACAAGGTATACTGGGAAGATGGGGGTCAGGTGGTACCCGAACAGGCAAGAGAGATAATCGCTGAGATCGCGGAGATCGATGATTTTGACCTGGTAAAAAGACTGAGCCGCAAAGAGGCCGAAGAGAAGGGTCTCTTGCAGATTATTGGTAAAAAGATTGATGATCGTTTCATTGAAGAGATCCTGAAGGTACTCCCCAATAAAGAGCTGGCTAAGGCCAGGGGTGGGGAGATGCCTATAATCTATACACCTCTTCATGGAACGGGTAATAAACCGGTGTGCCGGGTCTTAAAGGAACTGGGGTTCAACCGGGTAGAGGTAGTACCGGAACAGGCCGTAGCAGACCCGGATTTTTCCACCGTGGAGAGCCCCAATCCGGAAGAGTTTTCTGCTTTTAAAATGGCCCTGGAGATGGCTGAAGAATCAGATCCTGATTTAATCATTGGTACGGATCCCGATTGTGACCGGATGGGCCTGGTTGTCAAGGATGACAGCGGTGAGTATGTCGGGTTAACCGGTAACCAGGTAGGGGTCTTAATGGCCGACTATCTCCTGGGGCAGATGAAGGAAGCAGGCACCTTGCCGGATAACGGTGTCATCATTAAGACCATTGTTACTACCGAAATGGTAAGACGGGTCGCCGCTAATTATGGTATTGAGGTAATCGATGTCTTAACAGGCTTTAAATTTATCGGGGAGAAGATCAAGGAGTTTAAGGCAAGTGGTAAAAAGAGCTTTATCTTCGGTTTTGAGGAAAGTTACGGTTATCTGGCTGGAACTTATGCCCGGGATAAGGATGCGGTCATTGCCTCAGCGCTGGTGGCAACCATGGCCCTCTATTACCGGGATAAGGGACTGAGCATCTATCAAAAATTAAGGGAGTTAATGGACAGGTACGGCTACTACAGGGAAGACCTGGCCGCCATCCACTTAGAAGGCAAGGAAGGTCAGGAGAAGATCAAAAAGACCCTGGCGAAATTACGGGAAGAAAAACCCGAAAATATTTCCGGAAATAAGGTGATTATCTATAAGGATATTCTGGAAGGTAAGAGCTACGACTACAGGGATGGTACAGAAGAGGAGATCGAACTACCCGAGTCCAATGTCTTGCAGTACTGGCTGGAAGATGAGAGTATTTTGACCATTAGGCCTTCGGGTACGGAGCCGAAACTGAAGATCTATTTTGCCGTCAGGGGAGAGACCGAAAAGGAGGCTGCCGAAAAGCTTAAGACCCTGAAGGCAAGGTTCCTGGGAGAGGTTAATCAGATTCTTGAAGAGATATAAAAAATTGAAAATGACCGTAAAGAATTTTGCCTAAGATTGGAAATAATATTGCGGAGGTTAAAAAATGGGTAGCGGGAATTTCCGGCTACCCTTTATTTATGAAAAATACCCTCCCGACAAGATATAATTTATATAAACATGTGTTTAGCAAACACAGTTGGTTCAAATATTTAGGCCCTGTTTAGGCAGATGGGATTAGCTTACCTTTTTCCGGTGGACCAATGGTATCTTCCGGGCCAGCATTTTCTAACAGGTAGCGGTAGATACAATTACTTATCTCCTTGCTTTTACCTGCCAGGCCCCGGTTGCCGAAGAAGACGTTGAACTCTAGCAGGTAGAAGTGATTACCGATAATAGCCAGATCAAATCCGGCATAATTAATTCCCGCCTGCCGGGCAATACCTTCCACCAATTCCAGGGCTCCATCAGGTATATTTTTATAGGATATCTCACCACCCTGGGCCAGATTATTTCTAAAGTTACCCTCCCGGCCGATTCTCCAGTAGGCAGAGAATACCCTCTTGCCGATAAGGACAACCCTGAGGTCCCGGTTTACCGGCAGGTATTCCTGTAGATAGAGGATCCGGTTCTCCTTGAGGTACTGATCTAAGTCTCCTTTATTTTCAATTAAACTGACCCCCCTGCCTTCCGAGCTGCGTACCACTTTGGCGATAAAGGGGTAAGAGAATTCCTCTAAAATTTTTGCGGCAACTCCCTTATCATTTCTTAGTATTAGGGTGCGAGGCACATTTGCAGGAGAGATAGCTTGAAAAAGGCGGGTCATCTCTATCTTGTCATGGCCCAGGTGGTAGGTGTTAATACTAGGAAAGATCTTCTTATGCCAGCCATAGACCAGGGAGTTAACCTGCCAGTATTCGGGGAAGAGAAGCCAGTTAGCCGCTTTGATTTTTACTTCTTCTTCAAGCATTTTTTCCGGTTTTACATACTGGGTATTGGGTATGCCGATTGTGCGGAAGGGGTTAAAGGATATAAGCTGCATCTTTATCACTCTCTCTTATTTCGAATTTATAAATTCCAATATTCATCTTTATTCATCTTTATTCATCTTTTGTAGAAGATGTAGCTACTTTGCATCCTTTAAGAAAAACATTAACTGCAAAAGTTATATTTTGTTGTATTCTAATAATTATTATAGCTATATATTTATATTTGTCCATAACTATTGCAGATTTATTTAACCACTTAAAAATAATTGAATATTACGCCTGAGGCTGTTTTTTCCTAAATTAATCTGATTTTTTTAAAGGAATTTGTTCTAATACCTAGAATTATAATAAAGTCTGCGTTTATAGAGCTATTTTCAAAATAATTTGGAACAATTTGAGGGGTGTTTATTATGAAGGTAAAAAAGGCGATTATTCCTGCCGCCGGGCTCGGTACCAGGTTTTTACCTGCAACCAAGGCCCAGCCCAAGGAGATGCTACCGATTGTTGATAAACCAACCATTCAGTATATTGTAGAAGAGGCTATCGAGGCCGGGATTGAGGATATATTAATTATTACCGGTAAGAGTAAAAGGGCGATTGAAGACCATTTTGACAAGTCGGTTGAACTTGAACTGGCTTTGAAGGAGAAGGGCAAGGAGGATCTGCTGGAGTTAGTGGAGGAGATTTCGAACCTGGTGGATATTCATTATGTTCGGCAGAAAGAGCCTAAAGGGCTGGGACATGCCATCTACTGTGCCCGGACATTTATCGGTGATGAGCCTTTTGCCGTCTTACTCGGTGATGATGTGATGGTTGCTGAAAGGGCGGTTATCGGACAGATGATCGATGTCTTTGAGGAAAAGGGTGAGCCGGTAATCGGGGTACAGCAGGTCCCGGAGAAGGATGTCTATAGATACGGGATAGTAAAATACAGCAAGCAGGAAGGGCGGATTTACCGGGTTGATGACCTGATTGAAAAACCCACTCTGGAAGAGGCGCCTTCCAACCTTGCTATTCTGGGTAGGTATATTATTACCCCGGATATTTTCCCTATCCTGGCTGAGACAAAGCCGGGAAGAAACAATGAAATCCAGTTGACAGATGCCCTGAAAGAGCTAGCTTCTAAACGCAGCCTCTATGCCTACGATTTTGTCGGCAAGCGCTATGATGTTGGTAATAAGATAGGATTTCTCCAGGCAACGGTTGAGTTTGCCCTAAAGAGGGAAGACCTGGGCAAGGAGTTCCGTCTCTATCTAAAGGAGCTGTTAGCAAAAGAGGTCTAAAAATAGCGGAGTGGAAGCTGAGGAAGAAACGGGGTGAAGGGGAGGATAATAACAAATATCCTGATACTAATTAGACTTAAACAATAATTATAACTCTAGAGGGGGTTTTTAATATGAAGAAAGGCTTTATTATTGGACTAACTATTCTTTTAATTACCGGTATGACAGGTGTAGCAGGGGCAACGGACATTACCGCCAGGGCCTTTGGTATGGGAGGTGCCTTTACCGGTGTGGCTAATGATATGACTTCGGTAATCTATAATCCTGCCGGTTTAAGCCAGAGCGGTTTTGTCGGGCTGTAGTTGAACAGCGGATTCAGGTTTCCCGATATATCGGAGACGGAAGACCTGCTGGAAATTCCCGATAAAATGGGTGATGATAATTATAGTGAGCGGGATTTGATTGAGCTGGTTCCTGAGAAACTGAATCTTGGCGGTCAGCTCTTTCTCGGGGCTAATTTCAAATCCCTGGCGCTGGCTGTTAATTCCTATACCGATATGGACTTCAGCAGTGATGGTAACAACGAAGCCAGAGTAGATAGCCTTGTAACCACCGAAGGGATTGTAACTTTCAGCAGTAAAATAATCTCACCACCTTTCGATATCGGTGAGTTATCCCTGGGAGCCAATTTGAAGATGATCCGTAGTGATGAGGTTATTTATTCCGTTAAAGCGAATTTACCCAGTGGAGAACTCTCCGAGATAGTAGCTGATGGCACCGGATATGGTCTTGATGTCGGAGTACTGGCTAAGATAACCCCGCTGGTAACTATAGGAGCTCGGGTGAAAAACCTCTGGGCAAGTAAATACAATCTTGAAGGTACGAGGACATTTTCCGAATATAATGGTAGCTGGCAGGAAACTGCCAAGGTTACCTATAGCAGGGAGGTAGATCCGGAACGGGTTATGCGGATCGGTGCCTCGGTATATGTACCCCTTCTCAAGGCAACCCTGGCTGCCGATATCGATAACTTCCCCCTTCTGACTGAAGGAGACAGAGATCAGGTCTTCCATCTGGGTGTGGAGAAGAACCTGCTTTTTAACGGTATCTCCCTGAGAGCCGGTACATATAAACCGACAGAGGAGGACCGCTACTATACCCTCGGTCTGGGGCTCAACCTCTGGAAATTACATCTTGATACGGCGGTAGCCAGTAATGACAGCTTTAAGGATAATCTCAATTTCGTCCTGTCTGCTAATATGAAATTTTAACCGGAAGTAAAGAGGATGGCAGCTGGGTTGTAGTAGATAAGAAGGCAAAGCATCCGGCATAATTTAAGATCCATTGATTCGGGGCAGTATACCTCTCGTAGGTATATTACCCCTTTTTTCGTTTCTACGTTTCTAATAATTTATGCATAGATGAATTTTGTAGATAATGATTATAGTCGTTAACCCGTTTTATTCTGCTATGATGAATAACACCATAATTCTAGAAAGGGATCAGCATCGTACACAATAGAATTACCGGTTAATAGTAATTATCCGTTAATACTTAATTTCCTCAGTGGTCTTAATCTTCTCCCGGAAGTATTTCAGCTCATCTATGGTATTTCCTAAGATATCAATAGCCTCATTGATGTTCTCGATGGTTGCTACTTCTTCATCTGTGTCAGGGTCCCATATCTCCAGTAAATTTTCCAGGGTCTCCCTCATCCGGTAACGGCACGCATCCCTGTATTTATTCCTGATCATTAAATCTGCCATCTTCTCAGCTCCTTTTTCTTATATCTTTTTTCATGCCATTAAAACTGTCGTTTATCTTTAAATTATGAATGGCAATATCATTTTGTTATTAGTTTAATTTAAGCCAGAAAAAATATACTGCATATTTTCACTAATTAATAAACAAGCTAAATGTGGTAGAGACTTAAAATACTGGAAGGAATTAAAGAAAAAAGTAACTCCTCATATTTTTTTTGTCAATTTAGCAGGATTTTTTTGTATTAATAGAGAAGTCCTTAATTAAATATGACTAAACAGCTAAAATAAACAAAAAAATGAATTCACTGCGAGGAGGCAGGACCGGATTTTGGGTTTGTTAGAGAAGTTTTTCGGGAAAAGACGTAATAAGAAACTGGTGGTAATTGGACTTGATGGCGTTCCCTATACATTTATTAAGCGGCTTTTGGATAACGGAGAGATGCCGGTTTTTAAGTCACTAGTTGCTCAGGGTGAATTTAAGAGGATGAATTCGGTTATACCGACCATCTCCTCCGTAGCCTGGAGTAGTTTTCTAACCGGTAAGGATGCATCCGGTCATAATATCTTCGGTTTTATCGACAGGAAACCGGACCCCTTTAAATTATTTATTCCAACAGCCAGAAATAGAAAAGCGCCTCCTTTCTGGCATGAACTGGGAGAGATGGGCAAGAGGTCCGTTTTTATTAATATCCCGGTTACCTATCCTCCCGAAAAGATTAAGGGAATTATGGTCTCGGGTTTTCTGGCTACAGATTTAAGGAAGGCAGTCTATCCGGCAGATATAGCGGATGAGCTGCTAGATATGGGTTATGTAATCGATGCTGATACCTGGATTGCCAGGGATTCTAAAGATAGATTTATGAGTGAACTAAACAATGCTCTGGAGAGGAGATTTAAAACTGCTTTTAAGTTATTAAAGGAAAAGGAATGGGATTACTTCCACTGTCATATTATGGAGACCGACCGGATCAATCACTTTTACTGGGCCGATATGGAAGATGGCCATCCGGTATACGAGGAGGCCTTTTATTGCTTTTACCGGGATATTGATGCTTTTCTCGGCCAGCTGCTGCTCTCCTTAGATGATGATACAGGTTTGATGATTTTATCCGACCACGGTTTCTGCAAGATTAAAAAGGAGGTTCAGCTCAACTACTGGCTGCAAGAGGAAGGGTATCTTAAGTACAGTACTGCTGAGCCAGAGTCAATTAAGGATATGGCTGGGACCAGTAAGGCTTACAGTCTTTTGCCGGGCCGGATCTATATTAACCGGCAGGGCAGGGAAGAAAAGGGCAGTGTCAAAGCCAGTGAGTATTTTTCCCTCCGGGAAGAGCTAAAGGAAAAGCTACTGGATTTAAAGGATGAAGAGACGGGGGAGAAGATTATTCAGGAGGTTTATTTCCGGGAGGAGGTCTACGGTGGCCCCTATCTGGAGCAGGCGGCTGATCTGATTGCTATGCCAGTTGACGGCTATGACTTAAAGGCCCATGTTGATTGTAAACAATTGCTGGCTAAGGGTTTTATTCAGGGTATGCATACATATGATGATGCTTTTATATATATGAAAGAATCTAATAGAAGTAATCTGGCTCAGGTTGATAGTATTATTGATGTTAAGGATGTCATAATCGATTACTTTAAGGGGTGAGTCTGTGGCCCTGCTACTTATCATCGCAAGCTATATCTTTGGCTCAATCTCTGTGGCCAGGATTATCGGTAGTATCAAGGGGGTTAATCTTGCTGTCCAGGGGACCCGTAATCCGGGGGCTACTAATGTCTATAAATTGGTCGGTCCGGGCTGGGGAATTCTGACAGGAGCCTTTGATTTTTGTAAGGGGGTTATCCCCACAATTATAGCCAAGGAGGTATTGAAATATAGTTATCCGGTAATCATACTGGTGGCCTTATCGGTGATTGCAGGGCACAACTGGTCTCTTTTTTATGGCTTTGATGGTGGAAGGGGTCTGGCGACTACTCTGGGAACCATGGGAGTAATAGCCTTCTATCCGGGTATACTGGCCTTTATTATTGGAGGAGCCCTCTCCTGGTTTTTGACTGTTAAAGGTAAAATTGAAGTAAGGATTCCCTTTTTAACCTATCCTTTATTTACTGTGTTTTTGATAATTTATTCGCAAAGTATTTTTCTCTGGCTTTATGGTTTGAGTATCATGTTGCTTGCCTATTACCGGGCCTGGCAGGTAAGAGATAGATAATCTTTGAAAGGGGCTTTTTAATGGCTGGACGAGTTTTAGTTATAGGGATTGATGGGGGAGAGTTCTCACTGATTAAGCCCTGGATAAAGGAAGGAAAATTACCCAATCTAGCCGAATTGATGAAGGAAGGCAGTTTTGGGAACCTCCGCAGTACTATACCACCTATAACAGGGGCTGCCTGGTCTTCTTTCCAGACGGGAACAAACCCGGGGAAACACGGTGTCTTTAATTGGTTTAAAAGAAAGAGGGGAGAGTATAGGGCTCAACCCGTTAATTCCCATGAAATTAAGGAACCGACTATCTGGCAGATTTTAAGTAAACTGGATAAAAGGGTTGGAGTTATCGGGGTGCCGGTTACTTATCCGCCCAAAAGGGTTAATGGCTTCATGATTCCGGGTCTGTTAACACCCAGCAGATCCAAAAGGCAGAGTTTTCCTGCGGATCTGATTGATGAGATTAGGGGGGTGGCACCGAATTTTAAGTTTTCGCCCAAGGAGTGGACGAGGGGTTATAAGCCCGGACACTGGGTTAAGGAGTTAATTGATGATGTAGAAACCAGGGCCAGGGTTACCGCCCATTTAATGCGGACGAAGGTCTGGGATTTAATGATGGTTCACTTTATGGAGACGGATCAGGTTCAGCACTTTATGTGGCATTATCTGGAGAAAAAGGATGGCTGGAACCCGATTCTGAGGGTTTATCAGGCAGTTGACCGGGCTATCGGTAGCTTAAGGGAGAATTTGAGCGCTGATGATACCCTGTTCATTATGTCGGATCATGGATTCGGCCCTCTCCGTTACAATTTCCATATCGATACCTGGTTGTTGAGGGAAGGGTATCTTAAATTAAAAAATAATCTGGCTACCTGGTTGAAGAAGCTGGGCTTTATGATGGGGATTACCAAGGAGAGTCTCTACCCTTTAGGCGAGTATTTATATCCACTTCTGCGCCGGACTGGATTGCTGGAGACTGTCCTTGATCTAGTAGGAAATCCCTGGTTAGAGCGGTTTTTTCTCTCCAGCCAGAATGTGGACTGGCCTAATACGCTGGCCTATTCCCATAGCGAGATCGGACATATCTATTTAAATATCAAGGGAAGGGAACCCCAGGGAATGATCGAGCCCGAGAGGGCTGATGAGGTACGTGAGGGATTAATTAAAAAATTGAAAAGGTTAAAAAATCCCTTTACCGGTAAAAGGATCACCACACAGATTATGAAGGGAGAGGAACTCTATCATGGTGAGCATGTGGATAAGGCACCTGATATTGTTTTTCTGCCCGATGACATGGAGATTCTGGGTAAGGGGGCCTATGAGTTCTTATCCCATAAGGTGGTCAGCAGATCAAAGGCCCAGTCAGGCCATCACCGGATGGAGGGTATCTTTATCGGTTCAGGTCCAGCTATTAAGCCGGGCTGTGAGATTGAGGGAGCCCACATTATGGATATGGCTCCGACTATTCTTTACACAATGGGATTACCCCTTCTGAAACATATGGATGGTAAGGTTCTGGAGCCGATCTTTAATGAAAGCATGCTGGAGGCCCAGCCACGCGAGTTTATTAGTAAGGAGGAACTGGCTTTAGAGGATACTGAAGGTGCCTTCCGTTCTGAGGAAGATGAGGAGATGAAAAAAAGGCTTAAAGGCCTGGGTTATGTTTCATAGTTAACCGGTTTCTTCGGTGAGCTATAGTTAGCAGGTTTTTCCTGTAAGTTTCCTGTAAGCAATAGTTAGCAGGTTTCTGCGGTAATCTTCACTAAACCTTTATTTTTCAGAAACGGGATCCCGGAGAGAAATTAGTCTATCTGGTTTCTGCCCGGTTAAAGAAACGGGTTAAAATCTTTTTCTTTGATATATAGGGAGGGTAAGCCTATTTTTCAGGCTTACCCTGGATTACTTGTCCTGATTTAAATGATAAATGGCAGATATTATTTTACAGATGATTGCTATTGCTGCTTCTGCTGTTGCTGCTTGGCCTTATACTGTGGCTCCTGCTGTTCTACATAATTAACTCGTCCTTCAAAGCTATTGATCATCTGTTGCAGCTGATTGGCGTAATCGGAGTACATTTTCTGAGCATTCTTGTCTTCGGTGCTCAGAGTGTAGGTCTCCATATCGGCCTTACTGCTGCGGAGACTGGCTAGAGTCTGGTGTAACTGCTTGCCAACGGTCAAGATATCACCTCCCTTCAAGTCTTATCTTAACCAATTTGTTCTTTTTCGATACAGGAATTTTGCACCCTTTATCTTTGGTAGTTAATCAAAGATGAGCTATTTAATATCGAATATTTTCATATTTTTCGACATTTTAATGCCCTGGAGAAGTCAGTTTGTTTTTTGACATCTTAAAGTTGCTCTGAAGCACAGGTGGTCAAGGCCCAAAGAATTAATCAACCTGGTCGATTATAACCGGGGGTATTAATTTAATGTATAAGTTTAGATAAATTCCCTTTTGATATGAAAAAGTCAGGCAAAGAGGGTTGCCTTTTTCATTTTTTCATTGTATAATTGTAGTATAGTAGCAATGAAAATAGGAGGTATAAGAATGGGTAGCCTTGCATATACTGGTATAGAGGAGGGTTTCTCTATGACCAGGAAAAGCCGTCTGGCAACAGTTACTAAGAAAAGACAGTTTACTATACCGAAAGATTTCTTTGAAGAATTAGGCATGAAACCGGGTAAAGTCAGGTGTATACTTGATAATGGTAGAATTATAATTGAGCCAATTCAATCGACTAGTTTCTGGGATTTTTCCGGTGATCTTCTGGAAGAACTGGTAAATGAAGGTTTTGAAGGCAAAGAATTAGTTAATGAATTTAAACAGCGCAAAGAGACGGTAAAAAAGGCCTTTGCCCTGATGGTCGAAGAGGCCAGAGAAGAGATAGAACAGGGTGGAGGAAAGGATGCAGAAGAGTTGTTTGCTGAGATTTTAGATACTGAAAAAGAAATATAGGTGCAGAATTTATGTATAAGGCAAGATTTTTATCGAACGCGGAAAAGCAGCTGATAAAGTTAACTAAAAAGAATAAGCCACTGGCTAGAGAATTTCAAAAATGTATACAGGAGATCCGTCAAAATCCCTTTAGAGAAGCTAAAGTAGGAGATATGCAGGGAGTATGGGGCCATGGATTTAGGTTTCATGGTGTTGACTACAGGATTGCTTATATTATAGATAAAAACCTGCTTTATATCTTTATTATAGGGGTAGGTACCCATGAAGGGTTCTGGCAAGAGATTAAAAATTACTGGAATAAACATTTAAAGAATGAAATGAAATAAATAGTTAAATAATAAGGTAAGATGATTAATTTTTAAAACGGTTAATTAGCATCAAAGTTAAACCAGTCCTGCCATTTCTCTAAAGGGAACTCGGGTCCCAGTATTTGGCCAAGTTTTTTTAGATTTTTTGGCTGCTGAAGAAAGATCTTGTTAGCCCGCTTTCTGCCGATGCCCGGTATGGCTGCTAGCTGTTCAATGCTGGCTTTATTTATTTTAAAGGGCCAGGGCAGGGCGGTTATAGAGCGGTAACCGTGGTCGATTACCCTGACATTCATAAACTGATTTAAGGCTAACTGGCCCGGTATACCGACCAGGATTGGATAACTGCCGAGCTGGCGGCCGTAGGTAAGCTTCCCTTTAGTGGTTTCTGTCAGGACATCCTTAATAACCGTTCCAACCGGGAAGACTCTCTGTAACATGGGTCTATTGATCTCCTGATTAACCCTTTCCTTATAGGCCATAAACCTGTCGCGGTCAACCTTTTCGACTGGATAATTCCCGGTACTTACTACCTGCCTGATGTTTATCCTTCTTAGCATTAGACCGGCGTCATAGATTCTTTTCAGATAGTTAAAGTTATAATCCATCGTTTCCTTTCTTTCCCCAATAAGTCCGTGGAGGAGGTTAATACCTGGCAGGAGTTTCGGCAGCCCATCTTCCCTTTTCCCTCCGATCTCATTAAGTATCTTAACCGCCCGGAAGGTTATCTCCGGGTCTGTTTCAATATTATTCTTTTTCAGAACTACCGGATCGGCAGACTCAAGTCCGAAGGCAGCAATATCCCCCGGGGTATTATATTTAACGATGGTTTCTAGTATCTGGCGGCTTTTCTCTTCGTCTCTGATAATACTAGCCGGATTAATATTGTCGAGATGGAGGACTTTTAAATCGGGATCTGCTTCCCTGATACCTTGATATAGCTCTTCAATGGCGGCTGGGTTAAGGATATAATTACCGCTGGCAGGATCATATTTGGCCTGATAGAGCAGGAGGTCGGTCTGGCAGCCGAGCCGGAAGAAGTGATTGCCTGCTGCTGCCAGGCTTTTTACCTCGGCAATAACTTCACCGGGAGAACGGTGGTAGATTCTTTTTTTCAGCCTCTCACTGCAGAAGGCACAGTGTTTGACCCGGGGACAGCCCCTAAAAGTTTCAAGTTCACAGACCAGTCTGGGGTAATTGGGGTGCTTTCG
The DNA here is from genome assembly GCA_029981855.1 of Halanaerobiales bacterium. Classification (GTDB taxonomy): domain Bacteria; phylum Bacillota; class Halanaerobiia; order Halanaerobiales; family DTU029; genus JARRCS01. Next base: position 98,057 of record JARRCS010000004.1, on the reverse strand, counting down.
GGTCAGCTCGGCCCCGATGATGGACCATTTCCCCACCTTTTCCGCCAGTTTATCTGAAGGTACTTCCTTACCGGTGAGAAGCTGATAGAGGTCCAAAGCTGCTATTTCCCCACAGATATGGTCGTAGTTTTCTATCTCTGGTTTAACCAGGGTTATCGGTCCGCCCAGCACCTTTTGAGGGTAATATAGCCTGCTCCCCAGTTCCCTGATCTCTTTTAAGGAGATAGGTTTCCCCCCAAGATAATGGCCGGGAACTGTGGTGCCGGCAATGATAATCACCAGGTCGTATCCTTCTAGTTTTTTTATGCTTTCCTCCCAGTCCCGACGCAGCTGATCGATGGTGAAATAGTCCAGATTTTCCTCCCTGATACTGGCGGCAATTAAGGCGCCATAGGTATAGCGGATATGGGGTGAGATGTAGGGAGGCACCCCCAAGCAAGAGGGTTCATCCAGATATCCATCTATTAAGACAGTTTTAATTTTAGCTGGTTCCATAAAATTATCTAACCTTTCTGTTTGATAAATGATAAATTAATTTGTAAACAGTATTTCCTTATCTTAATTGTATTATAAAATGGATAATCATTTTTGTCCAATAGGTAGTACCTCATTTAGGCAATACTGCAAATAGATCTTTTGTTTCTCCAACATCTACTTACAGTTTTCCAAAAGGAAATTTCTCTATTATCCACTTAATTCCAGCAGGTATTAACGACTCTTTGCAGAATATATACATTGTAGTAGTTATGCAAAAAAAAATGATGTACTGATTTGAATAGGCTGGGGAGTAGCTGTTAGAATAAGGATTAATGGTCTAGAGAATAAGGAGTAACTGAAAAAATATTTTATGATATGAAAATAATTTATTGATGATAGGGGGATTTAGATATGCGGGAATTCGGTCTGGTAATTGCTTCTCTGTTTTTAATGGGAATGATTACCCTTACAACTACTATCAGGGCTGAAAATTTACATCAGGATGGATTAAATAATCTAAACCTGGATTCGTTTACTATAGAGGGAGAAAATCTACTAAATAGCGAAGAGCTTTTTTCCCTGCGCCAGCTGGCGGAACAGTATAACCTGATTTTAACCTATCGACCAAATGATAAAACTGTTCTGATCTCCAACGGCTCCCGGAGAAGTGAATTAGATATTGACCAGGGCAGGTTTAATGGAGAGAAGCTAAACAGGGCTCCTATTATATCTGATGGGAGGACCTACCTTGATGTAGAGGCTGTGGGATTGATTGTCCGGTCATTGGTTCCGGAGGAAGGGGCAGAGCTTTTGACCACTCTCTCTACCAGGAAAAAGGGAGATAAACTAATAGCCCGGATTAAGGCTTTTAATATTTCTGACGGGAAGATTATCCTGAATTTTAGTTCAGGACAGTCCTATGATCTCTATCTCTTTAAGGATGGTCAAGAGGTCTGGCGTTGGTCTGAGGGGAAGTTTTTTACCATGGCCATTGTCTCCAGGGAGCTGAAACCAGGTGGTGAGCTGAGTTATGAGGTTGAGCTCCCTACCGGAGAGTTGGAACCCGGCAGGTATACTCTAACCGGAGAGCTAACTACAATGAACCCGCTACAACTGGGTGAGGTTGAGGTTATAATAGATTAGGATATTTTTTTTCATTTGAGACATAATATGTGAATAGATTTATATATATCATCTCTGATATTAAATACCCTCCATTTCCGGTATTATATACCTTCCATTAATGGAGGGTATTTTTTTCCTGTGATAGGTAATAATACAGGTAACCTTTAACTAATAAGTATCTAAAAGCAGGATTTTTCATAGTTTTGCCTAATATATATAACGGAGGTTGAAGAGATGAAAAAACAACTAATAGATGTAGATAGTGCATTAAAGTTAACAAGGGAAGAGGTAGTGGAGTATTATAAATGTCACGTAAATCCTGCTCTGGCTAAGCTGCTGGGGTTGCTTAATTTCGACAACCAGTATGTTCGGGCAGAAGGAACCAGGGTCTGGGATAGTAAGGGAAAGGAGTATCTGGATTTTCTGGGTGGATACGGTGCCTTAAATCTGGGGCATAATCCACCGGCGGTCTTAGAAGCAATAAAAAAAGTTATGGATTTACCTAATATTCTCCAGGCAGGGCTGGGGACTATGATCAGTGTTGCCGCCCGCAATTTAAGCCAGCTCACCCCAGGTGAGTTGAGCCATACCTTCTTTTGTAACAGCGGGACGGAGGCGGTTGAAGGAGCTATAAAATTAGCCCGGATTGCCTCCGGGAAGGAGAGGATAATTTACTGTGAGAACTCTTTTCATGGCAAGACAATGGGTTCCTTGTCAATAACGGGTAGGGATAAGTATCAGAAACCCTTTAAACCCCTGATCCCCGGAAATGAGATGGTTCCCTTTGGGGATCTTGATAGCCTGGAATTAAAGCTAAAGTCTGGCAATATTGCCGCCTTTATCGTTGAACCTATTCAGGGAGAAGGAGGTATTAACCTACCGCCTGATGGTTATCTGCAAGGGGTTAGAGATTTATGTAATAAATATGATGTTTTATTTATTATAGATGAGATCCAGACTGGATTTGGCAGGACAGGTAGGATGTTTGCCTGTGAACATGACGGAGTCGTTCCCGATATCATGTGTCTGGCTAAATCACTGGGTGGGGGAGTAATGCCCATCGGTGCTTTTACCACCACAGAAGAGATCTGGAAGAAGGCCTATGGTGGGGTCGATACTGCCCTGTTACATACCTCTACCTTCGGGGGAAATACCCTGGCAACCACCGCCGCCATTGCCACCATGAATGAGCTGGTAGAGAAGGATTTAAGCCGGCAGGCCCGGGAGAAGGGTGAGTATTTTCTAAGCAAATTAAAGGCTCTGGCCGGGGAATATGAGTTGATTAAGGAGGTTAGAGGAAGGGGTTTGATGATCGGAATCGAGTTTAATCAACCGGATTCGGGTATATTTGATAAAATATCCAGGGGAATGGTCAGCAAACTCTCCTATGAATATACTGGTTCACTGGTGGCCGGTGCCCTAATCAATGACCATCAGGTAATAACAGCTTATACATTAAATAACCCCAATGTTATTAGATTAGAGCCACCTTTAATCGTTTCCTATGATGAGATCGACTATGTGATAGATGCCCTTGATGCTATCTTCAGTAAGAACAAGGGGTTACTTGGCATGGCTGTTAATAGTGCCAGAACAGTATTAAGCGGATTATTTAAATAGGAAATTATTTGAATAATAGTTTAATATTTTCCATAAATGGGCATAATGTTTCATGAGAAACAATTTATGGAAAGGAAGGGGATAGTTTGAAATTTCTGGTACTGATTTTAGCTGCTTTAGGTGATACCCTTTTTACTACTCCGGCCATTAAGGCTTTACGTAATAGTTACCCTGAGGCAGAGATCGATGTGATTGCCTGGGAGGATAACAAGGAAATATTAGCGGGCAATGATAATATAGATCGCTTAATAGTCTGTAAGGGAAAGGGGCAGTTAATAACTGAGCTGCAGAATCTCCGGGAGACGGTTTATGACCTGGCAATTGGTCTTTCCACCGTGGGTAGTTATATTAGCTACCTGGTAAATGCCAGAAAAAAGCTGGGTTTTAAGGGTGAAGAGCTTGGCTGGATCTATGACTTTAATGTGCCGGATAACCGCCGGATACATGCTGTGGACTATTGTCTGGAGATTGTCAAACTGGTCGGGGCCCGACCGGATAATAATCCTAAACTAGAAATAGTAACTACTACCGAGGACTACCGCCTGTTGCAGGATAAGTTGAGATTAGCAGGTGTTAGCCCTGGTCTGCCTTTAGTGGCAATTCATCCCGGGGGTAAATATTTTAGCTTTAAGAGATGGCCAGCGGAGAGGTTTAAGGAATTAATTAAGGCTCTTGATAATACCTATAATTTAGAGATAGTGATAATCGGCGGTAGTGATGATCAGAAACTGGCCCAGGAGATAATTGATCCCTTTTACAATTATAACCACAGGCCTAAAATATTAGCCGGCAAGTTGAAGATCAAGGAGACGGTTGCCTTATTAAAAAATGCTGCTCTTTTTATCGGTAATGATTCTGCACCCATGCATTTTGCTGCTGCCGCAGGAACCTCTGTTATTGCCCTGATCGGTCCAACCAATCCGGCAAACTTTCACCCTTACGGAACCGACTATAAACTGGTTAGTGCTGGTCTTGCTTGTAGTCCCTGTTTCTCCTGGCTCGGGGAGTTGAAACAGTATCTTCCCGAGTATTTACCGGAATGGGCAACCAGGTGTAAGGCCAGGTGTATGCGTGAAATTCAGGTAGTCGATGTTCTTCAAGGGGTTGAAACCTTGATCAAAGAAGGAAAAATTTATCTTAGCAGGTATAAGCAAAAGTATCTGCGGGAAGTAAGTTTAACCTAATTGGGGGTTATCTTGATGAGGATCGGCTTTTTTACCGATAGTTATAAACCCTATATGAGCGGAGTTGTAAAGTCTATAGATTTATTTACAGCGGAATTACTCAAACTGGGGCATGACGTATATATCTTTGCTCCTAATTATCCTGATGCAGAGAGGAAAAAGAATGTCTATCGCTTTAAATCGGTTCCTGCACCGACCAATCCTGGTTTCCGCCTGGCTATACCTATATCTAACCGGGTGGTACAGGAGGTTAAGGAACTAAGGCTGGATATTATCCATACCCATTCACCCTTTTTGATGGGCTGGTTAGGGAGGTATGTAGCCCGGAAACTGGATCTGCCGCTTGTTTTTACCTACCATACCCTTTATGAGGAGTATGCTCATTATGCCCCGGTGGGGAAGGAGCTGGCCCGGAGGTTGGCTATAAAGTACAGCAGAGATTACTGCCAGTCCTGTGATCTGGTGATCGCACCGACTAAATTTGTAGAGAAAGTGCTGAAAGATTATCAGATTACCACCCGGTTAAAGACCGTGGCTACCGGAATCGACCTGACTCCTTACAGGGAGAATGATGCGAGCTGGGTCAGAGAAAAATATCAGATTCACGATAAGGAAAAGGTCTTACTCTTTGTCGGGCGTCTCGGTCAGGAAAAAAATGTAACCTTTCTGTTAAAGGCCTTCAGGAAGGTGCTAGATAGCATTACAAATGTCAGGTTGCTGCTGGTTGGAGATGGTCCTGAGCGGGGCAGGCTGGAGAGAATGGTAGAACAGATTTCTTTAAATGATAAGGTGATTTTTGCAGGCAGGCAGGAACCGGTTAAGGTTGTTGATTATTACCTGGCCAGTGACCTCTTTGTCTTTCCTTCGATAACCGAGACCCAGGGGCTGGTGACACTGGAGGCGATGGCTGGAGGATTACCGGTTGTGGCTGTTAATGCAGCCGGTTCTACTGTGATGGTTGATGATGGGTTTAACGGATTGCTGGTAAAGGCCGATCAATACCTCTTTGCCGAAGCGGTAATAGAGCTTTTAACCCATGAAACCCGTTATAACCTGTTTCGAAAAAATGCTCTGAAGAAGGCTGAGCAGCTTTCCATTGAAAATATGACGGCTGAATTGCTGGCCGGTTATCGGGAAATTATCTCCGCCAGGGAAAGTCACCAGCAGCATCTGGCCTAGGGGTGAGATTTTATGGGGATAAGCCGGGAGACGATCAAAAGGGGGATAATTTATTCCGTAAGTATTAGCATAGTTGCCCTGGTTATTGTTATGCTTTCAACCCAGAGTGAGCTTACCTTGAAGGCCTTTGGTAGGATTAACACGGATTATCTTGTTATGGCTGCAGTTATTACAATTATCTTCTGGATATTAAAGTCTTTAAAACTACAGGTCTTAATCCGTGCCCTGGGAGGAAGGGTGTTATTTCATAAGGTTTTCGGTATCTATCTTGCCAGTGCCTTTGTTGCCCATGTAACCCCCTCCTCGGTTGGGGGTTTGCCCTTTCAGATCTATTTTTTACATAAAGAGGGGATTCAGTTGGGTAAAACGACTGCCCTGACTGTTCTGGACGGGATGCTGACCTTTATCGTTTTTATGGTCTCCACCCCGATTCTCTTATTGATCTGGGGAGAGTATTTGAATTTAGGCCCAAAGATAACCGGCCTTTTTTATCTGGCCATCCTTTTGGTTATCCTTTTTATTGTTGCCAGTTTAATTTTGATCTTTAATGCCCATCTGGCCAAGGTCTTTTTGAACTGGGTAATAGGCTTAAGATTGGTGAAAAGGTTCTTTAAAGAGGAATCCCTGACGAAATTTAGGAATTTTTTAGAAAAGGAAATTGATTATTTTAATGATGGTATCCGGCTGCTGGCAGGTAGTAAGAGGGATATGTTTCTGGTTATTATCTATACCGTCCTTTACTGGATTTTTTACCTGAGCCTGGCCCCGGTTTTGCTAAAAGGTCTGGGGGTTGAGGTTGCCATTCCACCGGTGATTCTAGCCCAGCTGGTCTTTAATTTTATTCAACCGATAATCCCTACACCCGGTGGTAGTGGTGGTGCCGAACTCGGTTTTGCTTATCTCTTTAAATTTATGGTCCCGGGCTATCTCTTGGGGATTTTTGTCGCCATCTGGCGTTTTTTTATGTTCTACTCCAGCCTGATTATCGGCGGTATCTATTTTATCTACCTGGTCCAGGGGACCGATTATTTGAATAATGAATAATTTTTCAATGTAGGTAACTTTTTCAATAGAACACGGATTTTGCGATATTTTTCCCTGTATTTTATAGGGTTTTCGGGATAAAATCTTGGATATTTAAGGGAAACGGTAGTGTAAAATTTAAGTAGGGAAACAGGATAAAGGCGTGATGAGGGATTCTATAAAAAAGGAGGTTTAATGATGGATCTAAGAAACTGCCCCCGCTGCGGTAAATTATTCGCTTATGATGGCACACATAAGTTATGTCCTGTCTGTAGAAATGATGAAGAGGAAGATTTCCAGAAGGTTAAAGATTACCTCTGGGACAACCCTCATGCTACTATTGAGGAGGTTCATGAGGAGACCGGTGTCGAAAGGGAAACAATTATTAAATTTATTAAGGATAACAGGTTAATTGCAGAGGGAATTGAGCTAGATTTTTTGCTGGAATGCGAGCGCTGCGGTGCTCCGATTTCCCACGGGCGTTACTGTGAGAAATGCCAGAATGAATTGATCGATGGTTTTACTCCTTCATCTAAAAAAGAAACACCAACAAAAAAATTCAGCAGAAAATCGGACAAGATGTTTATTGCTGACAGGATAAAGAATAAAAATTACAGGAGATAGTAGAAAGCTCCCTGTATTCAGGGATAAGATAATAATTAAACAAGATATGGAAATTTAAAAGGGTAAATTAACATTTATCAGTTAATTTACTCTTTTTTAAGTATATTGGGACGATTTGCGTTTAAAAGGGACATAAATAGAGCTAATTAGAGATTTTAAATCTTAAAATAGCTTAATTATTTTTATTTTTTTACGATATGTATAGTGTGTGAAATTAATATGAGTTTTCCGGGGTGATCGAATGCGAATAAATCAGACACAGAATCACAAACTTAGTCAGGTGAAACTAAATAAGCTGAAAGAGACTAATATCCAGAAGAGCGAAATAAAATCTGACAGGATTACTATTTCCAAAAAGGCATTGGATATTAAGCAGATTAAAAAGGAATTAGCTAAAGTACCTGAAGTCAGGGAAGAAAAGATTAAAGATTTAAAGCAAAAGATTCAACTAGGTACATATATAGTTCCGGCACAGGCTATTATCAATAAATTAAAATCCGATTTTGATAATGATAATTTGGAGTGAGAATTTTGGCTATTAATAATTTTATTGCCTTATTAAAAAAGGAATATGAACAATACTGTCTGTTACAGGAGAAAGCCAGCTTGAAGCAGCAGGCAATTATCAATAATGATGTTGAACAACTGGTAGATACTTTGGCGGCCGAACAGGAAATCCTGAATCTAATTGAGGATCTGGAGGCTGAGAGGCAACAATACTTAAAGAAGATCGCCGAGGAGAGTAAGCTAGAGAAGGAAGAGGCCTCTTTTAAAGAATTGCTGGCTCTATTTCCGGAAGAGAAAGAGGAACTCAGGGAGTTGAGAAAGGATATTTTGTATGTCCTTAAGACTTTACAGCAGATTAATGAAGAAAACAGACAACTTATTCAGGATTGTTTACAGATCAATAACTATTCTCTGAACTTAATCAGGCAGGCTGCCGGAAAGGGTAATCCAATGGAGGATAAAAAGGGAGCAGGACAACTGATCGACCATAAGGCTTAAAATCTTGCTTAAATCAGTTAATCCACCACATAAATGTAAAGATGTGGATATGACGGCCGCTGTCACAGCGCAGGTTTTATGATGATTACAGTAACCTACAGGAGGTGTCTTTTATGTTAAATAATCCCTATCAAAAATATAAAAACATCCAGTATGAAACAGCAACTCAGGAGCAATTATTACTTATGTTGTATAATGGTGCTATTAAATTTGGACAGCAGGCCCGCCAGGGGTTAGTTGATAAGAAGGTTGAACTGGCTAACAATAATCTAAAGCGGGTTCAGGCAATTATTAATGAGTTAATGGTGACTCTAGATATGGAACGGGGTGGAGAGATTGCAAATAATCTATACAATCTTTATGATTATATAAACCGCCGTTTAATCCAGGCTAATATTAGAAAGGACCCTGAGATAGTCGATGAGGTTTTGGATCTTTTAGTGGATTTAAAGGAAACCTGGGAAGAGGCAATCCGGCAGCTGAAACAGGGTCAAGGTCAAAAAATTGGAGGCTTAAATTTTGAAGGATAAAAAAGACCTGAAAATAATAGAGAATACTTTTAATAAGGAATTCGGTCTTTATAAAAGGTTATTAGATTTAAGTCGGAAGCAGAGTAAAGCAATTGAATTGAGTGAGTTGGAGATGCTGGAAAAATTATTAAAAGAAAAAGAGGAAATAATTACCGAAATTGATATATTGGAGGAATCGTTAGAATTCTATAAGGAAAGAATAATTAGCCGATTAGATTTAAACCCGAAAAGCTGGTTAAAGGAACTACTTGAAACTAGGCCGGTTCCAACCAGTTTTAAAAGAACAGCATTTAATCTAATTGAAGTTATGGAAAGTTTATATGAAATAGATCAAAAAAACCAGCAGTTAATCAAAAAAAACAGGCTAAAATTAATGGAGCAGAGAAAAGAACTTAAACGTGGGATACATGTTAATAAGTCTTACAAGCAAAGGCCAAGAATTTATTCTTCTTTTATTGATAAGAAAGGATAATATTGATCAGGGGGTGAATTTAAAGATGAAGGTAGGAGAGATTAGCCAAAATCAGCCGGTAACTAGTATTAGCGAAAGTTTAAGGCAAAAAAACACAGATGAGAACTCTGTTCAATCTCAGGTTAAAGATCAAAAGGAAAGGTTAAGAAATATCAGTAAAAAGGAAGTTGAAGAAGGAGTGAATCTGTTAAACAAGGCGGTTCAGACCTTTCGGAAGGAATTGAAGTTTAAGATCCATGATAAATCCGATAGGATGATGGTCGAGGTAATCAATTTAGAAAACAATGAAATAATTAAGGAGATACCACCTAAAGAAATACTGGATATGATCGGCAGAATCAGAGAGATGGTAGGTATATTATTAGATGAAAATGTTTAATGTTCTGGTTTTTATTGGTTTTGCCATTATTTTTTTAATAAAGGGTGAGCTTAATGGATGATATTAACCTGGACAAGTTAATAAATTTTTTAGAGGAAGAATACAGTGTTTATCAGCAATTATATACTTTAGGTAAGCAGAAACAGGAAGTGTTAATTACCGAGGATTTGACCGGACTGGAAGAGATAGTAAGTAAAGAAGAAAACTATTTAAATAGAGCTCGGGAGTTAAAAAGTAGTCGAGAAAGGATTGCCGGTAATAACAGTATTACCATGCTATTAGAGAAAGCTGGTTATCCTTATAGGGATAAGTTAATAGAACTGCAGGAGAAATTATCTGATGTGGTTTTAAAGATTGATGATCAGAATATACTTAATGAAAAATTAATCCATAATTCCCTTCAATTTTTGAATTTAAACTTGAATTTAGTAACCAGTAATAATAGTCAGGGCACCTATGATAAAAGGGGTCAACTAAGGCCCAAAGAGAGTGGCATTATAAACCACAAAGCCTAATCAGGAGGTAAGAAAATGGGTTCTACATTTGGAGGAATTGAGATAGGCAAGAAAGCTTTACAGACCCAGCAAAAGTCCTTGAGTGTGACGGCACATAATATTGCTAATGCCAATAATGATAAATACTCCCGCCAGTGGGCTATTCAGAGCACCACAACCCCTTATACCTATCCTTCCATCTACAGTACTACCGGTGCCGGTCAGGTTGGGACCGGGGTTAAGGTTGAACGGATTGAACGCATACGGGATCAATTTATTGATACCAGGATTAGATATGAAAATCAGGCGCTTGGGGAATGGACGGTTAAAAAGGACAATTTGCGGGAAATAGAAAGCATCTTCAATGAACTAGATGATGGAGGGTTATTTAATACCCTCAATGAATTCTGGGAAAGTTTTCAGGAATTGAACAATAACCCGGAAAGTCTGGCTCTTAGAGAGACGGTTGTTCAGAAATCGATAACCCTGACTACTCAGTTTAATAATATTGATAAAGCCCTGGTAAATTTTAGAGAACACCTGGGAAGTGAGATTGAGGGTAAGATTGTTGAAGTGAATGATCTCTTAACGAAAATAGCTTCTTTAAATCATCAGATAAAGGTTATTGAATCGGGAATGAATAAGAAAGCTAATGATCTGGCTGATGAACGTGATTATTTGATTGAGAAGCTTTCTAAAATGGTTGATATTCAGGTCAGGGTTGATAGTTATAATCAGGTTAATATTAGTCTTAACGGGATTAACCTTATTGATGGAGGATCTTATAATGAATTAGTTGCCGTGAAAAATATTGAAAACATAAGTGTAAATGTTGATCATGATGATAACCCGCTGACAGCTGATGTTCCCTATCAATATGATTTTGCTATATTTACCTTTAAAGTTAATGGTAATACAGTGCCGGTAGAAAGTGGAGAAATCAAAGGTTTAATTGATGTCAGAGATAAAATCATTGACTATAAGGTCAATAAACTTGATAAATTAGTACGTAGTTTAAAAAATGAAGTAAATTATCTACATCAGGGTGGGTATGACCTTTACGGAAATACCAATCTTAAATTTTTTGAATTTGAAGCCGGAGAATATGATGCAGCCCATTTTAAAGTGAACTCTGCTATAGCTTCCGATCCGGCTAAAATTGCTGCCTCTACCAGTCCAGACCCTGATGATAGCGGTAATGGTGAAAATGCCCTGGCAATTGCTGATCTTAGATATAAACAGGGAACAATTGATACAACAACTTTTAATGACTTCTGGCAGACCCAGGCCAGCAAATTGGGAATCGATATAGAGAGGGCTGAAAGGATGAGTGATAACCAGGAAGTCCTGATCGAACAGCTCAAACAAAAACGGGAAGAGATTTCGGGAGTGTCTCTTGATGAAGAGCTTACTGAAATGATTAAATATCAGCATGGTTATAATGCTGCAGCCAAGGTTATTGCAAGTATGAATGAGATGTTAGATACCCTGGTTAATGGTCTGTTGAGATAGGGAGGGTTATTATGACGCGTATTACCAATAATATTATTATTAATGACTTCATGAAAAACTATCGGGAAAGCAGTAGAAGATTAAATAAATATATGAACCAGTTATCTAACGGGGCGAAATTTAGCCAGATCTCTGATAACGCCATTGATGCTGCCAAGTCTTTAAAACTAGAAACAACCATTAAATTTAATAACCAGTACGCCGACAATGCAGAGACAGGTATTAGGTGGCTAGCTATTACCGATCAGGCCCTTGATGATGTGGTGAAAACCTTACGCAGAATAAGAGATATTGCTGTTAAGGGTGCTAACGGTACCTGGACAAATAATGAACGTGCTAAAATGCAGGAAGAGGTTGAGCAGATAAAGAAACACTTGATTGAGATAGGTAACAGTAAATATGGTGACCGGTATATTTTCAACGGAACTAAAACCAAGATAAAACCCTATAAAGATGGGAATACAATAAATCCTGCTGACTATCTGGACAGTGGGACTATTTCTCAAGCTCAGATTAAGAGAGAGATATTTGAGGGTTCAATTGTAGAGATCAATATATCGGGTAAAGATGTAGGTAACGGAGGGTTCAGTCAGATCTTTGCTGATCTAAAGGAATTGAGTAATAGTCTGGCTACTGGTGATATACCTGGTATCAATAATAGTATAAGTAAGATTGACCAGCATATTGAAAAGACCCTTGCTGCCAGGGCCAGGGTGGGTGCCCGCCAGCAGAGACTGGAACTGGTCAAGACCAGATTGGAAACTCAGGAAGTGGAATATTCCAAGATTCTTTCCAACACTAAGGATGTTGACATACCTGAGACAATTATGAAACTTAAAAATGAGGAGAATGTTTATCGGGCAGCTTTAGCTGTCGGAGCTCGTATAATAATGCCATCATTAATTAATTTTTTAAAGTAAATTAGGGGGTGTTATCCTTGGATTTCCCCCGGTTGACAGTCCGATATATTTTTGGCAGGATTGGGATTGAAAGAATACCCGGTTATTTTCGGTTAAAAATGGGTACACCTAATATGGAACTGGAATATAAGAAGGATAAACCCTTCCAGATTGATAATCCAGCGGCCAGGATTGAAATAGATCAAACTAAACCGCTGGAAGATTTAAATTTAAGGAAATTTACTTCCCTTACCCGGTATTTACAGGGAAAAGCGAATAGGAAGTGTACTCGGGCATTAACTGAGATAGTCAGTGAGGGTGACCGGCTGGCTAAAATAGAGTTAGGTGGAAATGCTATTGCCGAACTGGCCCGGAAGGAGCTGGATGAAGAAAATAGAGAACCTATTTTAACCACTATTCCCAGGTCTGCCCCTGAGATTAAGGTTAAGACTCCAAAATTGGAGGTAAAAGGCGGCCAGACCAGACTAGAAGTTGAGAGTGATTATATACTCCCTAAAGTAGATTATCAACCTGATGATCTTAAAATTTACCTTATCCAGAAAGGTGAATTGCAAATAGATGTTTCAGGACGGTTAATTGATTATAAGGTTTAGTAATTACATTTTATCTAGGGAGATGGAGATATATGAAAATTGAAACAACTAATTTTGGTATAATAGAGGTTGAAGAGGAAAAGATTATTAGTTTTACCGAAAGCATCCTCGGTTTTGAAGACTATAAAGAGTTTGCTATAATAGATAGTTTAGATGATGAAGTTTTTTACTGGCTCCAGTCTGTGGAAGAACCAGAGCTTTCCTTTATTATGATTAATCCTCTGCAATTTGTTGAAGATTATGAGATTAGTTTGAGTGAAAAATTCCAGAAAAAAATAGAATTAGGGAGTGCTGATGATGTAGTGATTTATACTCTGGTAGTAATCGGTGAAGAGGGGAGTTTTGTTAGTACAAACCTTAAAGCACCAATAATTATTAATGCCAAAAACCGTAAAGCTGGACAGATCATTTTAAAAAAGGATTATCCCACCCGTTACTATTTATTCAGGAAAGATAATGTTGCAAAAGGAGTACCAGGTTAGGGGGCAGATTATGTTAATTTTAACCAGGAAAAAGGATGAGAGCATTATTATTAATGATGAAATAAAGATTATAATTATAGAAATAGATAATAACCGGGTACAGTTAGGAATCGAAGCTCCTAAATCAGTTATGATTCACAGGGAAGAAGTATATCAGGAAATTCAAAAAGAGAATCTGCTGGCAGCTAACAAAAAATCTAAATTACCCTCAGATTTTGCTGATTTATTGAAAAAAAGAGTAAAAAGGGTAAAAGAAGAAGAAAAACAGAGATAGAGTAATATATTTATTCTATTTTATATTATTATCGCTATTTTTATATTAATAAATAACTGACGTTTTACGATAATAATAATAGATTATAATATTTTTTAATTATCATTTGTATCCTTCCATCTCACTAATAATGTGACTATTAGGGAGATGGTTGAGATAAATGAAAGCAAGGATGCTTTCAAAAATATTATATCAAGGAGGATGATATTTAATGAGGATTAATCACAACATTGCTTCCATGAATGCCCTGAGGAATTTAACTGTTACCAACAATATGATGAGTAAATCGATGGAAAAGTTATCTTCAGGGTACAGGATCAACAGGGCTGCAGATGATGCTGCCGGACTGGCCATCTCTGAGAAAATGAGGGCTCAGATCAGTGGTCTGGAACAGGCAGCCCGTAATGCTCAGGACGCAATTTCTCTGATTCAGACTGCGGAAGGTGGACTGCAGGAAACCCACAGTATCCTTCGCCGGATGAGGGACCTGGCTGTACAGGCTGCAAATGATACCAATACTTCAACAGACCGGGCAAAACTGGCTAGTGAGTTCAGCCAGTTACGTACTGAAATTACCCGGATCGCTACTCAGACTGAGTTTAATACCAAGGTATTACTCGATGGGACTTTTAGTGGTACAAGTAATGCTCTTACATTCCACATTGGTGCAAATTCAGGGCAAAGTATTACACTTGAAATTAGTAATATGACAGCAAGTGGTAGTACTTTAAATATTGGCACAACTGTCACTATTGATACTCAAAGTGCTGCTAATTCCGCTATCCAAAGTCTTGATAATGCCATCAATGCTGTTTCTGAAGAGAGAGCTAAACTTGGTGCTGTCCAGAACAGGTTAGAACATACTATCAAGAACCTGGATACCACCAGAGAGAATCTGCAGGCTTCTGAATCAAGAATCCGTGACGTTGATATGGCTCTGGAAATGTCCAAGTTGACTAAGGCTCAGATTCTGTCCCAGGCCGGTACTGCTATGCTAGCTCAGGCTAATATGAGGCCCCAGAGTGTTTTACAGCTTCTAGGTTAATTGGATAGTTTTATTCTTTAAAAAAGCCGGCCGGCATCTTTGTCGGTTGGCTTTTTCCTCTTTTACAAAGGAGGTGAGCAAAGTTGGGTATAACCCTTAATGGTTTCAGTGGACTTGACATAGATAAGATTATCAATCAGATAATGTGGATTGAAAGAACACCTGTCAGAAGATTAGAGAACAGGCAGGATGAGCTAAATGATCAGATTAATGCTTTCCGGGCTGTTAATACCAGTCTTGATACCTTAAAAACGAAAGCTAAGGACTTAGAAGAAGTCTTTGACCAGATGTCAGCGTCCAGTAGTGACGAAGAGGTGGTTACAGCAACAGCTACCTCTGAAGCCCAGTCTGGCATTTATGAGATTGAAGTTACTAAACTGGCTCAGTCCCACCGGGTTGCCTCTGCCCGGCAGAGTGATTCGACAAGTGATTTAAATCTGGGAGCAGATGATACTGGCGGTACCTTTACCATAAGTCTGGCCGGTGGAGAGAGCTTTACTGTAACAGTTACCGGAGATGATTCATTAAATGATGTGATGGATGCAATAAATAATGCCTCCGGGAATGATGATGGTGATGGTAATAAACTGGTAGAGGCGTCCATTATTGATAATACCCTGGTAATTGAGAGTGCCAATAGCGGTACATCTAATGAATTATCTTTTACTGATAGTAACAGTGTCTTGCAGGAACTGGATATTGTTGATGCTACCAATATCATTCAACATGAACTGCAACAGGCTCAAAATGCAGAGTTTACTGTTGATAGCCTTACAATTACCAGAGAAAGTAACACTATTGATGATGTAATTGAAGGAGTTACCTTACAACTGGAAGGAAAATTAAATACCAAAGCTACCCTGACTGTTGAAGCAGATAAAGAAGCAATGAAGAAAAAAATCAAAGCCTTTGTTGAAACGTATAATGCCCTCCAGGATAAGCTGGCTCAGTATACTGGTAAGGAAGCTATTTTACAGGGGGATTCTACTTTAAGAAGTATAGAAAGCCGTTTATATAACAGTGTAGTTCCTGCTTTAACTACAGTGAGCTCCGAGGACTGGCTTCCTAATAATCCATTATCTGCAGGGGGAGATCTAGTTATAACAGCCAACGGCAGCACCAATACTATCAGTTTTACCGGCAGTGAGAGTCTAGAAGACATCGCTAAAGCCATTGATGGGATCAGTGGAGTTACTTCCTATGTTGAAGATAACCGTATTGTAATAGAAAGTAATGATAATAGACCGGTTGATTTAACCGGTAGTGATAGCCAGGTGCTAAAGGATTTATTGCTACCAGGAACCTTTGAGAAAAATGCTATCTCTCTTTTTGGGATTGAGGTCGACAAAAATGGTAAGTTATCTATTGATGATGAGGAACTGGATGAGGCTTTAGAGAATAATCTATCAGATGTTAAACAGCGGTTTGTTGGGGTTAATGGTGTTATGGACCAGGTAATAGAGCAGGTTGATCTGGCTATTGATAACTTCGAAGGCTATGTTACTGGAAGAATAGATACCCTTGAAAATGAGGTTGATTATCTAGATGAAGATATTGCAGACTTAGAACGACAATTGGCTATCAGAGAAGATAATCTCAGAAATCAGTTTACCCGAATGGAACAGATGATAGCTCAGATGCAGAATCAGGGTAACTGGCTGGCTGCCCAGATTGGATCTATGGGATTCTGGAGTTAGTTGCCATTTGAAGATATATATATATATATATATATCCTATACTGCTCAGGATTTTCATCCTGGGTTGTTTTTTACTATTTCAGTTTGGGGTGAGTTAAATAGATGTTACAGAAAAATCTAGAAATCATGGAAAGAGAACATCCTGAAATAGTCAAGGAAATAAAAAGAGCTGAGAGTGATGGTTATAAAATAGAAATGATTGAGGCCCAAAATGGTTCCAGAACTGCTATTATGAATGTTGATGGAACTTTCCTTTTAGTACACAGTAAATATAATCCTGAGCGGGAGGCACAGCGGTTGGTAGAACAGATCGATCTGGACAGAGTGAATTCAATAGTAGTATTTGGTTTTGGCCTTGGTTATCACCTTTTGGGATTATTTGATGTGTTAAAAGATAAAAAAATTAAAGTCTTTGTAATAGAAAATAAGCCTGTCTTAGTTAAAGAAGCTTTGAAACTTCACGATTTCAGTCAAGTTTTTAATTCTACCAATTTTTATTTTTTAATTAAGAATAAAATTGAGGACCAGGAATTATTTGATTTTATTGATGATAATATTAATTCTTTTTTTGAAGAAATTGATTTCCTTATACTACCATCAGCTATTAAATATTCTGGAAAATTCTCTCTTTTATTCCATGAAGTTATGAATGAATTGTTGAATAAAATTATCGGTAATAAAGTGACTACTATTAAAGATGGTAAGACCTGGAATCTAAATTTTTTAAAGAATTTAACTCTGCTTATCAATACTCCCGGTTATGTTAGATTTAAGGGTTTTGCCCAGGGTCAGCCTGCATTTCTGGTTGCTGCCGGTCCTTCCCTACAAAAGAATGTTAATCATTTAAAAAAAGCAAAAGGAAAGGGCTTGATAATTGCTATTGATGCTTCCTTAAAAACATTATTATCCAGGGATATTATCCCCGATATCCTTACGGTCCTTGATGGAAAAAAAGAGATTTTTAAGTATTTAGAGGGGGTAAATTATGAAAGATTAAAAGAAACAATTCTGGTTGCCTGTCCCAGGGTCCAGCCCAAAATTTTTAACGACTGGCCAGGGCCCAAAATTATGGCTCCTACTTTCATGGATGTAACTGAAGATTACATTTTGAGTTGGCTTGAACAATATATGGATTACAAAGGAAGGATGCCTACTGGAGGTTCAGTGGCACATCTAGCCTTTGTTTTCGCCTATTACTTACAGGCTGACCCCATCGTTTTTGTCGGGCAGGACCTGGCTTTAACCGGTAATTATACTCATGCTGAAGGAAATGTCTTCAGGAGAACGGTAGAGGAGGATATGAAAGTTTCGGGCAAGAAATACTTTAAAATAAAGGATATTAATGGTGACCCGGTCTGGACCAGGGGAGATTTTTATAACTATTTACAATGGTTTAATAGAAGTATCAGAGTGATGAAAAATATGGGCACCGAGATCAAGTTTATTGATGCGACAGAGGGTGGGGCCCGGATTGAGGGTACTGAATTGATGACCCTGGAAAAGGTGGTAGATAAATATTGTCAGAAAGAGATAGGTGCAAAAGATAGATTACTGACAGAAATATTATCCTTTACTCCCCAGTGGGGTGAAGAATTGCTTATAGAGCTAAAAAAAATAATTGGTGGTATAGCAGAGGTTAAAGAATTAGCAGAAAAAGGGCTGAGGTTGATTGACCGGTTAATTGACGCTCCGTCTTTTGAAGAGGAGATGGTTGATAATCTTTCTTCTCAACTGGGAGAAATTAATGAGCGGATTAATTCATTAAAAAATAATATCATCTTTTTTGAATCAGAAATCTTTGATGTCTATTTTAAAAGGGATTTTTATAAGGGAGATATGCAGGTGTTAAACCAGACTGTAGATTTTTATAATAGATTAATTACCGGTAGTAATAGAACCCTGGAGATTATGAAAGAAAACTACTGCATATTAACTAAGGAGGAAAAATAATGAGAGTGACGATCTATGGTGCCGATATTGAACTGGAGAAGGCTAATTATGAAAACATCGGTGATGTAATTGATGCAATTGAGGTAGCAGGGTTTGTTGTAACTGAGGTGATCGCCGATGGGGAGAATATTACAGGCTTTACTGAAGAAGAGTTGGAAAAGATTAAACCCATTGAGGAACTCAAGATTATTAGCAAGAATGTCAAGGATCTTACCAGGGATACACTGGTTGAAGCTGAAAACTATATCCTTCAGTTTATTTCAGGTGTAGAGGAGATTATCAATAAATTTAACCAGGGTAGGGAAGCTGAATCCTTTAAACTGCTTAGCCAGGGTCTGGAGGGCCTGGAATGGTTAAATACCTTACTAGGCAGTCTGATAAGTATGGGGGAAGTAGATAGTACTAAGGAATTCATTAATAATTGGCAGGGAACCATGGAAGAGCTGCTAGATGCAATGGAAAGGCAGGATATAGTATTATTAAATGATATTCTTGAATATGAACTGGTGCCTGTGCTGGAAGACTATCTGGAGTTGGTGAAGGAAGTAAAGGAACAGAGTGAGCCGGAGAATTAGGTGGACCAGATGGTTTCTTTATATGAGAAAAATATAAGTTGTTTAGATGAAAAAGATAGAAAACTACTGGCTGATTTTAATACTTTTAGAGATTTAAAGTTAGTAAAAACAAAAAATGAAGAGTTTACTGTAAAGGTTAATGTAAAAGACAGGGAGGATATTTTCCTGCATAGTCTATATAATCCTCAGAGGGAGGCTATAAGGTTTGCCGATAGCCAGGATCTAACAGGTAAAAAATCAATAGTTTTGATAGGCTTTGGACTGGGGTATCATGTGGAAGAGATATTATCGAGATTAAAGAGAGAACAGGCTCTAAATATTATTGTTCCAAATTTAGATATTTTCAAACTTGCCTTGGAGAACCGGGATCTAACAGGAGTTTTGAGAGATGAGAGGGTAAAGATTGTTCTTGCTGCTGAGCCAGCCTCCTTCACCAGAGAAATTCAACTATTACTTGATAATCTATCATCATCGGTGAGCCAACTTATTGTTCATTCCCAGTCAATAAAAATTATTCCAGATGGCTTCTTGTTTTTTAAAGATATTCTAGAAGAAATAAGGGTGAGTTCGTATAACAGTGAGAGATTGGGTAGAGCAATTAAAAATAATCTAATTAAAAATATAAGCTTAGTTAATAAGACTATCGGAGTTAAAAGCTTTACAGGGCTTTTTTCAGAAGTTCCTGTTTTTATAATTTCAGCAGGGCCGTCACTGGATAAAAATATTAATGTTTTAGAGGAGATTAAAGACAGAGGGGTTATAATTTCTGTTGATACCGCTTTAACCCCTCTGCTCAAGAGGGAGATTAGACCAGACTTTGTAGTTACAATTGAACCAATAAAAATAGTTTATGACAGGGTTTTCAGTAAATATAAAGATCTCGATATTCCTTTATTACACACTCTTGGTACCAACTGGAAGGTTGTTGAGAATTATAAGGGGCCTAAAATAATTGGGCTGGCGAAAGATGATTTAATTATGGATAGGCTGGCTGAAAAAGTTGATAAGGGTAGAATCCTAACCGGAGGAACCGTTGCCCTGACAGCTCTTGATTTTGCCCTCCAACTTGGAGGAAATCCAATAATTTTTGTCGGTCAGGATTTCGCTTATAGTAAGGAAGGGATAACCCATGCCTCGGATACCTTTTATGGTAATGCCAGAAAAGATATATCTCAGTTAAGGGAGATTGAGGGAATTGTTGAGGATAAAGTCTATACTTCTACCAGTTATTATCTTTACCTGAGAAAATTTGAGAGATTCATCGCTGAGAATAAAGGTATTACCTTTATTGATGCCACAGAGGGAGGAGCAAAGATAAAGGGAACGAGAATAATGACTCTAAAGAAAGTGATTAGTACCTACTGTAAGTTTTCCTTTGGAAGAAAGGAGATTATTACAAGCGTTATCAGAGAATATAAGTCTCAGAATAATAATCTTCCCGTGGAAAAGTTACGGAATTTCCTTAAAATGGAGTTATCTTAGTATTTTTTTCCAAAAATAAAAATAGGGCAGGAATTTGTATTATATGATAGAATTACTTAAATAGGAGTGTCTAATTTGTGCGAAAAAAATAATATTATGTTTTATTAGTGTGTTAAATAAAGGAGTTGGGTCAGGATGTTAGATGGTAAAACGGTATTAGTTACCGGTGGGACGGGCTCTTTTGGGAAAAAATTTACCGAAATAGTACTTAACAGGTATGATGTGGAAAAGTTAATTATTTTCAGCCGGGATGAATTAAAGCAGGCCAATATGAGATCACAATTTAATAATGACCCTAGACTTAGATTTTTCATCGGTGATGTTCGGGACAAGGAAAGACTTTGCCGGGCTTTTGAAGGTGTGGACATTATCGTTCATGCAGCAGCCTTAAAACGAGTACCCGAGTGTGAGTATAACCCCTTTGAAGCAATAAAGACAAATGTTATCGGAGCTCAAAATATTATCAATGCCGCTATTGATAAAGGTGTAAAGAGAATTGTGGCCCTGAGTACCGATAAGGCAGCCAACCCGGTCAATCTATATGGTGCAACTAAACTGTGTTCTGATAAATTATTTATTGCTGGAAATTCATATGCCGGTAAAAAGGATACCAGGTTTGCCGTAGTCCGTTACGGAAATGTTATGGGGAGCCGGGGGAGTGTAATACCCCTTTTCCAGAAGATGAAGGAGACCGGCAGCCTACCTATTACCGACCCCAGAATGACCCGCTTCTGGATTACCCTGGAACAGGGAGTAGAGATGGTATTAACGTCTTTGGAAAAGATGCACGGGGGGGAGATCTTTGTTCCCAAGATTCCCAGTATGAAGATTACCGACCTGGCAAAAGCCATTGCCCCTGAATGTGAACAGGAGATTGTCGGGATCAGGCCGGGAGAAAAAATACATGAGGTGCTGATTACCAGGTCAGATGCCCGCCACACACTGGAATTTCCTGATTATTACATAATTAAACCGGAATTTAACTGGTGGAATTCATCCAACCATAAAGATGGTAAATCCCTACCGGATGGTTTTGAATATACCAGTGATAAAAATGATAAATGGCTAACTATAGAAGAGATGCGAGAGATGATTAAGGAGTTATAGAGATGACTGATAAGTTTATACCCTACGGCAGGCAGTGGATAGATGATGATGACATTCAGGCAGTTATAGATGTTTTAAAGAGTGACTATCTAACTACAGGTCCAAAGATAAAGGAATTTGAAGAAAGTTTTGCTGATTATGTAGGGGCTAAATATGCAGTAGCTATTGCTAACGGAACTGCCGCTTTACATGCAGCCTGTTTTGCAGCCGGGATCAAAGAAGGGGATGAGGTTATCACCTCACCCATGACCTTTGCCGCTACTGCTAATTCTGTTCTCTATATGGAGGGCAAACCCATTTTTGCTGATATCGACCCTCAAACTTACAATATTTCTCCAGAAGAGATAAAGAAGAAAATTACGGAAATGACGGCCGCCGTCATCCCGGTCCATTATACTGGACAGCCCTGTGACCTTGATGAGATTTATAGAATTGCTCGGGAAAATAATTTAACGGTTATTGAGGATGCAGCCCATGCTCTGGGTGCTACATATAAAGGAGAAAAAATTGGAAACTGCAGGTATAGTGATATGACCATATTTAGCTTTCATCCCGTTAAACATATTACCACCGGAGAGGGTGGTATGATTACTACTAATTCTGAAGAGTATTATAATAAATTGATCCAGTTCAGGACCCATGGTATTACTAAAGATACAGATATATTTATTAAAACTGCAGACGGACCCTGGTATCATGAGCAGCAGTTTCTGGGCTATAACTACCGGATGACTGATATCCAGGCTGCTTTCGGTATAAGTCAGCTAAAAAAAAGTGACGGGTTTCTGGAAAGAAGACGGGAGATTGCCGGTATTTATAACCGGGAACTGGCTGATATAGACTGGTTAAAACTCCCCTTTCAGAAGGATGACCGGGAGAGTTCCTGGCACCTCTATGTTGTTCAGGTAGATGAAGAACAGCTGGGAAAAAGCAGGAAAGAGGTCTTCGAATATCTCAGAGATAAGGGGTTAGGGGTACAGGTTCATTATATTCCTGTCTACTGGCATTCCTATTACCAAAAATTGGGCTACTGTAAGGGAATCTGCCCTGTAGCTGAAGGATTCTACAAAAGGACGATAACTTTACCATTGTACCCCAGAATGAGTGATAGTGATGTTGAATATGTAATTGAAGTTTTAAAAGGGTTATAGTAATTACTTGAATCTTTTTATATTACTATTTTTCGTTGGGATAATAGTGTTAACATATTTATATAGTTTTAATTATCATATTCATATGAGAGGATATATATAGCTATGAAGAAAGCACTGATTACAGGTATAACCGGCCAGGATGGTTCATATCTGGCAGAATTATTGTTAGATAAAGGTTATGAGGTTCATGGAATTATCAGACGTGCTTCTACCTTTAATACAGAAAGAATCAACCATATTTATCAAGATCCCCATGAAAAGGATGTACGGTTATTTCTGCATTACGGAGATATGACCGATGCCAGTAATCTGAGTCGACTGGTAGAAAAGATTAAGCCAGATGAGATCTATAATCTGGCTGCTCAAAGTCATGTGGCTGTTTCCTTCCAGATGCCGGAATATACTACCGATGTAGATGCTACCGGGACATTAAGGTTGCTGGATGCAATCAAAGAAACGGAGATTGATACAAGGTTTTACCAAGCATCAACCAGTGAATTATTTGGAAAGGTACAGGAGGTTCCTCAGAATGAAAATACCCCCTTTTACCCCCGAAGTCCCTATGCTGTGGCCAAATTATATGCTTACTGGATTGTTAAAAATTACCGGGAAGCCTATGGTTTGTATGCAGTAAACGGTATTCTTTTCAATCATGAATCTCCCCGCCGTGGAAAGCGTTTTGTTACCCGCAAGATAACCAGAGCAGCCGCCCGAATTGCTAAAGGGAAGCAGGAAAAATTATATTTAGGGAACCTCAATGCCAAAAGGGACTGGGGATATGCTAAAGATTATGTAGAAATGATGTGGATGATGTTACAACAGGATAAACCGGAGGATTATGTAATTGCTACCGGTGAAGCCCATACGGTTAGAGAGTTTGCTGAACTGGCCTTTAAATATGTGGGAATTGACTTAGTCTGGGAAGGTGAAGGAGCCGATGAAAAGGGTATAGATAGAAGGACAGGTAAGGTAATAGTAGAGATCGATCCTAAATATTTTAGACCTACTGAGGTTAATTTTTTACTCGGTGATCCATCTAAAGCCAAAAGAGAACTAGGCTGGGAAAGTAAGGTTACCTTTGAGGAATTAGTTAAATTAATGGTCGAGGCAGATTTAAAGGCTATAAAAGAACGGGGCGATATTTAAAAAGGGTGGAATAGCTCATGAATAAAGATGATAAGATCTATGTTGCTGGCCACCGTGGACTGGTTGGATCAGCTATTATGAGAAAACTTAAAAAAGAAGGTTATTCAAACTTACTGTTTAGAACCTCCTCCGAGCTTGATCTAAGAAGACAGGCTGAGGTTGAAGATTTTTTTGCTAAAGAGAAACCGGATTATGTCTTTCTGGCTGCCGCTAAAGTTGGTGGCATTAAGGCTAATGATAGATATTCAGCCGAATTTATCTATGATAATATCATGATTCAGTCAAATGTAATTGAAGCTGCTTACCGTAATAATGTAAAAAAGTTATTATTTTTAGGCAGTTCCTGTATCTATCCCAAATATGCCAAACAGCCGATGAAAGAGGAATATCTTTTAGACGGCAAGCTGGAACCCACCAATGAAGCTTATGCTATTGCCAAGATAGCAGGGCTTAAAATGTGCCAGCACTATAACAAACAGTACGGGACTAATTTTATCTCTGTTATGCCTACAAATCTCTATGGACCCAATGATAATTTTAATCTTGAAACCTCCCACGTATTCCCTGCCCTAATCAGGAAATTTCATGAAGCAAAAGTAAATAATAAAGATGAGGTAGTAATCTGGGGGACAGGCAAACCACGGAGAGAGTTTTTACATGTTGATGACCTGGCAGATGCTGTGGTATATCTAATGAACAATTATGATGGTAGTGAGATTATCAATATAGGAACAGGCAAGGATATTTCTATCCGGGAACTGACCCAATTAATTAAAGAGATCGTTGGCTTTGAAGGAAAGATTGTCAATGATACTTCTAAACCCGATGGGACTCCCCGGAAATTGCTTGATGTATCAAAACTGAATGAATTAGGTTGGAAAGCCAGGATCGATTTGAGAGAAGGGATTAAGATGACTTATGAATGGTATAAGATTTATTTGGATTTTGAAGAGAAGGAATTATAATTTTTGATTGGAAATTGAGTTATATAATAATTAATATGATTATAAAGTTAACTCAGCACAACAATGATTTTTCTTCTGCTTGTCGTTCGCTACGCATCCTGCTTCGCTCACTGTTAGAAACAGCCTTCCGTCGTCCATGGCTGCAGTCTGTTTCAAAAGTCGCTACAGAAAAATCATTGCTGACCTAATATAGTTGTTTAAACTTTATAATCAGAATAATTAATAATGTATATTTAGCCACATTAGGGGGAGAAAAATGAAAGGAAGTTCATCATTATATTTATATAAATTAATAAATTCATCAAGATATGAGATAATAACCAAGAAATTTATAAAATATGTTAGAAATAATAATAATGATGAGATTATTATTTTTGGTGCTGGAAATGCAGGAAAAATTGTTTTTAGTTTTATTCAAGATTTTAATAACTTAACAGGTAGTAATATTAGAATCAAATGGTTTATGGATAATAGTCAAATAAAATGGGGAAAGGAGGTTTATGGGAAAAAAATTATTAAACCACAATTAAAAAAAATTAATAAAGTTGACAAGGTAGTTATTGCTTCTACTTGGAAAGTTGAAATAGAAAAACAACTGATAAATATTGGAGTAACTAAAACAAAAATTATTCCGGCGATAAACACTAATGGTAATACAAATTTGGATAAAATAAAAAAATTTCTAAAATATCTTTTTAAGTCAATAAAAAATGATTTAAGTATTATATTTGGAATAAAAGAATATCCAAAAGTAGTAAATTTTCCAATTACTAGTCTCTGCAATTGTAGATGTAAAATGTGTAATGTTTGGAAGAGAGAAAATAGAGAAGAGCATATGATGACTCCCGAGGAAATAGGGGAAGTTTTTTCTAATGAACTTTTTAAAGAAGTAGTTGGGGTTGGCCTAAGTGGGGGAGAACCTTTTTTACGTAAAGATATTTTAGATGTTATTAAATTTATTATTAATAGCACTCCAAAATTAAAGTGGATTTCTATTATATCTAATGGCCTTTTAAAGAATAAGATTTTGGAAGTATTACCAAAAATAGAAGAATTATGCCGAAAAAATAATATAGATTTTTCAATCATGTTTTCCCTTGATGGTATTGGTGAAGTTCATAATAAAATTCGAGGTAATAGATTTTCTTTTGATAATTTAAATGCTTTATTAGATGCTCTTGATAATAGGGGATTTGATTACAGTCTAAGTACTACTATAGTTAAAGATAATATACATGATTTATATAATGTATTAAATTATGCAAAAGATCGGGGGAAATATATTAAATTTAGAATAGCTACACAAATAGATAGATTATATAATGCTGATTTAAGATCAAATTTTGAGTTTAATAGAGAAGAGAAAATAAAAATTGCTAAGTTTTTAGAGGGATTAATTAATAATTATGAAAGCAAAATTGACCAAAAAATATTTTATAAATCTTTAATTGATCAATTAATTGAGAATAAACCAAGAGGAGCAGGTTGTGATTGGAAAAATAGGGGTATTTCCTTAGATCCTGAAGGAAATTTATATTATTGTTTTACTAAAAGTCCGTTATTAGGAAATGCTCTAAAAGAAGACTTAAAAAATTTATATTTTCTTAATGTGAAAAAACGAAAAGATATTTTAAAGAATCACTGTGATTATTGTATACACGATTATAATGGTATCCATAATATAAAGACTATTTTAAAATATAAATTTAGAGAGTTAAAAGCAAAATATATCAAAAAAAGTTATCGTTTATTATATTATTTATCATTTTTATTAGTTCCAATTTTAAAGCACGTGAAATCTAAAAATAAAAATCAATTAGGGGTAGCCTATATAACTGGTTGGTATGGAACAGAAACATTAGGTGACAAAGCAATTTTAGGAGGCATAATAAGGAATTTAATTAAGATTAATTCTAATATAAAATTGAATATATCTTCAATTGTGCCATATTATACAGAAGAAACAATGAAAATGATAAAAACTAATAACAATAATGAAATTTTCGGTAAAGGTATTAAAGAAAATATAAAAAAAATTAAAGAGTCTGATGTTATTATAATGGGTGGCGGGCCTTTAATGGATATAGAAAATCTAAATAACATTTTATTTACATTTATTTTAGCTAAATTATTTAGAAAAAAAACAGTAATATATAACTGTGGTTTAGGGCCATTAAAATCGAACAGGTTAAAAAATGTAGTTAAATTTATATTACAACTTTCAGATCTTATTATGTTAAGAGATGATAATTCAGCGAAAAGCTATCCCGAAATTATAGAAAATATAAATTATAGTTCATATGTTGATCCAGCAGTTAATTATTTACTTGATTACGTGAAGCCAAGAAAAAATAATAATTCCTATATCTTATTTTCAATAAGGGATTGGCCGTTGAACTATTGTAAAAATAAGAATGAATATATCAATATAAAAGATAATTTTATAGATTCAATTATAAAATTAGTAGAAAAGATAATTAATGAATATAAAAAAGAAGTTAGATTTTTTCCCATGCATACTTATTTTTTGGGAAATGATGATCGGAATTACTTTTTTGAGTTAAAGAAAAAACTTCCTGATAACGAATTGATAAAATTTTATGGAGGAGAATATTCAGTAGAAGAATCAATAAAAATATTTCAAGAAGCTGAAATGTTGGTCGGGATGAGGTTTCATTCTGTAGTTTTTGGTAATACACTTGGCATCCCAACATTAGCAATAGATTATGATTCTAATATTGGCAAAATTTATGGTTTTAATGAGATAATAGATAATACTAAAAACTGTATTAATATTAAAGAAGTAAGTTTTAAAAAGATCAGTGAAATGTTTGATAATATTTACTTAAATAAAAGTGATTTTATTAAAAAACATTTAAAAATAAAAAGTAAGTTAGAAAAATTAGCTAAAGTTTCTGATAAAAGATTCAAAGAATTTGTTTGTTAAATTATTATTATGAAGGTGATAATGTGTATAATTTTATGTTAAGAAATACGGTAAGATGTCAAGAGGGAAATCAAAAAAATTTTAGTCTAAAATAAGCAAATTAGGTAATAAGATACCCGCCTAGCCAACATTCCAAAAGATGGAAATAAGTCATGCTAAAGAGCATGCAACTGGGGTGAAAAGCAAGTCCCTAGATACTTATGGTTAAATTGTATCATAGGAACAACCTGGAGGACAAATTTTGTAGCAGCTCTTATGAGTTGTGGATATGACGCTTATATGGATAATGTGGACAATTAAAAATCAAATTGACGCACATTATCCACACCGCTTGGACAACTAAAGACCAAGTTGCCCACATAACCACAACTACTACTACTGTTTTTAATGTATAGGATTAAAAAATTATTAATTTAGGTTTCAAAAGTGACTTTTAATTAATGTCACTAATCATATTATACGAGGGTTGATAAATTTGAAAATAGTACACATTAGCAGCTCGGATATACAGGGTGGAGCAGCCAGGGCCGCCTATAGATTAAATCAGGCTTTAAATAGATTAGATATTGATTCCAGAATGTTTGTCAGGACTAAAAAGGGGGATGATTTAACCGTTAGTTTTCCTAATACTTCAAAATCAATTTATGATAATAGTATCCCATCCTTAAATTTTTATCTTGAAAGGTATCCTGTTCCTTTTTCTACAGGTAGAGAAGGAGTAGATATTTCTAATGATAGTCTTATAAAGGATGCTGAAATTATAAATCTGCACTGGATAAATGGAGATTTTCTTTCATTAAAGAGTTTAAATAAGCTTGAACGTTTAAATAAACCCATTGTCTGGACTCTTCATGATATGTGGCCTTTTACCGGTGGCTGTCATTACAGTAATTTTTGTGATAGATATCAGGAAAAGTGTGGGCGATGTCCAATTCTAAAATCTGATCAAGAGGAGGATTTAACGAGAAAAGTCTGGTTAAAAAAACATGAAATTTTTAATAAATTAGACTTAACTATAGTAACACCAAGCAAATGGCTTGCAGAATCTGCCAGGGAAAGTTCTCTCTTTTCAGACTCAGAAATTAAAGTTATACCTAATACTCTTGATACGGGAATATTTAAACCAATTGATAAAAAGGTTGCTCGCATGATTTTAAATCTTCCAATGGATAAGCATTTAGTTTTATTTGGAGCAGTAAAGGCAACAAAGGATAAAAGAAAAGGGTTTACTTATCTTAAAGAAGCTTTAGAAAAGTTAAGTTTTAGGCGTAAAGATTTTAATAATAATTTAGAGTTATTGGTTTTTGGTGCTTCCAGTTCTGAAGAGATGGAAAGTTTTCCTTATAAGGTAAATTTTATGGGAACTTTAAAAGATGATTATACTCTGGCCTTATGCTATAGTGCCGCTGATGTATTTATTGCTCCTTCATTAGAAGATAACTTACCTAACACCGTTATGGAATCAATGGCATGTGGTACGCCTGTTGTCGCTTTTAATATTGGTGGAATGCCCGATATGCTAGAACATAAGAAAAATGGTTATCTGGCTGAATATAAATCTGCCGAAGATTTAGCTGAAGGTATTGGATGGATTTTAAAAGATGAAAGAAGATTAAAGGTTTTAGGTAAAGAGACAAGGGAGAAAGTTATAAATAATTATTCTTTTAGGATCGTAGGAAAAAAATATTTAAATTTATATGAAGAATTACTTACCAGAGATATAGAAGTTAAAAAGTGGTCAGAGGTTTACGGGTTGCTTAAATGGAATAACTTAAAAAAATATGTGGGGTATTTTGATATTAATAAAGCTCCAAATATTAAAGATGTAAGGCAAATTATGAATCAAGTCTGGTATGATATAGGATTAGAAACGGAAAATATTTCAGAAGAAGACTTAGATATTTTTCAATCTCACCCAATCTGGTTATTTTATAGTTTATTTATTGAAACAGAGCCAACATCAATGTACCATATCAATCTGATAGCGGACTATTTTAAAGATAAAAAAAATCTAAATATTTTAGTCTATAATGATAGTATTGGAACTGTAGCAAAGGAGATTGCTAAGAGAACTCCTTCTTCTAATATTGATATATATAAATCTAATATTTTTGATTATATATTTGAAAACATTAAGGGTTATCAAAATATAAGCTTTGTTAATACTTTAAAAGATAATTATTACGATGTCTTGGTCAGTAATAATATCTTTGAATATGTTAAAGATCCTGTTCAGTTAGCTGCCAGGTTAAATGGGTTGTTAAAAAAAGAGGGAGTCTTAATTAGCGACTGGGATTTCGATTCAGATATTGCATTCAATTTAACTGGAAATTTTCATTTTAAATACACCTTTGAAAATATTGTTTCAACATTAGGTTTTTCAAAAAATCAAGATTTATTAAATTATGGATATAGATTTATAAAAGAAAATGATGTTAGCCAGAAGGACTTAGATCAGGCATATAAAAAAGAGGATAGATCGAAAAGGATGTATTCCTTTAATGAAAAGAATAGTTTTATCTTTGCTGATCAATTTATTGATTTTATTCTTGAAGATAATAATAAAAGGGTTGCCATATTTGGTTCAGGTGAATTAGGGAAGTTAGTTTTTAACCTTATTCAGGAAGCTTCTGAAAATGTAGCTGTAGAATATTTCTTTGATAATGATAAATTTAAATGGAATAGGAGCCTTTTCGGCAAAATGGTTTTAAAACCCGAATTGGAATTATGTAACAAAGTTGATAAGATAATTATCGCTTCGATTTACGGTAAAGATGCGATAAAAGAACAACTTTTAGGTATGGGAATTGATGAAAGGAAAGTCCTGACAATTTATGAGTAGGATAAGAGTATTTATAAGGAGGGAAGTAAATGGATGAAAAACCTTTAGTAAGTATAATTACACCCTCATATAATCAAGGGCAATATATAAAAGAAACAGTTAACTCAGTTTTAGATCAGACCTATGATAATATTGAATATATAGTAGTTGATGGTGGTTCAAAAGATAATACATTAAAGATACTGGAAAGATATAAAAATAGGCTAACCTATATATCTGAGAAGGATAATGGTCAGTCAGACGCGATTAACAAGGGTTTTAAGATGGCAAAGGGGGAAATTGTTGGCTGGATTAATTCAGATGATATATTAATGCGGGATTGTGTAGAAACCGTAGTTGATGAATTTATTAAGAACAATAAATTGGGTATTGTTTATGGTAATTTATTATTTATAGATGAAGAAGGAAACCAGAATAAAATATATAAAGTCCCAGATATTGATTTAGATGTACTTTTACATAAAAGATCATCAATTGCTCAGCCGGGTTCATTCTATTCTATGAAGGCAGTAAAAAAAGTTGGCTATTTAGATGAAAGTTTAAATTATGTAATGGATTATGATCTCTGGATAAAATTGTTAAAGATAAGTGAGATTAAATATTTAGATAAAGTCCTGGCAAAATTTAGAGAGCATAATCAATCTAAAAGTGTTTCTCAGTTAGATAAATTTACTTCCGAAAAACATAGGGTGATAAATAAATATGGGGGAAGCATTGATATCTTGCCAAATAAATATTTAAAGGAAAATTGCTATGATTATTGGTGTGATAAATTAAAGCCTCTTTTGGTAAAAGCCTTTGAGGGAGCTTACGGTAAAAATATTGGCATTTACGGTACCGGTGGACATACTACAGGTATGTTAGGATTATATGAAGATATTTTTGGGGATATAGATTTCAATATATTCTTTTTTGATTCCAATGAAGATTACTGGGGAGAAAAATTTTTAAATAGATACGTTTATAGCCCCGAACAGATAAATGATTTGGAGTTGGATAGGATAATTATTTCAAGTTATTTATATCAGGATGAGATCTTTAAGATAATAAATAATCTGTTAAAAAAAGAGGTAAAAATCATAAAACTTTATAATAAGGACGATTTATTATTCTTTATTTAACATAAAAGGGAGTAAAAACTATGGTTAAAAATAACATAAAAGTAGCATTTTTCGTTAAAAAAGGTATGGATGATTTCTTAAATGATATTATTAAGGGATTGTCATTAAATTATAAAGTTAGAAAAATTGAGGTTACCAACCTTTTTCAAATAAATGAAGGGATGGAATGGGCAGATATATGTTGGTTTGAATGGTGTGATGATATTATAGCTTATGCAAGTGATCTGGAACTGGCGAAGCGGAAGAAAATTATATGTAGATTGCACAGGTATGAAATTTTTACCGAGTACCCCTTTATCGTCAAATGGGAGAATATAGATAAACTGGTGGTTGTCCTGGACCATGTTAAAAAGTTGTTGAAAGAATTTCTTCCGGACATTGAACAGCGGGTGTCTATTGAAACAATAAGTAATCCTGTCAATTTGGATTTATTTAGTTTTCAACCCAGAGAAAAGGGATATAACCTTGCTTATATTGCCAAAGTGAGACTTATTAAGAATCCAATGATGATATTACAAATTATAAAAAAATTAGTTGAATTTGATCCAAGATATAAATTATTTGTAGCCGGGAAGTTTTATGAAAATCTAATCGAATTATATTGGAACCATTTAATCGACGAAATGAATTTAAAGGATCATGTTTACTTTGAAGGTTGGCAGAAAGATATTAATAAATGGTTGGAAAATAAAGATTATATTATCTCCACAAGTGTTTACGAAAGTTTCGGCTATAATATTGCAGAGGGAATGGCAAAGGGAATCAAACCAGTAATTCATAATTTTCCTACTGCAAAAGATATCTGGTCGGAGAAGTATCTTTTTAATACGATAGATGAAGCACTAGAGATGATAAAATCAGCTGAATATAATTCAACAGAATACCGGGATTTTGTAAAAAGGCATTATTCCTTAGAAAAACAGATCAAAAAGATTGATAAGATGATTAAGGGTTTAGAGAAAACCAGTAAAAAGCATGTTGAAGATACATTAAATGAGAAAAAGGTTGATTTAATTTTATTTGGAGCCTCAACATTAGGGAAGGTTGCCTTTGAGATATTGAAAAGGAAATATTGTATTGCCTATTTCTGTGATAATGATAAAAGAAAATGGGGTAAAAAAATTAATAATGTAGAGATAAAGTCACCAGATTATTTAAAAGAAAATTATAAAAGGGATAAAAATGAAGTTATTATTACAAGTTCATATTACGGAGAAATATCAAAACAACTGACAGAAATGGGGATTAATCAATTTAAAGTTTTCCAGACTACTTTACAATAATAGCTTTATAAAATATTTATATAATTTATGGAAGGAGGGAAGTCTAGGTGCCTGAAATAAGTGTTTTAATGTCTGTTTACAATGGGGAAGAATTTATTGGTGAATCAATAGAGAGTATATTGAATCAAACTTATGATGATTTTGAGTTTATAATCGTCAATGACGGGTCTACTGATAGAACACGGGAAATTATAGAAAGTTATAATGATAGTAGAATTAGATTATTTGATTTTGAGCAAAACCAGGGAGTTGGGCCTGCTTTAGATTTTGGTTTATCGAAGGTTAATGGCAAATATATTGCTAAAGCAGATTCAGATGATATATTTGAACCTATTAGATTTATGGAACAAAAAAAATTTTTAGAAAACAATCCAGATATAGATATTGTGGGAAGTTTTATAGAGTTTTTTCCACATAATAATAAAGTAAAAAAAAGCCAAAGATATCGAACCTTCAAATCAATAATTGAAAAGGAAATAAATAGTGTTGTTCATTGGCAGGCAATGAGGGAAAGATTATACTGGTATTGTTCTTTAACCCATACAACTATTATGGGTAAAAGTAAGGTTATAAAAAAGGTTGGTTATGAAGATTTCCCAATGGGAACGGATTATAATTTATTTTATAAATTAAATAAAATGGGATATAAGATGGCCAATATAGATAAGGTTCTGGTGAAAATGAGGGTATCTAGTACTTCAATTACAGCTAGAAACAATGATCTATTTTTTAGAAAGAGTTTATATAGAATCAAAAAAGAAGAGATTAACAATTTGTTCGAAGAAAATAATGAAGTCTATGTCTGGGGTGCTGGAAGTATGGGGCAGAATCTTTTATATGCTCTAAACATAAATAATCTCAATATTAAAGGGTTTATCGATAGTGATAAAAAGAAACAAGATACAATAATTAAGGGAAAAAAAGTATTTTCTCCAGAATTACTTAAGGAAACAGAAAAAAAGCCCAAAATTTTAGTTGCATCCCAACCAGGTAAGTTTGAAATAGCGGAATACTTGAAAGACCTTGGATATAATCATCTAGACGATTTTGTTGTTTATTATTAATTATGTTGAATCTTTTAAATCGAGATATGAATGATGTTAGGAGGCTTTCATGAATAAAGCTGTTGCGATAATAATATTAAATTACAATAAAAAAGACTATGTTTTACAGTGTATAGAGTCAGTAAAGAAATCCTCCTTTCAAAATTATGATCTATATGTCGTAGATAATGCCTCAACAGATGGTTCAGTAGAAGCTATTAATGATTTTTTTGGACGTGAAGTTAACCTGATAAGAAATAGTGAAAATAAAGGTGGTTCAGGAGGATTTAATACAGGAATTAGAGAAGCCTTCAAAAAAGATTATAAATACATCTATTTACTGGATAATGATGTTATTTTAGATGAAGATGCTTTAAAAGAGCTTTATAATTATCTGGAAAGGAATGAGGATGTAGCAATAGCTGGTTCATTGATATATTCTATGGATAAACCGGGAGAAATACAGGAATTGGGCTCAAGTATCGATTGGAATAATTTTTATATAAACCCTAATTATAAAGGGTTTAAAGATAATGGCCAATTACCCGAGATTGTTGAGTGTGATTACGTGGCGGCTTGTTCCCTTTTAGTAAGGGCTGATGCAATTAAAAAGGCAGGGATAATAGATGAAGGCAATTTCATTTATTGGGATGACATAGAATGGGCTTACAGAATGAAACTGGCGGGTTTCAGGGTGGTTTCCTATACAAGGTCTAACGTCTGGCACAAAATGGGTGTTAAAGCAAAATCAAATACCTTCGGCACCTATTATTTCTGGAGAAACAGGGTTCATTTTTTTGTTAAATATCTGGACAAAGATAGAATAAAAGAATTTGCTGAAAAAATATTTGATGAGATCTTTCAGGCGGTTTATTCATGTAATTATACGGGAAAATACAGCAGTGCCAAAACCATAATTGCTGCTGTTGAGGATGCATGTCATAATGTAAGAGGAAAAGCACCGGCAGGTAGAATCTTTGATATAGAACTTATAGAGAATAAATTGCAAAATATTATTACCGATAAAAAAAATATTCTTCTAATAGATTATAATGATACAAAGATCTTGAGGGATGTAACGAATGAGTTAATAAAGCTTAATAATGATTTAAATATTACCATTGCCGTGAAGTACAGTGATATTAATGAATTAAGGGAGCAGTTCGGTGAATATAAGGTGATTAAATTTAAAGAAGCCAAATATGACGAATATGATCTGGTAGGTCAGGTCTGTTTTCATATTTTTGATATTAAGAACAAAATTGAAGATAGGATGGATTTTTATATAGACCGCTTCTTTAATGTGGTAAGCTCTAATGAAGATAGGGAGTATGTGAAAGGTTTTGATAATGTCTATAAGATGATGAAAAATATTTACTATCCCTTGTTTTTAAACAAGCTTTTGACTTTAAAGGGCAGGCTCGATTCATGATAGAGAGGGTGTGAAGAATGAATGATCCCCTGGTAAGTATAGTAACAATCTGCTGGAATAGAAAAGAGGATCTGCGGGAAAGTCTGAATGGGATTAGGGAGATAGATTATGATAACCTGGAAGTAATAGTTGTAGATAATTATTCTACTGACGGGACAGTGGAGATGATAGAAAAGGAGTTTCCGGAGGTTAAATTAATCAAGATGTTTAAAAATATAGGTATAGAGGCCTATAATATCGGTTTTAAAAACGCCAGGGGTGAATATATAGTAATACTGGATGATGACTCCTTTCCTGAAAGGGATGCTATTAAGAAGATGTTGGACAAGTTTCGTAAAGATGAAGAGCTTGGCCTTGTAGCCTTTGATGTAAGGAATTATTACAATTATGATGATATAAAAAATGATAAAGAAGATCAAAGTGAGGATGCTGCAGCAGAGTCAAAAGATTATCTTATGGCCTTTAACGGTGCCGGTGCGGGTGTTAGAAGGGGTCTGTTAGAGAAGGTGGGATTTTATCCTGAGGAATTCTTTTTATACTGGAACGAACAGGATATAGCCTTTAGAATCTTAAATGCAGGATACAAGATTCGGTTTTTCCCAGATATAGTATCCTATCACAAGTATTCTCCCGAAAATCGATCTTCCTGGAGGGCGCCTTTTTATTATACCCGGAACGCCTTCTGGCTTATCTGGAAAAACTATCCCTTGGATATGGCGATCAAATTTACTATCCAGCTGATTTATAATTGCTTTTATTTCTCAATGGAGCAGAAGACCTTGATATATATTAAGGCTATGTTCTCCGCCTTTATTAAGATGGGGAAATTGAAGGGGAAAAGGAAGCCGGTAGACAGAAGTATTGCTAAAAATCTAAGGATACCCTTTAATGTATCCTTTACATTTTTTAGATAGGGGAGGCTGGAATGTGAAAAAACTTCTTATTATTCGCTCGGTAAGTTTTCAACAGTTAGATAAGAACATTATTACCATTCAGGAAAAATATAAAGATTACAATATAAATTTACTGACTCATGAACATGGTGTTAAACTGGCAGAAAAATATAAGATGATTGATAAGATACATATATATCCCTATAAAGGGTCTTTCAAATTTAAAAATAAAGTTAAGGAATTAGCGGATGAAGAATTTGACCTGGTTATTATTCCTGTAACCAATATTACCGGTGCCGGATTTTTAAATGTTTTACTATATTCCCTGACCCTTAAAACTAAAAAAAGGGTAATTTGTAATGTGGTCTCCGACTTTAAAGAGATAAGTAAAACAAAAATAATGCTGATGGGTTTACAGAATATTGCTATGTCTTTTCTTTCCTTTATTCTCACCGGTATTTTTTCTATTTTTATTATTCTATTCATGCCATTTAAGCTGAAATCATTAAGGGAGGAAGATTAACTTTACAGGAGGGCAAAGGATGTTTGATTATTTAATTGTTGGGACCGGGTTTTCAGGCAGCACCTGTGCAAATCTACTGGCTGAAAAGGGGAACAGGGTATTAATTGTTGATAAGAGAAATCATATAGGTGGAAATGCTTATGATTATTATAATGACCATGGAATCCTGGTCCATAAATATGGTCCTCATATATTTCATACTAACTATAAGGAGGTCTGGGATTTTCTATCAAGGTTTACCGAATGGAGAAACTATCAGCATAGAGTGCTGGCCTATGTCAATGGAAAGTTAGTACCTATTCCAATTAATCTTGATACTATTAATCTGCTTTATGGTACAGATTATAATTATTTTAATATAAATAAATTTTACGAGAAAGTTAAAAGGGACATTCTAGTACATAATGCCAGGGATATGGTTGTAAGTAAAGTGGGTGAAGAGCTATATGAATTAATTTTTAAGGGATATACCAAAAAGCAGTGGGATCTATATCCTGAAGAGTTGGATAAAGAGGTTACAGCCAGAATACCTGTAAGATATAACAGAGATGATAGATATTTTACCGATAGGTATCAAGGGATGCCGGCAAATGGATATACAAAATTAATTCAAAAGATGCTTGATCACAAAAATATAAGTATCCTTCTAAATACAGACTACAAAGAGATAGAAGGAGAAATAAAATTTAGTAAGATGATCTATACCGGATCTATTGATTACTATTTCGATTATAAATACGGAAAATTACCCTATAGATCCTTGAACTTTAAATTTGAAACCCTTGACAGGGAGTATTATCAACAGGTTGGTACTGTAAATTACCCCAATGACTATGATTTCACCAGAATAACCGAATTTAAGCATTTAACCGGTCAACAATCAGCCAGGACCACAATAGTAAAGGAATACCCCTGTGGAGAGGGAGAACCCTATTATCCCATTCCGAGAAAGGAAAACAGGGAATTATATAATTTATATGCAGAAGAAGCAAAAAAGCTGGACAATGTCTATTTTATAGGGAGACTGGGAAAATATAAGTATGCTAACATGGATATAGTTGTTAAGGATGCAATGGAGTTAATAGATATCATTTTAAAAGGATAATTACCAGGATAGAAATTAATCATCAACAGAGATTTATTATTTAAACTGGGTGATATCAATGAAAACCAATATTCTAATTACTACCATCGGTCGGCGGGGGACATTAACAAAAATATTCAGAGAAGAGTTAAATAAAATCGGTGGCAGGGTTATCGTAACTGATAATAGCCCCCTGGCTCCCGCTTTATATCTGGCCGATAAATATTATCTTACACCCAGAGTCGATGATCCCGATTATATTGACAGGATTTTAGATATCTGTCAAAAAGAAGATATCAGGGTTATAATTCCACTCCTGGAAAAAGGATTTCTTGTACTGGATGAAGCCAGAGAGATTTTTGAGAATAGAGGAATTAAAGTCCTTCTATCTTCAAGAGATGTTATTGAGCTCTGTAAGGATAAGTACAGGCTTTATCAATATTTTAAAAACAATAATATCCCTACACCTGAGACCTTTCTGCCGGGAGAGCTTAATGAGAATTTATCCTTTCCTTTATTTATTAAACCACGTTTTGGTCAGGGAAGTCAGAATGCCTTTTTAATAAAGAAGGAGAGGGAATTAAGGTTATTTACAGAATATATCAATAACCCAATAATTCAGGAATATATTGAGGGTACGGAGTATACCATAGATACACTGTCAGATCTTGAAGGAAATCTCCTTTCTTCTGTTCCCAGGAAAAGGATTGAGATCAGGGCTGGTGAAGTTAGCAAGGCCCTTACAGTCAAAGATGATAGCTTAATTAACTGGAGTAAAAAGATAATCGAGGGTTTAGGCATAATTGGCCCGGCTAATTTACAGGCAATTATAACTCCGGAAGGAAATTTTAAATTTATTGAGATAAATCCCCGTTTCGGTGGAGGGGTTCCTCTTTCTTGCCGGGCCGGTATCAATTATCCCCTTTTGATTGCCCGGATGGTAGCGGGTGAAAAAATAGATCCCTTCATCGGGGACTTTGAAGCTGATCTGGCTATGCTTAGATATGATACTCCCTTATTTAAAAACAAAGTTGATTTAATCAAACTAAAAACAGGTGTTCTAGATGATTAAGGCTCTAATCTTTGATCTTGATGATACCCTTTATTACGAACTGGAATATGTGAAGAGTGGTTTTAGAGCGGTCAGTAATTACATCAGTGCCAGGTATGATCTCTCCGCTAAAGACTTTTATAATAAACTCTTAACTGTTCTGGATGAAGAGGGCAGGGGGAAGACCTTTGATCTAACACTGGCTCACTTTGGTCTGCCCGGAGCTGAAGTTGAGCGGATGGTAAATATATATCGCAAGCATAAACCTGATAATCTCAGATTATATCCAGATGTAGAGAGGGTTTTTGCCGGATTGAAGGGAAATTATAAGCTGGGTTTAATTACTGATGGTAATTTCACTGTTCAGTGGAATAAAATAAAGGAGCTTGGACTTAATAAACTGATCGAAGAAATAATAGTTACCGATGATTATGGAGTGGACAGACGTAAACCTTCTTCCTTTGCTTATCTCAAGTTATTGGAGAGATTCAATGTTAACCCGGAAGAAGCCGTTTATATCGGTGATAATCCGGAGAAGGATTTTATAACAGCACGTCGACTGGGTATGAAGACTATCCGCATTATCCGTGAGAAGGGGATGTATATTGATAAGAGATTATCGCCGGAATATGAGGCTGACTATGAGATAAATTTCTTTTCTGAATTAGAGAAAGCATTGAAATCTTTTTGAGCATATAAATGTGAGGTGTTAAGAATTGGGTCATAATATTAAAATTGGTAAAAGATTAGTAGGGAAAGGCCAATCCACCTTTATAATCGCAGAAGCCGGAAGCAATCATAATGGTGATCTGGACCAGGCCAGAAAGTTAATCGATATAGCCGCTGATTCCGGAGTAGATGCGGTCAAATTCCAGACCTTTACAGCCGACAAGATAGCTGCCAGGACCGATGACAAAATTATGGAACTGGGAGATGAATATGACATAGCCGATAACCTTTATGAGCTATATAAAAAGCTGGAATTACCCAGGGAATGGCAGCAGGAATTACAGGATTATGCTCAAAAACAGGGTTTAATCTTCCTTTCCACTCCCTTTGATTACGAAGCAGTTGACCAGATGGATGAACTGGGAGTGCCAGCATTTAAAGTTGCTTCCTTTGAATGTATTGATATCCCTTTTTTAAGGTATATTGCTAAAAAGGGTAAGCCAATTATCCTTTCCACCGGAATGGCCAATCTAGGGGAGATAGAAGAAGCGCTGGAGGCCATTTATAGTGAAGATAATGATCAGGTTATTCTCCTTCACTGCGGAATAAGTTATCCCATGCCAGTTGAGGATGTTAATCTGGCAGCTATGGATACCATGAGCCAGGCTTTCCAGGTCCCGGTTGGTTATTCAGACCATACTATGGGAATTACTGTCCCGGTGGCTGCTGTGGCCAGAGGTGCAAAGGTTATTGAGAAACACTTTACCCTGGATAGAAATTTACCCGGTCCTGATCATAAATTTGCTCTAGAACCTGATGAGCTCAAAGCAATGGTAAAAGGTATCAGGGAAGCGGAGTTAGCAATTGGCATTCCTATTAAAAAACTTGTCCCTTCGGAAGAGATACATTACCGGCGGGGGAGGCGTAGTATTTTTGCCATTAAGGATATTTCTGAAGGAGCTGAAATTACAGAAGATATGGTCGCCGTTTTGAGACCTGGGATTGGCTTAAAACCTAAATATTATGATCTGGTAATTGGTCGGAAGGTAAGAAAGGATATTAGGGCTAATGAACCGATAACATGGGATAAGATTTAATGATAGTGAAAAGTAGAGGTGAAAGGTATGGTACAGGAACATAAAATTGTTGCTATTGTCCAGGCCAGAATGGGCTCATCTCGCCTACCTGGTAAGGTAGCGAAGGAGATTGTTGGTAAACCAATGCTGGCTCATTTAATTAATAGATTAAAGAGAGCAGAGAATCTTAATCAGATTGTCATTGCCACCAGCAAGGAAAAAGCTGATGACCGGGTTGTAGAGATTGCAAAAAGGGAAGGAGTAGATTTTTACCGCGGTTCAGAGACGGACGTGCTCTCTCGTTATATCGAGGCTGCCCAGAAATTCGGGGCTGATGTGATAATCCGAATTACCGGGGACTGTCCCCTGATCGATCCGGTAACGGTTGACGAGGTTATTGCAGATTTTTTAAAATCTGAGGTTGATTATATGGGCCATAGGGGCTACCCCCGGGGTTTGGATACTGAGGTTTTTTATTTGGAGACTTTATTAAGGGTAAAGGAATTACTGAGTGATGATAAAAAAGACGATCTCTACCGGGAACATGTTACCTTATACATTTACCGACATCCCGAAATCTTTAATATTGCTCATCACCAGGCTCCGGAGGTACTGAGACGCGATTACCGCCTATGTGTTGATGAGATTGATGATTTCAGGCTGGTCAAAGAGATCTATGAGAGGTTATATCGGGAGGATAAGGTATTTGATATTAAAGAAACAATTAAGCTGCTGGACCAGGAACCGGAACTGGCTCGGCTTAACAGCCATGTTCAGCAGAAGAAATACATTTAATCTTTAATTAGTGTAATTGGAATTATTGTAATTGAAATTTAAGTAATACTTGAGATTTATTAAAATAAAAAGCTTTTTAAGTAATCTTTAATAAACTTATATGGGTGATATAGATGTTAAAGATCGCTTTTCGCGTCGATGGGGGATCTTCGGTTGGGATGGGCCATCTGGTGCGCTGCCTGGCTCTGGCCAATGCCTTTCCGGGTCAGACCGGGATCATTTTTATTACTAAAAGTGAATCAGGGGTAAACCAACTACTGCACCAACATGGTTTTGAAATGATAAATATATTTTCCGGACTGGATTATGATGGTGAAATTGCAACGGTCAAAGATATTATCATTAACGAAGAGATTGATATTTTAATTACGGATTCATATCAAATTGAGCAAAATTATTTAAACCAGATGAAGGAAGTGGTTAAACTACTGGTTACCATTCATGACTTTGCCCCCTATGCCTTCCCCTCTGATATTTTCATTAATGGAAATATTTATGCTCAAGATCTTGAATATTCTTCTTTAACCGGTAAAACAAGATTTCTACTGGGAACCAAATATACCCTGCTACGGGATGAATTCTCTGATCTACCGAAACGGAGGCTCAACAAAAGGGTGAGAAGGATTCTGGTTACCGTTGGCGGGGGGGATCCCCTAAATCTTTCCTCCAAAATAATCCGGGCCTTAAAACTAGTGAATGAAAAAATAACAGGGGATAATCTTGAGGAAATGGATAATCTGCATGTAGATCTGGTGATCGGGCCGGCTTTTAATAATTTAACTGAGATTATTAAAGTTACTAGGGACATGGAGTTAGAGATTGCCTTACATTTTAATATCCATAAAATCAGCAACTTAATGTTAAACTGTGATCTGGCAGTTTCTGCCGGAGGTAGTACTCTGTATGAACTAGCTGCAACCGGTACTCCAGCTCTGGCCTTATTACAGGCGGAGAATCAAGCTCTAGCTGCTCAGTATTTTGAAAAAGCCGGGATAATTATTAATTTAGGTCCCGGTGACAGGGTAAAAGAGGAAGAGCTGGTTAATAGTATTTTAGATTTAGGACAGAATTATGAGAGAAGGTGCCGGATGAGTCAACAGGGCCAGTTACTTGTTGATGGGCAGGGGGCCAGAAGGTGTGTTAAAAAGATACTAAAGAATATAATTAGTTCTGAAGGAAAAAATTAACCCGGAAGGTGGCTTCCGGGTTAAAGAATTATATAGCTGTAAAAGGATTATATTTATCTAAATAAACTAAAAAGGGTTATTGTATTATCCATCTCTTTCTCAATTTTCCCGTAAACCCAGTTATTATATGGAATTT
Organism: Halanaerobiales bacterium; assembly: GCA_029981855.1. Classification (GTDB taxonomy): domain Bacteria; phylum Bacillota; class Halanaerobiia; order Halanaerobiales; family DTU029; genus JARRCS01. The sequence continues at coordinate 54,961 of JARRCS010000004.1, read as the reverse complement.
TCCTAGGAAATTATGCTTAATTCCTTAAATTTTTGCAGGAAAAAGGCAAAAGATAGCGAATAAAAACAATAGGGATAATATGGATAAAAGGGGGGTAGTAGGTGAAGAAAAGGGTAATGATTGTTGATGATGCTGCCTTTATGCGGTTAAATTTAAAGAATATATTGAAAGATGACTACGAAATAGTTGGCGAGGCACAGAATGGTAAAGAGGCAGTAGAGATGTATCAGGAGCTTAAACCCGATATCGTAACAATGGATATTACCATGCCGGTTATGGATGGCCTGGAAGCAATCCGGGCAATAAAGGATATTGACGTTAACGCCCAGATTATCGTCTGCAGTGCGATGGGACAGCAGAAGATGATTATTGAGGCTATCGAGGCAGGTGCCAGAGACTTTATCGTCAAACCCTTTAAAGAAGAAAGGGTAATAGAGGCGGTTAAGAAGATAACCTAGATAATAGGACTTTTTTCCTAAAATACTGATTTTCCGCGGTTATAGTAGGGATTATGAAATTTTTGGCGAATACATATACAAAATATAATTAACGACAATATTTACTGATGTAATTTAACTTCTATTTGACATAATTTACGTTTAAACTAACGAAATATTAGTGATTTAAAAAGGCCTTGAGAAATGTTATAATAATTATATAGATTTTATATATTTATATAGATTATTGTCGAAGATTATTGTCGAATACATAAGTTATTAACAAAAAAAAGTATATTTGCAAAAATGGGTGAAAAAGTGAAGATTATTACCCCTCCTTTATTGTTATAGGTGAAGCTATGGCAGATGATGAAAGCCAAAAGATAATTTATCCTGAAAAAAAGGGGTGAGATAATGGAATCTATTATCGATTTGCTAGAACTTGGCCTTGATGGGGCTAGCCTGAGACAGAAGGCCCTGGCGAATAATATAGCCAATGTTAATACCCCGGATTATAAGAGAAAAGATGTCGATTTTATTTCGACATTGAAATCTATTGTAGATAAGAATAATAATCAGCTAGCTGAAGTATCTCATAAACTAGCTGATTTATCCAATGTATTTCTAAAGAGTACTAATCTTTCACTGAAGACAACCGATGAAAGCCATTTAAAGGGAGCAAATTCAATTAAGTCTTCTCAGTCCATAAAGCCCTTTAAACAGATTACTGTTCCTGACACTAGCTACAGGAATGATGGTAATAATGTTGATATTGATGTCGAGATGGCTGAACTGGCCAAGAATAATATCTATTACAGTACCCTGGTTCAACAGATTAATGAGCGGTTTAAGAACCTGAAAGATGTAATTACTAAGGGGAGTAGATAATGATCTTATCAGTAAAGGGGGTAGATAATTTTGTTTGGCAGTTTTAATATCAGTGCCTCAGGGATGACGGCCCAGAGATTGAGGATGGATGTAATTGCCGGCAATATTGCTAATGTCAATACTACCAGAACAGAAGATGGTGGGCCCTACCGCAGAAAGATACCAGTTTTCAGAGAGAAAACGCAGAGTCCCTTTAAAATCCTGTTACATAAGGAAATGACTATGGAAGCTGGTAACGGGGTTGGGGTTGTGCGGATTGCTGAGGATCAATCACCTTTTAAGATGATTTATAATCCCTCACACCCGGATGCCAATCAGGACGGATATGTGGCCATGCCCAATGTGGATATTACTACAGAGATGGTAGATATGATCGATGCCTCCCGGGCTTATGAGGCAAATGTTACCGCCCTGAACAGTTCCAAGAATATGGCCCTGAAGGCCTTGGAAATTGGTAAGGGTTAAGGGGTGATTAGAGATGATTAAACCGGTTGTCAATAATTTAAGATTACTGGATGCGGGTTTAAAAGAGAGTCAGCAGGCTGATAGTAGTCAAGGTGTTTCTTTTACGGAGTTGCTGAAGGATGAGATTGCTAAAGTAAATCAAATGCAGCAGGAAGCCGACAGGATTACCCGGGATTTTGCCCTGGGGAAGATTGATAATATCCACCAGGTTACTATTGCCACCGAGAAGGCCCAGCTGGCCTTAAATCTAACCCTGGCGATACAGAATAAGGTCATCGATGCCTATAAAGAGATAATGAGGATACAGATATAGTTTTTTGCAGCATATAAGAGAGGATTGAATAATGAGTGACTGGTTACGGGAATACATAGAACAGTTGAAAGAATTAATGGGGAATCTAAACAGGAGGGCAAAGATAATTATCGGTATCGGTGTAGTAGCTGTTGTATTGTCTTTGCTTTTCTTAATAATCTGGAGCGGAAACATCCAGTATCAGCCTTTATTCAGTCAGTTAGACCCTAAAGATGCCGATGCAATCGTTAAAAAATTAGATGAAGCAGGGACACCCTATAAATTAAGTGATGGAGGCAGGACAATTCTGGTTCCGGCTGATAAAGTACATAAAACAAGATTGGAGATGGCAGGGGCAGGCCTTCCTTCTCAGGGGATTGTCGGTTTTGAGATCTTTGACCAGAGCAAGTTTGGGACAACCGATTTTGAACGGAGGGTTAATTTTTACCGGGCCTTAAGTGGGGAGTTAAGCCGTTCCATTCAGGCGATGGATGCGGTTGATTTTGCTAAGGTCCAGATAACAGCCCCTAAGGATAGCCTATTTATCGAGGAGGCAAAACCTGCTGAGGCCTCTGTCCTCTTGAAATTGAAACCCGGCTATCGGCTTAAAGAATCCCAGGTGAGGGCAATTACCAATCTGGTGGCCAGCAGTGTTCCGGAGCTAGAACCGGAGAAGGTTACCATTGTTGATACTGCAGGCAACCTCTTGACAGGTAGTTTTGCCAGTAAAAGCCCCTATAGTACCCAGTTAACTGTTAACCAGTTTGAGATTCAGCGCAAGTTTGAGGAAGCACTGAAATCTGATTTAAAGGCTCTCCTGACCAAGGTCCTGGGGCCAGATAATTTTACTGTCCAGGTTAAAGCGAAATTAAATTTTGATCAGAGAGAGGTAGAGAGCAAGGAATATACCCCTGTTGTAGGTGATGAGGGGATAGTCCGCAGCCAGCAGGAGCAGCATGAGAATTACCAGGGAATGGAGGCCGGAGCCCAGGGGGTACCTGGAACTACCAGTAATATTCCCCAGTATCAAATGAGGGGAGAAGGTAGTGAGGGTGGAAGCTATGAGAGTTCAGATGTGATTACCAATTATGAGATCAATGAAAAGATTGAAAGACATGTTTATGCTCCCGGAGATGTTGAACAGCTTTCCGTAGCGGTTATAGTAAATGATTTACTACAGCCTGATGCCCTGCAGAAGATTAAGGATGTGGTTCAGGCTGCTATTGGTTACGATGCTGAGCGGGGGGACAAGGTGACTGTAACAAGTCTGGCCTTTGATAATACCCTCCAGCAGGAGATAGCCCGGGCAGAGGCAGCTGCCAGGGAAGCGGAAAGAACCAGGATGTATATTTATGCCGGATTAATAGCCTTGATATCGATAATTCTTTTGCTATTATTCCTGGTCTTCAGGCGTTCAAAGAGACCTGTCGGAGAGGAACTCGTTCCCGGTAAGGCTATCGATTTTATGGTAGGTGACGAGGCAGAAGATGAACTGGCTGCTACTGTGTTAACAGAAGAAGATAAGAAAAGACAGCAGCTTAAAGAGGAGATTACCGAGATTATTAGCGAGAGACCGGAAGAGGTTGCCCAGCTCTTAAAAAGCTGGTTAATGGATGAGTAATTAAGGGGTTGATACTATGCCAAGGGGTAAGCTAAAGGGGAAAAATAAGGCGGCTATTCTACTGCTGGCACTCGGTCCTGAGCTTTCGGCTAAGGTATTTAAACATCTTGATGATGAAGAGATTGAGGAACTAACCCTGGAAATTGCCAATCTGCAAAGGGTTAGTACCGAGACTAAAGATGATGTCCTGGAGGAATTCTACCAGTTATTACAGGCCAAGGATTATATCAACAGGGGTGGCATAGAGTATGCAAGAGAGGTGCTGGAGAAGGCAGTGGGAAGTGACCGGGCCAAGAATATCCTGGAGCGCCTGACAGCTACCCTCCAGGTTAGACCCTTTGATGCTATTCGCAAGACAGATCCCTCCCAACTGCTGAATTTCATTCAGAATGAACACCCTCAGACCATTGCCATGATTATGGCCTATTTGCAGCCGGAACAGGCTGCCCAGATCCTATCTTCACTACCCCAGAATATTCAGGCTGATGTCTCCAGGAGGATTGCCCTCATGGACCGGACCTCCCCGGATATTATTAAGGAGGTAGAATCGGTTTTAGAACAGAAGTTATCGGCAATCGTAACCAATGAATATGCTTCTACCGGTGGAATTGATTCCATAGTTAATATTTTAAATATAGTTGATCGGGGGACCGAGAAGAATATCTTAGATAAGCTGGAAGAGGAGGACCCCGAGCTGGCTGATGAGATTAAGAATAAGATGTTTATCTTTGAAGATATTACCCTGCTGGATGACAGGGCCGTCCAGCTGGTACTGCGTCAGGTAGATACCCATGATGTGGCCCTGGCCCTAAAGACCGCCAGTGATGAGGTTGAGGATAAGATCTTTAGCAATATGTCCAAGAGGGCTGCAGAGATGCTGCGGGAGGATATCGAATATATGGGGCCCGTCAGGTTGCGTGAGGTTGAAGAGGCCCAGCAGAGGATCGTTAATGTGATCCGTCAGTTAGAAGATAGTGGTGAGATTATTATTGCCAGGGGTGGGGAGAGTGAGATAGTTGTCTAATATCATCAAGGCTTCCCAGATAATCGGAGAGTATAAGCTGGAGGATCGCAAATTAGTCCAGACCAAAAAAGAGAAGCAGTTTAAAAAGAAAGAAAAAAATAATCACCCTGCAGGGGAAGAGCAGGCACAGCAGGGGAAGGCCGGGGTTATTACCGATGCAGAAAGGAAGGCTGCCGGGATAATTAAGCGGGCAGAGGAAGAAGCAGCTGAAATTAAGAAACAGGCTTTAAAGGAGATAGAGCAGGCGAAAGAAGAGGGATATAATCAGGGTTATCAGGATGGCTATGCTGCCGGTGAGGAAGAAGGACGACAGCAGGGTTTAGCAAATCTAAATAACATTGCTAGTCATTTTGAAGAGATGGTTCTTAAAGTAAAAGAGGAACTGGATAACCAGGTTGCTGCCCTCTCCGGTGATCTAATTAAACTTGCTGTAAGAATTGCCGGTAAGGTCGTCAATGCCGAACTGGAGATCAACCCGCAGATTATCAATAGTATTGTGATGGAGATGGTCCAGGATATGAGTAATTTTGAGGAGATAGATATCCTTGTCAATCCTGAACTGGAAAAATACATAGTGAAAGAGGATTTCAAAAGTAATTTCGTCAAACAGCAGATAAACTTCATCGGTGACAGCAAACTGAAAATGGGTGATTGTATAGTTAAAACCCACCTCGGAGGCAGGGATGGGACAATCGAAAACAAATTAGCTCTGCTGGAGAAGGAGTTACTTAAAGGGGTAGGGCAATATGAAGGGGCTTGACCTGGGTAAATTAACCGGGGAGCTGGATGACCTTAATTTAACCAGCAACTTCGGTCATATTACCCGGGTAGTAGGACTAATCATTGAATCCCGGGGCCCTGAAGTGAGTATCGGTGAACTCTGTTTGATTAAAAATGGTCAGCAGGTGATTAAGACTGAAGTTGTAGGCTTTGACCAGAATAAGGTTCTATTGATGCCCATCGGTGAGATGGAAGGGATAAATCCCGGGGCCAGGGTTGTCGCCACCGGGGAGAGACTAAAGGTTAAGGTTGGAGAGAGTTTACTGGGTAAGGTCCTTAATGGTTTAGGGGAACCACTTTTAAATAAGGACGAACCCCTACCGGGCCTGAAGGAGGTTCCTGTCAAGGCACAGCCACCTGATCCCTTACTGAGAAAAAGGATCAGCGAGCCTTTAAGTCTGGGAATCAGAAGTATCGATGGCCTTTTGACTTGTGGCAGGGGTCAGAGAGTTGGTATTTTTTCCGGAAGTGGTGTCGGTAAGAGCACCCTGCTGGGAATGGTTGCCAGAAATACCGAGGCTGATATCAATGTTATCGGACTGGTCGGTGAAAGGGGCAGAGAGGTCCGGGATTTTATTGAGAGGGACCTCGGTCCCGAGGGTCTGAAGAGATCTATTGTAGTGGTAGCCACTTCCGATAAACCGGCCCTGGTCAGGGTTAAAGCAGCCTATGTTACGACAGCTATTGCCGAGTACTTCAGAGATCAGGGTAAAGATGTACTCTTAATGATGGATTCGATTACCAGGGTGGCTATGGCCTTAAGGGAGGTTGGTCTGGCGGTTGGTGAACCTCCTGCTACCAGGGGTTATCCCCCCTCGGTTTTTGCTGAATTACCTAAACTTCTGGAGAGGACAGGGACCAACCAGCACGGGACGATTACAGCCCTTTATACGGTTCTGGTTGAAGGGGATGACTTTAATGAACCGGTCTCCGATACTGTCCGAGGGATCCTTGACGGCCATATAATTCTTTCCCGGGAGCTGGCTGCCCGCAATCATTATCCGGCTGTTGATATTTTAGGTAGTGTCAGCAGGGTAATGCCTGATATAACCGGCAAGGAACATCTGGAGGCTGCTGGAGAGTTCAGGAAACTGTTGGCAGATTACAGAGAATCAGAGGACTTGATTAATATCGGAGCCTATCAACCGGGAAGTAATGTCGATGTGGATAGGGCTTTAAATAAAATAGATGAGATTAACAGTTTCCTTAAGCAGGGAATAGAGGAGAAGGCAGACTTTAAGGAAACAATTGCTAGCTTGAAAAATTTAGTTAAATAAGGCGGGATAAGGTTGAAGAAATTTAAGTTTAATCTAGAAAAGGTTCTTGAGGTTAGACAAATCGAGGAAGAACTGGCTCAGAACCGGCTTTTTCAGGCCCGGCAGAGGGCAGAGGAGATTGAGAAACAGTTAACTAGATTAGAGGATCTGCAGAAGGGGCTTTACAGTTTTCTCAGGGGAGAGAAGGAGCTCTCGGTTGCCGAGAATATCCAGGCCCGCAATTACATGTATATTAATCGCAGGAAGATTGCAGAGACCGAGGAGAGTTTCTTATCCCAGGAAAGGGAAGTGGCTCGGTGTAGGGAGGATTTTCTGGACAGGCGTAGAAAACGGGAGGTTTTGGAGAAGCTGAAGGAGAAGGAATTTAAACGGTATCATAGAAAGTTATTATATAAGGAACAGAAGGAATTAGATGAAATAGGTCAGCGGGCTGGGGATTTACAAAGGGTTTAGTTACGGAGGTTAAGGATGAAAAAATATCTAATTATATTTCTATTATTAGTTATTTTTGCGGTTGGAGTTTGGTTACTGAATATCTTCGGGGTGATATCAGTCCGGGCCTGGGGTGAGAAGGTTATCACCAGCACACCCTTTTTAAAGGATTATGTGCAGACAGAGGAGGCCTTTAATCAGCTTTTAGAGAAATTTAAGGAGAGTGAGAACCGGCTTAAGGAAGTTAGCACTAAAAAGGAGGAACTCCAGCAGTCCTTAGCAGCTGCCAGAAGGCAGGTTGATGAATATACGAAAAAGGTAGAGAAACTTGAAAAGGAGTTGGCCCTTTTAAAGAAAGAGCGCCTGGATGAACAGGAGAGACTCGATAAACTGGTCAAGATATATTCGAAAATGAAGCCGGAAGATGCCGCCAGAATATTCTCCTCTCTGGATGAAGATATGGTTCTGGATCTCTTAATTAACCTGAAGGAAGAACAGGCAGCTGCAATCTTAAGCGCTTTGCCTCCTGAGGATGCAGCCAGGTACTCTAATGCCTTGAATCAGTGATACGGAGGGAAATTTTTTGATTTATCGAATAGAAAGGAGGTGAAGACAATAAGAGCGGTTGAAGTAGCAAATCTATTCCAGGGGGAAAGTAAAGCGAAACCCGGGTCTAAAAAAGATGACAGCCTTTTTGTTGCAAGTAAATCAAGCAAACTAAGCTTCAGGGAACTGCTGAATTTTTTAACTTCCGGGACGTCTCATCATCTAAAGGATCTAAAGTTAATGGCTCAATTTGCTAATAAAACAGGGCAGGAGAGAGAAAGCTTGAAGAAACTGGTCAAATGGCTGTCTTTACCGGCAAAGAAAGCCAAAGAGGCACTCAAGGGAATGACGGCTGCTGAGCTAGAGTCTCTACAAAAACTACTTGACCTATCCTTTGAAGAGATACTTCAGAGAATAGCCTATTTAAGACCGGGAAAAGAGCAAAATAAATTGCAATTTGACAACCTGGATCCAACGTCCCTCAGGGGAACCGGCAAGTATTTCCCGGCAGATGAGAATATAAACATAAGCACGCAAGAATTACCGGAAGAATTAAAGGATGGAGAAGGGTTCAAGGGTAAAACAAATAAATTGATAGCGGCCGGGGTTGAACAGGCCACCAACAAATTAATAGACCTGCTGCAGCTATCGCCGGAGGAAGCGAGAGATAAGATTAGTAAGATAAAACCCGGGGAATTACAGGCAGTTAAGGAAACCTATCTACTTCTCAGGAAGAGGAGACAGCCGTGGTTAACTCAATTAACCCGGAAAATGGAGCTATCAGGGCTTGCCGGTCCGGGGGATGATGGGTTAGCGGCTGTGGATAAAAAGAAGGATAAGGATCTATTTGCCGTTAAAGATGAACTGAATCAAAAAGCCGGGAAATTTAAATTGCTGCCCCGGGAGAAATTAGTTAAGTCAGTGCCTTATACAGACCCTGAAAGGATCAGTATAAAGTCTGGATCAGCCGGAGCAAGAGCAAAAGCGGTTAACCGGGTAGATCAAGATACTGTAGGAAGAATAGGAGCTGAGAGTAGAAAGACTAGTTCAGCGGAGAAGGATAACTTCAAGATTAAGTCTTTACATCAGGAGGAACCTGCAAAAGCCAGTAATCTTAACTCCGGAGCATTGGAACAGCAATCACCCCGGGGAATAGAGGTTAAAGGTAGGCTGGTAAATAATCCGGTCTCACAGGTAAGGGCAGAGGAAATAATTGAACAGATTACCAGACAGATTAAGGCCTATCACCGCAGCGGAAAGAATGAGATCGAGATGAAGCTGGAGCCCGAGTTTCTCGGGAAGGTCAGGTTGCACCTTAAAGTGGAAGATGGAGAGGTTGCAGTTAACTTTAAGGTTGATAACTCTTTTGTGAAAAATCAACTGGAGCAGAATCTGCAGTTTTTGAAGGCCAATTTCTTACGGCAGGGATTTAATGTAGACCATATTCAGGTAGAGACCGAAAACTTTAGTTCCGATTTTAATCAAGACCAGCATACCCGGCAGCATAGTCAACAGGAAGAGTATAACCAGCAGCAGAATAATAGTAAGGAATTTGAGAACATGTCTTTTGAGGATATGTCTAGAGAAGAAATAGTCAGGTTTCTCTCAGAGGGGGATGAACTGCTGGAGGGTGAGCTACCACCTCTACCATCAAGATGGTTTCTCTATAACTACAGGTACAGACAGTTGAATCTTTTAGCGTGAGGAGGTGTTAAATTGATGGAGGGAATAAATACTCAGGTTTTAAATTACTACAGAACAACCGGTATAACCGACTCCGGTTCAACTAATGCTATAAACAGCGGTTCCGGTAAAGAAAATGAAGTTTCCAATGACAGTTTAGGAAAGGATGCTTTTCTGCGGTTGCTGGTAACTGAATTAAGATACCAGGATCCTCTCTCCCCGATGGATAATAAGGAATTTATAGCCCAGATGGCTCAGTTCAGTTCCTTAGAACAGATGCAGAATATGAACAATAATATGGAGAATTTTTTGCGGATAGAGAGTTTAAGCCAGGGAGCGGCCCTTATTGGCAAGAAAGTGGAAACTATTGACCCTGAAACAGGAGAAACCCTAAGTAGTAGGGTTAAAAAGGTGGCCTTTGAGGGAGGGAAAGTTTATGCCTATCTCGAAAATGAATTAAAGATAGAGGTTAATGATATCACGGCTGTTTCCTAAAGGGAAGGTGGTAAAAGATGGATAATCGCTTACTAGTTAACCGGCCGATACAGAGGCCTCAACAGGTAAATCAGCGGCAGGATAAACCTATTAGAAGCCGGGATTCAGAGAAAAGCTCCTTCAAAGATATTCTCGCTCGCCAATTAAAGGAAAAAGACGGTGTTAAGTTTTCCAAACATGCTCAAACCCGTCTGATGTCAAGGGATATTACGGTAACTGAAGAGGATCTGAATCAATTAAGAGTTGGTGTAGAAAAGGCTGCTGCTAAGGGCGCCAGGGATACCTTAATCCTGGTTAATAATGTAGCCTATGTAGTTAGTGTGGAAAATAAAACGGTAATTACTGCTGTTGATGATGGTCATATGAAGGATAGGATCTTTACTAATATAGATAGTGCGGTTTTTATGGATTAGAGGTTATGATGCAAATGTTCAGAAATTATCATTGTTTTAAACTGGTTATCAGGCCGGACCTTTTTTAGGAGGCCTTAAAATACCAAATGACTGCGGTATTTTACCAGTTTAACTCTTAAAGGAGGTCGTATATTTATGATGCGTTCGATGTATGCCGGTGTTTCCGGTTTGAAGGTTCATCAGGTGAAAATGGATGTTGTCGGTAACAACATTGCCAATGTCAATACTGTAGGTTTTAAAAGTAGCCGGGTTACCTTTAAGGAGATTTTAAGCCAGACTCTGCAGGGAGCAAAGGCTCCTCAGGGTGACCGTGGTGGTATGAATCCCCAGCAGGTCGGTCTGGGAGTAGGTATCGGCAGTATTGATACCAACCATGAACAGGGCAATTTACAGTCGACCGGTCTGGGTACAGATCTGGCTATTCAGGGTAATGGTTATTTTGTAGTTAATAATGGTAACCAGAATCTATACACCAGAGCCGGAGCACTGAAACTTGATGATAATGGTAATCTGGTAAATGCCACCAATGGTTTTATAGTTCAAGGCTGGATGTCAGATGCTAACGGTAATATCAATACTAACAACCCTCTTCAGGGAATTAAGATCCCCGTCGGGCAGAGTATGCCTGCTCAACCAACCCGGAAGGTTATTTTTGGTAAGAACCTGGATAGCAGGATAAGTAACGGTGTTAGCCGGACGGCAACTATTGATATCTTTGATTCATTAGGGGAAAGTCATACTATTAGCCTGGATTTTATCAGGCGGATTAACGGTTCCACCACTATCAACGGAAACAATTTTACAGTTGCCCAAGCTACCCCTGATGAAAAACTTGCTGATCTAGAGATTGTAATAAGCGATAATGATGGGTCATATTTTTTAAATTATGATCCCGACAATAATAGACTTATCATTCAGGCGGACTGGGATAATAGTGCCGGTGGCAGTGCACCGGCAAGCTTGACTGCCCTGGAAACAGATATTAATAATAAACTGGCTGCTGCCGGTTTTACAGGGAGTATCTCTTTAGACTACGGTGGTACTATCGCTGACTTAAGTGCTGGAGGAACCTTAACCCTTACAGCCGAAAATATCTGGGACTGGACTGTTAGCAATATTGATGGTGGCACCTTAAGTAGTGGTGGTAGTGGCACAATTGAGTTTAATGGTGACGGACAGATTATCAGTGGGGGGAATGGTAGTTTTACCTTTAACCCTGATGGTGGTGCCACCCCCGGTCAAAAGATTGATATTGAGTTTAATAATTCCAGTAACCCTGTTACCCAGTTAGCTGCAGATTTCACGATAGATGGCATCTATAAAGACGGTTATGAAAAGGGTGATCTGGAGTCCTTTACCATTGATGACAGCGGTGTAATTACCGGAGGTTTCTCCAACGGAATGACCAGGGCCCTGGGTCAGATAGCAATTGCTAATTTCAGTAATCCTTCGGGTCTTACAAAAATAGGAGATACCCTCTATACATCCTCTGAAAACTCGGGTATTCCCCAGATAGGGGTTGCCGGTAATGGTGGTCGGGGTAAAATAGCTTCCGGCACTCTGGAAATGTCCAATGTGGATCTGGCCGAGCAGTTTACCGATATGATTACAACCCAGCGCGGTTTTCAGGCCAACTCCAAGATTATTACCGTTGCCGATCAGATGCTCCAGGATTTGGTTAATCTCAAACGTTAGTGGAAAACTACAAATAGATATTTCCGATTCAGTGAAATTTTTTGATTCGTCTATGATTCATTACATCTCTCCAATATCCATTTGCAGTTATTTGTAGACAAAGTAATAAAGGGGTGGCTAATATGATCAAGGTAACTAAAATTAACGGAGAAGAGCTGGTGGTGAATGCCGAACTAATCGAAACTGTTAAAGCCACCCCTGATACCATAATCTTTCTAACAACAGGCAGAAAGGTAATAGTTTTGGACAGCATCGATGAGATAATTGAGAAAGTAATTACTTACCGGCGGAAAACCTTAGCAGGTTTGAGGATAGAAAAGGGGTGAGGTAATGGATTTAGCTACGGTTATTGGTATTGTTGTCGGAGTAGTCCTTCTGGGTGGGGCTATTATACTCGGGGGCAATGCCATTATCTTTTTTAATCTGGACTCAATTCTGATCGTCCTGGGGGGGACTCTAGCCGGTACCATGGTCAGTTATTCTCTACCCGAATTAATGAAGCTCCCTCAGCTGGTCAGGATTGCCCTGCAGAATAGTAATATAAACCCCACCGAGATCATTGATATTCTGGTGGGATTTGCCGAAAAGGCCAGGAGGGAAGGCCTGCTGGCCCTGGAACAGGATGTTATGGAGATTGATGATACCTTTTTACAGAAAGGAATCCAGCTAGTTGTTGATGGTACAGATCCTGATCTGGTTAGGAACATCCTGGAAACAAGGCTTACCTTTCTGGAAGAAAGGCATACCAGGGGACAGAGTATTTTTGATACAATGGGCCAGCTCTCACCGGCCTTCGGAATGATTGGTACCTTAATCGGTTTAATTCAGATGTTGAGTAAACTGGATGATCCTAGTAATTTGGGCTCCGGTATGGCCGTTGCCTTAATTACCACCCTTTATGGGGCCTTGCTGGCAAATCTCTTATTTATCCCCTTAGCCGGTAAATTAAGAGAGAAGAGTGAAGAAGAGATACTGATGAAAGAGGTTATGATCGAGGGTATATTATCGATTCAGGCCGGAGAAAATCCCCGGATTGTTGAGGAGAAATTATCTGCCTTTCTGGCCCAGGGAGGTAGTGAAGAGGAGATAGAAGCTGAAATAGGAACCTCGGCGGTGGGAGAGAATGCCTAGAGAGAAAAACAAAGAGGAAAAGGTTAAAAAGGGTTCCCCTGCCTGGATGACTACTTATGGAGATATGATGACCCTGTTATTAGTCTTCTTTGTCCTCCTCTATTCCTTTTCGGTGATGGATTTAGAGAAATTTCAGGGTTTTATTGCTGCCCTCAAGGCCCAGCTGGGGGTTCTGGATGGGGGTCGGACAATCTCCGAGGACACTTTGGTTTCTAAGGGTTTAAAGGGGGATAGATTCAATCCCTCCCAGACAAATTTAAACAAGGTAATGGGGGAGCTCAGTCAGTACATAAAAGAACAGGGTTTGCAGAATAATGTAAGTATGGAAATAACCAGAAGGGGTCTGGTAGTAAGATTGACAGGTCAGATCTTATATGATCTGGGAAAAGCCGAGATTAAACCCGAGGGGGAAAAGATTTTACATGAGATTGCCACTTCCATTAAAGGTATACCCAATGATATTATGGTAGAAGGGCATACCGATAACTTACCGATCAATAATGAGCAGTTTCCTTCTAACTGGGAGCTTTCTACCACCAGAGCCACCAATGTGATTAAGTTCTTTATTGAAAACCATAATATTTCTCCGGACAGATTATCGGCTGCAGGTTACTCCGAGTATAGACCCCTTTATAGCAATGATACTCCGGAACACCGGGCTAAAAATAGGAGGGTTGAGATTGTTATCCTAAATTCAATAAATAGACAGGAGGAATAAAATGGCCGATGGTAAGGATTCAGCTATAAATTTAAAAACAATCATTGTCCTGGGAATAGTGATGATTTTAATTGCCGGTGCTACCAGTTACGGCCTGATGACCTATTTTAATTCCGATAAAGGGGAAGAGGCTGCAGTAACACCTGATGATATAGGACCTACCTATACCCTGGGGGATTTTGTGGTTAACCTTGCTGGCTCAGGGGGGTATCAGTATATCAGGGCCAGTATTGTGGTTGAGGTAGATGAAAAAAGGGTAGTTGAAGAGCTTGATAAAAGGAGCCCCCAGTTGCGCGATATTATAATTACCATTTTGCGGGAACAGAAACTGGCTGATATTGAGGAGCCCGGGGCCAGGGTGATTAAGAATCAAATAGTGACAAGGCTTAATCAGGTATTATCTACTGGTAAGATTAAGAATGTCTGGTTTACCCAGTTCGTCGTTCAGTAGGAGGGGAAATAAATGGCTGATATTTTAAGTCAGAGTGAGATAGATTCGCTAATCTCAGCCCTGTCATCAGGTGATGTAGATGTAGAGGAGATGAAAAAGGAAACGGAAGACCAGCAGGTTAAAACCTATGATTTTCGCCGTCCTGATAAACTATCCAAAGAACAGATGCGTACCTTACAGATGATTCATGAGAATCTGGCCCGGCTGTTAACCACCATTCTTTCAACCCAGTTAAGAACTTTGGTTAATTTTGAGGTGGCCTCGATCGAGCAGTTATCTTATGAAGAGTTTATTCGCTCACTCCCCGAGCCAACTATTATGGGTATTAGTGATCTGGAGCCCTTTAACGGGCAGTTTATATTTGAGATTAATCCCGATATCGGCTTTGTCATTATTGACCGTTTATTCGGGGGGATGGGTAAGGCCTTTGATAAGGTCAGGCCTTTTACCGATATAGAGAAGGTTGTTTTAAGAAAGGTAATCAACTGGTTTTTGAGCGGTTTTCCGGAGGCCTGGGAAAATATTATCAGGGTTACCCCCAGGTTAAGGGAGATTGAATCCAATCCCCAGTTTACCCAGATTGTCCCGGGCAATGATATGACTATTTTAATAACCATGACTGCAAGGATAGCCGATCAGGAAGGCCTGATTAATATCTGTATACCCTATATTATGATCGAGCCCATTGTCGATAGACTTAATGCCCAGCAGTGGTTCTCCAATACCAGGGCAGAACAGACTGCCAGTCATCTTAAGGCCTTAAAGGATAGAGTCAAACGGGCCAGGATCGACCTATTTGCTGAATTGGGTAGTGCCGAACTGACAGTTGCTGAACTTCTGTATCTACAAACAGGTGATGTCATTAAACTGGATAAGAGAACCGATGAGAAGGTTGATATCAGGATCGGTAACTATATAAAATTTAAAGGTATTGCCGGCACCTCAAAGAAACATATGGCAGTCAAGATTACCGATGTAGTAGATCTAGAAGAGGATGGTGAAGAAGTTGAGTGATCATAATAACATCCTGTCACAGGAAGAGATCGATGCTCTGATTAGTAATAAAAGCAATGGTCAACAGCTTACTGAAGAGGAGAAGGATGTTCTGGGTGAGGTTGGTAATATTGCTATGGGTTCAGCTGCCACCGCCCTCTATACAATCCTGGATCAAAAGGTAGAGATAACCGCTCCTGAAGTAAGTATTGCTACCTTTGGCGAGATTAGCGCTCAGTATGAGCGTCCCTGTGTCCTGGTCAAGGTGAAGTATACTAGCGGCCTGGAGGGTATGAATCTCCTGATTATTAAGGAAGAGGATGCCGCAATTATTGCCGATCTAATGATGGGAGGGGATGGTAGCAGTAAGGATATAGAGCTGGATGAGATTCATCTCAGTGCTGTCGGGGAGGCTATGAACCAGATGATGGGTTCTTCCTCGACAGCAATCTCCAGTATCATTAACGATGTTGTCAATATCAGCCCGCCGGAAACCGATTATCTGGATTTAAATGAAGCAATTTCTCAGGATGAATATTTCAGTGCAGATGAACAGATTGTTGATACCTCCTTCCGGCTGAAAATAGGCAACCTTGTTGATAGCAGTTTTAAACAGCTAGCCCCCCTGGAATTTAGCAAACGGTTTGCTGCCAGGTTGATGGAGGCAAATGGCGGAGGCCTAACGGCCAAGAATGGTAACCCCCAGGATGACCGGGTGCAGGCTGAAGTTGAGAGAGAGGTAGTCAGGCGAATGCAGGATAAACCGGAAACAGACTATGTTACCACTAATCTCTCTGCAAAGCAGGATCTTTCTATAGAGCAAAGAAGAGGAAGTACCATTAGAGAAGAGGTAGTCGGGGTTAAGAGGGCCAAGTTTCCCGATTTTGACGAAAGTACCCCGGCACCTTTACCCCACAATATGGAATTAATTCAGGATGTTCCCCTTCAGGTGACGGTTCAGCTGGGTAAAAGCCGGATGACCATCAAGGAGATTCTGGATTTAGGTGAGGGTTCTATCATTGAGCTGGACAAACTGGCCGGTGAACCTGTTGACCTGCTGGTGAATGGCAAACTGATAGCCAAGGGAGAGGTAGTAGTTATTGACGAGAATTTCGGTTTCCGGGTCAAGGATATTGTCAGCCCGCTGGAGAGAATAAATAATGTTTAAGGAGCAGTATAGAGATGAATTATGCCCTGGAGACAGTGAAGATAATCTTTTATTTAGCTCTGGTACTGGGAATAATCTATTTACTGGCCAATCTTTTGAAGAACAGGTTTACCGGGCAGACTGATGGCCGTTATATTCACGTTTTAGAGCGGGTCTATCTTGGGCCCAAGACAGGTTTAACCCTGATTAAGGTAGAGGATAGGGTTTTATTACTGGGTATTAGTGAAAGTAGAGTAGAGGTTATCGACAGCTGGAGTAAAACCGAATTTAGTGAGATTAAAACTTCTCTGGAGAGGGGCTTTAAGGATTATCTGCAGGATTTAATTAAGGGTAGCAGGCGTGATCAGCATGACTAGGCGAAGATTATTAGCCATAATTATACTCCTGATAGTAATTCTCTTTATACCCCTAAGGGGTTACGCCCAGGAATTCCGGTTACCGGATATAAGGCTGGAGATTAATGGTTCGGGCGTCGGGGAGGCGGAGGGAGAAGACCTGGTTCTATCATTACAGATATTATTACTTTTAACAGTTCTCTCGCTGGCTCCGGCAATCCTGATCATGCTTACCTCCTTTACCCGGATTATTGTGGTTCTGGCTTTAATCAGGAATGCCCTGGCTACCCAGAGAATGCCTCCTAACCAGGTCCTGATCGGACTGGCCATCTTTCTAACCATCTTTATTATGGCTCCGGTCTGGCAGAGGGTTAATACTGAGGCTATCCAGCCCTATCTTCATGATGAAATTAGTATGGAGGAGGCTTATAGCAGAGGGGTCGAACCGGTCCGGGAGTTTATGTTCAAACAGACCAGGGAGAAGGACCTGGCCCTCTTTGTTGACCTGGCCAAAATGGAGCGGCCACAGAACAGGTCCCAGATACCGTTACATGTTCTGATTCCAGCCTTTGTGATCAGTGAATTAAAGAGTGCCTTTCAGATTGGTTTTATGATCTATCTTCCCTTTTTAATGGTCGATATGGTTGTGGCCAGTATCCTGATGTCAATGGGGATGTTGATGCTGCCTCCGGTAATGATCTCCCTGCCCTTTAAGCTGCTGCTTTTTATTTTAGTAGACGGCTGGTATCTGGTGATTGAGACCTTAATCAAGACCTTTAACTGAAACGGGTGATTTATTTGGATCAGTCTATAGTTATTAGTATCGGAAAAGAGAGTATTTACACGGTTTTACTTATTATTGCCCCTATTATGGGCCTCGGTCTCCTGACCGGTTTACTGGTAGCTATCTTTCAGGCTACTACCCAGATCCAGGAGCAGACCCTGGCTTTTATCCCTAAGATTCTGGTCATTCTGCTCTCAATAGCTATCTTCGGGCCCTGGATGTTATCTACAATGGTTGATTTTGTAACCAATCTCTTTCGAAGTATACCTCAGTATATCGGTTAGGATGATTTTTGAATGGCTCTGGGTAAGATTTTAAGCAATTATACCTATCTTTTTGTCCTGATCCTGATAAGATATATTGGACTTTTTTTGCTGGCTCCTGTTTTCGGTAGCAGGGTAATCCCCGTCAGGGTAAAAATCGGACTGGCTTTCTTTCTGTCTATAATTACCCTGCCCTTACTGGCAAATTCCCGGTCCTTAATGGTACCGGTAGATGAATTAATAATATTTATTGATATCATCAGGGAGTTGAGTATTGGTTTTACCATTGGGTTTATTGCCTATCTTTCCTTTGCTGCCATTCAACTGGCCGGCCGCTTTATCGATCTCAGGATGGGTTTTGCCATAGTTAATGTTGCTGACCCGGTTCAGGGGGATACGATGCCGCTGATGGGACAGTTCAAGAATATACTGGCTGTTTTCTTATTCCTGAGTATAAACGGACATCATCTATTGCTTCAGGCCTTATACCATAGTTTTGAGTTGATACCTCTGGGAGGGGCAGTCTTTAATTCCATGACCATGGAATATATCTTTAGAACTACCGGTAATCTCTTTCTGCTGGCTTTTAAGATAGCACTACCGGTAATTGCCACCCTCTTTATTGCCGATATTATCTTTGGCTTTCTGGTCAGAACCATACCTCAAATGAATATCTTTATCGTCGGTCTGCCTCTGAAAATATTAATCGGTTTTATCGTCCTGATGTTTTCCCTGCATTTTATCATCTATTGTTTCAGGGACCTCTTTCAGGATATGTATGAAGAGATTTTTAAGCTGATTGGGTTATTATCGTGAAACATCTCCCTAACATCTATTTGCAGTTGTTTGAAAGTAAAGTAAGTTGCCGAACAAAGTGAGGCATTAATTTATCCTAATGAATAGAAGGGAGGAGTCCGGGAAAGAGTCCGATAATCTTACGTTTATACGGATTTGAGTACCGGGTGAGGTTATGCCCGGTGAGAAAACAGAAAAACCGACGCCGAGGCGGCTGCAAAAGGCAAGGGAAGAAGGGCAGGTTGCTAAGAGTCAGGAATTAAATTCAGCCTTCACCCTGCTGGGTAGTTTTCTGGTCCTGTATCTAATCTTTAATAATCTGCTGCAGTCCCTCTTAGGCAGGATGACCATGTACCTATCATTATCCCGGCTACCGGATCTGACAAAGGCCAATTCTTTAACCCTGATTACAGATAGTTTCTTCTTTATTGCCAGACTGGTTGGTCCGGTACTGCTTGTTTCGGCCATAATTGGTGTTTTAATCAGCTTTCTTCAGGTAGGGCCTCTCTTTACTCTCAAGGTTATTCAGCCAAAGTTAAGCAAGATTAATCCTCTTGAGGGTGCCAAAAGGTTGTTTTCCCTGAAGTCGGTAGTGGAATTATTTAAATCACTAGCAAAGGCCATCTTAATCGGTTTTTTAACCTATTTGCAGCTTAAGAATTCCTGGCCCCATTTAGTTACCTTAAGCCAGCAGGGGATTGAACCGGCCCTGTTATTTGTCGGTAATCTCATCTTCCGGATTACCGTTAATATCATTATCTTTTTAATCATCCTCGGGATAGCCGATTACATCTACCAGCGCTGGGAATTTATGAAAAACCTCAGGATGACCAAACAGGAGGTGAAGGACGAGTACAAGCAATATGAGGGTGACCCCAAAATCAAGTCAAAACGGCGGCAGATACAACTACAGGTGAGTATGAACCGGATGATCAGGGCGATGGAGGAAGCAGATGTGGTAATCACCAACCCGACCCATATTGCAGTTGCCCTGAAGTTTAAAATCGAGACGATGGAAGTCCCTGTTGTTGTGGCCAAAGGTGAGGGCTTTATTGCCCAAAAGATTAAGGAAAGGGCTGAGGAGCTGGGCATCGAGATTGTGGAGAATAAACCCCTGGCCAGGGCCTTAAATGAAACCACCGAGATTGGTGATGAGATACCGCCTGACCTCTATCAGGCCGTGGCTGAGGTACTGGCTTTTGTATACAGGAACAATAAGAAACTTTGATAGGAATACTTGAAAACTACAAGGGAAGGGTGGCTTAGGTAATGCCAACTACATCAGAGAATCTGGTAGTAAGACAATTTAATCAGAATAGCGATGTTATCTTTGCCCTGACTGTAGTAGGGATAGTTATTATGTTCATCATCCCCCTACCGACCTTTTTAATGGATATTTTGCTGGCTACCAATATCACCTTTTCCATAGTAGTAATCCTGGTCAGTATCTATATTATCGAACCGCTGCAGTTTTCTGTTTTCCCCTCCCTGCTCTTATTTGCGACCATCTTCAGGCTGGGCCTCAATGTTTCAACAACCAGGTTAATTCTGGGACAGGGGTATGCGGGTAAGATCATCATGAGTTTTGGTAATTTTGTTGTGGGTGGTAATTATGTAGTCGGACTGATAATCTTTTTGATTTTAATCGTGATTCAATTTATTGTCATTACCAGAGGTGCCGAAAGGGTAGCGGAGGTTGCCGCCCGTTTTACTCTGGATGCTATGCCCGGTAAACAGATGAGTATTGATGCTGACCTTAATGCCGGTATTATCAATGAAAAAGAGGCCCAGGAACAGAGGGAGAAGATCCGCCAGGAGGCTGATTTCTACGGGGCCATGGATGGTGCCAGCAAGTTTGTCAAGGGAGATGCCATCGCCGGGATGATCATTACGGCCATCAATATTGTTGGTGGTCTGGTTATTGGGGTGGTCCAGCAGGGTATGCCGCTGGCAGATGCCGCCCAAACCTATACCTTATTAACAGTAGGTGATGGTCTGGTTAGTCAGATACCTGCTCTTTTGATCTCAACAGCTACAGGCCTGGTAGTTACCAGGGCCGCTTCAGATTCAAATATGGGGGAAGAGATGACGGGCCAGCTTACCGGCCAGCCTAAGGCCCTCTGGATTGCCAGTGGGGTATTAGCCGTCCTGGCCTTTATGCCCGGATTGCCAACAATTCCCTTTCTAGTACTGGCTTTATTAATAGGCGGTGTAGGTTATCTCTTGAAAGGCAAGCAGATCCGGGAGGAAGAGAAAGAGGTCCGGGAAGGAGAGGAAATACCCGGTTCGCGGAGGCCTCAGATGGAGGAGCTTGGTAATTTATTAAAGGTCGACCCCATGGAGGTTGAGGTAGGGTATAACCTTATCTCTCTGGTATTACCCGAACAGGGTGGTGATTTTTTGAACAGGGTGGCAATGGTCAGACGGCAGATGGCTATGGAACTGGGATTAGTTATTCCCCCGGTCAGGATTTTAGATAATTTGCAGTTAGAACCCAATGTCTACCGGATCAAGCTAAAGGGTGTGGAGATTAGCAGATACGAGATCCTTCCTGATCATTATCTGGCTATGGATTCGGGAATTACCACTAAAGAACTTAAGGGAGTGGAAACAACAGAACCTGCCTTCGGTACTCCCGCTATCTGGATTAGTGAAGAGAAGAGGGAGGAGGCCGAGATGGCCAATTATACGGTTGTTGATCCCCCTTCGGTGATGGCTACCCATCTCACCGAAGTCATTAAGAAACACGCCTATGAATTGCTGGGCCGACAGGAGGTTAAGGAATTAATTGATAATATCAGGGATGATTATTCAGCGGTAGTAGAGGAACTGCTGCCCGATTTAATGACCCTGGGGGAGATCCAGAAGGTGTTACAGAATCTGCTCTGGGAGGGAATCCCGATCAACAACCTGATAACCATTCTGGAGACCCTGGCTGATTATGCTCCCAAAACAAAGGATATTCAGCTCTTAACGGAGTATGTCAGACAGTCTCTTTCGAGACAGATTACCAGTAGATACCGGGAAGATGACGGCAAGCTCTATGCTGCCAGCATTGATCCCCAGCTGGAAGATAACTTAAGCCAGGCTCTGGAAGAGTCTGATCAAGGTAATTATTTAGCCCTGGACCCCCAGGCTGTCCAGACCCTCTTAGAAAAAATAGCTGAATGTATGAGGGGTCTTCTGGAACAGGGGCATGAACCGGTTATCCTGACGGTTCCAGTGCTTAGAAGACCTTTAAAAGAAATAACCTATCGCTCCCTACCGGAATTAATTGTCTTATCCTATAATGAACTGGAGCCAGATACTCAGATCGAAATTACAGGGACGGTGAGTTAATTGCGAGTTAAAAAGTATGTCGGGGCAACCATGCAGGATACTATCTTTAAGGTTAAGGCCGACCTGGGGCCTGATGCTATTATTCTTAATACCCGCAAATTTAAAAAGGGCCCTTTCGGCCTCTTCGGCAAGAGTCAGGTTGAGATTCTGGCTGCCCTTGAGGAGAAGGATGAGCGGGAGATAGAGGAAAATAATAAGACCTTAGAAGAGCTTAATAATTTAAAGAAGATGATCAGAGAGATGAATAAAAACTGGCAGATCAACAACTTTATCCGTGATCTGCCGGAGGGATTGTCCCTGCTCTATCAGTATTTTAATCTCCAGGGGATAAATGTGGAGATTAGTAAAGAGTTTATTACCCTGCTTAAAGAAAATGAAACCGTCCAAAAGGATGAGGTAATTGACCTGGTCGAGAGAAAACTTAAGGATTTTCTCGGTAGCCCCGAGCCGATTGAGGCCGGTGATTCTAGACAGGTGGTGGCCTTTATCGGGCCAACGGGTGTGGGGAAAACGACTACCATTGCTAAACTGGCGGCCAGGTTTACCCTGGATGAAGGAATAAAGGTGGGGTTAGTTACCGCTGATACATACCGGATTGCTGCCGTGCAGCAGCTTAAGACCTATAGCGATATTTTAAATATACCCCTGGAGGTTGTTTATAATGAAGATGATCTATTAAAGGTACTTACTACAGGTACCTTTAAAGATTATGACCTGATCCTGATGGATACGGCCGGCAGCAGCTGGAATGATAAAATCCAGATGGGCCGGTTGCAGAAATTACTTAGTAAGGGGCTGATTAATGAGACCCATCTAATTATTAGCATGAATACGAAGAGTAGTGATATTACTGAAATAATTGATCAGTTTTCCCTCTTTAACCCGGATAAGATTATCCTGACAAAACTGGATGAAACCATGACCTTCGGCGATATTCTCAATATTAAGGATAAGTATAACCTCCCCTATTCCTATATTACTTACGGCCAGGATGTACCGGACGATATTCAGGTGGCCTTTCCGGGGCTATTAGTTGAATACCTAATGGGTGATCTTAATGAATGACCAGGCTAGCAGATTGAGGAAAAGGGTGGAGGGTAAAAAGAGGAATACCAGGATAATTGCTATTGCCAGCGGAAAGGGTGGGGTTGGCAAGACGAATATATCGCTTAACTTAGGATTAGCCCTGCAGGAACTGGGTGAGAGGGTACTTCTCTTAGATGCTGATTTAGGAATGGCCAATGTTGATATCTTACTTGGCTTAACCCCCCGTTATAATCTTAGCCATGTCTTAAAGGGAAGGTGTAAATTTGCAGAGGCTTTGCTTGAAGGACCAGGCGGTATCGATATTTTACCCGGTACTTCAGGGGTAGAGGAGCTGGTTAATATCAGTTCCCTGGAGGTAATGAGGCTGCTTGATGCCTCTTCGCAGATGGAAGAGAATTATGATATAATATTATTAGATGTCGGGGCTGGTATCCATCAAAGTGTGACTAATTTTATCATGGCCAGTGATGAGGTAATAATTGTCCTAACACCGGAACCAACCTCGATTATGGATGCCTACAGCCTGATTAAGATCCTTGCTAACCGTAAATTTAAAAATAATATGGGCTTGTTGATCAACCAGACCAGTTCGCGCAAAGAAGGTAATGAGGTGGCGGTAAGGATGAAGAAGGTGATTAAGGAATACCTTGACCTGGATATCAAAATACTGGGATATATACCTTATGATACCTATGTTCGCCAGTCGGTTAAAGAACAGACCCCCTTTTTAATTAGATATCCAAAGGCTAATGCCGGAGAGGCCATCAGGGATGTTGCCTCTGGAATGTTAAACCGGGTTAGAGAAAATGATTCGAGGGGAATGAAGGGCTTTATCTTCAGATTAGTTGGTATCTTTAATCGTAATCCTGAGGGGGAAAATTGATGGTTGAACCCAAACTTAAGATAAACCAGAAGATAGATTTAATTGTGGAGCAGGGACCGTATCAGGGGAGTTATCTCAGTAAGGTTGCCGAAATTAATGAAGATAATATCAAGGTTACCTCTCCTTATCTGAAGGGGGAGCTTATCCCTCTGAGGATAAATCTACCCTTACATATATTTATAACAGGAGAGAATGCAGCCTATGCTATTAAATCAAAGGTCATCGGCAGAGAGAGGGAGCCGGTTGCCCTTTTGACCCTCAAATATCCCGGGGAAGTTGAACGGATTCAACGGAGGGAATTTTTCCGGATGGAAACCATGAGAAAGATTAGATACAGGCTATTAGATGCTGATAAGAATCCCAGCGGGGATTTTAAAGAAAGTAGAACCTGTGATATCAGCGGCGGCGGGGTAAAGATGATTGTTGATAAGGATTTTCCCGGGGAGGGGTTACTGGAACTATACCTTGATCTTCCCGGATTAGAGGATTTCCCAATCTATGGTGAGATAGTAAATATATATAACCTGCCCGATGGTACTGCTGCCGGAATTAAATTTGTTGAGATTGACCATCATGCCCGGGAAGAGATCATTGCCTGGTTATTTGAATATCAAAGGAAATTGCGGCAGAAGGGGCTGTTATAGATGGGGCTGAGGGCATTGACGGCTCTAATATCAGGCGGACTTGCTTACATAATTACTGTTCTTTTAAGTCTCTTATTCGGATTGCCCCTAAAGGAGGTCTTGCTCAGAGGTTTAATAGCATTGGGCCTCTTTGCCGGAGCCGGCTGGATATTTATCATTTTAATTAAAGCCCTTCAACAAAATGGAGAGGAAGAGCCGGAGGAGGATGAAGTAGAAGACAAGGATTTTGCACCACTAAACCCACCAATCCTGGAAAAGAGTGAGAAAAAAGGTGATTAGGGAGGGTAGCTTATGTCAGAAAAGAAGATAGAGAACTACACCCTCTGGCAGGAATTTAAGGACCACCATAATGAAGAGGCCCGTCAGGAGCTGATTCTCAAGTATTTACCCCTGGTAAAGTATCAGGTGGGGAGGATTAAGATGGTTGTCCCGGGTTTTATTGAAGAGGATGATCTGGAGAGCTACGGAATTATAGGTCTGATAGATGCCATTAATAAATTTGATTACCGCCAGGAGATTAAATTTGAGAGCTATGCCTCCAGAAGAATTAGAGGGGAGATCATAGACCATCTCAGAAGACTGGACTGGTTACCCCATTCCCTGAGGCGAGATGCTAAACAGTTGCAGGAAACGGCGGAGAGACTGGCCGGTAAATTAGGACGGAAGCCCACCGTTAATGAGCTGGCAGATGCTCTTAATATTTCCCGGGATAAGGTTAATCAGCTCTATTATCAGATTTACAGTTCACAGTGGATTTCCCTTTTTGATCAAAAGGGAGATATCCAGCTTTTTGAAATATTTAAGGAGGATAGTGATAAAGGGCCGGAAAAACACTACCAGCAAAAGGAGCGGGAGAATCTGTTGGCTGAGGCGATTGATCGTTTGAGTGAAGCGGAAAGATTGGTAATCTCACTCTATTATTATGAAGAATTGACCCAAAAGGAGATAGCCAGGGTTATGGGTTTATCTCCTGCAAGAATATCCCAGCTACATAAGAGGGCGGTCTACAGATTGCGAGGAATGTTGAGCAGAAAGAAGGAGCAGCTAGTTTGATCCCATCTGAAGTGAACTATTCAATCATTTCTTCAACACCTATTTGCAGTTGTTTTAAGGCAAATAGTTGCTGAATGAAGTAAGGCCTTTATTTTAAGGGGGGTAAAGAATGAAAAGTGTTAGGGTTATAGCGGTCAGTGAGGAGGAGGCCCTTAAGCTAGGTCAAAAGGAACTGGCGGCAAAGACCGGAGAAAAAATTGAACCTGCAGATCTAACAGTTAAACTGGTGGAAGAGAAAAAAGGCCTTTTAGGCTTCGGCAGAAAGAAGATTTATCAAGTTGCTCTGAAAGATAGGGGCCTTTCGCGCAGGGAAGAAGGATTTCTGGATATGGCTGTGGAAGATATAAGTATAGACGGAGAATTTGCTGTAAAGATAAATGATGATGGTGTCTTCCTCAGGGTTTCCCCCCCTGAAGGTGAAGGGAAAGCGGTTCATTATCAGCAGATTAAGACTACTCTGGATAAGAAAGAGATTGTTGAGGTTGACTGGCAGAAGGTTCAGAGTGTACTGCAGGATGCGACAGATGAATGGGTAAAGATAGCTCCCAGGAAGCCGGAGCTTGACAGGGATGGGAAGGCCGAGATTGAGATAAGCAAGGATAAACTGAAGGCTTTTATCAGTTACTCCCCGGCCCTCGGAGGTAAGAGCTTATCTACTGCAGATCTTTTCAATAAACTGGCAGATGCAGGTGTTAAATATGGAATTAAGGGTGAAAAATTAGAGCAGATAATCAAAAACAGAACCCCGGTTGAGCATTTATTAATTGCTGAAGGCTCCCTACCGGTTCCGGGTAAGGATGCCGAGCTCATCTATCATTTCGAACAGAAGACCGAGTCTATCGGTACCGAGCGGGAAGATGGGAGTATAGATTTTTATGAACTAGGATTAATTACCAATGTACAGCCCGGTGATCTGCTTGTTACGAAAAAGGAGGCAGAACCAGGGAAACCGGGAAAGGCTGTTACCGGTGAAGAGCTTCCCCCACCCAGGCCCAGGGATATAGGGCTACCGTCGGGAAAAAATGTGAAGAAACAAGATGATCATACCCTGGTAGCCGGGATTGCCGGGCAGGTAGTACTGGACGGAAACAGGGTACATGTTTTACCCGTTTATGAAGTAAATGGCGATGTAGATTTAAGTACGGGTAATATAGATTTTGTCGGTAATGTTATTATCAAGGGGGATGTCAAGGAAGGATTTAAGGTTAGGGCTCAGGGTAATGTAGAGGTCAGGGGTAATGTTACCGGTGCCGATATTGAAGCCCGGGGGAAAATAATTATTCATAAGGGTTATATCGGTAAAGGCAATAGGCGGATTATTGCTGGGGGAGATGTAATGGTTAAATTTGTCGAGAATGGTATCATAACTACAGAGAAAAACATTATAGTTGCCGATGCAGTTATGCACAGTCAGCTGACTGCGGGTGAAAGTATTGAGGTAACCGAGAAGAAGGGGCTACTGGTTGGAGGGGTTTATAAGGCCAGAAATAGGATTAAGGCCAATATCATCGGTTCTGCCCTGGCGACAAATACCTATCTGGAGGTGGGAATCGACCCCGAGCTTAAGGCCCGGATTAGAAACCTGGAGGAAGGGATCAAAAAGGACCAGCTTAATCTTACTAAATCAAAAAAGGCGATTATTATTCTGGATAAGTTGAAAAAGGAAGGTCAATTAACGCAGGAAAAGAAGTTTTTGTATGGCAGGTTAGAAAAGACGGTGGAGAGACTGAAAAAAATGATTGCCGAAAAAAGAGGAGAAATCGAAGATATTAAGGAGAAGATGAAGACAGTGGAGAATGGATACATTGCTGCCGGCAAGAAGATCTTTCCTGGAGTAAAGATGACTATCGGTAATTCCCACTTAAATATCCATGATGAAATGGGTCCTTCAAAATTTATTGAGAGTGAGGGAGAGGTTAGACAGGTAGCTTTATAGGTGGTGAGAGTTATGACTCAGCCGATCAATCCCCATACAAATATACCCATGTCCCTGAAGGTTGAGAGGATGCAGCAGGTAAAGTATGTTCAGAGTGAACAGCAACAGGGTCAGCTGGCGCAAAAGATGGAAACGGAAAATAGGATAAAACAACAGCGGGTAAATAAAAATAATGAGCCTGACGGGGCGAGAATAAGGGAAGAAAATGGGGAAAGACGGCAAAAGGATTCCCAAAAAAAGAAGGAAAAGAAAGAAGGGTCTGGAGAGGGAAAAAAGGGTAAGAGTCACAGAAAGGGTGAAATTTTCGATATTAAGGTATAAGTCTGGAGGGGTATTATGACCTGGATATTAATAGGGATCGGTTTATCCCTAACTGTTTACGGCTTAATAGGCAAGTATAAGCAGCTAAAAGAATATCAGCAGGATAAGCAAGTGGTTCGGCAGGACAATCTACCGGTAAAAGAAAATATTACAGGTATTATGGAACAGCAACTTATTAACCAGCAGGAAAAGCTGGTAGTAGTTAACAGGGAGATGGACAGGCTACTTAATGAAATAACCCGGAAGGAGCAACTGATGAAAAAGGCCCTTGCTGACTTAACTCATAATTACGAGCTTAGAGAGGAAGAAAGCTTTCGAAGCATCTTTACCCATACTATCAGGGGGAGAGATAGGGAACCAATACCTGAAAAGTATAGTAATGTCCTTGTCTTACATAAAAAGGGTTTAGGAGTAGACGAGATAGCCAGAGAATTAGATCTAGGAGTCAGGGAGACCGGATTAATCCTAAAATTGTACAGGAAAGAGGAAGATACTATTGCCGGGTAAAAACTATCTCAAAAGGTTAGTTCCTGAGGTGGCTTTAGCGCTGGGAATAGCTCTGATAATAATCGGTATTTTTCTGCTTTTTCAATCTGGAGAAAGGTTAGAGGGAGTGAAGGTGGCCCGGATAAATCAATCTCCGGAAGAATTTAGTTTAGAATATTTCCATTTATATCCACAACTGGAAGATGTAAAGATAGTAATCCCTAATGGCAGTTCCGGGCTAACAGTTGCAAATATCTTAGAGGAAAGGGGGTTAATCAAAGCGGAAGACTTCAGGAAACTGATTAGCTTATTTCAATTTCAGGGGAGAATTAAAGCAGGTGAATTTAGCTTCAGAAGTGATGCCAGTATTGCCGATATATTATCCAAAATTGTCTTAAGGAGGTGAAAAAAGGTGCTTAAGGGATTATATATAGCTTCTTCAAGTATGCTGGCAAAGCAGCATCAACTGGCGATTATCTCCAATAACCTGGCTAATGCCAGTACCGCCGGTTTTAAGCGTGATGAAGGGATAGAACAGTCCTTTCCCGAGGTTTTAATCTCCCGGATTGAAGAAGGCCGGAAAGCGGGGGATATCGGTTCTATGAGTACCGGTGTCAGCCTGGAGGAGACCTATACAGATTTCAGGCAGGGTTATCTAAAACATACCGGTAATAAGCTGGATGTAGCTCTGGAGGGTGATGGTTTCTTTGTGATTGAGACCCCGGCAGGACTTAGATATACCCGTAACGGCAACTTCACCCTTAATCAGCAGGGGCAGATAGTTACTCAACAGGGTTACCCGGTCAGGGGTGAGAGGGGACCGCTCCAGACGATTACCGGCAGGGAGATCAAAATTGACGGTAACGGACGGCTTCACCTGGGAAATCTACGCGGTGACCGTTTCTTGATCGTAGACTTCCCGGATAAAAGTCAGCTAGAGAAGATTGGAGATAATCTTTACAGCAGCCGGACCGCAGGAGAGCAGCTTACGGCCGGCTACCGGTTAAGACAGGGTTATCTAGAGAGCTCCAATGTTAAAACCCTTCAGGAGATGGTCAGGATGATTGAGGTTAACCGTATCTTTGAGGCCAATCAGAAGGTTATTAAAAGTCTTGACAGTACCCTTGATAAGGCTGTTAATAGTGTTGGCAGAGTCGGGTAAGTAGGATTAACCAGATACTACAGAAATTTGCTTTTTGCATCGAGCATGTCGGTCTAAACCTTCTTTAAAATTACGCAATGATGGTTTAGACACTAGCACATCGAGTGCGTCGCAGCTGGACCTTTACGGAGGCTGATAGGGTTGTTGAATGACAGAGACAACCCCGAATTACGAAATCAAAAAACAGGGAGTGATTTTAATGATAGGTGCTTTATGGACTGCTGCAACCGGGATGGATGCTCAGGAGACCAATATAGATGTTATTTCAAATAACCTGGCTAATGTCAATACAACCGGATTTAAAAAGAGCCGGGTGAATTTTCAGGATATAATGTATCAGCGCTTACGTGAACCGGGAACCCCCAATGCCCAGGGGGCACAGGTTCCTATTGGTATTGAGATTGGACACGGCTCAAAGGTCTCGGCTACCCAGAAGATTTTTTCTGCCGGTAGTGTTCAGAATACGGGTAATCCTTTAGATATTGTGATTGAGGGTGATGGGTTTTTACAGGTATTACGTCCTGACGGGTCTATCGCCTATACACGGGATGGTTCTTTAAAACAGGATAGTAGTGGCAGGATTGTCACCTCTGATGGCTACCCCATTCAGCCCGAGATCTATATTCCTCAAGATGCAACTGAGATCAGTATCACCTCTGATGGTACTGTTACCGTACGCATAGCCGGGGATAATCAACCGCAGCAACTGGGGCAGATCGAGCTGGCCCGTTTCTCGAATCCCGCCGGGTTAAATAGTATCGGGCGCAACCTCTTTGAGGCCACGGTTGCTTCCGGTGAGCCGATGGTGAATAACCCGGGAGCTGCTGGGTATGGGACAATTGCCCAGGGTTTCCTGGAGATGTCCAATGTCAAGGTTGTTGAAGAGATGGTCAATATGATAGCTGCCCAGAGGGCCTATGAAATTAATTCCAAGGCAATCCAGGCGGCTGATGAGATGTTGAGGACTGCTAGCCAGTTGAGGCGGTAAACATCTCTCGAGCATCTATTTGTAGTTTATCTCCAAGATTTAATAAACTAGTTAAACAAAGAGTAGTGAGTAAAAATGCGGGTTTTTATTAATAGAAATCTCTATCGATTATTGATCTTGTTCATCTTAATGGTCACGTTAGTTTTTAACAGCGGGGTTAAGGCGGGGACAATTAAGATTATCATACCGGAATATGTTGAGGTTTCCGATTCTCGAATTACGCTGGGGGATATAGCCCGGATCGAAGGGGTTGAAGGGGAGAAGCTGGCTGAAATTGCCTCGGTTGATCTGGGCCAGGCCCTGCTCCCGGGCTATGAACGGGAGATACCCAGGGAACTCATCTCTCTGGCGATCCAGCAGAAGGGCTATTCCCCCGCAAGTTTTACCCTGCATATGCCTTATAAGGTGACAGTTAAGACTGCTAGCCGGAGGGTAAGTAGTGATACTATTATCGCCTTTGCCAGAGATTATTTAAAAGAAAAGGTTAATTGTCCGGCTGGCAGGGTAGAGATTATACCGAGGTTCAACCCCCCTGATTTAATAATACCGGATAGGGATTATTCCCTGGAGATTGATCTGATGGGCCAGCAAGAACTTAAGGGGAATGTATCCTTACGGGTTTTACTTAAAATCGATGGGCAGGTCTATAAAAGGGTCTATCTTGGATTTGAAGTTAAGTTGTTACAGGAGGTATTTGTAGCAAAACGAAGCATTAAGAAGGGAGAAAGACTTGTTAGGGATGATTTTAGTATAGAAACCAGGGAAATAGGTAGTTTCCGGGGCGAATTAATTACAGATTTTAATAATAGACTGGTTAAGGAGGGTATTGTTAATATCCCGATTACCAGAGGTAGCATCCTGACAAGCTATTATTTGATAATACCGGATATCGTATCTTTTGGGGACGTACTAAAGGCAGAGGTAATAGTAGGTAATATCAGGGTTTCTACCCTTGTTAAAGCCCGGGAAAACGGTAAAAAGGGCGAATATATTCTGGTGGAGAATCTGAAGACCGGTTACAGATTTAAAGCTCAGGTTATTAATTCCCACCTGGTAAGAGTGATCCAACCGTAAGGGGGAGATAGTGGTGAAGGTTAAATTATTCTTGCTGATTATAGTGGTTTGTTCCTACAGTTTGACAGTATTTGCTGATAATTCCCTCTGGTCAGACCAGGCTGTTAATCTCTATCAGGATGAAGATAAAAACCGGGAGTTCAGGGTAGGTGATGTAGTCACCATTATAATTGAGGAAGATGCTAATGCAGTTCAGAGTGCCAATACCAATACCAGCCAGGAAAGCAGTATTGATGCAGGTTCCGGTTTGGGTATCTTTGACTTTATCAAGGCCTTCGGCTTTAGCTATTCTGATCAGAGCACTGCAGATGGTAAGACCGTACAGAGCGGTAAATTGAAGGCCGATATTACTACCATCATTAAGGAAGTCCTGCCCAGTGGTAATTTTAGGATTGCAGGAACCAAGGAGATTAAAATAAATGGAGAGAAACAGATAATCAGGTTATCGGGTATCATTAGGCCTGAGGATATAACACCGGAGAATACGGTTTCTTCTAAAAAGGTGGCCGAGGCAAGTATCGATTACCAGGGTAAGGGTGTTGTTGCCGATAAACAGAAGCCGGGCCTGCTGGAAAGATTTCTAAACTGGATCTTCTAATTAAATCCTGTAGGAAATTCCTTTTTTAAAACTGCAAATAGATGTTTCCGATTCAGTGGAAATTTTTTGATGACTCTATTTGTAGTTATTACCGAACGATAATGAGGTATTAATTGAAAGGGATTAATTATAAAGTGTTCTCTATAAAAAGGTCTTACACTGTTCTAATGAAAGGAGGGAGTTCATGATTAATAAATCAGCCTTCGGTCGTTATTTAGCAAGAAGAAAATTGTTTAAGTATATATTAGCGGTTCCGGTAGTCATTGCTTTAGCCATTACCTTAAGTAGTTCTCTTTTGGCTGCCTCACCTGAAGACCCGCTAGTTAATATAGGGGATATAACCAGGATTGAAGGGATCAGGGATAATCTGTTGATGGGGAACGGTATTGTTATCGGCCTGGCCGGAACGGGTGATAGTAACCGCAGCCAGGCCACTATCCAGATGGTAGCTAATATGTTAAAAAAATTCGGGGTTAATGTTACCCCGGAGCAGATTCGCAGCCGTAATCTGGCTGCCGTAATAGTTACCGCCAGTCTTCCTCCCTTTGCCCATAAGGGTGACAGGATAGATGTAACGGTAAATTCCCTGGGGGATGCCAAGAGTTTGCAGGGAGGTACCCTTCTGATGACCCCCTTGAAGGCGGCCAACGGGGAGGTCTATGCCGTTGCCCAGGGACCAGTCTCTATCGGGGGATTTAACACCAGGTCGGGTGGAACTCAGGTCAGAAAGAACCACCCGACCGTGGCCAGGATACCGGAAGGGGCCATTGTGGAACGGGAATTGAATTTCGGCTTGAGCCATAGAAACCTGACCTTTTTGCTGGACCAGCCGAATTTTGAGACAGCTAGTTTTATTGCCCAGGCAATAAATGATAATTTTAAATACCTTTTTACTGCTGAACCGATTGCTGAGGCGGTAGATGCCGGTAAGGTAAATGTTAATATACCGGAACAGTTCAGGGATAAGGTGGTAGAGTTTATCGCCAAAATTAACAATTTTAAGGTCCGGGCAGGTATGGAGGCCAAGGTAGTTATTAATGAACGGACGGGAACAATAGTTATGGGCCATAATGTGAGAATTTCGACAGTTTCCGTGGCCCATGGTAATCTAACGGTAAAGATATCTAGCGGTGAGAAGGTTTCCCAACCCGCTCCCTTTAGCGGTGGTGAGACAACAATCACTAAAGAGACGGAGATTAAGATATCGGAGGGAGAAGGCCATATGGTGGTTGTGCCGAGTGGGGGGACCATCGGCGAGATAGTGGCAGCTCTAAATGCTATCGGGGCTAGCCCCAGGGATATAATTGCTTTTCCGATTGCAGAAACCTTCTTTTTAGTTACGCAATGATGGTTTCTGCACTAGCGCATCGAGCGCGTCGCAGGGAAATTTTTTGATGACTCTAAGGTTTATCTCCGTTAAAAATCAGGCAAACTTATCAAATGGGTCATCCTGACCCTTGATAAGCTCGCCACATCCTGTGGCTCGACCTGATTTTTAACTCCGATTCACCAAGAGTCATTTGCAAAAAATTTCCAAACATTTCTCCAACATCTATTTGCAGTTGTTTGAAGGTAAAGCAAGTTGCCGAACAGAGTGTGGCATTAATCTAATACTACTAGGAAATTGCTTGTTGCAGTTATTGCTGAATGGAAGTGAAGTATAAACTTAAGGAGTGGCTTAAATGAAGATAGATAATTTAATTTTGCAGCAGTATAAAACCTATCAGGATGCCCGGAAACTTGAAAAACAATCCTGGTCAGGGAAAGGGAGTAAGGATGAGCAGCTTAAGGAATTATGTAATGAGTTTACGGCAATCTTCTTAAAGCAGATGTTTAAGGCTATGCGGGGTACGGTTCCCGAGAGCGGGTTTATCGATGGTGGGTTTTCCGAAGATATCTTTACAGATATGCTCGACACTGAAATCAGTAAAATAGGTTCTAACCAGCAGGGTATGAATAGCTTGAGCAGGGTATTATATCAGGAGTTAAAGTCAAAAGAGCCGCATAGTATAGATAGATGATTTTCCGTATGAACGTTAAAAATGTCCCGGCCCCGCACGGAAGGGCAAAAAGTGGTTGGCAAAATTTTGTTTCACTTTCCGTTCGGCACATCTGCGTCTCACTACAAGTACTGGGCCCTACGGACCGTCGGAACATTAAAGTGAGTTTGATATGTTAAATTTATTCAATGTATTATCAAATTTACCTTATAAAAGATAATGGTCGGGCGAAATAATTATTGTTCCAGGGGGGAAAAAATGAAACCCAGATGTTTCTTATCTTTAATAATTTCTTTGCTAATTATCATCTTAATAAATCAGTATGTTTTTGCCTTTTCCGAGCCAGTGAGACAATTTATTCAGGACGGCAAACTGATTCGCTTACTGATCAAGAATGAGATCAAGGGTTTTCCCTTGACCCCCCTGCAGGATGTAGATATAATTGATTTACAGAGTAAAAAATACTTCCGGCTTCTGAAGGATAGCAAATACCTTGTCAGGGTTGCAGATGGAGTTGATGAAAAAATCACCCTTTATAATTTAAAAGGTGACCGGCTCTTTGCCGGAAGGGACCTGGAGATAGAGGGGAAGGTTATTCTGGGCCGGGAGGTATACCCCGGTAAGGTGGAGTTTATCCTGACAAAGAAGGGTATTAATATCTATAATACTGTAGGCCTATCTGAACTGCTTTCCGGGATTCTGGCCGGTAAACTGCCTGAGGTTCTAGCTGGTAAAATCTCCGGGGTTTCCAGGGACTATTTACCGGCTATAAAGGCTCAGGCGGTGGTAGGTAGAACCTATATATTATACCGTCTCTTTAATAATCAAAGCGGAAGATTATCCTTCCCGGCCTATCAGGGAATTGTGGATGTTAATAATCTGATCAGGGATGCAGTTAACTCGACCGCCGGACAGATATTAAAGGAGAGGGGAGAAGTAGCCAGGATTGATTTCCCGTTACCGGTACAGAACTCTCTGGTGATGGCAGCCACAGGTTCGGACTACCGGGATATTTTACACCACTATTATCAGGGCCTTGAGCTGGTAGATTTAACCAGGGTAGTAGAAGAGGAGCTGAAGGTAGATGCGGAGATTCAATGGGGTTTAAGGTATCAGGAGATAAGGCAGTTAACCTGGTGGGGCCCAAGGGTTATTACCATACTTAAACTGCGTTTTGATAGATTAAGGTATAAGGTTGAACCTGTTTTAGCTAACGGTAAAATCCCGGGCCTGGAGGATCTGAGTGACCTGGTGAGGAGTAGAGGTGCACTGGCAGGGGTTAACGGCGGATATTTCAGTTATACCGGACGGCCCCTGGGTTTATTAATGATAGATGGTCAGATGGTGAGTGAGCCGGTAAAGGAAAGGACGGCTTTAGGAATCACCAGTGATAACAGGTTTTTGATCAACCGGGTAGAATGGAGGGGATTATTTAGTGGTTATAAGGGAGATGTTAAAATCGAGGTAACAGGTGTTAACCGTAAGCCTGCCGGTGATGAAATTGTCATTTATAATAGGTACTACGGGACCTTTGCTCCGGCAGTTCAGGATGATATAATAGAATTGGTAATATCTAAGGATAAGATTAAACAAATAAATGAAGGAGGAACTGATAGGAGAACCATAATTCCTGAAGATGGTTTTATCTTACAGGCCCGGGGAAAAGGCAGAGCAAAACTAACAGGCTTTGCTGTTGGGGACCGGGTCAGTTATGAGGATGATTTTAACCCTGACTGGGAGGATGCAGGTGTTATTTCTGCCCTGGGGGCGGGCCCTATGCTGATTAAAGATGGTCAGGTCAGAATAACTACGGCAGAAGAGGAATTTCAGCCGGATATAGCGAGGGGGCGGGCCCCCCGTTCGGCTCTGGGAATTAACAGTGAAGGCCATTTACTAATCTTTACGGTTGATGGCAGGCAGCCTGATTTGAGTATCGGCATATCTCTGGAAGAACTGGCCCAATTTATGTTAGACTACGGTGTTGTAAAGGGTATGAATTTGGATGGTGGTGGCTCGGCCAGGATGGTGGTAAGAGGCTATACCATGAATAATCCTAGTGATAAACGGTTAATCAGCAACGGATTAATAATCGTTAAACCTGACTAATCCTGCTGTAATTAAGAGTTGATGGTTATGGTTACATCTATTCTGCTTAACAGGAAGGGGGAAGGCGCATTCCTCCTCGCCTTATAGAGGACGGGGTATCTTACGCCATTTAAGGATGAAGGAACTGTTGAACTATATACCGTTGTTTAAAGAACGAAAAATTATGGTTATAGGGGATATTATTGCTGATGAGTTTATAATTGGACAACCTGAACGCCTCTCGAGGGAAGCACCTGTTTTAATCTTACTCCACCGTAATACGGAGATTCTTCCTGGGGGTGGGGCAAATGCGGCCTATAATATCTGCAGTCTGGGGGGGAGTGTTAGCCTGGTAGGTGTGATCGGTGATGACCGGGCGGGCCGCCTGCTTTCTCAGTTCCTCCAGGAGAAGGGTATCAAGACCGGGGGCATTGCTATCTGTCAGGATAGACCTACTGCTCTTAAAACCCGGATTCTGGCGGGAGGGGAACAGGTTGTCAAACAGCAGGTCGTAAGAATAGACTACCTCGATAGATCCCCAATTAAGAAGGATATTGAGGAGAAGATCCTGGATTATATCTCTTCCGGAATAGAGAATATTGACGGGATTTTGTTATCTGATTATGGAAATGGTGTCTTTACTGAAAGGGTTAAAAGAGAGGTAATTCAGCTCGCCAGGAAGAAGAAAAAGGTTGTTTCCGTCGATACCAGGTTTAATCTACGCGATTTCCGGGGGGCAACAATTGCTACCCCCAATTTGGAAGAGGCAGGTTATGCCCTGGGGCGAAGCATTACCACTCAGGCAGAGGTTATAGATGCGGGGAAAGAGCTCCTGCCACAGATGGATCTGGATTACCTGCTGATTACCCAGGGTGGAGAGGGGATGACCATTTTTACCAGGGGAGGTGATTATAAGCACATACCGGCAGCCAATTATACAGAGGTATTTGATGTGACCGGGGCAGGTGATACTGTTGTAGGTACACTTACCCTGGCTTTAAGCTCCGGAGCGGATATTTATACAGCTATGGAACTGGCTAATTATGCAGCAGGTATTGTCATAAGGAAAAGCGGGGTGGCCACCGTAACCCCGGAGGAATTAAGGAAGGAAGTGCTGAAAAATGGAGGAAAAGATTAAAGAGTTAGCCGAACTAAAAGAGATTGTAGCCAGGCTCCGGCAGCAGAAGAAAAGAATTGTCTTTACTAATGGCTGTTTTGACCTGATCCATGTCGGTCATGTCCGTTCCCTGGCCAAAGCAAAGGCTTTGGGAGATGTTTTAATTGTCGGGGTTAATAGTGATAGTTCGGTGCGTCAGTTAAAGGGAGAAAAGAGACCGATTATGTCGCAGGATGAGCGGGTGGAATTATTATCCTACCTGGAGATGATCGATTACCTGGTTATTTTTAATGAGACTACCTCCTCCTGTCTGCTGCGGGAACTTAAGCCAGATGTCTATGTTAAAGGTGGGGATTATACCTTGTCAACCCTGCCGGAATGGTCGGTTGTTAAGGATTACGGAGGAGAGGTTGAACTGGTTCCTGTAGTAAATGGTTGCTCTACGTCAGAGATTATTAAAAAAATTAAAGGGTTATGAATATGAAAAAGCAGATTTTAAAAAAATGGGAAGTTAATTTTTTAATGGTCTTGATCATTTTACTGGTGATGGCAACCATTGTTGACTTAAATATTTCCTTTGACCAGATTTTTAAATTTATCCTTGACTAAATTCCTTGCGTCCGGGGTGATAAAATGTTTAAACAGCAGGAAGAAGAGGAGATTATTAAACAGGCTCAGAAGGGAAACCGGCAGGCGATTGAGTATCTAATTAATAATAATATGGATATTGTTTATGCCAAAGCAAGGTATTTTTTCATCAAGGGACTTGACCGTGATGATGTAATCCAGGAGGGCATGGTAGGGCTGTTTAAGGCAATCAGGGATTACCGGATTGAAAGGGCTGCTTCTTTCCGGGGATTTGCCCAGTTATGTATCCATAGACAGCTTGTTTCTGCGATTAAACGGGCCAACAGACAGAAACATATCCCCCTAAATAGTTCAACCTCAATCGATAAATCCTTTGATAATAATGAGAATAACCGTAGTTATAAAGAGATACTGGCCAGTAATGAAAATGGTCTGGAAGAAAGATTTATCTATCAGGAACAGTTAAGGATGATTTTTAAGGTCATAGATGATGAATTAACGGAGTTAGAAAAAGAGGTTTTTATGCAGTATTTAGAAAGCAAGTCCTATCAGGAGATTTCTACTAACCTGGAGGTAAACATTAAGGCGGTAGATAATGCCTTACAGCGTGCCCGGAAAAAGATCGAGAAGATAAGGGAGAACTTTAATCTGCAGGATTTAGTAGGTTAGATCCAAAATGCGGGGGTTATTACTAAAGGTTTGGTCAAGCATACTAGATATGGTTTATCCGGAAAGGGAGCGATGTTTTAACTGTGGCGCCAGATTATTTTTTCCGGAGATAAAAGGGTTATGTCCTGAATGTCTGAGGAAGATTGACTTTATTAATTACTATTGTCTCCATTGTGGACGGGTTATTTCACCGGAAAAGCCGGCTTTATGCAGATTATGCAGGTCAAAACCCTTTAATTTTAATCTGGCCAGAAGTGTTGCTCTCTATGACGGGATGATGAGGGAGCTGATTCTGAAGTTTAAATACGGCCATATCCTGGAATTAAAGGAGCCGTTAAGTGAGCTTTTAACCCTTTATTTTCATCACTATTATGATAATTATAGGATAGATTATCTTATTCCTATTCCTTTGCATGCAAAAAGGGAAGAGGAGAGGGGTTATAATCAGGCCGGAATACTGGCTGATTCTCTGGGAAAAAAATGCGGAATTCCGGTACTAACCGGAGCTTTACTGAGAATAAAAAACAGTCAGCCCCTCTATAATCTCGGCCCGGAAGAGAGGGATAGGGTAATCAGGGGTAGTTTTGCGCTTGCTGATAGAGAAAAAATTAAGGATAAGGTTATCCTTTTAATTGATGACATTTTAACTACCGGTGCTACGGTAAATGAAGCAAGTCTTGTTTTGAAAGAGAAGGGTGGGATAAAATCGGTTTATGTTTTAACTCTGGCCACCGGGAGAATTCAGGATTAATAATCGCCGGAAATAATTTGTAAAAATAGGCAAAATCAATTAAAAATTTATTTGACAAGTATCCGGGGTTATGTTATAGTAATGTTGATGGGTACAAATACTTAGGAAAACGAATGCCCATTTAAAGAATTTTTAGGAGGAATGTTTAAAGATGATTTTTTCTGGTAAGGTGAAATGGTTCGATGCACAGAAAGGTTATGGTTTTATTGAAAGAGAAGATGGTGATGATGTATTTGTCCACTTCTCTGCCATCCAGGATGAAGGATTCAAGACACTGGAAGAAGGCCAGGATGTAGAATTTGAGATCGTAGAAGGTGATCGTGGTCCTCAAGCCGCAAATGTTGTTAAATTATAATGGTATGTAAGGACCTTATAATATAGCAACACCACCCTGATTGCTCTAAGTGATCAGGGTTTTTTTGATTGCCGGGGAATAATTTTCGCCGATTACCTAATCATAATCTCTAAAGCGATTATTAAATGAATAAATATTCTAAAAGTCAAGGAGAATAAATAGGGGATGGTATAAATATTTTAGGCAGGAATTTATTATCTTTTTGTCGAATATTAATTATAATATACTGAAGTTTTAGTAGTTGTTATGGCGGAAATTATGTTGGTTTTGGCTTAACATAATTTGAACAAATTGGCTTTACTATAATCATTTAAAAGGTCAATTTGTTGATGTCGTAAATTGTGCACAGATTCAGCTATGCATAATTTACTAGACATTAAGATTTTAAGAAAGGGGCGGGTAAAATGAAGATTATGACCTATGGAAAGAATATTGATGTTACTCCGGCTTTAAAGAATTACGCGGAGGAAAAGGTCAGTAAGATCGCCAAGTTTTTCAATGGAGCACCTCTGGAAGCCCATATTTCTATGCAGGTTGAGAAGGATAGGCATATTGTAGAGGTAACTGCTTATATCAATGGGATTATTCTCAGGGGAGAGGAAGAAACACATGATATGTATGCCTCTATTGATGGCGTTATTGAGAAACTGGAACGCCAGGTACGTAAATATAAAACAAAAATTACTCGCAAGATCAGAGAGAGAAAGCAGGAGTTTAAGGAAGAGTATAAGGAAGAGAGAACAGAAGAACTATTTAATGACGAGGATATTGAAGAAGATGAATTTGAGCCCAAGATTGTTCGTACCAAGAGGTTTGCGATAAAGCCGATGGATGTTCAGGAGGCGATTATGCAGATGGATCTCCTCGGTCATGACTTTTTTGTCTTTTCCAATGCCGAGACCGAAGAGGTCAATGTTGTTTATAAGAGGAAGGATGGCAACTACGGCTTGATCGAGCCGACTTTTTAAAAACATATTGAAACATTACGTGGCTACTACCAGCGGGAGATTATGATCCGCTGGTTTTTTCTTGCCCATTGATAGATTAGTTTGCGGGTATTATTCTCAGGAGGTGCGAAAGTATTAAAAATTTTCACATAGTGAAAAGGGTTTTTCGTATTTTAAGAGAATAAATATATAGAAAAAATATTTAATTATACAACATTTTGAGGAGTGAGTAGAGATGAGTAATTGGAGAAAGAGAAATGATGCACTGGGAACGGTGAATAGGGGTGATCCGGCAGAATCCGGACTCTGTACCCTGTGTAGAGCCGACTGTCAGGGGAAGTGTGAGACCTGGCTTTCCTCTTTGCGAGGAAGAAAGATGCTCTACCCCAGGGACTTCGGGGAGATTACCTCCGGAAGCGCCAATATTGCCCCCCAGGGAG
Source organism: Halanaerobiales bacterium (assembly GCA_029981855.1). Taxonomy (GTDB): domain Bacteria; phylum Bacillota; class Halanaerobiia; order Halanaerobiales; family DTU029; genus JARRCS01. The sequence goes on along the minus strand of JARRCS010000004.1, from coordinate 13,792 downwards.
TAGGTTACCATGCCCTTAGGATTCAGGGCTATACCCATGGAGCTGAGGGCCTACCGGAGGGATTAAGTAACAGTGCTGATGATTGTATTTTTCCTAATGTAAATATCGAGACAGAGTTCGGTAATGAGGTTAAGACAAAATGTAAGGTCCCGATTATGACCGGTGCCCTGGGCTCAACCTTTATTGCGGCCAAGTACTGGGATTCCTTTGCCATCGGTGCGGCCCTGGCCGGCTTTCCAATTGTAATCGGTGAGAATGTTGTCGGTGTTGACCGGGAAGCAGTGATTGAAGATGGTAAGGTCGTCAAAGCACCTGAGTTAGACCGGCGGATCAAGACCTATCTCAAATATGCCGATGGCGGTGGGGCAATCTTCGTCCAGTTAAATGTTGAGGATACCCGGAATGGTGTTGCCGAATATGTGGTAGAAAACTATGGTGATGATGTAATCATCGAATTAAAATGGGGCCAGGGGGCTAAAGATATTGGTGGAGAGATTCAGGTTAAGAGCCTGGAATATGCCCGGTTTCTGGCCGAGAGGGGTTATGTAGTTGATCCTGACCCGACCCTGAAAAAGAATCAGGAGGCCTTTAAAAATGGTTCCCTGCAGAGTTTTGCCCGCCACAGCAGACTGGGAGGAACTGATGCAGATACAGTTTCTGCCCTGAGGGAGAGTTTTATGAACTCTGTAGAATACTTACGGAAGCTCGGCTTTAAGCGAATTTCATTAAAGACCGGTGCTTACGGAATGAAGGGTTTAGCTATGGCTCTCCGTTTTGCTGCCGATGCCGGCCTGGACTTACTTACGATAGATGGAGCCGGCGGAGGTACAGGTATGAGCCCCTGGAACATGATGGAGCACTGGGGTATACCTTCCCTGCCCCTGCACAGTAAGGCAATTGAATATGCAGATATCCTAAACGAGCAGGGAATCAGGGTACCCGATCTGGCTCTGGCAGGCGGTCTGGCCAGGGAGGACCATATCTTCAAAGCTCTAGCTTTAGGGGCCCCCTATGTCAAGCTTGTCTGTATGGGAAGGGCACCGATGATCCCCGGTTTCCTCGGCTCCAATATTGAAGGGGTATTCTATCCGGAGAGAAGGGAAAAACTAAACGGCAACTGGGATAAGCTGCCCAATACCGTTACCGAATTCGGAGAGACTCCGGAGAGTATCTTTGCCGGCTGGTATGATGTAATGGAGATTGTCGGCGAGGATGAGATGAAGAATATCCCCTTCGGCGCTGTCGCCCTCTGGACCTTAGTTGACAAGCTATCAGCGGGACTGCAGCAGTTTATGGCCGGTGCCCGGAAGTTCAGCATAGATAGTATCAGCCGTTCTGACCTGGTCGCTGCCAACAAAGAGACGGCCGAAGTAACCGGACTTCCTTACCTGACCGAGGCCTTTGATGAGGAAGCAAAAGAGATCTTAAAGGGTTAAAGAGGGTTTTAAATCTCAGTTGAGTTTTAGTTTAAATGGTGTTATAATTAAATCTGGGGAATGAGGATGTCAGGGTTATCTTACCCTGACATTTTCATTAATGCCTAGAATACCCAGAGGGTGATTATAATGCTGAATTTTATTAAAAAGATCTTTAAGGATTCTAATGAAAGAGAATTGGAAAAATTACAACCGATTGTTGATATGATTAATAGCCTGGAACCTAAGATGCAGAAGTTATCGGATGGGGAACTGAGGGCCAAGACCACTGAGTTTAAGGAGAGGCTGGCCGGAGGAGAGACCCTTGATGACCTTCTGCCGGAGGCCTTTGCGGTTGTCCGTGAGGCAGCCCAGCGTTCTACCAAAGAGAAATTTCGTCACTTTGATGTCCAGTTAATGGGCGGTATCGTTCTACACCAGGGAAAGATTGCCGAGATGAAGACCGGGGAAGGCAAGACCCTGGCAGCGACATTACCCGTTTATCTCAATGCCCTCACCGGTAAGGGTGTTCATGTGGTTACCGTCAATGACTACCTGGCTAAAAGGGATAGTGAGTGGATGGGGCAAATCTACAGGTTTCTGGGTCTCTCTGTAGGTGTAATCCTGAATGGGATGAGCCCTGAAGAGAGAAAGAAGGCCTATAATGCTGATATCACTTACGGAACCAATAATGAGTTTGGCTTCGACTATCTGAGGGATAATATGGCCTACCGGCCCGAGGATGTGGTCCAGAGGGAACTCAATTATGCTATTCTCGATGAGGTAGACAGCATCCTGATCGATGAGGCCAGGACCCCCCTGATTATCTCCGGGCCAGTCCAGGAATCTACCCGGGATTATACCAAATTTAACCGGATTATCCCACGGCTGGTTAAGGAGAGGGACTATGAACTTGACGAGAAGAATAAGGTAGTCCATCTGACCGAGGAAGGGGTGGCCAGGGTCGAGAAGATGCTTGGCATCTCCAATCTCTACGATGACGAGAATTTTAAGCTGGCTCACCAGTTAAATCAGGCTCTAAAGGCCCATACCCTGATGAAGAAGGACCGGGATTATATTGTCAAGGATGGCGAGGTTAAGATTGTTGATGAGTTTACGGGTCGAATTATGGAGGGCCGCCGTTACAGTGAGGGACTGCATCAGGCGATAGAGGCCAAGGAGGGTGTGGCCGTCAATAAGGAGAGCCAGACCTTTGCCAGCATCACCTATCAGAACTACTTCAGGATGTATGATAAATTAGCCGGAATGACCGGTACTGCCGCTACTGAAGAGGAGGAGTTTATCAAGATCTACGGCATGGAGGTAGTGGTTATTCCGACCAATAAACCGATGATCAGGGAGGACCTGCCTGATGTTGTTTTTGCCAATGAGGATCAGAAATTCAACGCGGTTATTGAGGAGATTGTTGAACGTTATCAAAAAGGCCAACCGGTACTGGTAGGTACGGTTGATATTGATAAATCCGAAGAATTGAGCAGGCGTTTGAAGAGAAGGGGGATACCCCATAATGTCCTCAATGCCAAGAATCATGAGCGGGAGGCAGAGATTATTAAGGATGCTGGCCAGAAAAATAGCGTTACCATTGCTACCAATATGGCCGGGCGGGGAACGGATATTGTTCTCGGTGAAGGTGTTAAGGAACTGGGTGGGCTGCATGTAATCGGTACCGAGAGGCATGAAAGCCGCCGCATCGATAATCAGCTCAGAGGCCGTTCAGGTCGTCAGGGAGATCCGGGTTCTTCCCAGTTTTTTGTCTCTCTGGAGGATGATCTGCTCAGGCTATTCGGCTCAGATAATATCAAAGGTCTGCTGGATAAAATAGGTATTGATGAGGAAGAGCCGATCAAGCATAAGATGATTACCAGAGCCCTGGAAAGGGCCCAGAAAAAGGTCGAGGGTCGTAATTTTGAGATCAGAAAGGCTGTTCTGGAATACGATAATATTATGAATATGCAGAGGGAGATTATCTACCAGCAGAGAAGGCAGATTCTCTTTGCCGGTGATCTTAAGGAAAATATCCTGATGATGGTAAATAAGACTGTAGATGATGTAATGAATCTCTTCATTTCAGAAGATATCCACCCTGATGACTGGGATCTGGAGGGATTGGTTAATTATCTCAACCAGTATAACTTTAACAGGATGCTAGGAGAAGAGGATTTAAGGGGTAAATCCAGAGATGAGATTAAGGAGTATCTCGTTAAGCTCGGTCAGGAGACCTATGAGGCTAAAGAGAAGAGGCTCGGGCAGGAAATGATGCTCGCACTGATTAAATTCCTGGCCTTAAGGATTATTGACCAGAAATGGATAAATCACCTTGATAATATGGATGAATTGCGCCAGGGCATCGGGCTCAGGGCTTACGGCCAGAAGGACCCCCTGACGGAGTATATATTTGAATCCTATGATATGTTCAATGAGATGACCAGTTCCATCAGGGAGGATATTATTAAAAACCTCTTCCGGGTCGAGGTTGAGGAAGATTCCCCGAGATTCACCCTGAGAACGCCTAATGTTGATCGGGAGAATCTGCAGTATCAGCAGAGTAATAACCTCGTCCAGAGAAGGGCTGCCGGGGAACAGCAGGCTAATAAGAAGTTAGTAAAACGTCGGCCAATCGTTAAACCAGATAAACCGGGCAGAAATGACCCCTGTCCGTGCGGAAGCGGTAAGAAGTATAAGCATTGCTGTGGGAGGTAATAAGATGTTAAATAATAATTATCAGATAAAATTAACTGAATTAAGAAAGAGAATAGAAGATTTGAGGGATGCTCTTTGACTGGGATAAACTGGTCAATTTAAAGGAAGAGTTGGAGCAAGAGATGGGCAGGGCTGATTTTTGGGATAACCCCGAAGAGGCCCAGAAGGTAGCCCGCCGGGTAAATAGGATTAAGAACAGGATTCAATCCCTGAATTCACTGGAAGAGAAACTGGAAGAAGGAGAGGTAATGCTGGAACTGGCTGAAGAAGAGGGCGAGGAATCGGGGCTCTGGAATGAGCTGGAAGAGACGGTTAAGTCCCTCGCTCAAACCCTGGAGAAGATGGAGCTTAAGATAAAACTGAGCGGTAAGTATGATGAAAAGAACGCCATTCTGTCGATCCATCCCGGGGCCGGAGGAACCGAGTCTCAGGACTGGGCGGAGATGTTACTCAGGATGTATACCCGCTGGGCAGAGGGTAATGGATATGAAATAGAGACCCTGGACTTTCTGCCCGGTGAGGAGGCAGGTATAAAGAGGGTTACCCTCTTGATCTCCGGTGATTATTGTTTCGGTTATCTTAAAGGAGAGAGGGGTGTACACCGCCTTGTCCGGATCTCCCCCTTTGACTCCTCCGGGAGAAGGCATACCTCCTTTGCCTCGGTAGATATTATACCAGAGATAGATGATGAGATTGAGATAGAGATCGACCCCAATGACCTGAAGATAGAGACCTACCGGGCAAGTGGGGCCGGGGGGCAGCATGTTAATAAGACCGATTCTGCCGTCAGAATTACCCATCTACCTACCGGGCTGGTAGTTCAGTGCCAGAATGAGAGGTCCCAGCATAAGAATAAGAAGATGGCCCTGACTATTCTCAAATCCCGCTTGCTGAAGATGAAGGAAGATGCCCAGGCGGAGAAAATTGCTGAACTTAGAGGGGAGCATAAGGAGATTGCCTGGGGCAATCAGATCCGCTCCTATGTCTTTCACCCCTATAATATGATTAAAGACCACCGGACCGGGCTGGAAGAAGGAAATGTTAAAAAGGTAATGGATGGTTACCTGGATGAGTTTATTGAGGCCTACCTGAAGATGGAGGCCGGTGAAGGGAGTAAGTTATGAGGAGGAGAAGGGGTTACCTCTGGTATTTAATACTGTTAGTTTTAATTATTATCCTGGGTTTAGAGCTTTACCTACCCCGAATGGCTGAAAGAAGGATCGGGGAGATATTTCGGGCCGGAACCGATAGGATAGAGAGATTGGATATTCAGGTAAGTTCCTTCCCCGCTTTAGAGATCCTTCTGGGGAGGCTGGACCGGGTAGCGGTTGAATCCAGAGGACTTGAGTTTAAAGGCCTCTATCTTGATGCCTTTGCCGTAAAATACCGGAATATCAAATTAAAGGAAGGCTCTTTTGAGGGAGAGAATATAGCTTTGGATATTTTGATAACTGAGGAGGCCCTCAATAACTACCTCAGGGTAAATTACCCCGAACTGGATAGTTTTAAAATAGAGTTAATCCCTGACCAGGTCTATTTAAGCGGGGTGCTTAAGTTTTTTGAGGCCCGGTTAAAGCTGCAGTTAGCCGGGGAGCTGGCTATTACCGAAGGTAATAAAATTTCCTTTATCCCTCAGAATTTCCTCTTCGAGGATATCAGCATCTCTGCCGGTTTAATCCGTGATTTTATGAAGGATAAGGGCTTTTCCTTTGATCTGGATGAACTGGATGTCCCGCTTAATATTGATGAGATTAAGATCGGCCGGGGTGAACTCAGGATTATCGGGAAAGGGAATAATGAAAGAAAGGCGGAATTTTAATGGGGAGAAAGTTTCTGCTGGTGTTATTTATTATAGCTTTAATCTTTGCCGGTAAAGGCTTATGGGGAAGATTGAGGGTTGAAGAGTTAAATAATAGAATAGAGTTGATTATGGATTATAATGCCCTCTCCCTTTTACAGAAAGAGACCGATAAAGACCTGCTGGTGGAATTAAAAAAGAGGGAGCTGACCGGGGTCGCTGTCTATCCTGATACTATCAGGGATCTGGTAAACCAGGGGCAGGCAAGGCTCTTAAGTGGCAATGAGGTTAATAGAACCCTGGACAAGACCGGTACCATCGACTCTCTGCTTAATTCCTTTCCCTATGAAGATGATTCTTTATTTGTCAAAATTAAAGACCCGGCGGTTATCAGGAGAGCCGTCACTTATCTTCCGGAATGGAAAGAGAAATATCAACTTGATTATAAGACCAGAGATGATGAGCTGGTTATTTTCTTTAAGGAATGGAAGGTTAAGTTTCTCCATTTAAGTTTCGGATTTGATAGAGACTTAATTGACAGAATAAAGAGAACCGGTTTGAAGGTAATTCCCAGGGTTGATAATAACCCTCTAAATAATCAGTTAAACTGGGACTTTTTACGGGAAATGTCGCCAGATTATGTTATTTTTAGCGGGAAAGAGATTACGGGTTATGACCGGGAGCCTGGCAGAAGTCAGCTGGCGAAAACAGCGGATATTATGCGGACTAATCAGATTAGTTTCGGAATGATTGAGCCCTTTATTGCCAGACAGCTGGGGGCAGCTACCCTGGCCAGGAAGCTGGATTATAAGGTGCTCAGAGTACACAGTATCCAGCAGGGTGAGATGGATAGTAGACTTGAGAAGTACTCAATGGAAAGAATTGTAGATCGTTACTTGCTGGCGGCCCGGGAAAGGAATGTCCGTCTCCTTTATCTAAAACCTTTTTTACAGGAAAAAGGGGGAAAGGAGCCTGTTGATTTAACTCTGGATTATATCCGGACACTAAGTTCAAGGCTTAAGGAAGAAGGGTTTATTATCGGGAAAGCCCGGCCCTACCCTCAATTTAGTAATACTGAAGTTGAGGTTTTATTTATTAGTCTGGGAATTATGATTGCCGGGGTGCTGCTTTTGGAATACCTATCCGGAATAAAGCTGACTAAATGGGCTTTATTTATTATTCTACTCGGTCTTATCGGTGAGTTAGGTCTCTTTTACCTCGGCAAGGGAATGCTGGTTAGAAAGGTACTGGCCCTGGCCAGTAGTGTAATTTTCCCCAGTCTGGCGATAATTACCCAGGTTTTCAGCAAAAATGGGGATAGCTGGTTGTGGAGATTTTTAAAGGCAGGTCTTATCTCCCTCCTGGGGGCCGTCTTCCTCAGCGCGAGTCTGGCCCATATTAGCTTTATGCTTAAGGTTGACCAGTTTACCGGTGTTAAACTCTCCTTTATTCTGCCAGTCATCTTGGTAACTTTCTACTATTTTAAAGAATTACGGTTTAAAAGGGAGTTTAACTGGCGGGAGAGAATTACAGCCTTTTTAAATCTAAATATCAAGGTAAAGCATCTGTTATTACTGTTTGTTCTCGCCCTCGGTGGTGCTGTTTATATCGGCAGAACCGGTAATTACCCCATCTTACCGGTCCCCGATATCGAGGTCTATATCCGGGACTGGCTGGAAAAGGTTCTCTATGTTAGACCGCGTTTTAAAGAATTTTTACTGGGACACCCCTTCCTGGTCGTTACTCTGGGGCTGGTAAATAGCTTAAAGAATCGCCTGATCTTCTATCCGCTGTTGCTGCTGGCTACTATCGGGCAGATAAATATTTTAAATACCTTTTCCCATGTCCATACCCCTCTGTCAGTTTCCTTACTAAGGGTATTTCACGGCTTATGGCTGGGGCTGATTATCGGCATTATTCTGCTGGTGGTTTTAAGGTATCTAATCCCTCTATGGAGCGGAAGGAAGGCAGGTATTGATGGCTAGGATTGTTATTTCCGGTTATTACGGGTTTGATAATCTCGGTGATGAGGCCGTTCTGGTAGGTATAATCTCTGCTCTCCGCCAGGAATTAAAGGAGTCCGGTCTCCCCCAGAAAGAGAAGAGAATTGGTTTTTACCGGGAAGAGAGAGAGCCGCTCGAGATAGTTGTTCTATCAAATCAGCCCGAGGTAACGGCGGCCAGGTATCAGGTTGAATCCGTTTACCGTAATGATTTAAGGGCAGTTTTGCGGGAGATCTCGCGGTGTGATCTCCTGATCAGTGGGGGAGGGAGTCTGCTTCAGGATGTAACCAGCTGGAGAACCATCCCCTACTATCTCAGTCAGGTCTTTTTTGCCCAGTTAAGGGGGAAAAAGACTGTTTTTTATGCTCAGGGAGTCGGCCCGATTAAAGGAAGGGGCGGGAGGCTGTTTGTCAGGCTAATAGCAAACAGGACCGACTTAATAACGGTCAGGGATAGAAACTCCCGGGATTTTTTCATTGAGCTCGGAGTTGATCCCGGATTGATCAAAATAACCAGTGATCCGGTTTTTGCCCTCAAGGGGAGGGAATGGACTGAGAGCGAGAAACTACTGCAAGAAAAGGGTATGAAGGCTAAAGTGAAGGCAGATATTAGAAAAGAAAAGCCCTTGATCGGAATTTCGGTCAGACCCTGGGGTGATAACTCCTATCTGGAAAAGGTAGCCCGGACCGCTGATTTTATCTCCGGGCTGACCGGAGGGGAGATTATCATTATCCCTATGCACTACCGGCAGGATCAGGAGGTAAGCAGGAAGCTGGCCGGTTTGCTGGCGAGTAAGGTCCGGATCTTGTCAGACCGGTATGACCCGCTGGAGATGCTTAAGCTCTTTGCCAGGCTGGATTTTTTGCTCGGAGTCAGGCTGCACTCTCTGATCTTTGCTGCCCTCCAGCACCTGCCCTTTGTCGCTTTAAGCTATGACCCCAAGGTTAAGGGTTTTCTGGAGATGCTGGGGGTTAACTCCCTGATGGAGCTTGATGATCTGGATGTTGAAAGCCTTAAGAGGGTCTGTCAGGCAGTCTGGGAAAACCGGGAGAAGTTTATTACCCTGCTGGAACATAAAATGGAGGATTTTTATCAACAAGCCATCTATAATGCCAGACTGGTACTGGACCTGTTAAACTACAAATAGATGTTTCCGATTGCAGAAACCTTTAGAAAGTTGAGGTTGAGATGCGAGATCAGGTTGATATCCTTGGTGTTAAGGTTAATAAAGTAAATATGGGGCAAGCTAAAGATAGGGTAGTGGAGTTTATTGAGGGAGGCCGGCAGGGGAGGATGATTGTGACCCCCAACTCCGAGATGATAGTCATGGCCCGGGAGGACCCCGAATTAAGGGCAATTTTAAATCAGGCTGATTTAAGTGTCCCCGATGGGGCAGGTGTGGTACTGGCTTCCCGTATATTTAAGGATCCCGTACCGGAGAGGGTGGCCGGTTTTGACCTGATGAAGGAGCTTTTCTCGCTGGCTGTGATAAATAATTACAGTATTTACCTCCTGGGTGGCAAACCGGGGATAGTGGAGACGGCCGGGCAGAAGATCAGAGAGGAGTTTCCAACCCTGAATCTCTGCGGCAGCCATCACGGTTATCTTGATAAAAGACTCCTGGAAGAGGTCATAAATGAGATCAACGGCCTGGAGCCAGATCTTTTATTTATTGGAATGGGGGTGCCTTTACAGGAGAAGTTTTTAGCCCAAAATTTACATAGATTAAAGGTTAGGGTGGCTATGACCGTAGGAGGGGCCTTTGATGTGCTGGCCGGCCGGGTTAATAGGGCTCCTCTCTGGATGCAGCGGATGCATCTGGAATGGTTATTTCGTTTGTTACAGGAACCCAGCCGGCTGGGGAGGATGCTGGCACTGCCCAGATTTGTTATACTGGTTTTTTGGGAGTTAATCAGAAAAAGATTTGGAGGTTAAAGATGAGGCAGGTATTCTTTGATTATCTAGGGATCACCCTTGGTTCGTTATTAACTGCCCTCGGTTTGACTATCTTTCTGGTACCCAATAAGATTGCGGCCGGGGGAGTGAGCGGTTTAGCTACGGTTATCTTTTACCTTACTCATATACCTGTGGGAATTATGATGCTGGCAATCAATATCCCCTTATTTATTGCCGGGGTTAAGATCCTGGGAAGGTCTTTCGGGGCCAGGACGATCTACGGTATTATAACCTTATCCGTTTTTACCGATATTCTCCAGCCGGTTGTTCCGGTATTAACAAAGGATCTCCTGCTGGCAACTATCTATGGCGGGATTCTCGGCGGTCTGGGCTTGGGGCTTGTCTTTAGAGCAAAGGGGACTACCGGTGGTACTGATATGGTTGCAATGTTAATAAACCATTTTACCGGTTTAAGTACCGGGCAGGGGCTGTTGCTGGCCGATGGTTTTGTTGTTATGCTCGCCGGAATCTTTTTCAATATAGAGGTTGCGCTTTATGCTGCCCTGACGATATTTATTAATAGCAAGACCATCGACCTGGTCCAGGAGGGCTTTTCCTTGACCAGGGCTACCTTTATCATCTCCTCTAAACCGGACAAAATCAGGGAAGGAATAATCTCAAATCTGGACCGGGGTGTCACCATACTGGAGGGTTATGGCGGTTATACGGGAGAGGAAAAGGATGTCTTATTCTGTATCATCTCCAGATCCGAGGTAACCAAATTAAAGAGGATGGTCTATGAGATTGATCCCGGGGCCTTTGTAATTATTGCCGATGTTCACGAGGTCCTTGGTGAAGGCTTTAAGCAGATCGGTTAAAATAGAGGAATAATCAACCACAGGTAGTTTAATTTACCTGTGGTTTTTCTTTATAGATCTCTCCTTTATTAAGTATACTAATAATGATAAGGGGGATTTTTCATGATCGTCTTTAACCGGGTATGTAAAAATGGACTGAAGAATTTAAGCTTTAACATAAATAGAGGTGAATTTGTCTATATCTATGATGCCAGTGAGAGGGTGCTGGAGGTGCTGAGGGATCTAATGAGCGGTAAAGAGAAACCTGAGAGCGGTGTGATCAGATGGTTGAATTGCTATAATTTCAATCCTGAGTTATTGAAAGGGGATATTGGTGTGGTCTTTAAAGATAATATCCTCCTACCTGACAGGACGCTGGCGGAAAACTTACAGTTTATTTTGGAGATAAAGGGTTTAAATCGGGCCCATTTCAATCTCAGGTTAATAAGGGTTTTAAATATCGTAGGTCTGGAGGGTTATCAGAACTTCAGGCCGGGTGAACTGCTCGGGCACCAGCTGGTCAGGGCAAATATCGCCCAGGCCCTGCTGAATTACCCTTCAATTCTAATCCTGGAGGACCCTTCGAGCCGGCTCGATGAAGTTAATTCCCAGGCAATTATCCATCTCCTGAAGAAGATTAACAGACTCTCGCTGACGGTAATTTTATTGAGCAGTGACAAGAGACTGGTTTTAGGGGATGATATCAGGGTGATAAGATTAGAGAAGGGTAGAAGGAATGAAAAAAAGAAGGGATTTTATGCCTAGGAAGATTATTTTTGCTGCCAGGGAGGCTTTCAGGATAATAAAACATAATTTAGGTGATAGCCTGTTATTTTTTCTCTTTTCCTCCCTGAATCTCTTAGGGATGGCTCTTGCTTTTATTATTATTATCAATATCAATTATCTCCTGGAGGTATTTACCACCAGAAATCTATCATACCCCCTGATCTTCTCACTGGTTTCTGTCATCGATAATATAAACCGGGTAAGGAATCTGCAATTATTGCTGCTTATTTTTTTTACCCTTGGCTCAATCTATCTGCATAAAATCTATCTCGGCAAATACATCCATTACTATCGAGCTGAGATAGAGCTTATAATTAAACTCAATTGTGACAGGAGGTTGATCAAGACACCGCTTTTATTTATAGCCTTTTTTATCAACGGTTTATCCATCTTAATTGTCCGGGGGTTGCTCGGTATAGGTTACGGTTTTATTTATAATCTAGTTGTTAGGAACTATATCAGATTTTCCTTGCTCTGTTTCCAGCACTTTGATACATCCCTTCTCCTCTTCTTATTAATAATTACTACCGGTGTGATTTTTTCGACTAATTATTTTCTTATACATAGGAAGCTATGTTAAAGACAAAAAGTTTTTAAACATCTCTCTAATATCTATTTACAGTTGTTTAAACAAATTGGCTTATCGACCATAATCATTAAGGTATACCAACAAATATACAAGGAGGTTGAAAAAGGATGTTAGCAATGGTTCAGATTAATTATATCAGAACTGCCAGTGATGTGAAAGACCAATTATTTTTCGACAACTTATAAGCATTTCTGAAAAAATGTAAATATCTTGTTATACAGGAAAAATGTTTTGCAAAGAATTTGATTTTAAAGCAGGAAAAGGCACCTTTTGTATAGAAAAGAATATAATGAGTCAAATTTTTATTTGCTGCAAATTTTTATTTGCTGGAAGTACATATTATTTTTTCCGGGCATAAGATTTACATATTTTTCCGGACATAAAGAATAGGTGGGTTAAATGAGAAAATTTAGAGGCAGGAATTTTATTTTAATTTTGCTGGTTTTTTTGCTGGTTTGCGGGTTTAGTTTTAAATTGAAGGCAGCCGAATCCTCTCCTCTTAAGGTTTTTCAGGAGGTTCTCTTCCTGATAAATAATTACCATGTTGAAGAACATAAAATTGAGGAGCTAATTGAGGGAGCAATTAAGGGTATGGTTGATACCCTGGACCCTTTTTCAGAATACATGACACCTGATGAGTATGATGAGATGCAGGTTGAGTTTGAGGGTCATTTTGGTGGTATAGGGATTGTTATTACCCCGGATCTGACAATTGTTTCTCCAATTAAAGGCACACCGGGGGATAAGGCTGGTCTCAAGCCGGGAGACAAGATTATTGCTATAGATGGTAAACCGACTGAGGATATGGACTGGCAAAAGGCTGTAGACTTAATGCGGGGTGAACCTGGAACATCTGTAGATTTAACTATTAAAAGGGAGAAGGAGAAAGAACCCCTTGAATTTCACATCATCAGGTCTGATATAGAAGTCCCCTATGTCGAGTCGGAGATGAAGACCGATGAAATCGGTTATGTTGTTATCTCCCAGTTTGTCCAGGATGTCGGGCATAAAGTAAGGGAGGCCCTGGTTGATCTTGAAGCCAGGGGTGCCCGGGCTATTATTCTTGACTTGAGGAGTAATCCGGGAGGATTATTAAGTGAAGCAATTACAGTAGCAAGTAATTTTATTGCTGAAGGCAGGATTGTTTCGGTAAAACAGAGATATGGCCGGGATGAGGTCTTCAAGGTTGATCCAACTATAGAGGCGGTCGACTTACCTCTGGCTGTGCTGATTAATCAGGGGAGTGCCAGTGCCTCAGAGATAGTAGCCGGAGCTATTCAGGATTATAACCGGGGTAAACTTATTGGAATGAAGACCTTCGGTAAGGGCACCGTCCAGTCTGTTATTCCCTTAAGTGATGGTTCGGCCCTCAGATTAACTACCGGTAAATACTATACCCCGGCCGGCAGGTTTATTCATGAAAAGGGGATTAAACCGGATATTGAGATTGAGTTTGATCCGGATTATGAAGGGGATAACCAGCTGGAAGAGGCGATTGATTATTTAGAGTCAGTCCTCCTCTCTCATGAGGTTTTAAAGAATGCCAGTTAAGGATGAGATTAATGAATATTTTTGCTATTATGGGGCCGGTGATGACCGGCCCTGTAAGTTTATATAATTTAAAAATAAGCCTCTTCTCCAATTTTCTACAGTAAAATAAATGGTATGGTTTACCATTAATCTATTTTTTGTGTTTTAGATTAATAGCCTGAAATATTTTTAGTTTG
>JARRCS010000038.1 GCA_029981855.1 Halanaerobiales bacterium | reverse complement strand
CCTGTGACAGTTAAAATATATATTTTTTAGAATCTGTCAAGGGCGCGCGACAGCGCGGGCGAAGCCTTTACCCTTGTACTGATTATAAAAAATATGTTATAATTCTAAACCAGGGAAATAACAGGGATCATGCTAAAATTATACTGTAATACTTTGGAGAAGAGCCATAAAATTAAATAGACTTTAATCTTGAAAGTATTTTAATCTAGAATGGATATTAGGTACCAAATAAGCTACTATTAAAGATTTAAGTAAATCGCCGGGGAGAAATACCAGCATTCCACTTTTAAGTGCTCCCAAGAAGGATATATCCACTCCCATTACCCTATTTAAAATAATGTAAAGATAGGGGACACCAAGGGCATAGATTACAATTAACCCGCAAAGAGAGCCTATTAATGAACGGGTAAAGTTAACTTCCCCCTTTTCGATGATCAGTCCAATTACATAGGCCCCAACAATAAATCCTATTAAATAACCAAAGGAGGGTTTAAGTATATACCCTGGTCCTCCTCCCTGGGTAAAGACAGGTATACCTATTAACCCTAGACCAACGTAAAGTATCTGGCTGAGGGCACCTAGTTTCTTACCTAAGATTAATCCCGCCATAAAGACGAAGATAACCTGTAGGGTTATAGGAACAAAGGGAAGAGGGATTTTGATAAAAGCACCAATGGCAGTTAAGGCAGTAAATAAAGCAACCAGGATCATATTTCTAGTTTTGTTCATAAACCATTCTCCTTTCAAAAGTAAGTTCCAGGTCCTTAATCATCTTAATATCATCTTCCGGATTCCTTCCATAAGTAGTTAAGTAATTGCCGATTAATATTCCATTAATTCCGGCCACAAGACCCATTGCCTGTAGATCGCGAAGATTTACTTCCCTACCCCCGGCATATCTAAGTATTTTATCCGGAAGAATAAATCTAAAAACGGCAATGGTTTTTAAGATTTCCAAGGGTGATAATGGTTTAGCCTTTTCTAAAGGTGTTCCGGGAACAGGATTTAAAACATTAATAGGTACTGAATCCACATCTAAATCCCTTAAGAAAAAAGCCAGCTCGAGCCTTTGTTCCGGTGTTTCTCCCAGACCAATAATACCTCCACAGCAAACCTCCATCCCCGCTTCTTTGGCTAAACGAACTGTTTTAACCCTATCTTCATAAGAATGGGTAGTACAGATCTTATCAAAAAAACTCGGCGCTGTCTCCAGGTTATGGTGATATCTACTTACATTGGCCTGCTTAAGTTCTTCTACTGCTTTTTCATCCAGTATACCCAGAGAAGCACAGATCTTAAGTCTGGTTTCTTTTTCTAATTGTTTCAAGATCTTTACTATTTTACTAAAGTCTTTATCTACCCCCTTACCGCTGGTAACTATGGAGAAACGGTTGGCACCGGTTTTTTTGATTTCACGGGCATGAGTGAGAAATTCTTCTTCCGATAGGAGCTCATGGGTATTAATTTTTGTATTATGATGGATAGATTGGGCACAAAAAGCGCAGTCTTCGCTGCATTTGCCGGAGCGGGCATTGATCACAGAACACAAGTCTACTTTACTGCCGGCAAATTTTTCTTTAATTTTATTGGCCATAGCCAGCAGGAGATATAAATCTGAGCCTTGTAAGCTCATTAAAAACCTGGCCTCTTCCAGCGTAATCTGATGACCTGCTAATACTTTTTCTGTAAGCTGCAAAATTTCTTCTGTTATTTTCTACACCCCTTCGCTCAATATTAAAATCATTTATTATTTTATTATACTTATATCCGTTTGTCAACTGCTTTTTTAGGATGGTTAACAATTAAAGTGAAAGTAGGAATTAACAAAGAAAGATAGCCTTTGTTGGCCTGCATTTGTAAAAGTCTTAAAATTACAGATTTAAAACCGGCACATATAATTACATATCAAACTGAAAAACTTAAGAGTGGCTACAGAGCTGTGAAAAAGCTGGAAAAATCTCTTGAAAAAGAAGAATGGCGACAAAATGGCGGCATTTTGTCTTCAAATAAAAAAAGAGCCTATCAAAGCGATAGACTCTAATCCCTCTCATATCAATGGCGGAGGGACTGGGACTCGAACCCAGACAGCTTTCGCCTTCACCGGATTTCAAGTCCGGCTCCTTAGCCAATTCGGACATCCCTCCGTATGGTTCGCTTAAAATTTTACTATATCTATGATTCTTTGTCAAGAACTAAAATATCCCTTTATCGGTCTTTAATTTGCCAGATTTAATTTTCATTTAAATATTAAAACCCTGCAGCTAAAATTTCTACAGGGTTTATTTAATTTCAATAATATCGGTGTTTAAATAGATTAATTTCAAAGTATATTTAAAATAGAATTTAATTATGGAGTTATCCTATCCATTCCCATATATGGCCTTAATGCCTCGGGGATGGTTATACTCCCATCTTCATTCTGGTAATTCTCGATAATAGCAGCTACGGTCCTACCAACAGCCAGGCCGGAACCGTTTAAGGTGTGGACAAATTCAGCCTTAGCATTGGGCTCGAGACGGTACCTTATTCCGGCCCTTCTGGCCTGAAAATCTTCAAAATTACTGCAGGAAGAGATCTCCCGATAGGTGTTATAAGCGGGCAGCCAGACCTCCAGGTCGTATGTTTTAGCCGAAGAGAAAGTCAGGTCCCCTGTACAGAGGGCAACAACCCGATACGGTAGTTCGAGCTTCTGCAATACCTCCTCAGCGTCCTTCGTCAGACTCTCCAGTTCATCATAGGAATCCTCCGGACGGGTAAATTTAACCAACTCCACCTTGTTAAACTGGTGCTGCCGGATTATTCCCCTTGTATCCCTGCCGTGGGCCCCGGCCTCGGCCCTAAAGCAGGCACTATAGGCAACATGCTTAATCGGAAGTTGTGCAGCATCTAAAATCTCCTCCCGGTAGAGATTGGTTACAGGCACCTCGGCAGTCGGAATAAGATAATAATCCGTATTCTCAACCTTAAACATATCTCCGGCAAATTTTGGTAGCTGTCCGGTACCGGTCATGCTATCACTGTTAGCCATAAATGGTGGAAAGATCTCCGTATATCCGTGTTCCTTAACATGAAGATCAATCATAAAATTAATCAGGCTTCTTTCCAGACGGGCTCCTGCTCCCTTCAGGAAGGTAAACCTGGCCCCGGTCACCTTGCTCCCTCTCTCAAAGTCCAAAATATCCAGTTTCTCTCCCAGCTCCCAGTGGGGTTTAAAATCAAAATCAAACTTTCGCGGTTTACCCCAGCGTCTTATTTCAAGATTATCCTCTTCATCCTTACCAACAGGCACATCTTCATTCGGAATATTCGGTATACCCAGGAGTATTTGATAGAGGTCTCCTTCAATTTCCCTTAACCTCTCATCATATCTTTTTATCCTGTCAGATACATCCTTCATCTCTTCTATCATGCCGCTGGCGTCTTCCCCAGCCCTTTTCAATTGACCGATTTTATCAGATACCACATTCCTTTTGTGTTTTAGCTGTTCGGCTTCATGGAGTATTTTCCTTCTCTCTTCATCCAGTTTTTTAAACTGTTCTAAAGAGATATCCATTCCCCTTTTTTCTAAAGCCTTAGCCACAATATCAGTATTTTCCCTAACAAATCTTAAATCTAGCATTTTTTTCAACCTCCTTTTGGTTTTAATCTATTTTTCTATGTTTTAATAAGTATCCTATTGCCTTCAGCAGTAAATTCAATAATATCCTGAAGATTATCGAATTAACCTTCAAATCCTATAATGCAAATTAAATTCAGAAAAACTCAAATAGAGACGAAAAAACTCCCACCCCTGTAAAGGGGCGAGAGTTAACTCCCGTGGTGCCACCCTAATTGTTTACAAATAATTCCTTAAAATTATCTGTAACCACTCATTAGCGTTAACGGGCTAAACCGGATAAGGATACTGATTTCCCCCTACCACTCCCGGGTGGATTCGATTTTCCCTCCGGCTAATTCGCACCAACCATTAGCTCTCTTTTTTTCAGAGAAGAAAACCTACTCTTCCCGATCATCGCTTTGCTAAAGATTCCTATTTTGTTCTTTATTATAATATATTTTGGCTATAGATGCAAATTTATTTTGCCTATTTCAGCTAATTTTTTAATCCTGCTGCCCCTTATCTTATAGATCTCATCTTGCAGTCTCCAGCGGAGCGAACCAGGACCCGAAGCCCTGGCTGCCGCTTTTTCTCCGGCCAGCCCCATCAGTAACACACCACCGGTAGCAGCTATTAGCGGCTTACCCTCCACCGCCAGAAAACAACCAATTAAGGAGGTAGTCATACAACCCGTACCGGTGAGCTGTCCCATTAAAGGATGTCCATGTTTAACTGTAATTATCTCCTCCCCATCAGAGATAACATCTTCTTCCCCGGTAATTACACTAATTAAGCGATAAGTTTCGGCCATTTTCTGAGCTATTTTTTGATTATCTTTACTTTCATCGGCCGAATCTACCCCCCGTACCTTCGTAGGTATTTCCAGGATCGATTTAATTTCTGCCAGATTTCCCTTAATTACCTCTATTCTGTTCTTTTCCAGCAATTCCTGAACAACCTTCTTTCTAAAGGAGCTAGCACCTACTCCAACCGGATCCAGAACAACCGGGATATTTAGCTGATTAGCCTTCCGGACAGCTTTGAAGAAACCTCCTTCTTTACCCTGGCCAATCGTTCCGATATTCAAAACAAGAGCCCCGGCTAGGGCTATTACTTCTTCAACCTCGGCAGGGTTATCTGCCATTACCGGTGAAGCTCCTAAACTCAGGGTTATATTGGCCGAGTCATTAGCACTAACATAATTTGTTAAATGGTGGATTAAAGGTTTCTCCTGCTTTATTTTCTCCAGGTCGATAATTATCTTCTCAAGTAAATCTCCCTTATTCACTACCTTTACCCCTTTCCAGTGGGAGGTTCAGCCCTATCTATTTCCAAATACGATAAAAGTGATGTATCGGCCCGGGGCCATGACCAATATCAAGGCTATTCTTAATTGCCCCGGTAATGTATACCTTCGCTTTTTTAATTGCGGTAACAAGGTCATTACCCCTGGCCAGATAAGCCGCAATAGCCGAGGAGTAGGTACAGCCGGTGCCATGAGTATTTCTGGTATCGATTCTAGGGGCTGTAAATTCATAAATTTCAGCTCCATCATAAAACACATCAACAGCTTCTCCATTAAGATGCCCCCCTTTAACAAGTACACCGGCTCCTCCCAGCTGATAAATATCCCGGGCCGCTTCCTTCATCTCTTCTACGGTGTTAATTTCTCTTCCCAAAATCACCTCTGCTTCATAGAGATTGGGAGTTACTACTAAAGCCAGTGGAAATAAATTATTTATTAGAGCCACCCTGGCTTCCGGTTTTAATAAATAACTACCGCTTTGAGAAACCATCACCGGATCCAGGATAATCTCCTTGATAGCCCACCTTTTCAGACCTGCCGCTATAGCTTTTATAATACCTATATTTGATACCATACCTATCTTAACTGCATCAACCTTGAAATCACTGAAGATAGCATCAATCTGTTTGGTAACAACTTCCAGGGAAATATTTTCAATTGCTGTCACACCCTCCGTATTCTGAGCTGTAACAGCTGTAATCACGCTCATCCCGTAAACACCCAGGGCGGAAAAGGTCTTTAAATCTGCCTGAATTCCAGCCCCGCCCCCTGAATCGGAACCGGCAATAGTCAATACCTGTTTCATCTTTATTCCTGGTTACTGAAATCTAAAAGCAAAAAACCCTTCTAAATATGGTTTCCAGGCTTAAAATGATAATGTTGCACAGCCAAACCCCCTATACATAAATATGTTTATTTGTTTTAATTATAATACATTTGTTCGTGTTTGCCAGGGATATGCTGGATAAAATTTACTTTTTAAACACCTGGTTATCAGTGGTTTTTCCATTATTAGATAATACTTTCCCGTGCATTATGAATATTTATTCAGGTTTATGTAGATTTTCAGAACCAGTTTTCACCTCCTTCTTTAATTTATATTTTTCCATCTTCTCAAATTTACAACTTACGCCTAATACTTTACTTGCTTTTGCTATAAATAAATCTTTTTATGAGCTATAGGATATAAAAGTAAAGTTTAGTAATTTTATATGCCATTGTATAATTTTTTAGTAAGCAGTAATGCCCTCCATTCTTCATCAAATAAATAGTTATCCCCGGACATCCTGTATTTTCCTGTATTTTCTAGGTTATTCCTTATTTCCCTACATTTAATGATATTATTATATTTACTTCATTTCCGATACATATTTAGTCTTTTTGTAAAAACATTAACACCTGTTAGCCTTAAGGCCTTTACTAAAAAATAGCCAATTATTGAACCCGGAACACAGCTTAAAGCAAATAGATAAATAAAAAACCAGACACTTCCCTTAGCCCCAATGGCCGGGGCAAAGATCAGACCGCTCAATGTCCCCCCAATTAAAGCTGTACCAATGGGTTCAGTCAAAGCAGCATAATCTTTTTTGATTATTTGATAAGCATATCCCACTACCAAACCTCCAAAAACCCCTCCGGGAAAGGCAAATATTGTCCCGGTCCCTAAGGAAAGGCGAATTATTGCGGTAAATAAAGCTGCTAAGGCTGCATACCAGGGGCCTAATAAAATGCCCGCTATAGCATTCAGGGTATGCTGCAAGGGCATTACCTTAGTTGCGCCAACCGGAATTGAAGTGCCTGATAACAAAACCTCCAGACCTATAAATAAACCTACTAAAACTATCTTTTTCGTTGGTAATTTCATAATTAATTCCTCCTAAAGTATTAATTTAATGCCTCCTCTGCAATTTTCAGGGCGCAATACTGGCCACACATAGCACAAACATCCCTTTCCCTGGTATTACGTTCCTTGCGCGCTTTCCTGGCTTTTTCCGGGGCAAGGGATAACTTGATTTGGCTCTCCCAATCTAAATTCTTACGGGCCCTGGCCATCTCCTTATCTCTGGCTAAAGCTAAAGGATTACCCCGGGCAACATCTGCTGCATGGGCGGCAATTTTAGAGGCAATAACCCCTTCCTTAACATCTTCAACTGTAGGTAACCCCAGATGTTCTGCCGGGGTCACATAACACAAAAAATCAGCCCCGGCTGTTGCCGCCATAGTTCCCCCGATAGCTGCGGTAATATGATCATAACCGGGGGATATATCGGTCACCAGAGGCCCCAGGACATAAAAGGGGGCACCTTTACATAATTCTTTTTCTATTTTTATATTTGTTTTAATCTGATTAAAGGGGACATGGCCGGGCCCTTCAACCATGGTCTGTACTCCCGCTTCTCTGGCCCTATCAACTAGTTCCCCTAAAACCAGTAACTCATGAATCTGACCCCTGTCTGTAGCATCAGCTAAACAGCCGGGACGCAACCCATCACCCAGGCTCAAAGTAAGGTTATATTGATAGGCGATTTCCAGCAAACGGTCAAAATATTCATAAAGGGGATTTTCCCGGTTATTATGTTTCATCCAGGCAGTTAAAAATGAACCTCCTCGGCTGGTTATACCGGTAATTCTCCCTTCCCTTTTTAGATGTTCAATCCCCGCCCTGGTTAAACCGCAGTGAACCGTTATAAAATCTACTCCATCTTCAGCCTGCTCTATAATAACATTGAAGATATCTTCGACGGTCATCTCGACAATGGCTTTCCCTGCTTGAAGTGTTTCTACTGCCACCTGATAGATAGGAACAGTACCTACCGGTACTGAACTATTCTTAATAATAGCCTTTCTGGTTTCGGTTATTCTAAAACCGGTGCTCAGGTCCATTACTGCATCGGCTCCATTATTTATTGCAACCCGGAGTTTTTCCAGCTCAACCTCTATATCTGAATAATCTTCGGAAGTCCCGATATTGGCATTGATTTTAGTTGTTAACCCTTCTCCAATTGCTTTCGGTTTTAAATTTTTATGCCTTGTGTTATAGGGGATAACTATGGTTCCCTCAGCCAGCCCTTTTCTGATAAACTCTACCTCCACCCCCTCCTGCCGGGCTACTTCTTCCATAATTGTATCGGTTTTACCATTCCTTGCTTTTTCCATTAAAGTCATTTTAATAACTCCTCCTATCTTTTATACTATAATTTTACATATCTTTATCTTTTTTGAAAAAATTGTTTCTCGTGAAACAAAACAAATTTTACCTTTATCCATAACCAATATCTAATGTCAAGTTAATGCCTCACTCCAAGTACTAGGCCCTTACGGACCGTCGTAGGAAGCCTGAATTTTTTAGCGCGACGACCTCGATGGTCTGGTGTCGAAACCATCCATGCGCAAGTAAAAAGAAGGTTTCGACTAGATGAACTTAGGCAAATCAAAAATTTCTAGTGAATCGAAAACATCTATTTGTAGTTTGCAAAAAAAGAATTTCCTATGGTATAAATTTATTTTTTGCTATCCGAAAGATACGGGTTATCCACAGAAATATTCCCGGATATTAACATCCCTTTATAAGCTTCACTTGTCTTTTTGATATCATCTGCCGCCACAATTCCGGAAACAACCGCTACCCTGTTAGTACCTGCTTCAATTACCTGTTTCAGATTATTTAGCTTTATTCCCCCAATAGCAAATACGGGAATCTTTATTACCTTCATTACCCGCTTGAGGCTTTCTACTCCAACCGGAGCCCTTCCCTTAGTTGTAGTTGCAAAAACAGGACCGTAGCCGATATAATCGGCACCCTCTGCTTCAGCTTCCATTGCCTGCTCTAAATTGTGGGTGGAAATACCAATTATTTTATCCTTGCCCAGGATTTTACGGGCCTCTACTAGAGGCATATCCTCCTGACCTAGATGAACTCCATCGGCATCAATTGCCAAAGCTACATCAACCCTATCATTAACTATTAAGGGAATCCCCGCCTTTCTGGTAACTTTTAATAATTCGCGTCCTTCCTTAATCAACTGCCTGGTAGTATAATCTTTTTCTCTTAATTGAATCAGATCAGCCCCACCGGAGATAGTCGCTTCCACTACTTCCTTATTGGACCTATCACCGGCTAATTTACTGTCAGTAATTAAATATAGATGATACTTATACAATCCTCTTTCACCTCAATTTTAGAATGATTGAATTGACCTACTGGCCATAAACTATTATCAAATGACCTAAATACCTTTAAGCATCGCTCATGCACTTCCTGCATAGTTTTTCTGACATGAAAAAAACCATCAACCCCCTTCACCTGAGAAAGAGATTGATGGTTTATTTAAAACCTTCAAGTCTACTTCCCTACGCCAGTATTAACTGGATCAGGTGGTAAGGGTTTGCTCTCAGCCCCAGGGGGCACCCCTAGCAGACAAAAAAGATCCGTATTAAATTGTTATTACCCCGATTACAAAATTAAACCTTTTTACGTTAAGTCAAATTAATGCCTCACTCTGTTCGGCAAATTACTTTACCTTCAAACAACTGCAAATAGATGTTAGAGAGATGTTGCAGAAACCATCATTGCGTAACTAAAAAGAAGGTTTCTGCAATCGAAAACATCTATTTGTAGTTCAAAAAGTAATTTCCTAAAGTATCAAGTTATATTCTAAATATTATAGATACCAGGCATATATTATACTATTCGCGAAAAAAATAAATATTCCTTCTCAAAAATTAAATTTCCCCTCTTTTTTTTTTAATAATAAAGGTGGCAACATCTTCCCCGTGAGTACCACGGCCAAACCCGGCATCCATGCCTGCTTCAACAGCTATATCATTGCTGACCTGGGTGCCGCCAGCAATCAGGATCACCTTATCCCTGATTCCCCTTTCAATACACAGGTCATTTAGTTTGCGCATATTTTTCTTGTGGATATCATTATGGGTAATAATGGTGCTGATTAAAATGGCATCGGCATTGACTTCGATTGCCGCATCTATTACCTTACTGATAGGAACAGATGTCCCCAGATAGGTTACCTTAAATCCGTATTTCTCGATCCCACCGTGCTTGATATCTATAATCTCCCTTAATCCGACAGAATGTTCGTCTTCTCCCACAGTTGCGGCAACAATATTCAGAGAATGCTTATCAACATATTCCCGTATTTCCTCATAAGGGAGCGGTTCTTCCTTCTCGGGAATCTTTAGTTCAGCTATATTGATATCGAAATCAACCTGGCCCTTGACCTCGAGCAGGGTTCCTTCGGCCGGGTGCATGATCTCTTTGTGAATAACCTCGGCCTTTTTCAGACCCATCTTTTTAGCGATCTCCAGGGCCGCTACCTCGGCAATGTTTTCCCTGATTGGTAAAAAGATCGTGATACTGATCCAGCCATCGGCAGTCCATTCTACTTCAGGCTTAAGTAAATTACCTTTTCGATACTCTCTGGTTTCAGCCAATCTCCGATTGACATTATCCTCTTCATCAAGTTCATCAATATAATCGATCTTATCCCTGTCGTGGAGGGTACAGCCACCGATAAGATCACAGGGTTTAGCAATACCGTCAGGTAGATTATTGTAACCGAAATGATCGCAGACCGGCGCTAGATAGTCTTCATCCCGGGGAACGATCGTCCCGGCAGCAACCCCACCGTTCATTTCCCGGGAAATACCGTCGCCATTTCTCTCCGGATACTTTCCGGAATCAACAAAGAATCCTTCAGCAACAGCTTTAAAGTATCCACCAACTTCAATGATCTCTTCCAGAAATAACACTGCTCTTTCCTTAAGCTCGCGGACCTCTTCCCTGAGGTAACCCTTGCCTTTAAGTTCAAGTAGTTCCTTTAAACCATCAAGGCCTGCAAAGGCCTGTTTGGCAGTATCTACTGCTTGAACGTTAAAATAATGCCAGGGTACGTTACGGCCCTCATCGGGGGTGATGGTGCTTTGGAGGTCTGCGGAGGTTAGTTTTGACAGCAGGAGGTTTAAAGTATGGGTTACGGTTGCCTCTCTGACGGAAGACTCCATATATTTGGTATTCTGCTGGGCCCTGAATCTAAACCCGTCAAAGAGCTCCCTTAAAGCAACCGCATAGGGCAGGTTAATCCTTAAATCGGGGGCTGGAGCGGCTACGGGCGGCACGGTAGATAAAGCAATATATTCCT
>JARRCS010000037.1 GCA_029981855.1 Halanaerobiales bacterium | reverse complement strand
CAAAGAGCTCCCTTAAAGCAACCGCATAGGGCAGGTTAATCCTTAAATCGGGGGCTGGAGCGGCTACGGGCGGCACGGTAGATAAAGCAATATATTCCTTGGGCATACCGGCCTTAATAGAAAACAGGGAGTTAATAGCGTGCTGGACAAACAACTCGGGCATTACCTTCCAGGCCTCTCTGGCAGTAGCATTGGCATTATGGGCTCCGTCGATCTGCAGCATTCCGGCCCCGGCCATTATCTTTTTGGCAACGGCCGCATCTACAAAGGAGCGGTACATATTTACATCCCGGTATAAAACATTATATTGAGGGTCCTGATGAGCCCCATTCACACCCTCTTCGGCAAAGATAACGGCTATCTCAGGACCGGCTACACCACTGACATAGGAATGGAAGTTTATCGGTCTTCCCACTTCATCTTCAATATAATCAAGGGCCTTTCTGGTGGCCCTCAGCTGTTTCCGGGTAATCGGGATCCCGCCAACCCCTTCCGGGGTTCCTTCGATCAGACCGTCATAATGACTCTGACCAGCGGTCCTGATAACCATAATATGGTCTGCCCCGTGCCAGGCGGCCATTCTCATTCTTCTGATGTCATCTTCAAAACGGCCGGAGGCAATCTCGGTAGTAATAACCGGCACGGGCTGGGGGTCTATCCCCCCAAAACTCCGGGCTGCCGGAAGGGATACACTGTTTTTTAAGTTCTCACTGGTCTCCTTGTAGATAAAATCACCAATTTTCTGGTCTTCTACCATCTTTCTCCAGGTCCAGCCCTTTCTCCTGGGCCTGTAGTTTTCCAGATCCTGGAGAATTTCTTCGATATCCAGCTTTTCTTCCGGATTTAGTTTCATCGGGTCTCACCCCCCTCAAAGAGCAACCTTAGATCTTCCCTGGAGTAATCATCCCTGCCTATGGCCAGGCCGGCCTCCTTGACCGAAAGGCCTTCTCTATCAGCCAGTTTCAGAACCACATGCCCGGCACCTTTTCCCAGTAGTTCAGCCTCTAATACCTTTTTTACTATTGCCCCGGCATCAAGGCTATTAAAACCCATCCTCAGTAAAACCGAACGCTCAATCGAAGGAGAGGTATGGGTTCTGGCCAGCTCAATTAAGGGATCGACGATCTCTTCGGCTAATTCCCAGAATCTAACCTTCAATTCCTCGTCGGTAAGATCCTTAAGGTGCTGTCTCCTCTCCTCAAAGTTATCTTCCCGTTTTAAAGACATAAGCTCACTCCTTTCCTCTATAATCCTAGGCTTCTCTTTAATAACTCAAGGGCAGCCTCAGGACACCTTCTGCTCATCAAACCGAGAGAAGCCATAATATAATCATTATCGATCAGGACCCTGGCTTCCTCCGGAGGTAGAAGAGTACGCTTACCGTTACCTTTAACCTTCTCCAGAATCTCCCTTCCCCTCCTCAATCTGGTCAGGGCACCACCTGTTCCGATCACCCACCTGACGGCGGTGAGATCCTTCCCTTCGGCAATCGTCTTTCTTCCACCAGGTCCGTAATAATCCTTAATCCGACCGGCATGCCTCTCCACTGCAGTCAGGGCGGCCTTTTCAGCCAGTAATTCTATATATTCGGCCTCCTTTTCATCCCTGGGCAGAGGAGAGAGATCATCCCTTCTTTCAATAGCTAGCTCTTCCTTCAATAGATTATAGACCCGGGAGGCATTTAAAAAGACCCCGAGATCACCCTCAACCGTCCTTTTGGCCTCCGGTTCCGGATTGATTAAAATCTCATGAACGGTAGCAGAATCCTCGGTAACCGAATGGACATCGGTGGTTGCCCCTCCGACATCGATAACCAGCAGATTTCCTATCTCTTCCTTTAAAAACCGGGCGGCCTCCATTACGGCACCCGGAGTTGGCATCATATCAGTTGAGAGCATCTCCTCTATCCTCTGCATACCGGGCGCCTTAACAATATGACGGGCAAAAACCTCATGAATCAGCTTCCTGGTCGGTTTAATATTGAGGGTATCTATCGCCGGATAGACATTATCAGTAATCAAGATCTCCTTACCTGTCTCCTGGAAGATATGTGAGATCTCCCTCTGCAGCACCCTGTTTCCGGCATAAATCACAGGCACCTTGAGGTCTAGCTCACTTAACCTTCTGGCATTAAAGATGATCGTCTCCTCTTCGCCGTAATCCACCCCGCCTGCCAGGAGAATGATGTTAGGCTTGATCTTAAGAATCTCCTCCAGTTGAAATTCGCGTAATCTCCCGGCAGTAACCATCTTGATCACCGCCCCGGCCCCAAGGGCAGCCTCCCTGGCCGCCTTGACGGTCATATCTTTGACCAGGCCGTGAACCGTCATTTTCAAGCCCCCGGCAGCACTGCTGGTGGCCATAAACTCCTGCCAGTTGAGGTTATCTATACCCAGTTTTTCCTTTAAATTATCGATTGCCTTCTGAAGACCTATCATCACATCCCCATCCAGAACGGAGGTAGGGGCTAGCCCCTGTCCCACAAACTCTACTTTACCGGTATTAATTCCCCTGAATCCGTTAACCAGGGTGGTGGTACTGCCTATTTCAGCAATTAAAAGATCCAGTTCCATCTAACTAACCCCCACGGACAATTTATCTATTTTACTCCTTGGCCATTATCAAATATTTCACCCTTCTCCCTTTGTGCCGCATTCCTTAAATTAATGCCTCACTCTGTTTGGCACATCTGCGCCTCACTCCAAGTACTAGGCCCTTACGGACCGTCGTAGGAAGCCTGAATTTTTTAGCGCGACGACCTCGATGGTCTAGTGTCGAAACCATCATTGCGTAACTAATAAGAAGGTTTCTGCAATCTGAAACATCTATTTGTAATTTTTAAAAAGGAAAGTTCTTGTAGTAATTAAACTCTGTTAACTACTATGTTAAATTCCTTTAGTAGCTTTGTAACCTCCTCCGGAGATTTTCTAATCTCGGCAGAAAGAAACTCCAGGTCCGTCCCGTCTATCTCTTTGACCCCGGTACTTTCGGCCAGGTTTCTCAGATAGGATAATTTAATCTTATCCAGGTCAACCGGTCTGGCCTTGATCTGGGCAGGGCTTTCGGGGATAACAATAGATTTTCCGGCAATCTCCTCCTCGGGATTTCCATTTTTTACCTCAATCCCGTTTTCCAGAGCAAAATTCAGCTGGGCATAGGGATGCTTACCGGCCCCCGTATACTCTGTCTCCTGAACAACTATGATCTCATCTTGATCCATCTCCTGAGCCAGGGCAAAGGCTGCTGCCAGTGAGGTATTTCCGGCCGGCCCCCTCTCAAGCCCTTCCAGCTGGGCCAGGGCCTCGGTCATATAAAAGACCTCACCCTGTTTAACGGTTAGATAACGGTCCATATATCTCAGCGGCCGGGCAGCATTTCGAGGTACATCAGCCCTGTCAGGCCAGGTAGCAAAGGGAACCCCGAAACCGGTATGACCGGTGGTAAAGGACTTACGGTTAAAATCATAATCACTGGCCATATGGAGGCCGGTCAAATCAACACTTGCAGCGATGATTTCCGTCTTATCTGCACCTGCCTTTAATAACCCCCGGGCAGTTCCCGTTAGGTTGCCTCCCCCGGCATGGGTGATAACTACCTTATCGGGGTCCCTGCCTTCTCTCTCTCTTACCTGCCGGCAGAGTTCTTCACCTAAAGTTTCTACTCCGGCAATCCCGAAGGGGGTGTAGAGGGAAGCATTAAAATAACCGGTATCTTCTAAAACCCTGAGAAAGGTATAAAAGAGCTCCGGCCCCACGGTCAGCTGTAAAACCTCGGCACCGTAAGCCTCACACTTTCTGCCTTTTTCCAGTATCTCAGGCTGGCCCTTCCCCCGGCTATCATAAACCTCCTGGACAATAATACACTTAAGTCCCCGCATCACTGCCTGGGAGGCCACGGCCGCCCCATAATTACCACTGGTTGCGGCCACTACCCCGGGGTAACCATTCTTCCAGGCATGATAGACAGAGACAGAGGCCCGCCTGGCTTTGAAACTACCTGAGGGGTTACAGGCTTCATCCTTTAAAAAGATACGCGCCCCCTTGCCGGCAGGGGCAAGCTTCCTTACCAATCTGGTGATATTCTTTAGCTCTAAAAGAGGGGTATTACCTACCCCCGTTTCCCTCTGAATCTTTCTGATCTCTTCCAGACTGTAGCCCACCTCTGACATCATTCTCTCATAGTCAAAAGAGATCTTTCCCCGGGAAAAGCGTTCATAATCGATCCCAACTGCCTTTTTCATGATCTCATTCTTCCTGGCCATTACCGATTGATAATCACTGGCAGCCACATTCTACACCTCTTTTTCCCTTAATATTCTCCTTAACTCCCTTCCTATCTTTAAGAGCTCGTGTACGGGCCTGCCGAATTTATGCTCATAGGAAGGGTGCGGGTCCTCCAGGATCCCGCTTAACCTACGGCCGGTATAGGTCTCTATCTCAACCTCCTCACCGACAACACCATTGTCAAGCAAAAACCCTTTAACCCTTAATTCTAGGGGAACTTCCTGGGTATCGTCAGGTACCTGGGGAGCCCTCTCTCCTGCCGGTAGAATAACCTGATGAATCTGAACCCAGGTCCCCGCCTTTATTTTTTCTGTCATCAAATCAACCCCTATTTTAATGAACTTTAGAGTCTTATAGATAAAAACCAAAAACCGGTAGACTACTCTTCCATCAGCTTTTTAATATCTCCCATCAGGGCTGAAGGTACTGGCAGGTCCTTCATTGTTAATAACCCTGGCTTTCCCTTCACTACATGGGGGATCATATTGATAGCTACGGCCATGGTCCCGATTCCACCGGGAATCTCCGGTTTAATAGCCATATTGATCTCCGGTACTCCTTCAATCTGGATATAATCGCCTGTTTCCGTACCCTCCTTCTCTGGATGGATCTGCTGGGGATGTTCCAGAACAATGACCTGCTCTCCATCTTTCATTCCATAAGCAATATGCCGGCAGCCGGCGACCATTCCCGGCTCTACCTTAACATGGGGTGTTTCCCGGTGGGTATTTGAAATAATAGGCTCTCTGGTCTGAACTATCTCATCCAGTTCCCAACCCAGTCTATCGGCAATCATACTAATCGATTCCTTAAAACCGATATGGCCGACAATGGAGCCATCCCTGATCCCCTTTTCAAACTCCTCAGCCGTCGT
Organism: Halanaerobiales bacterium; assembly: GCA_029981855.1. Classification (GTDB taxonomy): domain Bacteria; phylum Bacillota; class Halanaerobiia; order Halanaerobiales; family DTU029; genus JARRCS01. Next base: position 7,049 of record JARRCS010000037.1, on the reverse strand, counting down.
CCCTACACCCTGGGTCTTCATAACGGTCGGCCCAAAGGGGGAGAGATCATTTACTCTCGAGGCCTTAATTCTATCAACCCTGGCACAGGCACCGGTCAGGGTAAGTATCAAGAGATCCAAAACAAAACCAGGATTAATACCGGTACCGAGTAAACTCACATTATTCTCCTTAGCCAGCAGGTCTAGTTTTTTCGTCAGCTCCTCATCCTCTGCTTGCGGATAGGCCATCTCTTCAGCTATGGAGATAACATTTACCTTTTTCTTTAATATTAACTCCAATTGCGGAAAAATATCCTTAAGAAAGGAAGAGGTAGCATGTAAGACAATATCCACATCTTCCTTAATAACATCTTCCGGATTATTGGTAACCCTTATTCCCAGTTCCCTGTTAAGTTCCAGTAAATGACCCAGATCCCTTCCGGCCTTACTCTTACGGCTGGCTATTGCCCCTACAATCTCTACCCCCTTCTTATCGACCAGAAACTTCGCCATCCCGCTACCCATAGAACCTAAACCCCATAATACAACCTTAACATTTTTCATCTTAGTCCTCCCTGGAATTCAATTACATTAGGCAGTTATTGCAATAATGATACCAAAAGGGAGAGATAATTATTTACCTTTTCCTTCCTGCTTATTATTTCGGAATAGATTACGAAACCGGAAGATATTAAAAATAGGTATATTACATAAATATACCCCTGATAACGCAAAATTTTTTTGCACTATTCAAAGAAATTTTGCGCCAAATATATTTCCCTACTGTTACCAGTAACGCCCTTGCCTACGGGTTGTTTTCCCGATGGTTAGGTGACAAGGCTTCTTTCAGCCTATCGACTCAGCAGACATGCCAGGCAAACCAAAAAACAGGTAATGAAGTAATTTTCATTACCTGTTTAAATCGTAACCCGCTTCCCTAACATACCTACCTAAAACCCGGGAAAAGGTTCCGGCAACCCGGGGATGCCCCTGTCCATTTTTCATCAGGCTATCACTGGCAATCATAACCAGGGGATGCCGCATGGGTCAAACATCATCCTCCCCCTTATTCAGCAGTTCCAGGGTTGCCCTGACAAGTACTTCCACTCCTATGGGCATAACACTCTCATCCAGATTAAAATAGGGGTTATGGTGGGGGGCGGTTATCCCCTTTTCTTCATTTCTCCCTCCTAAAAGGAAGAAACAGCCTGGCACCTTCTCCAGGAAATAAGCAAAGTCTTCCCCGCCAAGGGTCGGTTTTTCCACCCCAATGACATTCTCCGGACCTACCACTTTTTCCGATATCTGACTTACCAGTCCGGTTACCTCCTGATTATTAATTAAAGGCGGATAATCATGTCTATAATCCAGTTCATAGTCACTTCCATAGGCATTACTTATCCCTTGAATAATCTGCCTGATCTTCTTTTCCAGCTGTTTTCTTATCTCCGGCCTGACACACCTCACCGTTCCTTCCAGTCTAACCTGATCAGCGATTATATTTCGCCTATAACCGCCCTCAATCTTACCGATGGTAACAACCCCAGGCTCGGTAGGATCAATACTCCTGCTAATAGTACTTTGCAGGGCATTGACCATCTGAGCGGCAACCAGCACAGCATCAATTCCCTGATGGGGACTGGCCCCGTGTGAACTACTCCCCTTTACTACCAGGTCAAATTCATCGATTGAAGCAAAGGTTGGCCCTGTCTTTACTCCAATCTTACCGGCAGGGATATCCAGCCAGACATGCAAGCCGAGGATTGCATCAACTGCTGGGTTATCCAGTACTCCCTCTTTAATCATCGGTCTGGCACCACCGGGCCCCTCCTCAGCAGGCTGGAAGATTAATTTAACCTGTCCCGGTATCTTATCCTTCAGCCGGGAGAGAACCATTGCCACTCCCAGTAGAATCGCCACATGGGCATCATGACCGCAGGCATGCATCTTACCCTTCTCCCCGGAAGCATAGGGAAGATCATTCTTCTCTTCGATAGGTAAAGCATCCATATCAGCCCTAAGAGCAACAACAGGTCCCTCTCCTCTACCTTTTAAAAGACCGACCACACCCGTTTTAGCCACTCCTGTCTTTACTTCAAAACCTAACTCCTTAAGTTTATCTGCAACCAGGGCTGCGGTCCTCGTCTCCTCAAAGCCCAATTCCGGATGGTGGTGAAGATCCTGCCTAATTTCAACCAACCTGGGCTCAATTTCCTCAATCAGCCTTCTGATTTCAGCATCTAAATCCATATAAAAATACTCCCTTCTTAAATTAATGCCTCGCTTTGTTCGGCAATTTATTACCTTCAAACAACTGCAAACAGATGTTAGAAAGATGTCTCCACTGCGACGCGCTTGATGCGCTAGTGCAGCGACGCAACTCGATGTACTAGTACTGAAATCAACCATGCGTTTATAAATAGAAGATTTCAGTGAAACCATCCATGCATAACTAAAAAGAAGGTTTCTGCAATCGGAAACATCTATTTGTAGTTCAAAAAGCAATATGATATATCTTTAACTACGAAATGATAGGTTATACTTGTCAAGCCTGTACTGTAAACTCTGTCTTTTAATACCCAGCTTACGGGCTGCCCTGGTAATATTACCCTCTGTCTCCTGCAGGGTATCGATGATAATCTTCTTCTCTATCTCCTCAAGCCTGGCGGGTAAGGAAATTGCGTCATTCAGCTCCTTAAGCTCCTCCTCTGCTGCTTTTTCTTTCTCAGCGCTAAATCCCTCTAAATCAATCAAAAAAGGTCTGATATGCTCTTCTCTGATAACCTTTTCTTCACCGATTATGTTCATAGCTCCCTCAATAATGTGTTCTAACTGACGGACGTTACCCGGCCAGGAATAACTAAGAAAGATCTCCTTAACCCTGTCACTTAATTTCTCTACCTTACAGTTTAGCTTCTGATTAAATTTTTTTATAAAGTGATTGGATAGGAGCAAAATATCGCCTCTACGTTCCGCCAGTAACGGTAAGTACAACTGGACCACCGCCAGCCGGTAAAAGAGATCCTCCCTTAAATTACCCTTTTTAATGGCCTCAACCGGCGGGGTATTGATGGTGGTAATTATTCTGACATCAACCTTAATATCCTCCTTCCCACCAACCGGGCGTACGGTCCCCTCCTGGAGAACCCTCAGTAATTTGGCCTGCAGTCCCGGGGAAAGGGCGTTGATCTCATCCAGCAGAAGTGTTCCACCATCAGCCTGTTCGAAAAGCCCCTTCCTGTTTATGGCACCAGTAAAACCACCCCTTCTGGTACCGAAAAGAATGCCTTCCAGCAAATTTTCCGGAAGAGCCGCACAGTTTTGAGCAATAAAGGGTCTGTTTCTTCTCCTGCTACCACTATGAATACTCTGGGCAAATAATTCCTTACCTGTCCCCGTCTCGCCTACTATTAAGATAGAAGAATCGGTAGCTGCAGCCTGTCTGGCATACTCTAATACCTGCTTTAATTTCTCATCCTCTCCCTTAATATCGGCAAAAGTAAATAACCTGCTGTTGAGACTATCTTCTCCCTGATTACTATACAATTTTTCCTGTAACCTGATAATCTTGTAATAAAGATTCTTAATCTCGGTAATATCCCGGGCAATCTCCAGAGCCCAGATGGTTCCATTAGCAAATTTAATTGGAATGGTAGTACTGATGGTAGTTATCTTCTGCCCGTATTTATTCAGATACTCCTGGTGAATATTCCTCATAGCCCTGCCACTCTTAAGTGTCTGTAGCAGTGTACTGCTATTCTCGGTTAAGGATGGAAATATATCAAGGAGCTTTTTCCCCAGTACCGCCCTCTTCTCCATATTCTCTAATTCAGCCATCTTTTGATTATAAATAACAGTTCTACCCGACTCGTCTACAATATGAATACCCTCATCAATATTATCCAGGATAATTTCCAGATAATTATCAATTTTATGCAAGGACCTCCCCACCCTCTTATTATAAATATACGCTAAATTTAATATTTATTCAAGCCCTTTTTCACGAATTAAAAGGACATAGTAAAGAAATACTATGCCCTTTAATTGTCTGCTATTAATTATTTGACCTATATATGTTTGCAACCGAACTAATGGTAACTAAAATTCCGCCAAAACATCCTCCAATGGATAGTATTCCATACCGAAGGCTTCAGCAACAGCCTTATAGATGATTTTACCATCATAGACGTTTAACCCTAAAGCTAAAGCCGGATTTTCCTTTAAGGCTCTCTTATAGCCCTTATTGGCGAGCTCAAGGGCATAAGGCAGGGTAACATTGGTTAAAGCATAGGTTGAAGTTCTGGGGACTGCCCCCGGCATATTGGCAACCGAATAGTGGATTACACCGTGTTTGACAAAAACAGGGTCTGCATGGGTAGTAGGATGGGTTGTTTCAATACACCCTCCCTGATCAATGGCTACATCAACAACTACTGAGCCTTCTTTCATCTCCTTAATCATCTCTTCAGTTACCAGATTGGGAGTTTTGGCCCCCGGGATTAAAACGGCCCCAATTACCAGGTCAGCATCTCTGACCTCTTCCATAATATGATAGGGATTGGACATTACCGTCTTTACCTCTCCGTGGAAAATATCATCAAGGTATCTCATCTGAGGAGCACTAATGTCTAAAATAGTAACATCAGCCCCCAGTCCAACGGCCATCTTGGCTGCATTAATTCCTACCGTTCCTCCACCGATTATAACCACCTTTCCCGGTTTAACACCGGGTACTCCACCCAGCAGCACACCATTACCACCCTGAGGTTTCTCCAGGAAACGAGCCCCGGCCTGGACGGCCAGACGTCCAGCAACTTCACTCATGGGAGTTAATAAAGGCAAGGAGCCATCCTCCAACTGGATTGTTTCATAGGCAATGGCAACAACACCCTTTTCCATTAAAGCCCTGGTTAAGCGCTCCTCTGCAGCCAGATGTAAGTAAGTAAATAGAATTTGACCGGGACTAAAGTAATCATACTCTTCGGGTAGGGGTTCCTTTACCTTCATAATCATCTCTGCTTTAGCAAAGACATCTTTTGCCCCATCGATTAGTTCCGCGCCAGCAGCTTGATACTCCTCATTGGAGATTCCACTACCTAAGCCCGCACCCTTTTCAATCAGTACCTTATGTCCAGCCTGAGTTAAGGCCTTGACTCCAGCAGTTGTAATCGCCACCCTGTTTTCATTGTTTTTAATCTCCTTCGGTACACCGACAATCATTAAAACCTTCCCCCTTTTATATATAATTGCTTCTAGCTGCTTTCTACTCTATCTATATATTAATATTTCTTTATATTTTTATTTACTCCTGCTTGCTTTTATTTTTTTATCCTGGAAATTATATGATATTTGAATTAAGTAGTTTTTGAATTAATATTATGTAGTTTTCTTTCCTCAAAAATAAGGAGGGTATAAATCTTATTTTTTGCACCAAACTATTAATAAGTACAGGGGGTTATGTGATATGAAAAAACAGAAAAAAAGTATAGAGAAAGGTGTTGAAAGAGCTAAGAAATTAAAGGATTTAGAAGTAGCTAAAGCACTGGAAATTCAGGATATTCTGGAAAAAAATGTGCCCAAAAGTGATCCTGAAAAGTCTACTCCGGTTGCTCGCAGTGATCTACCAAAAGAATGATGAAAAAAATACCCCGGAGAAGACCTCCCCCGGGGTATTTGCTTATATTTTTATCTTAATATCAGCCTTTTCCCTTAATTCTTTAATCAGGTCACTCCAGGCCTGCTGTCTCTTCTGATTTAATAACTTACTTTTGATACTATCCTTAACCTCAGCAAAGGATTTAACTCCAGCCTCTTTTTTATCAAAGACCTTAATAATATGATAGCCAAATTTTGTCTTAACCGGTTTACTTATCTCGCCTACCTTCAGACTAAAGGCAGCTTCTGCGAACTCAGGAACCATGTCTCCCTTTTCAAAGTAACCTAAATCACCGCCGTTTTTACCAGAAGGGCCGGTTGAATACTCTTTGGCCACCTCGGCAAAATCTGCTCCGTTATTTAATTTATCTAAAACTTCCCTGGCCTTTTCTTCGGTATCAACCAGGATATGACTGGCCTTTACCTGGGCACCGTATTTGTAAGAATCAATGTTCTTATTATAATAATCTTCTACAGCCTTATCCTCAACGGTGATAGAATCAAAGATCTTCTTCTGCAGTTCGCCTATTAGAATAGCCCCTTCATTCTGTTCAAAAAAGATCTTTTTATAGGCTTCCAGGGATTCGATTCCTTGCTTTTTCAGTGCCTCAACTAATTGATCTTCAGTTATATTATTATTCTCTTCAATTGCTTCAATCTGCTTGTTAAAAATCTCATCCTTCTTTTCCTGGTTAAGGATAATACCCTGATTTTTAGCCTCGGCCTGCAGTAATTTTTTAATAATAAGTTCGTTGAGTTTTAGTTTGCGATATTCATTGATTAAATCCTGTCCGGCATTAGTTGTGAACAGAAGCCGGCTAAACTCCTGATTTGCCTGATACAACTGCATAATTACCTGCTGTAAATTGGCATATTGATCTACCTGACTGGTAGTAATTTCTTCTCCATTAACTACAGCAGCTATATTGTCAGCAGCCTCTCCTTCTGCTAAAACCGGAATAGCGATTAATACTAAAGCCAGAAATAACAACCCTATCTTTTTGATTCGCATAGATAAACTCTCCCTCTAATTTTTTAATTATATTATTCCATTCCAATATAAAGACTTCTAGATAAATCCCAAAAACCCTTTCTGGCCTTTAAAGAAATTTTTGCAAAAAAAAATGGCTCCCCGAGCAGGACTCGAACCTGCGACTCGATGGTTAACAGCCATCTGCTCTACCGACTGAGCTATCGGGGAGTATTCCTAAACATTTTCTTCGCTCAATGGTAATACCTTAACTTCACTCAGAAAATGTTTAGTCATTTATTTAATTTAAATATTAAAATTCGGCAGCGACCTACTCTCCCACAAAGTCTCCCTTGCAGTACCATAGGCGCTGGAGGACTTAACTGCTGTGTTCGAAATGGGAACAGGTGTTGCCCCTCCGCTATTGCCACCGAAAAAATGAAAC
>JARRCS010000003.1 GCA_029981855.1 Halanaerobiales bacterium | reverse complement strand
TTGTACTGATTCTAAAAAATATGTTACAATTCTAAACCAGGGAAATAACAGGGATCATGCTAAATTTTTACTGTATTACTTTGGAGAAGAGCCAAAAAAGAAAAAAAGTAGGAGATATTTCTCCTACTTTTGGCGTAGATCGTTTTCTATAATCCACCTGTTATGGAAATAAAATATACTATCGATTCAGCAGACATGCCAGGCAAACAGAAAACAGGAAGGGGTTATTTGCCCTCCCTGTTTCAGATAGCTTTTAATTTTGCCTTTGTTTAGTTTGAGCGTGCTTTTAGTCTTTTCTGGCTGAGGCGGTAGGTTAAAGTAACAAGACTTGAAGCCAGGTCTTCATAATAAACCAGAACATTATCCGGCAGTTTCAGGGTTACCGGAGCAATATTCCAGATAGCCTTTATCCCTGCCTTCACCAGTTTTTCAGCAACACCTTGCGCCTCATCAACTGGCACGGCTATGATTGCCAGCTCCACTCCCTTATCCTTTATCACCCTTTCTATCTCCTTATTGCTTTTAACTATCAGCCCCCCGACCCGGTTACCTATCTTATCAAGGTCACAGTCAAAGATTGCAATAATATTTAACCCCATTACCTTAAAACCGGGGTAGTTTACCAGTGCTCTACCTATATTTCCGGCACCGACCAGCACAATAGGCCAGTTTTGATTAAAACCCAGGATCTGTTCCAGGGATTTTTTCAGATTGCTAACATTATAACCAACACCCTTACAACCAAATTCTCCGAAATATGATAGGTCCTTCCGTACCTGGGCTGCAGAAACACCTACACTATGACCGAGATCCAGAGAAGAGATAACTTTATCATCATCATGGGCGACCAGTTTCTTTAAATAGCGGTAGTAAATAACCAAGCGTTCAATGGTCGGCTGGGGTACTCCATCCATCTTCAGACACCCCTTGCTGTATAGTGGGTATGAAGCAGTTCATGGGCTCTATGGCTTCCCGGTTCACCCAGATATTCGTCATATAGTTTCTTGATATAGGGATTTTCATGAGACTTCCTTAGTTTTTTGTTTTTATCGATTTGATAGATAGAATCGATCCTTTTCTGTCTGATTTCATCTGTAGTGGGAATTGGCTGTCCGCCACCTCCAATACAGCCGCCCGGACAGGCCATTAACTCAACGAAGTGGTACTCCTTACCTGCTTTGATCATCTCCATCAGTTTTCTGACATTACCAAGTCCGTGGGCAACAGCAGCCCTGACTGTTAACCCGTCGATCTCGACCTCTGTTTCCTTAATGCCGGTCATCCCTCTAACATCATAAAAGTCGAGCTTCTCAAGTTCCTTTCCGGTAATTAACTCATAGGCCGTTCTGAGGGCAGCCTCCATTACCCCTCCAGTAGCACCAAATATATCAGCAGCTCCGGTTGATGTACCCATTATCCTATCATATTCCTCTTCTTCCAGATTTACCATATCAATACCGGCAGCCTTAATCATACCGGCCAGTTCTCTGGTGGTAAGGACATAATCCACATCCCCATCCATCTCCGGTCTTTTAGCTTCAAATTTCTTGGCTGTACAGGGCATTACCGAGACCACGACCAGGTCCTCCCGCGGTATATTATTTTTTTCAGCATAATAGGATTTGGCAATAGCCCCGAACATCTGCTGGGGTGACTTACACGAAGAAAGGTGAGGTAGAAATTCCGGATAGAAATGCTCGATAAACTTAATCCAGCCCGGACTACAGGAGGTAAAGAGAGGTAGGGTACCCCCTTCCTTGATCCTCTGGATTAATTCCGTGCCCTCTTCCATGATGGTCAGGTCAGCAGAAAAGTTGGTATCGAAGACCTTATCAAACCCTAATCTCCTTAAGGCCGCCACCATCTGACCGGTAGCAATAGTGCCGGGTTCATCGCCGAAGGCCTCAGATATTGCCACCCTGACGGCAGGAGCGGTCTGGACAACCACATGTTTGGACTCATCATGTAAAACATCCCACACACTTTCGTAATGATAGACCTCATGTAAGGCCCCTGTAGGACAGGCATGAATACACTGACCGCAGTTAGTACACTCAACATTCCCCATGCCTTTATCGCCGAAGGTGGTAACGATGGTTGCCGGCCCTCTATTGGCCATGGTAAAAATCCCGATACCCTGTACCTCTTCACACTTCCTGATACAGCGGCCGCAGGTAATACACTTATTCGGTTCCCGCATAATGGCATAGCTGGATTTATCCTCACCATAACCCTTATTAATAGGGCTCAGCCTGATCTCGGTAATTCCAATATCTTCAGCTACCTTTCTCAGCTCACAGCTGCCATTCCGGCTACAGGTCAAACAGTTTAATTCACAGCTAATGTCATGGGAGGCAATAATCAGTTCAAAGAGGGTTTTCCTGACCTCTCTAACCTTTGGTGAATGTGTTCTCACTATCATGCCATCCCTGATTTCAGTCGCACAGGCAGGCTGCAGAAGGTTTTCCCCTTCTACTTCAACCACACAGAGACGACAGCCACCGTAGATTGATAACCCTTCTTCATAACAAAGGGTAGGTATCTTGATATGGGCCTTTTTAGCTGCTTCTAGAATGGTAGTTCCCTCTGCAACCTCTAGATTTTGACCATCTATATTAACCTTCAACATTAATATCCCCCCTTACCATCAGTTCATCCTCAAACTTATCTAGCACCGAACTAATAAAATTAAGAGAAGTCTGGCCCAGTCCGCAGCGGGCTGCCAGGTGAATTGTCTTTCCGATGTCTTTTATCAGCTGCCTCTCCTTCGCGGTAAAGCCGTTTTTCTTCCACTTTAACATATGGTAGATCTGACGGTTCCCTTCCCGGCAGGGGAAACAGGTGCCGCAGGTTTCATCCATAAAAAACCTGGAAACATTTAACATCAGATCAATCAGGTCATGATCTTCCCCGACTACAATGACCGCACCTGAACCCAGGCTGCTGCCTGCTGCATCTAAATCCTCATAGGTATAGGGTATATCCAGTTCATCCTCCAGTAAGATCGAGGTAGAGATACCGCCGGGAACCACAAATTTTAATCCGCTACCGTTCTTTAATCCCCCACCGAAATCATCAATGATCTCTCTGAGGGTTGCCTGACCGAACTCCAGCTCATAGATGCCCGGATTACGGATATCACCACTTAAACAGACCAGTTTTGTACCCCGGCTCTTTTCGGTCCCTAAAGAGAGGTATCTATCTGCACCCTGATTAATTATCTCTGCAGCCGAAGCCAGGGTCTCAACATTATTCACTACAGTAGGTTTATCAAATAAACCCTTTTCTACGGGATAAGGCGGCTTAATCCTCGAACGGCCACGTTTCCCTTCGATCGAGTTGATTAAAGAGGTCTCATCTCCGCAGACATATGCCCCGGCTCCCTTGACCAGATAGAGGTCAAAATTAAAACCGCTACCGAAGATATTCTCTCCCAGGATACCCTTTTCTCGGGCCTCCTCTATCACTCTGGAAAAGACCCTTATAGGTTTAGCATATTCACCGCGGATATAGATATATCCCTCATCAGCCCCGATAGCATAAGCAGCTATTAAAATACCCTCAAGGACCTTCAAAGGACTCTCTTCAAGCAGATAACGGTCTTTAAAGGTACCGGGTTCCCCTTCATCACCGTTACAGATAAGATATTTTTTATCGGCTGCTTCTTTGAAGGCCAGTTCCCATTTCAGACCGGTAGGAAAGCCGGCACCTCCCCTTCCCTTCAAAGTAGACCTCTTAACCTCGACAATAACATCTTCCTGCTTCATCTTTAAAGCCTTTTTTAAGGCCGGAAAATCATAGTTATTGATATCTTTCACTTCTTCTCTTTTCAAAAACAGGGTTTCTTCCAACTTTATCCCTCCCTATACACATTTATCCAATATTTCTATAGCCATAGTTTTACTGACATGGGTATAGATATGGTCATTTACCATCATTACCGGACCTTCACCACAATGCCCCAGGCACTCTACAATTTCCAGGGTAAACTTGCGGTCCTCAGTAGTCTCACCATTATCAATCCCCAGATAATCCTTAATAACTTCAACAATTTCCTTTGATTCGTTGATATGACAGGAAAGACTGTCACAGACCCTGATGATATATTTACCGGTTGGCTCGGTGTAAAACATGGAATAAAACCTGATGGTTCCATAGACCTTTGACCTGGGGATATTAAATTCCCTGGCAACCTTATCAATCTCGCACTCAGGAATATAACCATAGGTGTCCTGAATATTATGCATTCTCTCTAAAAAATTTGCATAATTCAAAGTTAGATACCTCCTTTTTTTGTGAAAATATTCTCTAAAGTTCGGAAAAAATTTTCTTCTTTCCCCCCCTCCGGACCTATATTGAAAATATTTTCACAATATTATTTACCTTATATTATTTTAGCAAAAATCATACCAAAAAAGAATCAGTCATTAAATCATTGATATTTCAAGGATTTTAGTCTAATAACAAAAACATTCCTTCCAGGTAATCTTTATTTAATAATGCACATCTACATTAAAAAGTTGTGAATTTTTTCATGCAATCAGTCATTAAAATAATGCAGAATTACATTTACGCGTAAATATAGCCAGTTCATTTCTTGCCTTTAAAAAGTTTCAGCGTTATGTCCTTCCAATTAATCCCTTTGTTATTTATTCAAATAACTATTAAGCATATTTCAAACCGGAATTAGGTTTAAGCCAATATAGAAAAAATGTGCCTTCTTCTGGTGATCTGATTTAATGCAGTTAGACATCAAAAAATAAAAAATTTTAAGATGTATTTTGACATTAAAAATAATGCCAGAGTGCATAAAAAAAGACCAAAAGGGAAAAAGCCTTCTGGTCTTTTTCATGGAGTATTAAATTATTTAAGCCCTTATCTCCTGCCTCATAAAGAAGATATAGGAGATCCCGAAACAGATAATTGATGCTGCAATTAATCCTGTAATGTGGGGCCAGATAAGTAATAAACTTTGGCCCAGGGGTAAAGAAGATGGGATAGCGCCGTAGATCTGTTCTATACTTAAAGCCCCTAAACTGCGTATTGAGGGAGTAAGCAAGATGGTTGTTAATTCACTGTAAAGGTAATTTGGCGATAACCGGGACAGAATTAAAGTGAGTACCTTGATACTGTATGGATCTCTATAGACAGCATTGGCAAGGATTTGTACTAGCATAGAATAGAATGCAGTAAAAAACAACCAGATAGCAAGGCAGGATAATGCTGAAGTAGACGATTGCCGGAATGTGGTCGAAAATACGATCCCTAGATTTAACCAGAAAGCAATATAGACACAGCTTAATAATAAAAAGATAATTATGCGCAGGAATTCATCCGGTGTTGGTGGAATACCGATTGAGATGATTCCTAACCCCATTACCAGAAAACCTAAAGAAAAAACAAGTACACATATTACAGCCAGTGCCCCGACAAATTTACTATTAATAAAATGATCCCTGGGTATCGGCTGAGAAATAACACGGCTTAAGGTGCCCCTGTTTCTCTCTGAGTTAATTACATCAAAACCGAGGGCTATCCCCAGTAAAGGCCCCAGAAAGCCAATTAATGTTATAAAAGGAGGGAGGCTGCCGTCCGATGTTGTAAATAAATTTAAAAAGAGAAATGTATTGTCTGAATTAATATTTGCAGCATTGCCGCGTATTATGGATAAAACAGTAAATAATGAACCGATAGTTGTTAGCAAAATTAAGGCCACGAGGATAATAAATTTCCAGCTCCTCACGTGGTCCGATATTTCTTTTTGTACCATAATCCAGAATGGCCTAACAATATCAGTCATGCCTAACCCCTCCTTCAAAATAGTATTGATATATTTCATCTAAACCATACTTTTCATAAGAAAGCTGGTATAAAGAGCCTCCCTTTGCAATTATAGATTTAGCGATGGCAGGAGTTACATTTTCAATGCTTTTAATTATTAACCAGTCGCCACTATAACTAACCTTCCTGATGCCTTCTATTTTCTTTAGATCATCTATCAGGTCTTGAGTTATATTAGAGACCTGAGCTTTTATTGCTATTTCCTTATTATTAAACAATTTTTCTGCCATTTCATCAATATTACCCTCGGCCAGTAATCTACCATCGACAAATAAGCCTACCCGGTCACATATTTTCTGAACCTGGTGAAGAAGGTGAGAGGATAAAAGAACTGTTATACCTTTATCCTTGCTAAGCTTTCTTATCAAATCAAGGAATTCGTTTATTCCCTTTGGATCGATACCAATCGTTGGTTCATCGAGTATAATTATTTCCGGTTCCTTAATTAAGACATCTGCTAGACCGAGTCTCTGTTTCATTCCCTTTGAATATATACCGGTCTTTTTATACTTCGCTTCCCTTAACCCAACTATATCTAATAGTTTTTCTGCCGATTCATAAGCCCTTTTCCCGGAAATACCATTTAAGCGGGCAGTATATAAAAGATTCTCCAGCCCGGTTCTGTTTTCATAAAATCCTACCTGATCAGGTAAATACCCGGTTATTTTCTTTACTTTTAAAGGTTCGGTAGTAGAATCATAACCGCTGATTTTAATACTTCCTCCTGTTGGTTCAGATAACCCCAGTAACATAAGAATAACTGTTGTCTTCCCCGCTCCATTGGGACCCAGTAAACCGAAAATCTCCCCTTTATTTATATTTAGGTTTAAATGATCTACTGCCCTTTTACCTTCATAATCCTTTGTTAAATCTTTTATTTCAATTATAGGTTCGGGCATAGGTTATCTCCTCCCGTATTTTCTAACAAAGTAATAGATAACGGCTATGACTATTAAAATGATTAAAATACCAACCCATCCCCAAAGTACTGAAGTTTTAACGGTTATTCTAAAAACCGCACTCGATGATGCCTCAGGCGCATTTGCATCAATAATTAATTGATAATCACCGGCTATCGCTTTATCACTTGCACTTATTTTAGCATCGATAGTAGCTTTTTCACCTGGTTCAAGTTTGGTTATTTTCTCTTTATCAAATTCCACATTCCAGTCAATCGGGGTGGATGAGTCTAACTTAATATCTCTTAAAGTAACTGTACCTGTGTTTTCTAATTGCAGCTTGATACTTTTCTCCCCACCGGCTGTAATTGTTGTACTTAACAGACCTGTTGGTGTACTGAGTTTTAAATCATATTTACCCTTGATTACTGCTTCAAGATTAACTTGCTCTGAGGTTGTACCGGAAGAGGCTTCTACCGTTATATTATAGGTGCCGGCTTTAACATTGTTAGAAGGATTAACATATACATCTATACTTTTGCTCTCATTGGAATCTAATGTTACCGATGTGACATAATCACCATAAACTTTAAACCGTACATCCCAACCCCTTGGTGCATCTGCTGTTAGTGCATAGTGCTGTTTTTCTGCTGTTCGATTTTTCAGGGTAAGATCATAATTAAAAGTAGAATCAGAATAGCCCTCCATGTTGGTCTGGTCTGCCGTTAATTCAGTTTTAAATACGCCTTTTTCCGTCACTGTTACAGTCAACGGTAGTACATATTCCGAACCGCTACCTGTTTTAGCTATTACCTTAAAATTATAGTCTCCCTTTTGAATCTGGAGAGGGACTTCCACTTCTAAATCTATATCCCTACTATTATCTTCTTCAAAATCCTTTGATTTAATGGCTAACTTCTGTACGCTTTTGCTGCCTGAAGTAAAGGAAGGATTCCACCCCTCAGGTAACCCCTGCAGGGAAAAGGTAACATTCTGAATACTATCCGTATTATTAATGACTTCAATTGAATACCTTAAAGTGTCTCCGGGGGTTACAGATAAGCCGGTATAAGGGGTGTAGAGTATTAAACCCTGAGAAGCATAGGCTGTCCCCTGAACAAATGTAAAAGAGACTAACACAAATACCAGTACGAGAAAAAGTGAAGTAATTTTTACTTTGGTCATAAAAATATACCTCCTATGTTTTTTTTTTAGTTTTTTTTAGTTTCTTTCATTAGGAAAGAAACCGTTTACTCTATATACGAAATAGATATACATTTGGATTTATAACAAAACAATTTTTTATGAATTTAATTTTTAATTAAAATTTGATATAATAACTCCTGGGGATTAGAAGAAAAGAATTTACCAGTATATATAAAGATTATCTGACAGTACTTTGACATTTCTGGAGGTAATAATATGATTACTGCAGAAAATGAACAACAGTACTTTTTGAATTTTAGGAAAGGTTTATTAGATGAATTTGAAAAATTTTATAATATGTATTCTGGATTTGTTTATAATATTGCTTTAAGTATCTTGAATAATAAATATGATGCCGAAGACATCTGTCATGATATTTTTTTGGAAATATACAGAAACCCTGCCAGTTTTGATCCTGCAAAAGGAAGCATTGAAGCATGGCTGGCAGTAAAAACTAAATGTAGATGTATTGATTTTCTACGGCGGAATAAGCATATAACAAAAAGGGAGATAATTTATAATGATAGGGAAGTAGGTTATAATCTTTCTGTAGAAGACAATGCCATTAGAAAAATATCATTTAAAGCAGTAATCAAGGCCCTGAAAAAAATTCCTAAAAATCAGAGACAAGTAATTTTCGGTAATTATTTGCTAGGTAGAACACATCGAGAATTAGCCCGCGATTTAAAACGTCCTCTGGGGAGTGTAAAATCTTCAATACGTTACGGATTGAAGAATTTACAGAAACAGTTAAAGCAGACAGGCTGGTTTGCGGAAGAAGAGGGGGATGGGGTATGAATAGAAATTGCCTCTGGACAGAAGAAGAGATAATAGACTATATACTGGGAAAATTAGAGACAAATAAAATAAAAAAGCTGGAAAAACACCTGGCTACTTGTAAAAGCTGTAGGAGTATTTATCAATACTGGCAAGAAATATTAAATGGTGTTGTTGATGAAAATAAACAACCTTCCGCAAGTTTAAAAAAGAGGATATTTAAGACAATTTCCAGGGAAAACAGACAGCATTTATTTCCGCTCAAAAAACCACTTGTCTGGATATCAACTATTGCAGCAGTAATATTAATTATAGTTCTTACTACTTTTTCAGGATTACATGAAGTTAATCAGAAGAATACTAACCAATTAGTAGATAATGAAGAATTTTTACTTACTAAAGATACTAAAGTATATAATGTAATTTCTATGAAACCGTACAATATACGTGGATATGCCTGTATTAATGAGTTTGATTATAAAGTATTACTTTTTGTTAATGGTCTTCCTCCAATATCAGATAGAATATATCAAGCCTGGATAAAAACGCCTGATAATTTACAGCAAGCTGGAAAAATTCGTCTTTTTAATGAAAATGGGTTAATATTATTGAAGAATATTAACGTAAATGACATAGAATATATTATTATAAGCAAGGAATCAAGTATAGGAACTATAAAACCTACCGATCCAGATGCAATAATAATTCAATTTAACGTAAAAAATAGAGTTCGAGCTCTGGTCCCGTAGCCAATTTTTGTGACTTTATCGTCTAGCGATCCAGGACTTCGGTCTCTCACACCGGCAGCAGGGGTTCGAAATAACAACATCCGGCAGGTCTCCCTGCCGGATTTTTAATAGCTACTCTAAATCTTGATGGAAAATGTCATCAAAATTCAATATTTTTCCTTCTTTGATTCCTTTTTATTCCTATAGTGTTTCTAATTAACCTGTTTTAATCTGTAAATCAAACTACCTATCCCAGAAGATAAGTCTTCCGAGATAACTATTATCTCACTGTCTAAATCCAGGGGAACCGGGGCAAAGTTCCAGATAGCCCTAACACCTGCATTAACAAGCTCTTCCGCTACCTGCTGGGCTTCTTCGGCAGGAACAGCAATGACAGCTATCTTAATCCCTCTTTCAAAAATAATTCTCTGCATCTCTTTGGTGCTTTTTACCGTAATCCCATTAATCATATTGCCAATCTTATTGAGATCGCAATCAAAAACCTCAACAATATTTAGGCCCAGGTCTTTGAATTTCTGATAATAAACCAACGCTCTGCCCAGATTCCCCGCTCCAACCAGGGCAACCTCCCAGTTCCTATTGAAACCGATTATTTTTTCCAGCCTGTTCTTTAAACTGCCTACTTCATAACCAACACCTTTTAGACCCAGAGGACCGAAATAGGAGAGGTCCTTTCTGACCTGGGTTGCTGTAACCCCGACCCCTTTACCAAGTGCTACTGATGAAATCTTCCGGTCCGGGTCCTTTTTGGCTAGCTCCTCCAGATAGCGGTAGTAGAGAATAAGGCGTCTGATTGTCGGCCCGGGCACATCCTTCATAATTATACACCTCTGGCTACATAATGAGTATGGAGTAATTCATGGGCCCTGTGGCTACCCGGCTCTTCAAGGTATTCTTCATATATCTTCTTAATATACGGATTCTCATGAGATTTCCTGATTTTCTTTCCTTTATCAATCTCGTAGATGGCTGCCATTCTCTTCTCAAGGACATCTTCTGTTGCCGGGAGGGGCTGGCCGCCTCCGCCGATACATCCGCCCGGACAGGCCATAAATTCAACAAAATGATACTCTGCCCCGGCCTTAATTCTCTCTAAAATTTCCCGGGCATTACCCAGTCCGTGGGCTACAGCTACCTTTAGGTTCAAATCGCCTATCCTGACCTCTGCCTCCTTAATACCCTTAAACCCTCTGACCTGTTTAAAGTCCAGCTCCTTTAATTCCTCACCGGTTAAGATCTCATAGGCTGTTCTGAGAGCGGCTTCCATCACTCCGCCAGTTGCACCAAAAATAGCAGCGGCTCCCGAAGAAACGCCCAGTAGTTTATCATGTTCTTCCTCAGGTAGATTCAGAACATCAATACCGGCCTGTTTGATCATTCTTGCCAGTTCCCTGGTCGTCAGGGCATAATCAACATCTCCATTCATCTCTGATCTGGTAGCCTCGAACTTCTTAGCCGTACAGGGCATAATCGAGACAACTACCAGGTTCTCTACAGGTATATTATTCTTTTCGGCATAATAGCTTTTAGCTATAGCTCCGAACATCTGCTGTGGTGACTTACAGGTAGATAGATTATAGATAAACTCGGGATAATAGTGTTCCAGAAACTTAATCCAGCCGGGACTACAGGAGGTAAAGAGAGGCAGGGTTTCATTATTCTTAATGCGGTGAATTAGCTCTGTCCCCTCCTCCATAATAGTCAGGTCGGCCGTAAAGTTGGTATCGAAAACCCTGTCAAAACCGAGCCTCCTCAGAGCGGCCACCATCTGCCCGGTAAAGATAGTACCCGGCTCAAGTCCAAAGGCCTCCGATAAAGCCACCCTGACGGCAGGCGCAGTCTGGACAATAACATGTTTATCCGGGTCATAGATGGCCTCCCAGACATCTTCGATATACTCCTTCTCGGTAATCGCCCCGGTAGGACAGACCAGTGAACACTGGCCGCAGAGCACACAGGGACTGTCAGACAGACTGTTATAGAAAGCCGGCTCAACCACCGTATGGAATCCTCTTCCTTCCGGGACAATAGCCTTCACCGACTGTACCTCATGACAGACACTTACACAGCGGCGGCAGAGGATACACTTTTCCGGATCCCGGTAGATAGAAGGGGTGGTGTCATCAACCACAAAAATGCCCTTCTGCCCCTCAAAACGGATATCACGGATCCCCATTTTTTCCGCCAGCTCACGTAACTCACAGTTCTCATCCCTAACACAGGTAGGACAGTCCACCTTATGGTTGGAGAGCAACAGTTCCAGATTTAGCTTCCTGGTTTTCCTGACCCTCTCGGTATTTGTTTTCACCTTCATACCATCTGCCGCAGGTGTAATACAGGAGACAGCCAGTTTCCCCGTGTTTTCAATCTCGACAAGACAGATTCGGCAGGCACCGACCTCATTTATCCCCTTTAAATAACAGAGTGTCGGGATATCCTTGCCCGCTTTTTTGGCAGCTTCTAAAACAG
Organism: Halanaerobiales bacterium; assembly: GCA_029981855.1. Taxonomy (GTDB): domain Bacteria; phylum Bacillota; class Halanaerobiia; order Halanaerobiales; family DTU029; genus JARRCS01. The sequence continues at coordinate 139,020 of JARRCS010000003.1, read as the reverse complement.
TGGTGCCTTCTTCAACCTCTACTTCAACATCATCTATCCACAATTTAATTATTTTCTCTGCCATTCTAATCCTTCCCCTCCTTAATTCCAATAATCTTCAATATTAATCATTCTGGCATCAACAAGATTGCGGCCAAAGGCCATTTTGTTACTTTTCTTTTACATCACAGCGTAAGCAGCGGCTTGCCTCTTCAACTGCCATATCTTCTGAATATCCCTTTTCAACCTCTTTAAAGCCCCGTTTCCTCTCTGAAAGCAGGATGGTGGGCATCTTCACCCTGGGTTTCTCTTCTTCCATAATCGGGCCGGAGATCTTTCTCTCAATATCTTTGGGTGGTATAATCTCACCATCGCCACCGAGATATCTATCGATCGCCCTGGCGGCATCCTTACCCTGTTTGATGGCCTCTACTACCGTAGCCGGCCCGGTGACGCAGTCCCCGCCGGCAAAGATCCAGGGTATATTAGTAGTACAGTCTGGACCAGTCTTGATAAGAGCACCATCGGTCAGGTCAATTTTCAGTTCGCCATTATTAAAGCTATCTTCAACACTCTGGCCGATTGCGGAGATAACAACATCTACATCCATAACAAAATTGGAGCCCTCAACAGTAACCGGCTTCCTGCGCCCGCTCCTGTCGAATTCTCCGCCTTTAATCCGGACACACTCCAGTCCATTTACCTTTCCATCTTCACCGATTATCCTAACGGGATTAACCAAACAGTTTATCTTTACCTCTTCATACTCTGCTTCTTCAATTTCTTCCCTATGAGCGGGCATATCATCTTTAGTCCTCCGGTAAACAATGTTTACTTCTTCAGCACCAAGTCTGACAAGGTTACGGGCTACATCGATAGCAGCATTACCCCCACCGATAATAGCAACCTTCTTCCCTCTCATATCAACTTCCCGGCCGAGGTTAATCTCCTTCAATAATTCAATACCCGAATAGACCCCCTTGAGATCCTCTCCTTCAATTCCCAGTTTGCGGTCTTTATGAGCTCCTACGGCCAGATATACCGCTTTATAACCCTGTTCCTTCAGTTCCTTAAGGGTGATATCCTCACCGATTCTGGTATCGACAACGATCTCAACACCCATCGTCGTCAGAACGGTAATCTCCTCATTTAGAAGCTCCTTCGGCAGACGATATTCGGGAATACCTACAGCCAGCATACCACCTACCACAGGTAGGGCCTCAAAGATAGTAACCTGATAACCCTTCCTTCTCAGATAGAAGGCCGCAGTTAAACCGGCAGGCCCTGAACCGACAACGGCAATCTTCTCACCCTTTTCCTCCTTGATGGTCGGTACCGGAAAACCGCCTTCATTCTTCAGGACATAATCACTGGCGAAACGTTTCAGTTCCCTAATAGCCAGGGGCTCATCCAGGGAGTTTCTGTTACAGGCCTTTTCACAGAGGTTATAACAGACCCGGCCGCAGATCAATACCAGCGGATTCTCCTCCTGGATTACCTTATATGCTTCCTTATACTTACCCTGACGGATCAGATCGATATAGATGGGAATATCAACATTGGCCGGACAGGCATTCTGACAGGGTGAATTAAAGAGGGAAGCACACCTGGACGCCTCACAGTAGTGATCTTCAATATGAGCCAGGTATTCATCCTTAAAATAGCGGATGGTACTCAATACCGGATTGGGAGCAGTCTGCCCCAGGCCGCAGAAAGCGGAGTCCTTGATCTGTTCACCCATTTCGAGTAGAAGATCAATATCTTCCCTCTTGCCTTTGCCACTGGTAATTCTTTCCAGGATCTCCAGCATCCTGGTAGTACCGATCCGGCAGGGGGTACACTTACCGCAAGACTCGTCCTTACAGAAATCGATAAAGTATTTAGCCAGGTCGACCATACAGGTCTGTTCATCCATCACGATCAGCCCGCCGGAACCCATAATTGTACCCAGTTCTTGCAGGGAATCGTAATCAATGGGTACATTCAGATATTCAACCGGAATACAGCCACCCGACGGCCCGCCGGTCTGGGCAGCTTTAAATTTGGCGTTATTTTCCAGGCCGCCACCGATATCAAAGATGATCTCACCCAGTTTGGTCCCCATGGGAATCTCAACCAGCCCGTTATTCTTTACCTTACCGGCCAGGGCAAAAACCTTGGTCCCGGGGCTATCCTCTGTCCCGATGGATTTAAACCAGTCCTTACCCCGTCTAATTATTTCAGGGACATTGGCCAGGGTCTCCACATTATTAATAACGGTAGGCTTACCCCAGAGACCGGATTCTGCCGGGAAGGGCGGTTTAGGCCTGGGCTCACCCCTTCTACCTTCAATTGAGGCCATCAGAGCCGTCTCTTCGCCGCAGACAAAGGCCCCGGCCCCGAGACGGATATCCAGCTCAAAATCAAAACCGCTGCCGAAGATATCCTTCCCCAGTAAGCCCAATTCTCTAGCATCTGCTATTGCCTTTTTTAAACGCTTGATAGCCAGGGGATATTCAGCCCGGCAGTAAATATAACCCTGATGGGCCCCGATGGCATAACCGGCAATGGCCATACCCTCGATCAGCTTATGAGGGTCACCTTCCAGGACACTGCGGTCCATAAAGGCACCGGGGTCACCTTCATCGGCATTACAGATAATATACTTCTCATCGCTTTTCTTATCATGGGCAAACTTCCATTTAAGCCCAGTAGGGAAACCAGCACCGCCCCTTCCCCTGAGTTTGGCCTCTAATATTTCATTGATTACATCCTCAGGGGTCATCTCGGTTAAGGCCTTACCCAGGGCAAAATAGGCATCATGAACAATAGCCTCCTCAATATCTTCAGGATCTATAACCCCACAATTTTTCAATACTATCCTGTACTGGGATTTAAAGAAATCATCATCTTCAGAAATAGTCCAGTCAGAAATAATATTACCTTCAATGACACTCTCAAGGATTAAATCTCTGGCCTTCTCTTCATTTAAATTACCATATAAGACCCGGGTATTCCCCTGTCTAATCTCCAGCAGGGGCTCTCTGGCACAGAGACCAAGGCAACCAGTTTTGGTCACGGTAACATCTTTTAAGTTCCTTCTTTCGATCTCATCGACAACTGCCTCGAAGACCTCCTGGGCCCCGGCAGCAATTCCACAGGTGCCCATTCCGATGACAATCTTTGTCCCCTTATCGGTATTCATCTCCTTAAAGGCCTTCTGCTTGATATTACTTAAATCAGCCAGTGAACGTAATTTATTGCTCTCCAGATCCGGTATCGTATTTAAATGAGACATCCTTATCCCTCCTTAATTTCACCTTTCCTGTATTTTTCCAGAATATTTATAGCCTTTTCCGGGTTTAAAAGTCCGTGTGCCTTGCCGTTTACAGTCATAACCGGCGCAAGCCCGCAGGCTCCGAGACACCTGACAACCTCCAGGGAGAACATGCCATCATCGGTGGATTCACCTGATTTAATCCCGTATTTTTCCTCAATTTTTTTAATTATCTCAGCAGAGCCCTTGACATAACAGGCCGTACCCTTACAGAGGGCAATTTTATACTTTCCCTTGGGTTTTTCAGAGAAATGGGCATAAAAGGAAATAACACTGGCAACCTCTCCGGGCGAAACCCCCAGCCCTTTGGCAATCTCCTTTTGAACCGCCTTGGGGATAAAACCAATCAATTCCTGAACCTGATGCAGCACCTCAATTAAAGCCTCCGGTTTCCCCCGGTTTTCAGCAATAATCCTGGCAAACTCCTCATGAATTCTGTCAATTTCAGATTCCTCTTTGCCCTTTTTTTCTACCAGAACCGCCTTCAGTTCTGAATTAATGTCATCCCACTCCACTTCATAATAATCCTGTAGTTCCCTTTCTTCTAAAGCTGACATAATATATCCCCTCCTTAAATTTAGTTTGTGAACGTGAACATTTTCTCAAGCTACCTCAAAAAAATATCTGCCACCTCCCCTGTTTGAAATATCTTTCACAAATGCTTTCAGCAAAAATTTTCTTGCAATAAATATGCCAACAATCCATTTTCAAAAAAAAATTGAACTAATGATTAAATAATTTTAAAGAAGTGAATTTTTAGAGAGGGAAAGAATACTGGCATAACAGCGTTAGTTCCTACCTGGTTTTTACCTGGTTTTTACCTGGTTTTAATATATTAAAAATACTTTACTAATATTTTTACTTAAAGATTAAAGGTTATTTAGTCTTTTTGGAGGCAAAAAAAAGACTCCCCAAAGGGAATCTTTGTCTATAATGCATTTTTGCATTAAATTATATAGTTATTTAACTATTTATTGCCAAATAATCGCTAGATTGCAGTATGTGTCCTCAAGTACGAATTAATGCAGTATTGCATTAAATGATGCAGTATTGCATTAGCCGAAGTACTTTTTTAGCTTCCTAACGATGGTAGACTGGTTAACTCCCAGGAGTTCAGCCATATCATAGGTGGTCTTGCCACTTTCCCTGGCCATCAACAGTAACTTCTTTTCCACCTGGCTGATAGCCTCCTGAAGGGGTAAAATATTATTAATAATTATCTCCTTTTTACCCTCCTCTTCTTCAAATTCAAAAAATTTCTCCAGGTGCTCCCTTTCAATTACCTCCTCCTCAGTGGTTATTATAACCCTCTCCAGTAAGTTAGAGAGTTCACGTACATTCCCAGGCCAGCTATACTCAATTAAAATTCTTTTGGCTTCCTGGCCTAAACTAACATTTTTATCATATTTTTTATTCAGCTGGCTTAAAAAGTAATTTACCAGCGGCAGGATATCCTCGGGCCTTTCCCGTAAGGGAGGGATATATATTGGTACCACATTTAAGCGGTAGTAGAGGTCCTCCCTGAAATCCTTATTAGCAACCATCTCCTTTAAATCCCTGTTAGTTGCGCAGATCAAACGGAAATCGACCTCAATCGGTTCAACCCCACCTATCCTGGTAACCCGATGTTCCTGCAGCACCTGTAATAATTTAGCCTGCATATTTAAAGGCATCTCACCGATCTCATCGAGGAAGAGGGTACCGCCGTCCGCCTTTTCGATCAAACCCGGTTTTCCTTCCCTTTTGGCCCCGCTAAAGGCACCGGTTTCGTAGCCGAAAAGTTCTGATTCCAGCAAACTCTCCGGAATTGCCGCACAGTTAATCTTGACTAATGATTCCCTGTCCGGGCTCTGCTCGTGGATATAGCGGGCGATTACCTCCTTACCTACTCCCGATTCTCCCATAATCAGAACACTTGAATCAGTATCTCCGACCCTCTGAGCCAGCTTAAGGATATTCTTCATGGTATCGGAATTGCTGATAATATGGCCCGGGCCTTCACCACTATCGATCTCCGGACTCTTTTCAAGGTATTGCCTCAGTTTTTCACCTTCTTTAAAAGCCCCATTTAATTCATTTAACTTTGTCAGGTTCCTGGCATTAACCACAATCCTCAGTATATTATTTTTTTCATCCAGCAGGGGCCTGGCTGTTGTCAGTAACCTCTGGCCATTTCTGGTATTCTGAATCAGGGTTATCTCCCTTTTCTCGTGTAAACAGAGGTTTGCTATTGAGGGATAGATAATCCTTTCCTTTTCCAGTTCCAGGGCCTTTTTGCCGATTAAATCTTCCTGAGAAAGACCTAGCAGATTTAGGTAGGCCTGATTTGCTTTCTCAATCCTGCCCTCACCGCTTACCATTACTAGCCCGTCGTAGGAAGAGTTTATCAGGGTATCCAGCTCTCTGTTTAACTGCTGAACCTTCTTTATCTCAGAACGTTTCTCGCTTAAGAGATAGGGCAAACACATCTCTACCTCTGCCAGCCCCTGATAAACCGCTATTGCCTTTTCCCTGCAGGAATTATAGCCGCAAGCACCGCAGTTTAAGAGATCCTCTTCTTTATATTTCCCGGTAAGATTTAGTATCTCCCAAATCTCTTCCTCTGCTGGCTGGGGAAGTTCCTGTGAATCCACGGTAAAAGCAGTTGATAAATCTAGTTTGCGAGCTATCTCCTGAGAATAGACTACCTGACTGGAAGTACCGTATTCCTTCTTATTGACAAAATTATTGACTGCATTTTCTTTCTTGAAATAGTTTTCATGAATCAGGTCTACTCCATTGATACAGCCTTCACAAAAGAGAATATCAACAAATCTCGGTTTAATCTCCCCTTTTATAATACTATTTAGGAGCTCAAAAACCCTTTCACTTCCTTCGACCTTCAGGTAACCATCAGGATAATCACATTTATCGGTAACAGCCCGTATCAATCCCCCTGTCAGGGGTAAGCGCCTGGCTGAATCTTCAGGCTCCTTACCGGGAAGATAATCAGCTTTAACTTGCGGATTTGTAATTACTTCCTCAGTCCCTTTGTTCATTTCCTTGCCGAGAGTAATAATTTCACTGAAGGTTAAAACAACCGTATTATCAACACCCTCAAACTCACCCTTTTTAGCCAGGCAGGGACCGATTAGAACAATCTTTGTACCGGGGTTCTCAACCTTCTTAATATAGCGGGTCAAGGCCATCATAGGTGATACGATGGGAGCAAGGTTTCCCACCAGCTCCGGGTAATACTTTTTTATCAGGTTAACAATAACCGGACAGGCAGTACTGATGACTAAATCACGGCTTTCCTCTAATAATCTTTTATATTCTTCAACCATAATCTGGGCACCCCAGGCAACCTCATAGACCTTATCAAATCCCAGATATTTTAAATACGAAAGCCAGGCCTCAAGGTTTAACTGCGAGTCAAAGGAAGGAAAACTGGGTGCAAGACCGGCAACAGCCCTTTGACCACTATTGAGAATCTCTTTTGTCTCTTCTAAATAATCCTTAACCCTTTTTGCCCCCTGGGCACAGACACGGACACAGTTACCGCAATGAATACAACGTTCACTGATTACCTCAGCCTGACCATCCTTGACCCTAACCGCCTTGGCGGGGCAGTTTCTTACACAGGCATAGCATTCATGACAACGGTCTTTAATGGTCTCAATTAATTTAATAATCCCCTTCACCCCTTTCATATTAGATGATAATCTATACTTATCATGGATCAAAATGATATTAGCCCTATCCTTTTGACAGCCAATGAATTACATGATAAAATAGTATAACACTATAGGAATTTTCTTTTTTGATTCGCCTAAATTTAGGAAGGAAGTCATTAACAAATGCATTTCAACATAGTTATAAACCAGATTCTGGTCCTCTTTCTGATTATCTTTATCGGCTACATTATTCGCAAAAAAGGATTAATAAATGAAGAGATTAATAAGGGACTCTCCAATATATTGATCGATCTAACCCTGCCGGCCTTAATTATCTCCTCGATAGCGGCCATTGAACTTAAAACCGAAATAATAAACAATGTTAAAACTATTGCCCTGATCTCAATTATTTCTTACCTTATAGTAATTATATTCACAAATATTTTTCTTAAGGGGTTTAACCTTCCGCGGAAAAAGAAGACCGTTTTTAACTATTTACTCGTCTTCGGTAATGTGGGATATATGGGTTATCCCGTTATCGGGGCAATCTATCCTCAGTATGGTATCTTCTATGCAATCTTCTATAATATCTTTTTTAACATATTAATATTTACTTACGGAATTTATATTTTTACCACAGATCAGGGAACCGGTCAGATTAAGTTAAAGAAGTTTTTAAATAACGGTATAATTGCCATCATCATCGGTTTTATCTTTTTTATCACCGGATTAAAAATACCCGGCATTATAAACGGTGCCCTGGAGAGTCTGGGAGAGATGACCTTTCCCCTCTCAATGCTTATTATTGGAAGTTCACTGACCAATGTAAAGTTTGCAACCATCTTTAAGGATAGGTATCTATATCTGCTGGCTTTCCTGAAGTTAATCATCTTACCCCTGGCCGGTTTATTGATTATCCGCCAGTTTAATTTGCCAACCATCATTAGTAACATCAGTATTATGCTCCTGGCAATGCCCTCAGCGGCCAATGGGGTAATCTTTGCCGAGAGGTATGATGGTGATTATAACTTTGCTTCAGAGGGGGTCTTCTTTACCACCTTATTATCACTGGTCACTATCCCCCTCTTTATCTGGATAATTAATATCATCTGATTTTAATGATCTGTTTTCTGAAGTTACTTTAAGAACAATCGGTAAGGGAAAATTAGAGGGAATTTTATGACTATTATTAAATTAATGCCTCTCTATCGTTAGGCTAAGCTGCAAATAGATGTTGGAGAGATGAATTCATAAAGGAATTTTCTATAGTATCTACTTATATTATACAATTAAATTAGAGGAAAGTTCAAGGGAAAAAACCAGGACTACTTAGTCCTGGTTTTTTCAATAAAAACAAATTGGTTTCGCCATAATATTTTACAAGACAAATTTGTTGATCTCTTCCACCTTCTCCCTGTCCCTAACCATTTCCTTTAACCTGGGGGTGCCGATGGGATTTTCTAGAGCGCGCCTGATAATCTCCTCCTGGGAGTTTTCCACCTGGTATTGATGAATCCCGGGAACAAGGACAGCCTCCAGTCTATCATCGGGTATTCTTAGTAATAACTCCTTCTGACCGTATGGTAATTTTATCTCAGCCATCTGAAAAAACAGCTCCTTTAAGCTTAAGACTCCTTTAAACCAGGAATATAAAACTTTAAGATATCTAAATCTTATCTTATTCCGTAAACTAATCAAAGTCAAAGATCTTACCCGGATTCATGATATTATTTGGATCAAAGGCCTTTTTTATCTTTCTCATCAGTTCCAGTTCAACTGGATCGGCCACTAGCTCCATAAAGGACTTGCGTTTGGAACCGATGCCGTGCTCACCACTGATGGTACCACCTAGATTCTTTGTTACTGTATAGATTTCCCGCAGGGCTTTTTCCTCAATCTCATACCATTCCTCCATAGTGTGTTGGGGATTCTTGACCAGGGTGGCATGAAGATTGCCATCACCGGCATGGCCGTAACAGGGTACCTGGATCTCATATTTTTTTGAAATTCTTTCCAGTTCCGGTATTAGATCAGGAATTGAGGCGATAGGAACCACGATATCCTCCAGGCTCTGATGCGGGCTATATACCTTAAAGGCCTCTGCAATATTCCGGCGCACACTCCAGACCCTCTCCTGGGTAGTGTAATTATCAGCAACATAGACCTCGATGGCACCGTTCTCCAGGCACAACTCACCGATAGTTTCGGCATCGGCCTCAACCTGTTCAGCCCTATTACCATCCACCTCTATCAGAAGCATAGCCCCGGCCTCCTGGTAGGGGAGATGTTCATTTAGATATTCACAAGAGGTCTTTACCGAAAGTTTATCCATAAACTCAATCCCGGTAGGGATAATCCGGCCACCGGTCATTATCTTTGGAACCATAGCAATTGCCGAGCGGACATCCTTAAAGAGGACCAGAAGATCAACCTTATCTGTCGGTAAGGGTAAAAGTTTGATTATTGCTTTGGTCACTATTCCCAGGGTCCCCTCAGAACCGATAATTAGCTGTTTTAAGTCATAACCGGTTACATCCTTAACCCTTTTCCCACCGAGCTCCACAATCTCTCCGGTCGGTGTAACCAGCTCCAGGCCCATAATGTAACGTCCGGTAACCCCGTATTTAACCGCCTTTCCGCCACCGGCGTTCTCGGCAATATTTCCGCCAAGATAACAAGTCTCAACACTCATAGGATAACCAGCAAAGAATAGTCCCTTATCCTTAATCATCTCATTAACACTATTGGTAACAATGCCGGGCTCCAGAACCATCATCATATTATCATAATCGATCTCTATAACCTTATTCATCTTCTCTACCGAGATAACAATACCACCGTACTGAGGAATTGCCCCCCCGGAGAGGCCGCTACCGGCACCGCGGGGAGTTAGTGGAATCAATTCCCGGTTGGCTAATTTAACTATCCTGGATATCTCCTCAGCGCTCCCGGGGGTAACTACAACCTCCGGCATATGGGCATACTGCTCGGCAGGTGTCTCATCATGAGAATAGGCCTCAAGTTTTTCCCGGTCAGTAATTACATTTTTAACTCCTACAATCTCTCTAAGTTCATCGATAATATCCTTTGTAACAGGATTATATTTCATCCTCTTCAACCTCCTCTGCCAGGGTGGTATTCTTTACCGGGGTCCTACTAATCCCGGCCGAAGCCTTATTAAGTTTTGCCAGGGCTTCATTGAGCTCTGGAACTACCTCAAAGAGGTCTCCTATAATTCCGAAATCAGCCACCTTAAAGATAGGTGCTTCCGGGTCTTCATTGATAGCAACGATAATATCTGAGGTCTTCATCCCGGCCAGGTGCTGAATCGCCCCGGAAATTCCTATAGCTATATATAATTTAGGAGTTACCGTCTTGCCACTTAAGCCCACCTGATGAGGATAGGAGATCCAGTTTCTGTCAACGGCATCCCGGGATGCACCGACAACTCCGCCTAATTTTTCTGCCAGTTCTCTAATCAGGGCAAAGTTTTCCGCCTTCTTCAAACCCCTACCACCGGCTACCACTACCTCTGCATCCTGAATATTGACATCTTCCTCTTCATTCTTTCTGAAACCGAGCCTCTCCACCCATCCATCAAGCAATTCCGGATTAAAATCTATAGTAATGACTTCTCCCTGACCCCGGCGGGATTCATCAATTGGCGCGGGCCTGGTCGACCTGGGTCTGACGGTGGCCATCTGGGGCCTATGTTCGGGTGTTTTTATTGTGGCCATAATATTACCCCCGATAGCCGGCCTGGTCTGCAAGAGATTACCAGTATCTTCTTCAATATCCAGCTCGGTACAGTCGGCCGTTAAACCAGCGTGCACCCGGATAGCTACATGGGGCATCAACGTCCTCCCGCTTGTGGTAGCCGCTGCCAAAATAATCTCCGGTTTATATTTATTTATCAGATCAATCAGGACATTACTATAATTCTCAACAATAAAGTTCTCCAGTTCCGGAGCATTAACTAAATATACCTTATCCGCCCCCCTCAAGATAAGCTCTTCTGCAGCCTCTTCACTAATATTATTGGTGATTAAAACCGAAGCCAGCTCACAACCCAGTTTGCCGGCAAGCTTACGTCCTCTACTCAGTAGTTCATAAGAAACGGTCTTTATCATACCGTTTTTAGCCTCAGCAATGGTCCAGACACCCTGATAGCTCATTTTATTACCTCCTTAAACTATCTCTTTCTCTTGTAAAAATTTTACTAAACGCTCAACAGCAGTTTCCAGACTCTCTTCATCAACTACTTTAATAAATTCACCGTTTCTAGTTACCTTCGGACGGGTGATCTTGACCACCCTGGTAGGTGAACCTTTTAGTCCCAGATTAGCTCTATCAATCTCAATATCCTCGGATGACCATTGCTTAAGTTTGAGTTTCTTGGCTCTCTGTTTACCCCTTAAAGTAGGTAACCGGGGATAACTAATCTCTTTAACCACTGTCAGGAGGGCCGGCAGGGGTAACCTCAAGGTTTCATAACCCTCTTCAATTAACCGCTCCACCGTAATACTGTCTTTAGTAAGCTCTACAATCTTACTGGTGTAAGTCGCCAGGGGAAGACCCAGAAAGGAAGCTATACCTGGCCCGACCTGACCGGTATCACCATCGGTTGCCCTCTCACCGGCCAGAATCAGGTCAAACTTGCCTGCTTCCCGAATTACCTGAGACAGGGCATATGAAGTTGCCCAGGTATCTGAACCGGCAAACTCCCTACCGGATAAAAGAATCCCATCATCACAGCCCATTGATATTGCCTCCCGTAAAGCCTTTTCCGCCGAGGGAGGTCCCATGGTTATTACCGTAATCTTACCACCAAACTCCTCTTTAAGCTGGATCCCGGTCTCGATGGCATAAAGGTCCAGGGGATTGACGATACTCTCCACCCCATCCCGCACCATCGTGCCCGTCTCTTCATCCATCTTAACATTACTGGTTTCAGGTACCTGTTTAATCGGAATAATTATGTTCAACTCTTTACTCCTCCTTTTTTTTTATATTTTTTATATTTTTTATGTTTTTTAATATTAATTACTTGCTACCTTTTAGTTGAAAAATATTTCTTTTTACTTGCCACAAAAAAATTGGAATGATGGTCAGACCAATTTAATCATAATATTCGACAGATATGTAAAGAGATCCTGCTTGCCATTTGATGTTTTTTTCCAAATTATTTGTTATATATTATTCCCAATTATCCCTGTATTTCATTTTTAATCAGTTTCTCAACATAGCTCAGATGTTCATTCATTGCCTGCATTGCCTTTGAGCTATCTCTCTCCTTTATTGCCACAAAGATCTCTCTATGCTGTTCTAAAAATCTTCTCATTGTCTCATCTCTAGAAACAAGTTTAGTTCTGGTATTCTTAATATGAAAATCCATGGCCTCCGAGATAGAAATCATTGTATAGTACAGCACCTTATTATGACTAGCCCGGGCAATTGTGTAGTGAAATAAGCGGTCAGCTTCAACACTTTTTTCTTCAAAGCCAGAGCTGGCAGCCAGGCTGTTTATATGTTCTTCCATTTCAACAATCTCTTCCTCAGTAGCCCTTTCGGCAGCCAGCTTTACAGAGTCCACCTCCAGGACCCTCCGTAATTCTACCAGCTCTTCTACCACATTCTCTTCCAGCAATAAGACCAGGGATAGGGGCTCAAGTAGATTCTTCTCAGGGGTTTCTTTGATAAAGGTACCTTCACCCGGTCTACTCTCGATCAACCCTATCATTTCCAGGGCACTGAAGGCCTCCCTGATCGAAGCCCTACTGACATTTAACTGCTCTTTGAGCCTTCTCTCCGAAGGTAATCGGTCTCCCTTTTTAATCTTACCTTCATAAATCAGGTTCTTGATCTGGTCAATTACCTGTTCATAGATCTTACTATTTTTAATCGGCTTAAACTCCATCTACTAATCCCCCAGTTATACCCCGTATCTTAAAACTAACCAGGCCAAAAATGAAAACATTTATAATTTATTTTAACATATTTCCGGTTACTTATACAAATCTATTTGCCTGATCATAGTACTCTAATAATGATTTCAAAATTATAAAAGGCATACTCTTTTAGTAATTATCAATATTCTCTTCCAGTTTCTCAATTGCCGAAATTACCATCTCTTCCGTAACCTTAAAGGGCATAAACTGCATGACCGGGTCAACTACCGCTTTTTTAGCTACCGCCTGAATTACTTCCCTGTTATAGGGGAGATTCAAGCCTTTCAGGGAGGGCTCTAGACCTAACTCTCTAAAGAAGGAGACTACCTCTCTAATCTCTTCCTCCGGTAAGTCTTCTATCAATAACTGGACGATAATACCATACCCGACCTTAATACCATGTAATAATTCGTGACTCTCTTTCATAATGGTTAAGCCGTTATGGATTGCATGGCCGGCAGCATTACGGCATGTTTTTTGTCCCAGACTCTGAATTGCCCCGGTTAAATAGATATTTAAATCGATAACATCGATCAAGGCATTACCAGTTTTATTCTCTTTAACCAGTTCAACCGCCTCCAGGGCCTCTTCAGTCATCCTGTTGTTGAGCAGTTCCGCCAGTTTAATGGCAGAAGCGGTAAAAATATCCGGGTTTTTAATATTCTTAACAGCTGCCCTCCCCTCATACCATTTGGAAAGGGCGTCAAAGATACCAGCGATAAGGTATTTTACCGGGGCTTTAGCAATAACCTCCGGATCAACTAGTACTAAATCGGGGTTTGTGGTCAGGAAATAATCCCGTTCATATTCCCCCTGCTCATTATAGATGATTGAAACGGGTGTTGTTGCAGCACAGGTAGCGGCAATAGTCGGTATAGTAACAATCGGAATCCCACACTCCTCAGCTGCAGCTTTGGCACAATCGAGGGATTTTCCTCCACCTACACCAACCAAAACATCAGCGGAAAAGGCCTCCGCTTTCTCAATAATTAAAGAAACATTCTTTTCACTACACTCCCCCCTGAAGACGTGTTTCTCCCAGGCAAGACCGGAACTGTCCAGAGAAGAAGTGAGTTTCTCTTCAACCGATTTAAGGGCTTTGACACCTCCGCTGATTAGAACCCTGTTACCCAATTCTGAGATATACTCGCCGCTCTTTTCCATAATCCCCTCTTCATTGAGATAGTGAGCCGGAGCGGCCTGTAGATAAGGATTAACAAGACCTTTTTCCATCTGTTTTAACCTCCTGTAATTTATTCTTTTATGAAACTGTTACCTTTGGTAGACCGTATTTTTTAGCCTCATCCATAAAAAGATTGATATTCTCCAGCGGTGTGTCAGGCGTGAGATTATAGCCATCCTGTAACATATATCCACCCAGGGGCGCAAAATACTCAAGGGCTTTTCTAATCTCCCCTCTGATCTCCTCTTCGCTCCCGGATTCTACTATCATCGGGTCGACATTACCGGAGATCCTTACCTTGCCTCCCAGTGTCTTGGCAGCTTCCTCCGGAGGAACATCTCTACCAAGTCCATTAAAATAATCAATTTCCAACTCTTCAATTATAATTTCATGTAAATGTTTGGACTGACCACACATATGGAGCTGCCGTTCACCAGGAAATTCTTCATAGATATTCTTTAAATATGGAACTGCAAATTCTCTGAACATATCCCGGGAGATTAACTGGGCGGCATCCTCTCCTACCAAATGGAAGTCAATATCCGGTGAGTTTTCTCTCCTGAACCTTTCAAAGTTAATAATCCCTTCCATAATTATCTCCAGTAACCGATGACATTCTTTGGGATTGGTGCTGAGCCATAAATAAAAATTATCACCTGCCAATTCCACTGCTGTAGAAAATAAATTAGTAACACCGGGCCCCATAGTAACCACAACTTCACCCGGAACACCATTAAATGATAATTCAATATCATCTTTTAATTCCTGCATTCTTTTATACCATTCATAATAGGTACCCCATAAATGATCTTTGGAAGAAGGAACCTTTAATTTGTTAATATCCTCCGGTTTATTAATAACCGGGGTACAGCGTGGTGGAGAATCATCAAACCAGCCGATCTTAGCACCGAATCCCCCGGCAAATAAAACATTCTGGAAATCTGGCTTTATCACCAGCACCGTATCTGTCAAACGGTCATCATCAATGTTCTCTAAGATCCATTTATAATTTAATAATTGGTGCATAAACTGCTTTTCCGGGCTAGCAAAATACTCCTTAAAGCTAACCCCACGCTTCCGTAATGGCAATCTACACTCCACCCCCAGGACAACCGGAACCCTATCTACATACTCCCAGTTCTTCCAGGCGGCTATCCTCTTTCTGTTTCTGTCAATTCGTTCAAACGAGTAGTTTATATCTATCTTCATTGTCTTCTTCCACCTCCGGCAAAATTTGTTTAACTACTATTAATAAAAGCTCTTTCCTGTAAAATCCATTTTACTAGACGGAGATCTTTAATGACTATTTACCAACAAAAGAAGGTTTATTTGAGTCTTTTTAGGTAATATATCCCATCTTTTTGGAAATTTCCTGACAGTATTCCTTAACTCGCTTGGCAATCACAGGGATACTCTTCTCGTTGATCCGAGAGGCCGGTCCGGAGACACTCAATGAAGCAATAACTTCCCCGGTATAGTCCCTGATCGGGGCAGCAACACAGCGAACTCCTTCATCATGCTCGATATTATCAACAGCATATCCCTGCTCCCTGATCTTTTTCAACTCCTCTTTTAGCTCTTCCGGATCAGTAATGGTATTTTCGGTATAACGTTTTAAACCTGTCTCCTTAATGACAGAGGAAACCTTATCCTTGGGTTGATAGGCCAAAAGAGCCTTACCAACAGCCGTACAGTAAAGGGGTGCCCGCTGACCTACATTAATATGTGAACGCAGGCTCTGACGCGAGTCCTCCTGGTCGATAGATAAGACCTCGTTGCCATCCAGAATTCCCAGGTGAACAGTCTCATTAAACTCCTTAACCAGTTTGCCTATATAAGGAATTGCCTCCTGTTTTACATCTATCTGCTGGTCGACTATATTCCCTAACAAAAGGAATTTTATCCCCAGACGATACTTTTCACTGATAGGATCCTTTTTAATAAATTCCCTTTCTTCTAAAGTCGAAAGGATATTATGAACCGAACTCTTGTAAAGGTTTAAAGCCTGGCTAATCTCTGTTACCCCCCATTCGGGTTTCTCCATAGTAAACAGCTCGAGGACCTGTAAGGCCCGGTCTATTGATTGAATAATTTTACTACCCATATCTAACACCCCTTCTATGATTTAATCTTATTAACTTATTTTACTTATTCAACATACCCGGTCCCTCTCCTCTTTAATATTACCTAAATTAATAATTAATCAGTTTAATAACCTTTACTTTAAATGAGGAATTAGATAAGGTGCATAAGGCATAACTATAATGTTCTCTTTATTTCGATAATCCTTCATCACCTGCTCAACAGCTAACTGTAAATCGGAGAAAAAATCAATACCCATATCTCTAAATAATTGTTCATGTTCACTTTCCGAAACCACTACAATCTTATAATTTAAAGCCCCTTGCAGGAAGACCTGTAAAGCCTGTCTATCTTCACTCTCCAGGGTTTCCTGCTCCAGCTTATTCCATAAATCCCTTCTATCGTTATTTTTCAGCTTTTCATAAAAATCCCCATCGCTGATACCCTCTACAGCCTTTCCGGCAACTATAATTGTCCCTCCGGGGTTAATTATTGGTTTTGCTAGCCGGTAAGGGGCTCCAACAGAGTTTAACATCTGATAAAAGCTAAGGTCGACCGGATGAGGTGTACCACAGATACAGATATCAGCCGGCATACTGACCTTCCTCTTAACGAGCCTATCTAAAAACCTTACTCCTACCCGATGGGCTTCAATTACATCCCCGGCTACAACCTGGCAGATCCTTTCCCGGTAATCGAGAACTACATTAACGATAAAACTTGGCCCAATTAGCCCTAAGACCTCTTCAATATCTTCCCGGATGGGATTGCCCTTAATCATACCCAGACCGGAACGGGGGTGAGCGGTAGAGCGGAATCCATGGTTGCTATTAACAGTTTCCAATCCACAGACTCCCGGTAGGATCGATTTGCCACCACCAGAATAACCGGCGAGATTATGCGGTTTAATTAAACCGGTTAAGATCCTGAGATCGGCCTGATAAACCTGCTTATTTAACTTAACCGGGGTACCGAAGGAAGTCCGACCCAGGTCAATTAATGAGTCGGGATTACGGGCTTCATGATTCTCCACAATATATCTCTCACAAATATCCCTACCGAGAAGATCCTCCTGTTCTTTCCTGGTCATTTTTCTGTGTTTGCCCAGGGCAATGATAATCCTTATATTCCCGGGTAAAACCCCCTTTTCTTCTAAAACTTCCAGAACAGGGAGGAGGATTTTCCTGGTCGGAGTAGGCCTTGTAATGTCATCAATAATAATTACTATTTTTGAATCTATTTTAATTAGCTCCTTTAATGGCGGACAACCAACCGGCTCTTGAAGAGATTCTTTTATTACTTCATTTAAATTCTCAACCTCTTCCCCTGCTAATGGCTCTAAAATATCAATTATTCTCTCCTGTGGTAATTGAATTTTTTCCTTTTCTTTTCCATAAGGAATCTCGACAATCATTTATGTCATTTCCTTTCTAGATTAAGCCAAAGAGCCTTGGTAAAAAGAGAATTAAATCGGGGATATAGGTAATTAAACCAAGTACTATCAGATTAATCAAGAAGTATGGTACAATAGCTTTAGACAACCTTTCCAGGGAAATCTTTCCAACAATTGAGGTCATAAAGAGAGCTACCCCATATGGAGGTGTTATTAATCCAATAACAAGATTAGTGACCATAACAACCCCAAAGTGTACTGGATGAACGCCAATACTCTGAGCCAAGGGAGTTAAGATTGGGCCTAAAAGGATTATTGCCGGAGTTGTATCCATCCAAAATCCCCATATCAAAAGCAAAACATTAATAATGAACATAATTCCATAGGGATTAGTAGTAACATTTGAAACAATGTTTACTAGAATTTGTGGAATGCTTTCCAGAGCTAAGATCCAGCTAAAAACACTAGCAGTAGCAATTAACATGTAAATAACAGCTGATAGTTTACCTACCTCTATCAAAATATTTTTTGCCTTCTCCTTCCCGAGAGAAGAGTAAAGTATGAAACTGATAAAAATTGCATATGCAACTCCAATACCCGCTGCTTCGGTGGGTGTAAAAACACCGGTTAAAATTCCCCCCATAATTATTACCGGCATCAAAACCGCCCCAAAGGCTGCCTTGAAGTTTATAAAAATCTCTTTCAAAGTTGGCTTGGCAGAATTTACAGGGAATCCCCTCTTTTTAGAAATAAAATATACGACAATCATATCACTGATCCCAATTAAAACCCCGGGCACTAAACCCCCAATTAATAAGGCCCCAATAGAGACACTCGTAATGGCACCAAAAATAACCATCGGTATACTGGGCGGAATAATTGGCCCCTGAATGGCAGAAGAGGCGGTAACACCGGCACTAAAGTCTCTGTCATATCCTGATTTCTCCATTGCAGGTATCAAAATAGACCCCAGACCAGAAATATCTGCCAGGGCTGAACCTGAAGTTCCGGCAAAAAGCATACTTGCCACAACATTTACCTGAGCCAGTCCACCCCGATAATGTCCCACCAGGGAATTGGCAAATTTAATTATTCTATCGGTAACCCCGGTCTCATTCATTATTTGTCCTGCCAGCATAAAGAGGGGAATAGCGAGAAAGACGATAGTCTTTGTTCCATCAAACATCATACTGGGGATCGTTGATAAATCCTGATTCGTTAAAATAAAGTATATTAAGCTGGAAATCCCCATATTAAACGCCAAGGGGACTCCTGTAATGAGAAAGACAAAAAAAAGAATTAACATTATGGTTACTGGTTCCATCAAAATCCTCCTCTAATTTCCTTTAATATTTCTCATTCCAATTCCTGGGTAGCAAAAGGTATCTCCCTTTTGACAATCATCATTATCGTATCAATAATAGCAGTAATACTCATTAATCCTCCACCTAAAGGCATAGCGAGATATGGCCAGAATAAGGAAATACCTAAACCGGAAGTTTTTATTGGTATAGAAAAAATAGCCAGTTTATAACCTTCAACTGCAAATACTAGAGCAAACCAGATTATAAGCAGATTAATAATTAGATGGAGAAATAATCTAATCTTCTCCGGGAGTATTGCTAATAAAAACCGCATTTTTGGGTGGGAGTCCTCATGGATGCCATTGGCTGCAGCAAGAAAAGCCACATAGGCCATTAAAAACAATACAGTTTCCTGGATCCAGAAAAGGGAAAAGTTAAAAACATACCTGAATAGAACCTGTAAAAATATCAAAATAAAAACTAAGGCAACTAAGGGGATTAGCGTTTTTTCAATGACTTTGAAGAGAAAATCCCTGACCTTTTCTAATAAAACCATAAAATCCTCCCTCTCAAAACAAATATAATCTAAAAACATAAGTATCATGATCTAATTTCAATACTACTTTTAATGCTAAAGTATAACAGGAAAGGTATATAGTTATATACCTTTCCTGTTATCTATTTTGATATTTAGTAACCTAACTTGGTTTCAATCTTTTCAATCTCAGCAAATAATAGATCGAAGTATTCTTGATCAATCTTTCCTTTCAGATACTCAATTACCGGTTTCTGGGTTGCTTCTTTAAATTTATTCATTTCTTCTGCTGTTGGTGAATAGATTTCCATTCCTCTTTTCTTCAATTCCTTTAAACCGGTAGCATCTTTAATAAAGTTTAACCCGGTTGCTGCAGTACGGGCGCCGTCTTCAGCTTCAAGAATCTTGGCCTGAATATCTTCGGGTAAGCTACTGAACCATTTATCATTGACCATAGTAATAGCTAAGAGTAAGACATGGCCATCAAGGGTCATATATTTTTGAACTTCATCAAAGTGCTGAGCCATGATATTCATTGTAGCATTTTCTTGCCCATCTACTACACCGGTCTGTAGGCTGGTATAGAGTTCAGAGAAAGGAATAGGAGTGGGTAGACCACCCATTGCTTCAACCATTTTGATATGGGGTTTAACCTGCATTGTACGGATTTTTAGACCTTTCAGATCTTTAGGTTCTTTAATCGGTCTTACATCATTAGTAAAGTGTCTGAAACCCATAGGCTGAATACCAATAATTCTTAAACCTGTTTTTTCCCTGACTTCTTCCACCACTCTTTTAGTAAAGGGGTTGTCCAGTCTAGTAAGTTCCCAAGCCACTGCTGTGGATTTAAACAGATAGGGAATATCAAACAGGGAAAGGGGTTCATACATAGCACTTGCCAGAACTCCACTGGCAACATTTGTCATTTCAATTGTTCCTTTTCTAGTCTGTTGCAATGTAGCTACCTGGTCTCCTAATGAGCTATTCGGATAACTCTTTACTTGTACTCTTCCAGCAGTTAATTTATTAACCAGATATTCGAATACCGCTGCTTCAGCACTGGTAGGCTGTTCGTAAGGATCAACTGGAGAAGAGTGAGCAAACTTAATAACAATCGGAGCATCAGCTGCAGAGACAATAAATGCCAGACTACTTAATAAACCAAGACATAAAGTTAGCGTAATTATTAAACCTTTTTTCATTTATAACCCTCCTGTTTTTAATTTTAATTTTTACATTAATTCAGTCCTTAAAGCTAAAGTCTTTAGTTAAATATTCCAGAACCAACCACCTCGTTTAACATTTAGTATGCTCTATTTTTTCATCACCCCCTAACTTTAACATCTTTTCTTCGATGTCATTACCATTTTTAAATCATCCCTGTTAAATATAGTAGAACAATATATAATTTATTTTTGAACAATGTTCTATATATTTTTATATTCTTCGTCTTTTCTAAAAATCCTTCATAAAACAATAAATTTTTTTTTAAAAATTTATTAGACTTTTAAAGTATACCAAAAATTGGTCAAAATATAGAGGAAAACTTTTTGTTTTTTTTAAAAAAATTTTGCAGGATTTTTCTTATAAATATATAATATATATATTAAAATAAAACGCTGTTCAATATTTTTTTTAACGTTGTTCTATTTATGCGGATATCCTATTTAGGAGGTGGTAATAAAAAGCTTATATACCTATTTATTTATTAACATTAATTCATATCAAATCTAAATTTGGAGGGAAAAATTAATGTATAACAAAGATTATTACGGAAAAATACTCGTACCAATGGTAACACCTTTCAAAGAAGACCAGAGTGTTGATTATGATGCTGCAGTAAGTATTGCTGAAAAATTAATTGCGGATAATAAAGCTGATTCGATTATTCTTACGGGTACTACCGGCGAATTTTTCACAATGACTTTTGAAGAAAGGGTAAAACTGTTTCAGGTTGTTAAAGAAGCGGTGGGTGATAAAATTCCTCTGATTGCAGGAACAGGTTGTGCTTCTACTGTAGAAACAATTGCCCTGAGTAAAAAGGCTGAGGAATTAGGGTTTGAATTAGTAATGATTGTTGCTCCATATTATACTAAGCCAAATCAGGAGCAGATTTATAATCATTATAAAACTATTGCTGAATCAATTAATATATCAATTATGCTTTACAATATCCCAATCTTTACGGGAGTAAATATAAATCCAGAGACAGTTGCCAAACTGGCTAAAATCGAAAATATTATTGGAATTAAAGATGAAGCAGAGCTTAACGTTAAACAAATAACGGAGTTTATAAATGTAACTCCCGACGATTTTATCATCTATAATGGTGATGATACCATGATTATTGAAACCTATGCTCAGGGAGGTAAACATAGAATTGGCGGTGTAGTAAGCGGTGCATCTCATCTGATAGGAAACCGGATCAGAAATATGATTGAGACATTCCTGGCCGGAAACGTCCAAGAAGCTGCCGAACTGCAGCAGAGTTTTTTACCCTTATTTAGGATTATGGGACAGAATAACCGTACCAACCCGGTCAGTTTGATAAAAGATGCAATGAATATGATTGGATACAATGCCGGCGTATCCAGACTGCCCTTAACCCCTGGCACAGAAGAAGAGAAAGCAAAGGTAAGACAGGTAATGGAAGAACTTGATATTATCTAATTTCTTAAAACCCGACCATTTAAGTTCTTAAAAACCCGGGAGTAGTAAAACCTCCCGGGTTTAACTATTTAAAAACCTTTCCTCATGCATCTTCTCTATCCGCTTTCACTCTTTTTCTCTATTTTATTTGCCTTTTCACAGCTTAAATAAGCATGACGTATCAGCAAAGACCGTAACCTCATAAAAAACTTCGGTATCACTTCTCTCCTCACCGCTCGGTTAACTCTTCTTCCACCCAGCTGATTATCTCCGCTGTGGAAAAACCAAGAGAGCTCATCTCCTCGATAAACCTGGAGACGGCTTCCTGAGCCATCTCTCTTTTAATATTACTGATCATTTCCTCACCCTCTTTAATAAATGTTCCTCTTCCTCTTTTGGTCTCAACCAACTCTAAAACCTCCATTTCTCTATAAGCGCGTTGAATGGTATTGGGGTTAACCTCAATCAAGCGCGCCATCTCCTGCTGGGAAAGCAGTTTATCACCCGGTTTTAGTTCTCCTCTGGCAATCATCTTTTTTATTTGATCGATAATCTGTTCATAAATAGGTTTAGAGACATCAAAATTTATCTTCATCAACAACCACCTTTCATTTCTTAATTAATGCACTATTTGACTAGTATACTATTATTATATATTTATATTCTGGAATTGTCAACTGATCATGTATACGACTCTTTCCTTTATTAACCTTTTGCGGACAGCAACCTGGTTTGATTTAATTCTCCCGGACTAAAGCATTAACATTATATATGCCTACATGTTTTCATAACTTGAACACTAAAAACCAATTAGATATAATATTGTTAATGTCACATATCTCCCGTGAGGTGTTAACATGCCAAAATCTAAAAAAATTATGCTTGTAGCCTGGGATAAATTAATCAGGGATGCTTTTGCCAGCCAGCTTATTGATATTTTTGGCGAGAGCATCATCATTCATAAAGTCGCTCTGGCTGAAAAAGAAAAGATAAGTGTTTCAGATTATGACCTTGTTGTTTGTTCAAGCAAAGTAATATACGAGACCGTCAGGAATGTTGTCCCGGAAAACATAAAAGTCATAACGGTAAGAAGGGCCATTAATCTGGAAAATATCTTCAAGGTTATCAATTTGCCGAAGAATGAAAACGTTCTGGTTGTCAGCAACTACCGTTATACAGCATTGGAAACCATCAAATTGTTAAAGGAACTAGGCATCGAACATGTCAATTATATACCTTACTACCCCGGAGCAGAATACTATAAAACAGAAATAGCGGTTACCTCAGGAGGAAAACACCTTGTTCCTGACGGGATAAGTGAAATTATCGATCTGGGTATTAAATCAATCGATATTTCAACTATTATCGAGATTTTATTATTCCTGGAACTTCCTTTAGAAAATACCAATCTACTGGCAGCCATGTATACAAAGAGAATGATTAATCTAAATAAATATAGCGGTCAGCTAAACATGGTCTTAATGGGTATACTATCTACTTCTCATGATGGTATCATCGCTGTTGATGATAAAAATACCATTTTGTTTTTTAATAAAATGGCCAGTGAGTTACTGGGAATTCCTGCTCTAAACACCATTAATAAAAATATCCGTGATATTTTAAGTGACAAAAAATTACTAAATATCATAACTGATAATCATAACAGGATAAACGAGATAGTCTTCTATAATGATAGATATATACTAACCAACAAAGAAAACCTCTCCCAGGAGGGTGTTTTTAACGGCAAGATAATTAGTTTTAAGGATATAACTGAAATTCAAAAAATAGAGTATGAGGTCAGAAAAAAGCTGAGAAAAAAGGGTTTCATAGCCAAATACAGTTTTAACGATATAATCAGTACCAGTGAACAAATGAAAAAGACTGTCAATATAGCCAAAAAAATTGCCAGCAATGACTTAACCGTGTTAATCAGGGGTGAAAGCGGCACGGGAAAAGAGTTATTTGCCCAGGCGATCCATAACGCTTCTAAACGAAGAAAAAATCCCTTTGTTGCTGTTAACCTGGCCTCGCTTTCAGAGTCACTGATCGAAAGTGAACTTTTCGGCTACGAAGATGGAGCTTTTACAGGTGCCAGGAAGGGGGGCAAGATCGGTCTCTTTGAACAGGCCCATACAGGTACTATCTTTATTGACGAAATAGGAGATGCACCTTTAAGCCTACAGGTCAGACTTTTGCGGGTTTTACAGGAAAAAGAGATAATGAGGATTGGTGGTAATAGTATCATACCGGTAGATGTCAGGGTTATAGCAGCCACCAATAAAAACCTCGCCCAGCTGGTTGAAGAAGGTAAATTTAGAAGAGATTTATATCACAGACTGAAGGTTTTATACTTTACTATACCACCTTTAAGGGAACGCACCGAGGATATCTATTCCCTGGTTGAATACTTTCTCAAAAAAAATAATTCGGATAAGAAAATTACTGACGAAGTATACGAGGTATTTTCAAAATACCACTGGCCCGGGAATATCCGGGAACTTGAAAATTTGATCAACTACATCACATGTGTAGTGGAGTCAGATACAGTACATTTAGATGACCTTCCCGAAGATTTTAATTTGCCGGACTATCATGAATCAGCCATTCACCACTGGGAGGGGATTAAAAAATCATTAATGAAACACGCAGAAATTAAAGAATTTATCTTTATCTTAAAAGAGCTTCAGCAGGCCGGAGAAAAAAATATGGGCCTGGGCAGATACAGGATTAAAGAAAATCTAAAAAAACTGAACCTGAATCTTACCTCTAGCATGATCAGAAATAGGTTGAAAATACTAGAAGAAATGGGGCTGGTATCCATCGGCACAACTAGACAGGGTACCAGGATTACAAATGCTGGAATCAATTTTTTAAAGTCTAGTAAATTATGCACAGATGAATTCTGTGGATAATTTAGGACATCACTGAAACCTTCTTCCTTTTATCTACCAAGCTAAAATAGACCGTAAAAACTGTAACACTAAACCCAATAATAATCCAGCTAAGGCTATAACTGCCTTTAAGATCAGAAAAATAACCTAGTACAGGAGGGCCTAGAACAATCCCGAGCCGCATGAAAAAAAGAGCAAAACCAAAAGCTGTACCCGTATGGGCCTTCCCGGCCAGTTCGCCTACAATGGTAAAGAAAAGTCCCATCCAGCCCATCCCTGATAAACCAAGGAAAAAGGCCAGGACCAGAATCATTAAAAGCGGCATAGAGAAACCCGCGGCAATTGCTGAGATTAATACTGTCAGGGTGCAGGAAAGTCCGATAATCAAAACCCCTATCCTTCTATTGCCGGCAAAAAAATAATCACTGAACCAGCCCCAGAACAACTGTCCTATCAGGCCCCCGATTTGCATGATACCCAGAGCAAGGCCTGACAGAGTCTCGCTTAAACTAATATCCTGATTTAAGAACAAAATATAATGTGTAATCAGAAAACCCTGTACGATCCCAAATATTAAACACAAATAACTGATAGCCATTAATTTTTTGTTCTTAAACAGGTTAAGTAGGACTCCTTTAAGAGAACCGGTTTTATCAGCCAGATTGGTATTCTTTTTCAAACCACCTCTTTCCTTTTCAAATAGTTTAAAGATAACCAGGGCAAGTAACAGAGCTAATATCCCGGGAAAAAGAACGGCTCTCCTCCAGCCAAAAAATTTACCCAGAAAGGGAAGTAAGACAGCACCCAGGAAACCACCTACCCCAACACCGGATTGAATAATCCCCATCGAGAATGCCCGGTTTTGTGGTAAAACCATCTCCATAACCCCTTTATTTACTGCCGGGGCAACAACACTAAAACCAATCCCGGTTAAAAAAGCCAGTACCAGAAGAATTGTAAAATTAATTGCCAGGGAATGGAGCAACATCAAAGAGCCAACACAACTAATCCCGAGAACCATACTACGCTTAGAACCGGCCTTATCTACCAGCCTACCGCTTAAAAAGGCAAGAAAAATAGTGCTTAGAAAAAAGAAGGTAGAATATAAACCGGCCTGTGTTCTGCTCAACCCCAGGTCTGCCTGTAGAAAAGGCATCAATGCTAAAAAACCCTGTAAATTAATATTGGTTGAAATATAGGCTACCAGCATTAATAACAGGAATTTCCAGTTCGTACCTGGCTCCCTCATTTTAAATTGCCGTACCTTTCATAATGAATGATCTCATCCAGGGAAAACTTACTCGGAGATTTTGTCATCCCTTCAAAATAACCCAGGGGCAGGATAGCAACCGGCTCAATCTGCCCGGGTATCTCAAGCAACTTTGCCAGTTCCTCCTGGTTAAAACCGCTCACCCAGCAGCTGCCTAAACCTAAAGATGTAGCCGCCAGCAACATATTTTCTATAGCGGCAGAGGTATCCATCAGGGCAATCTTTCTTCCCATTTCACCATACCTGGCAACGGTCCTCTTATAATCAGTACAGACTACTATCAATAGGGAAGCAGTTTCAAGCCAGCTCTGTTTCTGTCCACTTTTACTATCAAAACCTACAAAAGTAGTTTCAACGACCTCCTTTATCTTATCCCTTTCCCTGACTACAATAAACTCCCAGGGCTGCATATTCCCGCCCGAAGGTGCCAGCCGGCCTGCATTGATTACCTCTTTAAGCAGTTCTTCTGTTACATCTCGATCGATATATCTCCTTATACTTCTTCTTCTCTTAATAGCTTTAAGACAGTCTATCTTAATCTCCTCCTTTATGTACATGTACCCATTCTTTGATTTCCAGGGGGGCAGGACGAGTAGAATCCCGATTTGCCGTATAACCCATAGTAAGGAGGGCTACCGGTCTGATCAGTTTTGACAAACCTAATACCTTAGCCACCTTCTCCAGATTAACCTCCCTTATCCAGGTAGAACCGATACCCCTTTCGGCAGCTGCCAGCCTAAGATTATTTGCGGCAACAGCCAGGTCCTGAAGGGCATAAAATTCTTCTCCGCTCTGCCCGAACCTGGCCCGGGCTCTCTTTTTATCCATCGCTATTACAATAACCACAGGCGCCTTTGAAATCCTGTTATCCTGCATCTTTTCCCTTAAAAGCGGATCAAGTACACACCCATCAAGTTCTTTTTTGAGAGACTTATCCTCAATGACATAAACTTCCCAGGGCTGTATGTTTGCGGCAGAGGGAGACCAGCGTACCGCCTCCAGCAGATCACAGACTTCCTTACTGTCCAGTGGGGCATTCTCATACTGATCAATATCCTGAAGTAGTTTTATCAAATCCAATACCTTCAATATTAACCATCTCTCCTTCCTTAAATACAAATTCAACCTTTCTGATATGTTTTATATCTTCTAAGGGATTCCCGGCGAGGGCAATAAAATCGGCTAGTTTACCTGTTTCCAGTGTGCCTAGCTTATCTTCTACTCTGCAGGCCCGGGCCGCGTTTCTGGTAGCCGCTAAAATAGCCTCCATATTACTGGCCCCAAAGTCGACGAGGCATTCCATTTCAAACCCGATGAACCCGTGCATACTATCTGTACCTATAGCTAGATTAGCCCCCGATTTAATTATCCGCTCAAAGTTTTTAGCTACCGTTTCCCTGACACTTAATACCTTTTCCCTGATCTGGGGTACATTGAAATCCGTTTTTTCAATACCTTCGGGATGAAATAAGATGGTAAAGGTCCCCACTATCCACATATCTTTCTTAATTATGCTCTCTAACTGTTCCTCATTGATAAAGGCCCCATGCTCTATCGACCTGACCCCCTGCTGGATGCAGAGGTCAGCCCCCCTACCCCCATGGGCATGGGCAGCAACATATGTACCGGCCCTCTCAGCCTCCTCGACGGCCGCAGCAACCTCCTCCAGGGTATAGCCGCAAAAATCAAGAGTACTGTTCCGGCTACTGACACCACCTGTAACAAATATCTTGATTAAATCCGCACCCCGGGCCAGATTCTGCCGGCAGAGCTTCCTGACCTCATCCGGGCCATCGGCAACGGTGTGGGCAACTCCATGTCCATTGGTGGCCACAACTCCCCTGCCGCTTACTAACAGACGCGGGCCCTGTATCAACTTTTGTTCAATCGCCTCCTTGATATCTATGTCTATATAGTTTTCTTCCCCCATAATCCTCGCGGTAGTGACACCTGATTTTATATTTTTGTAAATATTCGGTATGCTCCTTAAGATACCTTTTCCTGCCGGCAACCGCATCTGCTCTAGCTGATTTCCCTCACCGGGAACAATCGAAAGATGGGTGTGTGAGTCAATGAGACCAGGCAGGATATAATAATCACTTAGATCTACCACCTCTGCATTTTCCGGAATATCACCCATTTCCCCAGGACTACCTGTTTTCTCAATCACTCCGTCCTTAATAAGTATTTGCCCTGCATCTATCACTTCGCCACCGGTACCATCTATCAATAATTTTGATTTAATAAGTTTGTATATCTTATTCAGCCCCCTTTCCAAAGAGTCCCTCTTTGATGTTCACACCTAGCCCCGGTTTATCAGATGGATAATATAAATTACCCTGATGGATCAAACCACTGGCAAAGTCTTCTTCCAGATAATCAGGTCCATTCAATTCATGGTCAACACCTGCAGCAGGAGCAACTGCAGCCAGGGTTACTCCCGCGGCAGCTCCGATTGAAGTCTCTATGGGGCTGACGAGGGTACAGCCCAGACCTGCAGTATAGGCCATATCTGCAATCTGGAGACCGGCCAGGATTCCACCTACCTTGATCAATTTTATAACTAAATGGTCCACGAACCGGCCTCTGATTAACCTTAAAGCATCTTTTACCGAGAGCAGGCTTTCATCAGCGGCTATCGGAATAGTACTGTTCTTACTGATCTCTAACAAACCCTCGAGATTATCTGGGGAACAGGGTTGTTCCAGATACTGTAATCTATAGGGTTCGAGTACCCTGACAGCCAGCAGGGCATCTTTTACAGAATAAGCGGAATTAGCATCTGCCCTTATTAGAACATCATTACCCACGTTCTCCCTGATAGTTTTAATCATCTCGTGATCCTTTTCTACTTCTGCAGTTAATTTAACCTTAAGGGTTTTAAACCCCTGCCTGACAGCAGATTTTGCCTCTTCAACCATCGCGGGGAGTTCTTTTAAACCCAGCACATAGGCCATCCTGACCTTATCTCTATATTTACCTCCTAAAAGTTGATAGATAGGTAGATGCAGCACCTTGCCCGCCAGGTCCCAGAGGGCCATTTCCAACCCTGTTTTAGCAGTATTGTTACCGGGTATCGCCCTGTTCATGGCAATGATAGCCTTTCGGACCTGCAGGGTATCCATATTGATTACCGCCGGTGCCAGCACGGTATCTATCATCATTTTTATAGTCTGGGCCACTTCACCATTAAAAAATGAAAGAGGAGCCGCTTCTCCCAGGCCATAGTTCCCCCGGTCATCTTCAACCCTGATGAAAACCCTGGGTTGTTCTTTCCTCATAACCGTATGGGAAATACGAAAATCACCCTTTAAGTAAACATTTTTTAACGTGGTCTGAACACTTATTATTCTGGACATATTTTACCTCCGGTATGTGAAAATAGAGGGAGAGTAAAAACTCTCCCCCTTACTATATCCAAACAGACGATCTAAAGATCTATAGAAGAACCAACATTTAGTCGAAATAAATCGAAACAGCAGATTCAGGTGGTGGAGGAGTGAGCAAGCTAACTCCAACACATAATATGGTTGAAGCCAGGAATCCGGGGACAACCGGATCGATGGTTGGAATACCATACAATTTCCATAAAAATGTAACTAAAACTCCGGCAATCATTGCCGCAATGGCCCCCTCTTTTGTCGTCCTCTTCCAGAGAACCCCAAGGAGTACGGGCATCAGGAAACTTGCTCCCATTAATGCACTAAAGAGGGCAACTATCAGCTGAATAATGTCACCACCCGAAAGCCCGGTTAAAAGCAGCAGTACCGGCATGAAACCGACTATGATAACTCCGATACGGCCAATCCACAGTTTCTTATTAACTGAGGCTTCAGGTGCAAAGATGTTTTCATAAATATCATGAGATAAAGCAGATGCTGCAACAATTAACAGGGAATCAACCGTTGACATCATGGCCGCCGTAACTGCAGCCAGCAGAATTGTTCCCACAAATATAGGTAACACACCGCTGGCAATCATCGGCATTGCCATATCGCCTTTCTGCAGGACGGGAAAGAAAACCCGGCTTGCCAGAGCGAGAAAGAATACAAAAAAGTGGGCTATGCCTACCAGTATCAAAGTAAATAAGATTCCCCGCTTAATGGTCTTCATATCCTTCATAGCATAAAATCTCACCAGCTGTTCGGGTCTGGCCATACTACCCAGTAAAAAAGCTAACCCGATTGTAAAGAGCAGCGAAGGGGGCATACCCTTCCAGGTAAAGGTAATGGGATTTACTGCCTGGACATATTTAAGTAGATTTGACATTCCTCCGAGATAATGGAGTGATAATGGCAGGGCAACGATTGCACCCAGCAGCATAATCATCATCTGCAGAAAATCGGTATAAACAACTGCCAGCATACCGCCAATAAATGTATAAAGTAACAGGATGATCGTGAATGCAACCATACCGTAACTCTGTGGAATACCGAATACGATGTTGGCGATTATACCCCCGGCAACGATCTGGGCCTGGATATAAACTACCATACTGACCAGAATAATAACAGCTGCAATAGCCCTGGCTGACTTACTGTAATACCTCCTCTCTATAAAACTAGGTAGGGTAAGTTCCTTGACCTTAGTAAACCTGGGGGCAATTACAGAGACCATTACCCAGTAAGAAATGGGAAAGACAAGCAAAACCCAGGCAAAGGACCAGCCGATCGAATACATTATACCGATGGTTCCAATAAATAGTCCTGCACTCATCTGGGTTGAAGCGATAGTGGCACCGCCAACAGCCCAGCCTAAGTTTCCCCCGGCTATCCAATAGTCTGCCTCTTCCTCAGTCTTTTGATATGAATATACACCGATACCTAAAACAAGCAGAAAATATATTATAAAGATTATTACCTGCAGGCTCAAAACTACTCACTCCTTCCTGAAGACGAATTTTTATCGGTAGCAAACATCCAGATTAAGTAACCGAGAACAAATAATCCGTAAACGGCAAATACCCCCCAAAATATAAAACCCATATAAATACCTCCTTATCTTCTACTTCTCCTTCTTCAATGCCTTCCAGCCAAAATAACCGCCTACAATTAAGATCAGGATGACTAACAGATCAACCTTCCTGCCATAGGTCAGAAATACGGGTTTGCCTATACTTCCGCTCAATCTGACCATGGCCGGAACGGTCTGCAGGCTCATGGCAACACTTGTGACATCGCCATTACGTTCAACGGTTTTAGGTGTGGAGGGAAAATTTTCCTCAATGTATACCTTTCCGGGCAGCTTTGTTTCGACATTAAATAGGTCAAGCTGGGTTGTGGCAGGAATCCACTTGACTACCAGGACAGGAGCTTCAAATACAAAGCTGTCCCCTTTCCTGTTCATTGAATTCTCTACCAGATAGTTCAACTGAAGTGGGACATCATCTGAGGCCTGTAATCCGTCAGGTAGAATGATCTTTCCCGTCAGAACAGGTAAATTAGAGTCATCTAATTCTACCTCGAGATTCTCCCCATCCAGGACCGCTCTAACATCTTTAATGCTTGTATCGGAAACCAAAAGAGAAGTTAATGGAATCTCTTTTGTGTTCTCCTCAATCTTTAGGTTATAATTAAGTTTAACTTCAGATACTGACTTATCCCGGCCTACCTCGACAACCATTTTTAGCTCGTTAATGTTCCCGCCAGCAGCCATTACATTCCCCAGGATTAAAAGATGTAAAATCAAGAAGGACAATATCAAAAAGATGATTTTTTTCTTAAACATTATAAGCACCTCCCTATTTTAACAAGAGCTCCTTTACAGTCTTACCGCTGCGTATTTTAGGTGGAATCTGGTAGGCAAGAGGACTATGGCTCAAATTACAGGATATTAAAGCCTCAGCTAACTTAAGGCTAGCCTGTGACGGGTTGATGACAGGAACCCCAAGCTCATCCATCATTTTTTGAGCAACATCAAGAAAACCCATACTCATACAACCAAGCACAAGAACATCTGCCCGGTCTTCTTTTACAGCTTTTTTGCCAATTTCTATCATTCTTTCAACACCACGGGAGTGATCTTTATTTAGTTCTATTACCGGTATATCAATAGCTCTTACCGATGCCAGTTTCTGATAGACTCCTGTCTCCCAGGCCAGTTTTTCCAGTGCAGCCAGTATAGTATCTGTTACCGTAACGACTGAAAACTTATGCCCCAGGGTAACCGCCATACTCATTGAAACTCCGGCGGGTCCAACTACCAGCATGTCCGTTATCTCCCTTAAGCCATCAAGCCCGGGGTCACCAAAACAACCGATGATCACAGCATCATAGCCTTCCTTCTCTGCCTTCTGTACTTCTTCTGCGGTACCCTGAATACTCAGGTACTCCTCAAACATTGACTCAATAGAAGCCGGTCCATAATCGACATCTGTTATATCAACCTCAGTCTCTGAACTTGCCCATTTTTTTAATTTACCAAGCCTCCTTTCTACTTCCTTCTTGCCAAGTTCAGTCTTACTAATTGGACCAGGAATTATATATCTAATTTTCACAGTAAACCCCTCCTGTTTTTAAGGAAATTATATCTATTATGAAGGAACATAATTATGTGAAACTGTGCTATACCTATATTGTGACATTAACAACCTCTACTTTTATATAGGTATTTATTCAGGAAGCCTGTTATATTTCGCCAGCTTATCAGCAATTTCCTCAAGACCAAGCTTTAAGAGGGTTTCCTTCCTTGGCCACCCTGTTTTTTTATCCCAACCATGGATATCATAATATCTATCAAGCAAACGGCCCCACTTTTCTCTATCCAGTGACTGCCCCTCCATAGGCCCATTAACTATTGGTTCGTCAAAAAATCTATCCGGTGGGTAATCATGAATTCTTGTCCACCCTCTATGTAATACATTAAAACACTTTTCCTGTGTATGAACCTTTTCCCCAAGCCACATAAATTCATCAGTACTGACTTCCAGTCCGGTTGCCAGTGAAAGAAGCTCTGCCAGGTCTTCAGGCATAACCATATCTACCCTTAAACTATTGGTAAACATACAAATTCCCAGACAGTCCATCATTGCTTCCAGTCTTTCGAAGAAATGGACCATTTTCTCCTTTCCTTCATAAGAATCGGGACGCCCAATATCTGTAATACCGAAAATCTGCTGGCTTTTCTCCTTTGAAAGGTTCTGCAGACGCCCTTCAATAACGGCTCCACGTGTATGGGTTCCTCCTCTGGCAGCAACAGCAGTTCCCAGAGCCCAGCTTACAGAAGATCTTAAGCTTTCCATCAGGTCCTGCCCCTTTATGTTTATACTGTATTCATGCCCCTTACCTAAAATTTCAGCAGCCCGTCTTGACCCTTCAGCCAGAATATCACCAAATCCTTCCCGATAAGCAATCTTGTACAGGAGAGTAAAAACAACTTCAGAATTACCCCATTCCAGTTTTAGCCCATCTATTTCCTCTTCAGATAGAATACCCCTCTGATAACATTCAAAGGCCCAGGCTATTGTCCCGGCAACATTATCAACGTCAAGACCCAGATTATTACAGATTGCATGTGCTTTTAAGATATCACGGGCATCAAAGATATTAAGCTTGGCTGCAAAGTTATGGGGGTCATTCCCCTGTAGGGCTTCTGAAATAACTATCCCGTTTTTATCCTGGAATTCATATACACCCCAGCATCTTATAGGACAATTATTGCAGGTCCTGGTTCCTTTTTTATACTGTAAAAACACATCAGGTCTGATTTTAGCAGTAAGTTTCTCGTCAGGTATCAACCCTCCCTGAAAGTTTCGATAAGGAGTCTCATCTATCCAGGGGTCATAACAGTAGACACCATATTTCATTCTCTTTTTATTAAATTCGTTTTCTTTCAACTTAGTAATTAATTCATTTACTTTTTTTTGGAAATGTTTCTTACTCTTCGGTTCAATAGTTCTCCTTCCTCTAACGGCAATGGCCTTTAAATTCTTTGACCCCATAACCGCTCCTAAGCCACACCTGGCAGCTGCCCTCGCGGTATTAACCATAATTGAAGATGGCCTGACAAGATTTTCTCCGGCAGGACCGATTGCCAGGATTTGAAGATCAGGTATCTTTAATTCTTCTTTTATTATCTTTTCGGTTTCTAAAGTCCCTTTACCACGCAAATGACTGGCATCACGTAATATAACCTGTCCGTCATCAATAAATATATAAACAGGTTGCTTACTCCTTCCCTTAACCATAAAGTGATCAATTCCGGCTGCCCTCAGGGCTACTGCAAAGTTTCCTCCGACATTACTGGAACCGATGCCTCCGGTATAAGGACTGAGGGAATCAATATTCAAACGGGAGTCACCTGGGGCCCCTGTTCCCACAAGAAGACCGGCACCGAAAATAACCACATTCGACGGATCAAAAGGAGCAGTTCCCGGCAGTAATTCTTTGAATAGTAGATACTGGTTCAAACCCCGCCCTCCAGGAAACTTATCAAAATAATCAAGAGAAGGTTCCCTGTCAATCTTCGAATTGGCAAGGTTTAATTTAACAATCTCCCCTGAATGTGCTTCCACTATTCCCACACCTCTTCAAGTAATCTCAATGTATTTCCGCCAATCACTTTTATGATGTCTTCATCACTATAACCATGCTTAACCAGCCATCTAACGATATTATGTGAAGCTTCAGTTGGATTTTCCAACCCCTTTACATATTCCACTTCTTTAAATTCTTTGGCCTGCTCTCCAGTTCTCCTAAAGGCTTCCTGAATAGACAAATTACTGCTGTAGGCATGGTGTAATCCTACATGATCCCCATAAAGGGTATCGGGACCAAAACCTACATGGTCAATACCAACCAGATCTTTAATATATTCAAAATGCTCCATGTATGACTCTATACTATGCTGGGGATGGTTTTCAGTCAAGGTGGTATGGGGGGCAGCTTCGATGCCGATTACACCACCTTTTTCGGCAACGGCAAGCAAGACTTCATCGGGCTTTAATCTATTAGTGTTCCATAGTGCTCTGGCTCCGGTATGGCTCAGGAAAATGGGTTTTTCACTGGCCTCAACTACATCTAAAGTCGTTTTATCTCCTACATGTGAACAATCTATCAGCATCCCTACCTTGTTCATTCTTTCAACAACCTGGCGTCCCAGGTGGGTTAGTCCGCCATCACCCTTTTCCTTTAATCCGGAACCGAGAGAATTTGCTTCACTGTAGGTTATACCCATAGCCCTTACGCCAAATCCGTAAAGGATATCCACCCTGTCAACCTCATTCTCCAGCATGGCCGCTCCCTCAATAGTGGGGATCACGGCAATCTTACCCTCACGGTGGGCCCTATAGATATCCTCAACCTTCTCACAGCGGATGAGAAAATCTTGGTGAGCTAAATCGCAGAGCTTCATTCCCAGATCATAAAGAACATCTCTCCACTTCCAGCCCCTTTTAGATGTTATTGTACAGATTCCGTCCATCAGATTGTCAAATACTGCATCCCAGTATGAATGAGACAACCCTTCATAAGCAGTAGCCATCCTGCCTTCCCTGATATAAGCAAAAGTTTCGTTAATATCATCCGGAAAGATCTCAAGATGATCATGAAGAGAAATCATAATATTATTTTTGACAATATCTTCAACCCTCTTTTCTTCCTCTTCACTTAAGGGAATTAAATATTCATCCACTCTATTAACTTCATCGGCAAGTTTAAAATACTTATAATCTCGCCCTTCCTCCAGATACTTAAATGACTTATACCCCTTGTAATTTTTTTTTAAACCCATTTTGTATCCCCTTTCTTATTTTTATTGTTAGTTGTATTAACTCTATAAAATTTAGTATCTGCGAACCAA
The DNA here is from genome assembly GCA_029981855.1 of Halanaerobiales bacterium. GTDB lineage: Bacteria > Bacillota > Halanaerobiia > Halanaerobiales > DTU029 > JARRCS01. The sequence goes on along the minus strand of JARRCS010000003.1, from coordinate 103,013 downwards.
AAAGAAGCGAAATTTTTATTATTTTGTTGATAAATGCATAAATTATTCCAAATTAAAATTAATACGAAAATAAGTGCTTAAAATGCTTTGTCTTTACGCCATTGAAAAAAAAGATTTTATTATTTTATCTCTTTACTAGCTTAAAATAGGTTATTTAGGTTATAATTAAGACTTAATTCTGGCACCTAATTAGCCTAAATATTACCCTTTTAGAAAAATTGGTTCAAATCGAATAGGAAGATTTCTCCTAAACATTTATTAATAGTATATAGTATAAATACTCCTTTCGGAGTAAAATAACTGATCAAATCCTTTGATATTATTGGGATTTGCTCAAAAAATTTAGCGAAAAATAACGAAAACCCTCCTTCTTTATGGTATAATAGAGTCCTCCGAAAGTTGAGTAAAAATAATTAGAAGACAGCCGCTCGACTGTCTTTTTAAGTAGTCTCCTTTTCAATTAAATGTTTCCAGTACCGTACGGGCATAAACTGCAATTGCAGCCTGGAATTCTTTCTGTTGGTGATTGCTATATTCTTGAAGAAATCCTTCCAGAGGGATTGGTAAATGGCCTCATCCTCAGCATAACTGCCTGGTTGTCCGGAAAACCCGGTCAAAACCCATTCCTCCCGGTTATAAACAGCCGCCACTTTTCTTTTGAGATCATGGATAACCCAGTTCTGGTCGGCTAATCTTTTGCTGAAATGAGGAGCCAGTAGAGCAATAATATTATAGTCAGGTTCAATGGGGGCATAGTATATATCGTTATCCAATCTGCGAAAACGGATCAACCCCAAGAGCCGGTGCCTTTCCAGACCAACTTTATTGCTAATTCTATTTAGCTCTAAAACGGTATCATCTGTTAAATGCCCATCAATCTTTCTCCCTATCTTAAAACCCAATTGCAGATAGTGATAAATCCTGGTTTCAACTCCCTTTATCTCTGACAAAAAGGCATAATAAATTTTTCGCAGTGACCTTGATGATATCTTCTCCCGGACCGCGTTATATACCCTATCAGATTTATTCCGTTCAGTTACGATTTCAACCCTTTCAGCAAAAAGATTTTCCTGATAATCCGACCTTTTCAGAATCATATCCGGTTTAACATCATGATAAAAAGCTTCATAAATTGCAGTCAAAAGACCTTCAAAACTTCCATCATAGATATAATAAATCATCCCTCTTTTCCTCCAACTGTTTCACTCAAAAAACCATCAATATCGGATATTGAATTATCATCAAATAACGAAAGCTGCTGCCTATGCAAACCTGTTTTGCCTTCAACCAGCCTCTCTTTGATTAATTCTTCCCTGAAGGGAATACCTCCGTAATACTTTCCCTTACAGGTAATAAAATACCTGGCCCTTTTTAATACGGTTCCAAATTTCTCCAAATCATCAAAATCAATGCTACCGGTCCTGCGGGCCGAGACAATCCGTCTGGCTGATTTTATGCCTATCCCTGGAACCCTGAGCAGCATTTCATAATCAGCCCGGTTGACCTCCAGGGGAAAGAGATGGAGGTGATTCAGGGCCCAGTTAGCCTTAGGGTCAAGTTTAGGATTAAAATTTGGGTTTGCCCTGTCCAGAAGTTCATCGGCAGCAAAACCGTAAAAACGCAGTAACCAGTCGGCCTGGTAGAGACGGTGCTCTCTAAGCAGCGGGGGTCTTCTCAACTGGGGCAGGCTGGGATTATTGCTAACGGGAATGTAGGCAGAGTAATAAACCCTTTTTAAATTAAACCTTTGATAGAGAGCCTCGCATAGTTTGAGAATATGATAATCGGTCTCCGGGCTGGCCCCGATGATTAACTGGGTACTCTGTCCGGCAGGGACAAACCTGGGCAGGTTCTTACTCTTCTTTCGTTCCTCCCTATTCTCTTTAATATTGAGCCCGATTTCCTTCATCGGGGTTAATATACTCTCCATCTTCTTCTGGGGTGCTAACAGACTGAGGCTCTTTTTAGAAGGCAGCTCAATATTGACACTCATCCGGTCGGCATATCTACCTGCCCGGGCAATTAAAGAAAAATCTGCCCCGGGTATTGCTTTAAGATGGATATAACCGTTAAATTTGTACTCCTCTCTCAGTTTTCTGACGGTTTTAAGGAGTAATTCCATGGTATAATCCGGGCTCTTAATTACAGCCGAGCTTAAGAAGAGCCCTTCTATGTAGTTGCGGCGGTAAAAATTAATCGTTAGCTTTATAACCTCCTCCGGTGTAAAGGAGGCCCTGGGCAGGTCATTGGAGACCCGGTTAATGCAGTAGGCACAGTCGTAGATACAGTAGTTGGTAAAAAGAATTTTAAGCAGGGAGATACAGCGCCCATCATCGGACCAGCTATGACAGATCCCGCTGCTTGCCCCATTACCGATACCTCCCGGGGTATTTTTGCGGTTACTCCCGCTGGAGGAGCAGGAGGCATCATATTTGGCTGCACCAGACAGAATCTTAAGCTTTTCACGAAGTTCCATATTAACAACCTCTCCATCCAACCTATCTAAGAATACACATGTTTGTTTATATTATAGCATATTCTGGAGTTTACTGCAAACATAGATTTATTTTTTTGCCAAAGAATAAAAGATATTGACAGTTTCAATTCCTCATAGGTAGACTAGAAATCTTTTTATGTATGCTTCTCCAGCCAGTACTTCCCGGGTTTCAATTCCTCATAGGTAGACTAATTTAATATGCATAATGTAAGGAAGCTTTGTTTTTTAATAAGTGTCATCCATATTGGTGATTTGTGTAATATGCAGATAAAGAATACTGTTATAACAAGGTTTATGACCTTTTCTTTTTTGTCGTCGGCCCCCGGGGGTTTTTGCACTACCGGAGGTCGACGACATTTTTCCAATATCCTGTTTTATAATATTCTACAAAAAAATGGTTTTTCCTTCTTGATGTTTAATTGTATTATCACTATCATCCTCTGGATATCTCTTTTTTAAAAGCTATAATGGAAAATATAAAGTTGTCTGGAGGTCTATATACTTTTATATATCTACAAAATGTGTCTCAATTTTATATTCTCCCCTGGTCATGTTCATCATGATCTCCTTATAATTTTCCAGCTGGGAGTCTTCTCTGGTCTGTCCGCTTTTATAATCCAGGATAACCATTAGCTTGCTGTCTTCATCAATGAGCAGCCGGTCTATTCTGTATTCCTTATCCTCTCCCTTTATGACATACTCGTTAAAGACCCGCCATCTACTGTCAAAGTACCGGGGATTGCCCTCTATAAACTTCTCTACCCGTTTGATGATTTCTTCCGTTCTCACAGGCCCCAGTATGTTCCCGTACCGGGCCAGGACCATATTCCGGCCCAGCCTCCTTTCCTCTTCGGTCCCGTACTTCACGTGCTCCAGATAATAGTGGATAGCCAGGCCTTCTATCCTGATTATCTCCTTTTCCAGGCTCATCCTGAAATCCTTTTTGTTGTTAGCCTCCTCAATAATCTCCGGCGGTATTTCTGCCGGCCTGAAGTAAGGTGCTAACTCGGGGAGGTCGATCCCTTTACCGGTCTCCTCCTGTTCGCTTACCTGTAACTCTCCCAGCCTCTTTCCTTCGACCAGATCACATAAGGTAGAAACACCGGCAGCCCTGAGAACAGCTTCTTCATAAAACCCATAAGAAACACTACCGCTCCAGCACCTACCCTCACTATTGGTTTCCAGCTTCCGGGGGGCTTCAATAAAGAAGAAGAGGTTTTTTTCGGCTCTGGTCAGTGCTACATAAACATTATTTAATTCCTCCATCAATTCCTTTTCGGCCTTTTCTTCGGCAAAGTTTATCCCCAGGATTTTAAATATCTTCTCATATTTGGAATCCGTAAGCAGGTAGTCCGTTACTTCCTGGAAGTGGTCATCAAAACTGATATACATCTCCATCTTACCGGACCTGCCGCCATTTCCTGACCCGGGGTTCCAGTAAAAAAACTCCGTTTCAAAGGATAATCCCTTGGCCTTATGGATGCTCATTAACTTTACTGCATTTTTCTCCCGGACACCGACCTGCTTTAGCTCTTCACTTTCGTAGTTTTGTTCAATGTACTTCATGAAGTCACTGAGATCGGAAAACCGACGCATTAACCTGAAAAAATGGTAAAGGTTCTTTAGTGCACCACCGTTATCACGGTAAAGCTCCATGATACCCGTTTCTTCCAGCAGGTAGTTTGTTAACTGCCGGTAATCAAGATTAAAAAGCATCTTTATTTCAGTCAGGACACCCTGCACATCCCCTAAATCCAGTCTGTCCTGTTTACCGGACATGAATCCCTGTACTCTATCTTTATTCCAAAGCAGGTATTTTAAGACTCTGTTATTTGCCCTGACCAGGTCGCTTCTTAAGTATTTCAGTAATTGAAAATAATCACGATAGGCAAGGTAGTTTAAAAGAAAGTAGAGAGGTTTTACCGCCTCATGTTCGAACAGGCTGTCCTTACTCTCCAGGATATAGGGTATGCCCTCTTTATCAAGTTCAATTGCAATCTCAGCCAGGTCGTTATTGGCCCGGGCCAGGACCCCGATATTGCTGTAGGAAGGTAGTTCTTTAATCCTGAGGGCTATCTCCCTCTTTAGATTCCCGGTCAACCTCTCGTTAATCGCAATTAATTCCATCTGCCTTTCCTGACTTAGACTGTTGAATTTATTGGTTTCCGTATTTATCCTGGCACCTTCACCCCCCAGCAATACTTCCACATAGCCCCCATCTTTATGGGGTACATGGTTTACCTCCTCATACCCCCAGTCGATTTCCAGGTTCAGGAAAAAGCGGTTGATGAAATCCATGATCTCCCTTTCACTGCGGTAACAGGTTAAAAGGGACTCACATTCTCCCTCCAGTATCCCGTCCAGGGCGGTAAACAGCTCCTTTTCTCCCCCGCGCCAGCCGTAAATCGACTGTTTCTCATCCCCTACAGCTATTACATTTTCACACCTGTCAATCAACGGTTTCAGTATCTTCCACTGGAGAATGCTGGTGTCCTGAAACTCATCGATATAAAGGCTTTTAACCTCCGTCCCCAGCAGTTCAAAAAAGTAATCACTTACGGTTCTTCCTTCCAGCAGGTCCAGTTCATCATGATAGAAATACTGGTAGGTATAATTACTGAGATCAGTATGGGTAAAGACCCTTTCCCGGAATTTAATACTATCATAGATCTCAAAAACCCGGGAAGAGAAGTTAAAGATTTCTTCCTCATAGGGTATCATCTCTTCATTGTAGATATAAGCGGCCAGTTGCTCCAGAAAGTTCTCATAGCGGGCTGCAAGCTCCTCTCTGAGAGGGGCCAGGGCCCTGCCCCGTATTTTATTTCCATTCCAGAAGGTGTCATTGAAAAAGTGGTTGCGGTTTTTTATAATTATATCCTGCCTGGCGGCCGGGTCCTTTTCTTCCAGGTAGTCAGGAATAAAGGAGCGGAAACGGGTAGTAAAGAACTCCTCCGAAAAAGCCTGTCCCTTCTCAGCAACCACCACCCTCAGGGTATCGATACACTCATCAAGGAGGGCTACCAGATTACCCACGGGCCGGCGGGCCCGCGCCCTGTGTTCGATCAATAAAAACTTCCAGCGGTTATTGAGCATGTTTCCGATCAGTTTCAGGTATTTATCAATTTTTCTTTCCGTGTTATCGGTAAAAAACCTCTCCAGCAGAGAAAAATCATCCGGATTGTCCAGAATCCTTTTAAAGACCTCTTCAATTACCTCTCTATTGCGCTCATCTTCAATGATCTCGTACCTGTAGATACCGAGATAGGGTGCTATGGCCTGTTTAAAAATCCTGTTGATAAAACTATCGATGGTATAGATGTTAATCCTGTCTTTATTCTTCAGCATCTCCCGGTAAATGTGTTGGAGGGCAGGAAGGTTGAGGTTGATCCCTTTATAAACCCCCCTCAGGCTTTGAAAAATATTGCTTTCTTCCCCATTCTGCAGGATATCCTCGATCTGTTCGATTATTCTCTCCCTTATTTCAGCCGTTGCCTTCCGGGTAAAGGTCATGACCACTATCTCTTCAAAGGACTGCCCTCTGAGCAGGGCGGCCACATACTCCAGCGATAGTCTGTAGGTTTTTCCCGTCCCGGCACTGGCTTTAAGTACCTTTTTCATCCCATCACCACCCTGCAGATGTCCAGAAAAATACACCTCTTACACCTTGACCTATACTCAGCCCTGTATTCCCCGGAGCTAAATAATCCTTCTATGTTACCGGATAACTCTGCGGCAAAATCGAATTCGGTCCCCGGTCGACCGGGGATATACCTTTCCTCCATTACCGAATATATACCCTTTTCGATCCGGTAGTCCTTTACCAGGTCAGGGTTTAAAAGCAGGGAATAAAAATCCAGCTGATCGGTGCTGCTGCCACCGGTCTTGAAATCAACTATATACTTCCTTTCCCCGGTGTCAATAATAAGGTCGATCCTACCGTTTAGATAGAGGTCAACCATTTGATGCCGGAAAAAGACGGAATCGGGCCCGTTCTCCGGCTGCCACTCTACCCTAACACTTTTAATCCCTTCCTTAACCCTTTTTCTCATTAGCCCGAAAAAATAGAGAACCGATTCCTTAATCTTTTTCAGCAATACATCCCGGTAGTACCTCTTATAGTAATCATCAATCCTGAGGTCATATGAATTGAACCTCTCTTCAACTACTTCCTCTACCAGACTTCTGTCAACCTGCAAACTTACCCCCGTTCGATTAATCAGCTCGGTAAAGATTTCGTGGACAAAATTACCGATAACCATGGGGTCTAATTCCTTTTTGATCAACAGCCTTTCTTCTTCCAGATCCGCAATGTGTTCAAGGTAAAACCGGTAGTAACAGTCCTTTAAGGTATTATATTTATAATAACCCAGTGTAAAAACCCCTTCCGAAAAATCTTCTCTTTCAATCACCAGGTTGTCCGCCCTGATGCTGTCCGGGGCCGGCCTGTACGCAGTAGAAAGATGTTCCGGAGAAAAGATCCTGCTGATAACTGCCGGATAGTGTACGGCCCTTACCTCCATTTCACTTATTTCCAGGCCGTACTCTATCTTCAGTTCATCGACAAAGGAACTACTGGTCACATTCCCCTCCAGGTTCTTCAGACTGAAAACAATCCCTTCCTTACTGCTGAAAAGATGGCGGAAAAAGTAGTACTTCTCTTCCAGTCTGCGGTCGGAATAGGTCCTTAAACCCAGGGCAAGGCGCTGCTTTTCCGTCAGCAGGAAACCACCTTCCCTTTCGGAGGGAATCACCCCCCGGGAGGCATTTAAAATAATTACCCTTTCCCGTTTATCATGACAGGCCGTAAGCAGGCTGTCCAGCCGGACCCCTTCTCCTTCACCATTTTTAACCGGTTTCACCTTTTTATATCTCAAATAATTGAGGATCATTCGAAACAGGCCCCGGGCAGTATCGTCAAAATATCTATTCCAGGAACTGACTATCCCCATCTCTTCAATCGAGCTCAGCTCCAGCAGGGCATCAAAGTACTGGGATACATTGTCCACAAGCCAGTAATCATTTAGTTTCCTGAGGTTAACCCCTTCCAGAAAACTGCAGAACTCCTTTAATGTTCTCATCCCGTTAATTTGTTTTATGTCCTCCATAACGGGTTCAAACCCCGACAGAGCAGGTCCCCGGTGGTCCCGGGTCAGTTCAGGTGAAAAGTAAACATAACCACTCCTGGCCAGTTCCTGCAGGGCCCTCAGGTTATACCCGGTAAGGCTGTAGTAGTCCCTGAACTCCCTGAGATAACAGGCCTCCAGCAAATCATTTACCGGCAGGATGAGATAATGCTCCCTCTGCCCGGTATTAACATACAGCCGGTAAAGATTATTTAAGAACCTGAAGATCTTCGTCTCACTGAAACTGATCTCCTTATCTATTATGATTTTATCCGGGGATAAAAGTCGGTGGTAGTTGCTGTTATCATAATCAGCATCCAAAATGGTGCAGTCCTGGCCGCACCGGATGATGAGATTAATAAGCTGGAGCAGATCATCCCCGGTATGGTACAGTCTTATTGCTGTCCCGGGGTCAGCCGGGAGGGATACTGACTTTAGACTTAGGTTCCCTTCATCAAAATCCTGCGGGGCCAGCTGCAGGTACAGTTCTACCTTCATTCCCGCTAATTCCAGCCTTTCAAGCAACTCCTTCTCCTTCGGGGTAAAATTGACTATGTTTACAAAAACAACCTTCCGGTAACCATTCAGGTAATCCAGGCAGAGGTTATTAAAATTAAAAGCCAGGGTCCGGTCGGTATAGTTTAATTCCTCCATCCGGGCCAGGTACCTTTCCCTGATACCCTGCAAAATGTTGTATTTTTGTTGCTGCCAGTCCCTTAAACCCTCTAGTTTCCCAATATTATACTCATTTAATTCAGCATAAAAGTTAAAAAATTCTGCAGCCAGTTCGATGGCATCAAAATAGGAATCTATCTTCAGTTTCCGCTTCTCTTCCTCCGTCAGCAGTTCATAAAAAATAACAGCCAGTTTCTCTTCCTTCAGGACCAGTCTATCTGCCGGAAATAGTTTCTCTTTCAGTTCGGCCACGGTCAGGAAAATGCTTTCCTGCTTAAGGAAGGGCCTTTCGTAATACTCCCTGGCCCGCAACCTGTTGTGGTTGTTATCAAAGACATAAACTACAGGTTCTTTATTATCAATTGCTTCCTGAAAAAGGTCCTGTTTATAATTTAGATAATTAACCTTCATCCCTGTTCTCCCTTTCATTTAGATAGCACCCTGATCAGTTCTTCTCCGGTGGATAGAGTAAAATTTCCCTCCTCTAACTTCCAGTACTGCGTTTCCCGGTTCTTTTTGCCGGCAATACACTCAACAAGATGCGGATGGCAGGTCAGAATAAATAGCTGGTGGGTTCTGGCCAGATCCAGGAGTATCTCCACGGTATTGTCCAGGTGGTACCTGTCGAAATTGACCAGGGAATCATCAACTATTACCGGCAATGGGGGTTCTATTTCCCTCAACCTGCTGACCCTGATCGCCAGAAAGAGCTGTTCCCTGGTTCCCCTGCTCAGGATATTAACCGTTCCCTGTTTTCTGCCATCGTGTAACAGGGCCTGGAAATCAGCTTCCAGCAGGTTGTCAGGGGCTAAAATCCTTACATATTCACCACCGGTCATCTTTTTTAAAACCTTACTGGCCTGGTCCAGGAGTGTATCCCTTGCCCTGTTCATAAACCTGGTTCTGACCTGGCCCAGGATAAAGGTCGCTACCCTGTATACCGCATATTTTTCGGCCAGAGGTTTTATTTCCGCCCTGGCTTCGTCAATCTTTCTCTGGGCTTCCTCCAGTTTTTTTGTTGTCGCTAATTCTTCCAGTTTTTCCTGCAGGGATAGCTGCTCCCCTTTTAACCCCTCCAGTTCCTTCTTTAACTCATGCAGTCTTTTCTCCGTCTCCCGGTAATCATTCTCAACATCTTCGAGTGAGGTATAATGGCTGTAAAATTCAGCAAAAAGAACAGACATCCTTTCATCATTAAAATCATCATTTTTTTCGGCAAAGAGATTCTTCAGGGCCTTCCTTACCCTCTCGGTCCCGAGCTTACTGGATATCTGTAACTCCAGCAGTTCACACCTTTCTTCAAGTTCTTTATACCTTCTATAATCCTCCCCTTTTGTCAGAAATAGTTTTAATTCCTCCGTCAGGTCTTCCGACTCATCCTCTACTTCGAGGAGCCGGTAAATTTCTTTTTCAATCTCCCTGACCCTGTGTTCTTTGTCGTCCAGTTCTACTGCCAACTCACAGTATTTACAGAACTCTTCAAGAAGAACAAGTAACTTTTCACCGGCCCGGATTCTTTCTTCAATTAAGTCCCTGTTGCTGAAATCAGATAATACCCGGTTATCGATGATCTCTGTAAACTGCTGTAAAAGCTGCTCGATTCTTTTAAGTTCCTGATCCAGTTCCTGCCCGTTCCGTTCCTGTTCCTGTTCCTGCTGCTCCCAGCGATAAAGCTTTTCCTTTAAATCCCGGACCCGACTAAAGATCACCCTGACCATTTCCGGAGAAACGTTATCATCCACTCCCAGCAGACGGCGGTAGCCCTGGAGCTGTGTTTCCAGGGGGCTTAGCCTTTTTCCGGTCTTTTCCAGTTCCTTTTTATTAAAATCCAGACTGGTTAGTACATCTTCCAATTTCCTGCGTAACTGTTCCCGGTCTTGCCTCTGACTGTGAGCGGATATGCTTCTTTTCCAGAGAAAGAATGCGGTACCAATGATACCGGCCAGTCCGATGATTAAACCTGCCACGACATTAAACAGTGACAATCCGGCACCCACCAGTGCAAACAGGATAGACAGAATAAAATAGTTTCTTAGATCCGCTTCCGGTTCATTAACCCCGGTGGCAAGCTGTCTTTCCAGCAGCTCCTTTTCCACTTCCAGTTTTTCAATCTCTCTGGAAAGGTCTCTCTGTTCCTTTTGTAATTCTATACAGTTAACTATATTCCGGTTCAGGGTATCCTGTTCAAGCCAATCGGTTCTGATCTCCTTTAGTACTTCAAAGTCATCCCAGGCGGAATTGACCTGTTTCATTTCCATATATATTTCATTTCTCTGATCACGGTGCTCTCCAAGCCTTATGAAGTAATTATTTACCCTTTCCCTCAACCCCGATAGGAGGTGGGTATACTGGCGAAACTCATCTCTGTGTTGTAAAAATGTGTCCTTAATCTCTTCAATCTTCTCCCCGGTTACCACCTGCCGGAACCGGTCTAACCGGTAGTTATAATCCTCAAGGGCCTGATGGTATCTTTCCTGTATATTTTTAACCCTTTCCACTCTAGCGGCCGGGAAGTTCCGGAGCAGGTCCTGAATATCGGAACGGTCCAGCTGAAGTCTAAGCCTTTCCTTCTCCTGATAATTAAGATAGTTATTCTTTAAAACATCAAGGACGATGTATTTATCTTCAAGTTCGGGAATGGTTTTTTCTTCCAGGGTTGAAATTTGATTACTGATTAGTTCCAGTTCCCTTTTTTTCTCTTCATATTCGTTGATCTGGTTTAAGGCCTTCTGCCTGAGCTTAATTCCCTCTTCAATCTGGCGGTAATAGGGGGTAAAAGAGCCGTATCTGGGGTTTCCCCTGGTGCGCCCTATATCATGGGCCCTTTTATTCAGTTCTTCTTCCAGCTGCGGTATCATAACGATCTCTCCCAATCCCGCTCCCAGCAGGATGGACTGCAACCTCTCGGTGTCATCGACCCCGGCCGGAATATTACGTAATTCATCAAGAGAAACGGTAAATAAACGGTGGTAGGTAAAGGCATCGAGGCGGAAGAGCTCTTCATGGCTAATCTTTTTGCCGGTACTTCCGTTACAGGTCAGTTTGGGTTTAGCATAACCCTCCAGATAGAGGTTAAACTCTTCTGAACCATCTGTTATATCCACTTCGACCTCATATCTCCTGGTAGCGGGAGGCAAGTTGCCCCCGGGAGGGAAACCATACCAGAGATAACGCAAAACATGTAAGAGGGTGGTTTTCCCGGCCCTGTTCGGCCCTCCGATTACAATTACCCCGGGAGACAGGTCCTTAAGTTGTTGCTCCCTAAAGATCCCGAAATCCTTAATGTACAGTCTTTTTATCTTCATTTAGGGCCCCTCCCCTCTACCAGTTTTTCAACTACCAGCTGGCGGGCCTGCTCAATAATGGCCCCGATCATGTCATCATCCAGCTGTATCCTGGTTTCATCTATCCTTTCGTGGTCCGGGTTTATTTCCCAGACCTGTCCAATTTCCTCAAGCAGTTTCTCTCTCATACCCCGGTCGGTCAGGCATAAATTAATCACTTCTTCAACTTCCCTGAAGACGGGGTTGTTGTCTTTCAGTACCTCAAGTTCAGGAAGCTGGTTACCGGTCCTGATCAAAACAGAATCAGTCCAGATAAAGGGTTTTTCATACCGCAACCTCTGCCTCAGGCTATCCGCCAGGACCTGACGGACCTCTTCCTCCTGTTCCTCCAACTGCTGGTGGATTTCTCCTCTCCCCGTAATTACCCACTGGATAATATAACCTTCTATATTACCGATTTCCCCTTCGACCGCTTTTAAACCACCGGGTATCACCGGTCCTCCATCCAGGATGTTTTTAGCCTTCCTCAGGACCAGTTCTTCCAGCTCGGGGATATTCCCCGGAATACGGTCCGGATCTTCATCAATTTTGACCTCCACCCGTTCCAGCACCACAGGAGAAAGGGGTAAGAATTTAATCTCCGGGGCCCGGTGGGGGTTCATCTCCACCAGAAGACAGCCACCCAGTCCTTCTTCTCCGAAATCACGCCCCTGTGGTATCCCTGAATAGGCCACCACCGGCCATTGATGCTGAAGGATCCTGCATTTATGAATATGTCCTAAAGCCCAGTAGTGGATGTTGTCCACCGCACGGAGATCATCAAGGGAACAGGGAAGATAATTACTGTTATTAGGATCCAGTTGTGTATGTAAAAGCCCGATATTCCAGACACCACTATCGGGAAGGTTAAAGTGTTTGAAAAGCTCCCGGTCGGACAGGACCCTCTCTTTATATGACCTGCCCAGTATACGGGCTATCACTTCACCCTCTTTATTTCTGACCTCCCGGATATCTACCTGCTCACTACCGATAACATGGACATTTTCCGGCAGTTTTAAAAGCTCACCCCGTTCCCGCAGGGGGTCATGGTTACCGGTAATGGTGTATACCGGTATTGAATTTTTTTGCAACCTTTCACACTGTTCATTGAAGAACCTCATGGCCTTAACCGAACGGGCTTCCCGGTCATAAACATCACCGGATAAGACTAAAAAATCTACATTATAATCGATGGCTTTCTTACAGATCCGGGCAAAGGCCCGGTATGTAGCCTGCTTAATGATGTCATTAAGTTCCTCAGGTAGTTCACCGCTAACATGAGGCAGACTCCCCAGATGGATATCTGCAGCATGAATAAAGCGAATACTATCATATACATAGGAGATCATACCTGACTTCCCCCCGGTAACGGTAGATATAGTTTTGCTCCGGTCTGTTTACCGGAACCTATCTAAGAATACACATGTTTGTTTATATTATAGCATATTCTGGAGTTTGCTGCAAACATAGTTTTATTTTTCTCTTCCTCATAATTTATTCATGAACACAGAAAAAACCACAGGTAGATAAATTCTCCCCGTGGTTTTTATCAATCGATTTTAAATAAAGAGGGTCATATTTGATTCATCGGCTGCCCCCAGGAAGGTGGCCACCCCACCGACTTCAACCCCATCTATCAGCTCTTCCTTCTTAATACCCATTACATCCATCGACATCTGACAGGCGACAAGTCTTACTCCATTTAATTTAGCCTGACCGATCAACTCCTCCAGGGAATTAACCCCCTTATCCTTCATTACCTTACGGATCAGCTTGGGTCCCAGACCGAACATATTCATATTTGAGAGGGGAAGTTTCTTGCTGCCCCGGGGCATCATTTTGCTGAACATTCTATCCATAAAACCCTTATCAACATCAACATATTTATCTTTTCTCAGGATATTCAGCCCCCAGAAGGTAAAAAAGAGGGTAACCTCATTTCCCATGGCTGCGGCACCATTAGCAATAATGAAGGAAGCAATTGCCCGGTCTAAATCCCCGCTGAATACTACCATAGTCTTGCTCTTTTTAGCCGGAGAGGATAGGTTGATAGCCTCCCTGGTAGCACTCTCCTCCCCCCGTCCTTTACGGATAGATACCTTTATTTTCCCTGCTTCATCTTCAGCATTTATCAGAGTATTACCGGTATTCCTGCACCAGGATTCAATATCCCTTCTGAAACCGGGGTCGGTAGCGGTAACAACCAGAATATCCCCTTCCTCAAGTTCCTCCATCTTTCTATAGACCTGCATAATCGGACCCGGGCACTGCAAGCCGCAGGCATCAAGTTTCACCTCTTTACCGATTTTTTTTTGGGCAACCTTTTCCCCGACTATCTGACCTTTTTCCGGATTGGAGGCAGAGGTCAATTCTTCCTGTTCGGGACCTTCAATAACCTGATTCCGGTCATCCTGGACGGCTTTATAAAGCTTGTAACCACCGGCCAGATTTTTGACCTTTTCAAAACCATTCTGCATTAAAATCCGGCAGGCAATATAACCCCTCAAACCAATTGCACAGTAAACAACTATTTCCTTATCCTTATCTAATTCAGCAAGCCGGTCCCGCAAACTATTTAACGGGATATTAATAGAGCCTTCAATCTTTCCCAGTTTAGTCTCAATCTCCTGTCTAACATCAAGAATAATAGTATCCTGATCAAGATCATCTATCTCATGCCACTGAATGGGCTCAACGATACCATTCAAGATATTTCCTGCTGTAAAACCGGCCATATTAACCGGATCCTTGGCGGAACCAAAGGGAGGGGCATAAGCCAGTTCCAGTTCCTGGAGATCAAAGACCGTCAACCCCTGTCTGATAGCGGTAGCAAAGACATCTATTCGCTTATCCACCCCCTCATGCCCTACTATCTGGGCTCCCAGCAATTTACCTTCATCGGGGGTGAAGAGAATCTTGATAAACATCGGTTTTGCCCCTGGATAATAACCGGCATGATTATTGGAATCAGTATAGGAAACCTGATAATCGAGCCCGGCCTTTTTCAACCGTTTTTCATTTACACCGGTAGACCCAACGGCCAGATCAAAGATCTTGGCAATGGAAGTTCCCTGTGTCCCTTGATATTTTTCCTTCCGGCCGGCAATATTATTGGCCACTATTCTCCCCTGTTTATTTGCCGGTCCTGCCAGGGGGATTAAGGCGGGCTCACCGGTTACATAATCAGTGACCTCAATAGCATCTCCCAGGGCATAAATGTTCTCATCAGAGGTCTGTAGGTATTCATTCACCTTAATACCACCGGTAGAACCTATCTCCAGACCTGCCTCTTCGGCCAGTTTTGTTTCGGGCCTGACCCCGATCGCCAGGATAACCATATCGGTATCAATCCCGGTACCACTCTGGAGAATAACTTTAGTCCCATCATTCTCTTCCTTAATTCCGGCAATCCCGTCTCCTAAATAGAGGTGAATTCCCTTCATCCTTAAATGGTTGTGAACCATAGCTGCCATCTCATAATCTATGGGTGGCAGGACCTGGTCAGCCATCTCTACCAGAGAAACATCGATTCCCCGGGCGTGTAAATTTTCAACCATCTCTAGCCCGATAAAACCACCGCCAACAACAACAGCCCTTTCGGGTTTCCTCTTATCAATAAATTCTTTAATTTCATCAGTATCGGGTATATTCCTTAAGGTAAAGACATTGGGGTTATTAATTCCCTCAAGGGGTGGTTTGATAGGACTGGCACCGGGCGAGAGAATGAGATAGTCATAACTTTCACTAAAGGTTTTATCTTTTTCAAGGTCCTTAACCCGAACCTCCTTCCTCTCCCGGTCAATAGCTATAACCTCATTTTTGATTTTACAACTGATATTGAATCTGGCCTTCATTGACTCCGGAGTCTGAACCAGTAATCTCTCCCTATCCTCAATAACCTCTCCTATATGGTATGGAAGCCCGCAGTTAGCAAAAGAGATATACTCACCCTTTTCAAAGACAACTATTTCAGCCTCTTCATCAAGCCTTCTTAACCGGGCGGCTGTACTAGCACCGCCGGCAACCCCACCAACAATAACAATTTTTTTACTCATATTATTACTCCTTTCCTAAATATGTTTAATCATGAAATAATGCCTTAATTACTTTACGGGCATCTTCATTAATAACATAATAGTTAATCTCAAGTCCGTTTCTTCTCCCTTCAAGTATACCCAGATCCTTTAATTTAGTTAAATGCTGTGAGAGGGTTGACTGGGGAATATTTAAACACTCCTGCATCCCGGAAACATTATAACCCTCCCGTTTTACTAGACCTTTAACAATACATAATCTAATGGGATGGGAGAGTGCCTTTAAAATTTTGGCCTTTCCTTCAATTATATCCATTTTTTCTGTGATATTCTTCACTATAATATCCACCTCACCGCCTTAAATTATTATATTTTAATATTAAAATATATTAATATAAATGTCAAGTAGACTACCCCGGAAAAGTAATTTTTTCAAGGCAGGTTATCTTTCACTTACTTTTCCGGGGCAAGTTCTCTCCCCTTTATTCTTCCTCATCAAACTCGACCTTCATTGTCGAGATCTCCTGAAATGTCTGTTAAATCTAATCATCAAAACTAATTGTCATCTTCTCGACCTTAACCCTATTCAATTCTGATAAATCTCTTTCCAGGTCTTCGATCTCATTATCTCCGCCATTGAGATGTAAGAGAATCAATCCTTCTTCTGTATCATTAAACTGGTGAAGGCCGATTCTAGTACCAATTATACTCCCATATCTTGTTAATATTTCCTGAACTGTCGGTGCTGCATCGGTTCTTTTATCAAGCAGAACTGCCATTATTGTTGAACAATCCATCTTTTCACCCCCTCTAAAGCTAGAGTACTGTCAAATATTTAAACCTACTTTTCCGCCGTGCCCGTGTCCGCAGGAACTGTCACAAAGCTTGCGCCAGCCAAAATATATATTAATTACAAGCTTTGTGACAGAGGGGGCTATTTAATCTTCTCCCGTAAAAGCTTATTTACCAGCTGGGGATTGGCCTTACCCCTGGTCTCCTTCATTACCTGGCCGACCAGGAAACCGATAGCCTTATCCTTGCCGTTTTTAATATCCTCAACCACATTGGGGTTAGCAAGGATTATCTGATCAACAATCTCCTCCAGCTTTCCTTCATCACTGATCTGTTTGAGGCCTTTCTCCTCGACAATGGTTTCTGGGTCCTTCCCGGTCTTAAACATCTCCTCAAAGACCGTCTTGGCAATCTTGCTGCTGATAGTTCCATCATCCATTAGCCTTAACATCTTTGCCAGGAGTTTTCCGGTAATCTTACTCTCTGCAACCTCGATACCGGCCTCCTTTACCAGACGCAAGAACTCGCCCATAATCCAGTTACTGACGGTCTTAGGGTCATCATAGGCCTGAACACACTCTTCGAAGAGGTCTGCCAGATCCCTGCTATCGGTCAGTACCCCGGCATCATAGGCCGGTAGACCATAGTCACTAATAAAGCGTTCCTTCCTTTCTAAGGGCAGCTCGGGTAGGTTCTCCCGGATCTCATTGACCCATTCTGCATCAATCTCCAGGGGTACAAGGTCGGGCTCAGGAAAATAACGGTAATCATGGGCTTCCTCCTTCCCCCTCATGGAGATGGTCTTATTCAGGCTATCATCCCAGGTTCTGGTCTCCTGAATTACCTCTTCACCCCGGGCCAGTACCTGCTTCTGCCGTTCAACCTCATACTCCAAAGCCTTTTCTACTGCCTTAAAGGAGTTCATATTCTTCAACTCGGTCTTGGTCCCGAACTCCTCCTGACCAACCGGTCTAATAGAAACATTGGCATCACAGCGTAGTGAGCCTTCTTCCATATTACAATCAGACACCCCGAGATACTCCAGAATCTTCTTCAGCTGAGTCAAATACTCACGGGCCTCAGCAGGACTCCTCATATCGGGTTCACTGACTATCTCGATTAAAGGCACCCCAGTCCGGTTATAATCGACCAGACTTCCCGTCGATCTATCTATGCTGCCCTCATGCACCAGTTTACCGGCATCCTCTTCCATATGAATCCTGGTAATCCCTATCTTCTTACTTCCATTCCCGGTCTCAATCTCAATATAACCATTCTGGCAGAGGGGCAGGTCATACTGTGAGATCTGATAGGCCTTCGGTAGATCGGGATAGAAATAGTTCTTCCGGTCAAACTTGCTATACTCACTGATCTCGCAGTTTAAGGCCAGTCCGGCCATGATGGCATAATCCACCACCTTTTTATTTAAAACCGGTAGTGTTCCGGGCAATCCCAAACAGACAGGACAGGTATGGGTATTGGGCTCGGCACCGAACTCGGTGCTGCAGTCACAGAATATCTTCGATTCGGTAGCTAACTGGACATGAACCTCCAGACCAATAATTACTTCGTATTCAGTCGTCATACTGACACCTCCAGTTCTGGTCTCCTGTCTTTTATCTCCAGGATCTGCTCCAGGGTATAGGCAGCCTGGATTATCTTGCCTTCCCCGAAATGCGGTCCCATTATCTGTAAACCGATGGGTAGATTATTACTATCGAAACCGCAGGGGATAGAGATGGCCGGTATTCCGGCAATATTTACCGGAACGGTAAAGATATCGGCCTGATACATCTCCAGAGGATCGGTCATCTCTCCGATCTTAAAGGCAGTGGTAGGAGTTGTAGGGGAGATTAAGAGATCATATTCATAAAATAATCTATCAAAGTCTTCCTTAATCATGGTTCTGACTTTCTGAGCCTTCAGATAAAAAGCATCATAATAACCCGAGCTTAAGGCATAGGTTCCCAGCATAATCCGCCTCTTAACCTCATCACCGAAACCCTCATTCCTGGTATTGGTAAACATCTCTTTTACATCATGAGCCTTTTTACTCCGGTAACCATAGCGAACCCCATCATAACGGGCCAGATTGGAACTGGCCTCTGCCGGGGCAATTATATAATAGGCCGCCAGGGCATAATCAGCACTGGGCAAGTTAACCTCTTCAACCTTAGCCCCGGCTTCCTCTAACCTCTGCACACCTGCTAAAACACTCTCCTTTACCTCTGCAGCAAAGTCCATAGAGAAGTACTCCCTTGGCAGACCGATCTTCATTCCCTGAACATCTTCTTTGAGAAATCTAGTATAATCAGGAATTTCCATCTTAACCGAAGTGGAATCCATGGGGTCATGACCGGCAATAACATTTAAGAGAATGGCCGCATCCTCCACATCTTTGGTAATAGGACCTATCTGGTCCAGGGAAGAGGCAAAGGCAACCAGCCCGTAACGGGAAACAAGGCCATAGGTCGGCTTCAAACCAACAACACCGCAGAAAGCGGCCGGCTGGCGGATAGAGCCTCCGGTATCAGAACCCAAAGCTCCGGCAGCCTCTCCGGCAGCAACAGCAGCTGCAGATCCCCCACTGGATCCACCTGGGGCACGCTCCAGATCCCAGGGATTTCGGGTCGGGAAAAAACCGGAATTCTCGGTAGATGAACCCATGGCAAACTCATCCATATTGGTCTTACCTAAGGTTATTGCTCCAGCTTCCTTTAACCTGCTAACTACAGTTGCATCATAGGGAGGAACATAATTCTCCAGAATCCTGGAAGAACAGGTTGTTTTAATCCCCTCCGTAGAGAGGTTGTCCTTAATTGCCAGTGGAATACCGGCAAGCTTACCCTTAAACTCAGCCTTCAATTCTTTAGCACTCTCCCTGGCTTCCTTTTCCGTTAAAGTAACATAGGCCTTGACCTTTTCCTCAACACCACCTATTCTTTTATAAAAACTATCAAGTAACTCATTAACCGATATCTCCCTGCTAGCAAGTTTATCCTTTAATTCGTGAATCGTTAAGTCATATAACTCCAATTAACTTTCACCTCCATATTTATTCACTGATAATCCTGGGAACCCTGAACTGCCCGTCCTTTTTGTCGGGGGCATTGGCCAGGGCCTTTTCCCTGGGAATAGAGAGCCCAACCCTGTCTTCTCTAAGTACATTCTTCATGGGTACCGTATAGGCTGTGGGAACCACTCCTTCGGTATCAAGCTCATTTAACTTCTCCACATAGTTTAAAATATCATCTAACTGTCTGGTAAAAAGCTCCTTATCATCTTCATCAATCTTTAAATTGGCCAGATTAGCTATATACTCGACATCCTTCTTGTTGATCACCTTACTCATCCTTTCTTCATTATATTTTTCTTCCCAAAATCTCATGGCCTGTTATTTAAAGCGGTCCAGGAGATCTATGGCGGTCAGTAAACGGAGCATTAAAACTATCGCCAGGGCAAAGAAAATAAGCAAAACTAAGAGCACAAAGATCCGGCCGATAACCGTAGCCAGCTGGCCTGTAACGGCCAGTAGAATCCAGAGGGGAAAGATTACCCCGAAAAAGACCTGGAACTGGCGGATGACCGGTAAGAGCTGTAACCTTCCCCTTTCCCGCATGGCTTTAATTAGCAGGTGGATTACCAGCAGAAGAAGGCTCTGAACTAACAGGAAAAATGTCCCCGGCCAGAGTACCGGGCTCTGCTGGATTACCAGAATAATTACCATAAATAAAGAGACTAGAATAGTGTAGTTAATCTTACTCATAACTATTACTCCCCGCTAAGCAACTCTGTAAATTCACTCTCACTCAGGATAGTTATTCCCAGCTCCCTGGCCTTCTCCAGTTTAGAACCGGGGTTTTCACCTACAACAACATAATCGGTATTTTTACTGACACTGGAAGTAACCTTACCACCGGCTGCCAGCACCCTCTCTTTAGCTTCAGACCTGGTATAGTTTTTAAGCCCACCTGTGAAGACAAATCTCTTATCAATAAGGGCCTGGTTAGTTTCTTTCTGATCATCCTCTGCAGCAGACAGCTCGACCCCGGCTTTCTTTAATTTGGAGATTACCTCCTGGTTATGGGGTTCTCTAAAGAAGTTAACAATACTTTCAGCAATGGTCGGCCCTATCTCATTAATAGCTTCCAGCTCCTCAGCAGAGGCCCGGGCCAGTTCATCAACTGAATGATAAACCCCGGTTAAAACCCTGGCAACACCGGCACCTACATGCCTGATGCCCAGGGCAAAGATAACCCTGTGGAGGGGTCTCTCCTTACTGGCTTTGATAGCCTCAATCACATTACCGGCCGATTTTTCTGCCATCCTCTCCAGGGGGAGGAGATCCTCCAGTGTAAGAAAATATAAATCAGCATAATCATGAATCAGTTCCTTAGCCAGTAATTGATCAATCAGAGCAGGACCGACCCCCTCTATATTCATGGCATTCCGGGAGACAAAGTGAAGGATTCCCTCCCGGCGCTGGGCAGGACAGCTGGTTACATTGGTACACCTGGTAACTGCCTCTCCCTCTTCCCTGGCAACCTCACTTCCGCAGACGGGGCATTTACCGGGCATAATAAATTCCTTTTCAGCACCGGTTCTCTTATCCTTAATCACCTTGACTACCTCCGGAATAACCTCACCGGCCTTCTGGACCAGTACATGGTCTCCGATTCTGACATCCTTTCTCCTGATCTCATCCTCATTATGCAATGTGGCCCGGCTCACCGTTGAACCGGCAATCTGAACTGGTTCCAGAATAGCCGTAGGGGTAAGGGCTCCGGTCCTGCCTACCGAGATGATAATATCCTTCACCACCGTGGTCTTCTGCTGAGCAGGAAATTTATAGGCAATGGCCCAGCGGGGGCTCTTGGCAGTGCTACCGAGTTTATCTCTAAGAGCCAGGTCATTAACCTTAATCACCAGACCGTCAATTTCGAAGGGGAGCTCCTCCCGTTTACCGGTCCATTCCTCACATAAATCAATAACCTCTTCAATCGAACTGCACTTCTGATGCCAGTTAACCTTAAACCCGAGCTCCTTTAACAGCTCTAAGGCCTCCAGATGGGTCTTAATTTCCTCACCACCGTAACTGACCAGACTATAGGCCAAAAGAGACAGGGACCTCTGAGCAGCAACCCTGGGATCAAGCTGACGGACAGAGCCGGCAGCAGCATTCCGGGGATTGGCAAAGGGCTCTTCACCCTTTTCCAGCCGGCTTTGATTGATTCTGGTAAAGTTTTCTTTACTAATATAGACCTCTCCCCTGACTTCTATATCAACTGCTTCCTTTAACTTCAGGGGAACAGACCTGATGGTTTTGATGTTTTCCGTTACATCTTCACCGACTATCCCGTTCCCCCTGGTTGCCCCCTGAACGAATCTACCCTGCTGGTAGGTTAAGATAGCCGAGAGGCCATCAATCTTGTGCTCAACAACAAATTCTATCTCCCCGGTGCCGGCCAGGCGGTAGATCCGGTTAGCAAAATCCCTTAACTCACCGGCATTAAAGGCATTCCCGAGGCTCAGCATCGGTATCCTGTGTTCCACCTTTTTAAAGCTATCTATTGGTTCTCCCCCCACCCGCTGGGTAGGTGAATCAGGGGTAATTAAATCAGGATTTTCCTCCTCCAGTTTAACTAACTCCTGCATCAGTTCATCAAATTCACTATCGGAAATCACGGGGTCATCAAGCACATAATAGCGGTATTCATGATACCTGATCTGATCGCGTAATTCTTCTATTCTCTCCTTGACATTATCACCTTTACTCACCGAAGAATTCACCTCACTTCCTGTGACACGATAAACTGCAAATAGATGTTGAAGAGATGTTTGCAAATTTTTTGTATATGACTCTTGGTGAATCGAAAGGAAAAATTATAGTATCAGGGTTAAACCCGCTGGAGCGGTGCATACTCCGCCAGCAGGGTCCGGGATTTACCCCGGAAAAATTTAATTTTTAGTTCCAGACCATTATTATTCCTGATCTCAATAATCTTACCCACACCCCATTTAGGATGTAAGACCCGCTGACCGACCCTATAATTGTAATTATTACCATTAGAAACCATTTTATCCAGGACTTCGTTGCTAGCTTCTGTTTCCGTAGTTTTCTCATAATCTTTTTCATCTCCGGTTTCCTTAAAATCCTCCCCGCTTTCAGCCAGCAAATGAGAGGGGATCTCCTGCAGAAAGCGGGAGGGAGGGTTTACCTGCCGCTCTCCGAAACGCATCCTCTCTCTGGCCATGGTCAAAAAGAGCTCCTCCATGGCCCTGGTAATACCTACATAACACAACCTGCGCTCTTCCTCAATCCCCTCAGCCTCCATTAAAGAATTGGCATGGGGGAAGAGACCCTCCTCCATTCCTACCATAAAGACCACCGGGAACTCAAGCCCCTTGGCCGAATGCAGGGTCATCAGGGTTATAAAATCATCACTCTCTTCCATCCGGTCAACATCCGACAGCAGGGAAACCTCTTCCAGAAAACCTGCCAGGGTGTTATTTTCACTCTTTTTAAGAAACTCCTTCATCACGGAAAATAGTTCCTGAATATTTTCCAGCCTGTTCTGGGCCTGGATACTTCCGTCTTCCTCAAGCTCCCTCTGATAACCCGTCTCTATAAGGATCTTTTGGGTTAACCGGTCGATAGTCATCTGCTGGCTGGCAGCCCTAAATTCCTCCAGCAGGGAGAAAAACCCGGCAACCCGCTTTTGAAGAGTAGAGCTAAGACCCGGAATATCAGTGGCCCTTAATCCGGCCTTACAAAGACTGAGCCCCATCTTACTGGCGTAGTGCTGCAGTATACTGATAGTTCCATCACCAATGCCCCGTTTAGGGCGGTTGATTATTCTGAGCAGACTGATCTCATCATCAGGATTGTAGATAACCCTGAGATAGGCAATTATATCCTTGATCTCCATCCGATCATAAAAACGCAGTCCCCCCACAATCTGATAGGGAATAGCATACTTAACCAGCATCTCCTCCAGGGCACGGGACTGGGCATTGGTCCGGTAGAGTACAGCAATATCCCCGTATTTATACTCCTCTGCAGTCAGGTCTCTAACCTTTTTACAGATATAGGCAGCCTCATCCTTCTCATTATAAGCCAGATAAAAATTTATATCCTTACCGCTGCCCCGGTCAGTCCATAACTTCTTCTCCTTACGGGCCAGATTATTGGAAATCACACTATGAGCCGCCTCAAGAATCTTCTCTTTTGAACGGTAATTCTGTTCAAGTTTAATCACCCTGGCATCGGGATAGTCCTTTTCAAAATTAAGGATATTCCTGATATCGGCCCCCCGGAAGCCATAGATACCCTGATCAGGATCCCCTACCACACAGAGATTCCTGTATTTTTTTGCCAGAAGTTGTACCAGCTGGTATTGAGCAGTATTAACATCCTGATATTCATCAATAGATATATAGCGAAAGCGCTCCTGGTAATACTCTAAAACCTGCGGGTACCGCCTGAAGAGCTCGACCGTCTTCATAATCAGGTCATCAAAATCAAGGGCGTTATTCTCCTTAAGTTTCTCCTGATAAAGACTATAAGCCCGGGCAGTAATCTTCATAAAGAAATTGCCTACCGTTTCCGCATACTCCTCCGGGCCAATTAATTCGTTTTTCGCCTTACTGATCTCTGCCAGAACCGCCGCGGGTTTGGTCCTTTTGGAATCTATATTTAACTCCTTTAATACCCTGGTCATCATTTTCTGCTGGTCAGAGGTATCAAAGATAACGAAATTATCGTTAAACCCGAGTTTAGCAATCTCTCTCCTTAAAATCCGAACACAGAAGGAGTGAAAGGTACTCACCCAGAGGTCTTCCTTAAGCCCATCAAGGAGAGCTGCTACTCTCTCTTTCATTTCATTTGCTGCCTTATTGGTAAAGGTCACGGCCAGGATATGATAGGGAGAGACATGATGATATTCAATTAAATAGGCTATCCGCCTTGTTAAAACCCTGGTTTTGCCACTTCCCGCTCCGGCTAAAACTAAGAGAGGACCGTCCAGATGCTGAACAGCCTTACTCTGTTCAGGGTTTAACCCTTTTAGAATACTGTTTGCAACCAAAAAAAATCACTCCTTATTTCTCTGCAAGATCAAATTTCCGGGTAGTTCTGCACAACTGCAAATAGATATTGGAGAAATGTCTGGATAATATTTTTATTCTAGAATAAAGGCCGCTTTTCCTGCCTGCACCATTTCCTTTTTTCCATCATAAACTATATTGATAAGATTAAATAAAAGGAGGTTGAAAAATGAGATTGTTGAAATTAGACTTACCAAACTTAATCCTCATTATTACAGGATTCTATCTCCTCTACAGAAAAATAACTATTTTCAGTGGAGATCCCTTTCTTCTTTACATAGGACTGCTAACCATGTTATTTTATTTAAAAGAAAAGAAATTATTATATTTACTGCCGGGTTTCACCCTGCTTGGGGCAGGTGTAAGCCAGCTGATCATTGCCAATAATCTACCGGTTGGCTTAAGAAATCAGGTAATTATAATTATCTCTCTCGGGCTTTCTCTAATAGGAATTTTTATTATTAATAACCTTATCGGAAACTCTTCCGGATCACCCAGTATCAATTATTACTGGCCTCTGGGCCTGGGAATAGTATTGATAATAATAAGTCTGATCTACCATCAGGGATTAGAAACCATTCTCTGGCAAATACTCAAAACCTACTGGCCGGTATTCCTACTTATCCTGGTAATAGTTAACAACCGGCCTAGAACAAGAGATATAGTATTTAAACTAAAAGACAAGAAAGATCAATTCCAATAATATGCAAAATTTGCCATACATTTTTTTCACAAACAGGTTAATAATAGAAAATGAAAATATTGAGGAAAGGTGTGAATAATATGCATCAACACAATCAACAGAGAATGCAGCAACCGCCAAACTTTATTTCTACGAAGGATTTAGCCTATTTAACAGATGCAATGTCCTGGGAACTACTAGCAATGAAAAAATGCCACCACTTTGCCCAGGAATGTAATAACAACGAGATCAGGCAGGCTATAGAGAGGGCAGGAAGAATGCATGAAAAACACTATAAAATGCTACTTAAACATCTTGATCCCAGTAAAGCCAGACCAACAATGCATTAGGAGGGTTTCTTAGATGGAAAATCAGCAAAATCAAGGGCAGTATCGCAAGGAAAATCAGGGAGAATATAACTGGCAGAACCAGAATCAATATGGCCGGCAATACGGTCAACAGCAGTATGGAGGAAATTCTAATCAACCACAGTATACAGGACAATATAACCCGTATGGCCAGCAACAAGCAGAGTATAATCCCGGTCAGTACGGCCAACAGCAGCCACAGTATAATCCCGGTCAGTATGGTCAGCAGCAACAGGTACAATATAACCCAGGCCAGTATGGCCAGCAGCAATACCAGCAACAGCAGCCACTGGAGGTTAAAAACCCCCAAACAAATATAGTCCCGCAAGTAAAAGGCCCGGAGATGAATGACTGTGACTATCTCAATGATATCCTGGCAAATGAGAAATACCTGACAGATAATTTTAATGTCTTTACCCGCGAGGCCAGTCATATGGAGCTATATAACGACATCAAGCAGATTTTAAATGAAACCCATGATTGTGAAAGGGAGCTCTTCAACTTAATGTTTAAGGATGGTTTCTATAGTATGAAAGCCGCCCCCCGGCAGGAAATCCAGCAGGCTCAGCAAAAGTTTACCGGATATCTGAACAGTCAGAATCCCTACAGACCAAACGACTCAAACAATCCAAATAATCCAGAACAGGAATGGTAACTACCAACGCCGAAGCTTATAATAAAAGCTTCGGCCTTTTATTGTTTCAGTGAACAAAATACCCCTGTTATAATAACAGGAGCCTGTAATATATTCTTGAAACTTTTATTTCCTTCTCTCCTCTAACTCTGTCAGAACATCCTCCAGCGAAATATCAAAGATGTTTAATAAGACCAGCAGGTGATAGATTAAATCGGCAACCTCATAGATAATCTCCCGGTTGGATTCATTCTTGGCCCCGATAATCACCTCAGCAGTCTCTTCACCGACCTTCTTACAGACCTTATCAACACCTTCCCTGAAGAGGTAACTGGTATATGAATCAGGTACAGGGTTGGCCTTTCTCTCCCTAATAAGCCGGTATAAATCCTTTAAAAAGAGGGCCTTTTTGATAAAGTCGTCTTCTTCGTTCTCATTCTGTTCAACCTTACTTAACTTAGCTGGCTTTCCCTGTTCAATAATTTTCCGGTAAAAGCAGGTCTGATTCCCGATATGACAGGCAGGGCCTGCCGGTTTTACCCGAACCAGCAGGGTATCATTATCACAGTCAAGCCTTATTTCCTCCACATACTGATAATTGCCAGAGGTCTCTCCCTTTAACCATAATTCCTGCCGGGAACGGCTCCAGAAACAGGCCTTACCTGTTTCCAGTGTTTTCCTTAAAGACTCCCTATTCATATAGGCAACCATTAAAACCTCATTATTCTCCGCATCCTGGAGAACAGCAGGTATAAGTCCTTTTTCATCAAATTTTATTTCATCTAAAAAATCCATCCTATCATCTCCAAATTATCAGTTTTTTATTGAGAGATTATTATAAGCGGTTAAATGAATACCTCACTCTGTTCGGCAACTTGCTTACCTTCAACCAACTGCAAATAGATGTTGGAGAGATGTTTAGAAATTTTTGTAAATGAGCCTTAGTGAATCGAAGTTAAAAATCGATCATTCTGACGGGTATCCCTTCCCTGGCCAGGTACTCCTTTACCTCTCTGACAGTATACTGTTTTTCATGAAAGATTGAAGCAGCCAGTACAGCATCGGCCTTGCCTTCAAGAAGGGCTTCCTTTAAGTGCTCCGGTTTTCCCGCACCACCCGAAGCAATAACCGGAATGTTAACTGCCCCGGAAACGGCCAGTAATAACTCTATATCATAACCAGCTTTAGTACCATCGGCATCCATACTGGTCAGCAGAATCTCTCCAGCCCCCAGCTCTTCAACCCTTTTAGCCCAGTTTACGACATCCAGGCCGGTGGGTTTTCTACCCCCGTGGATAAATACCTCCCATTCACCCTCTGCCTTCTTTCGGGCATCAATCGCCACTACCATACACTGGCTGCCAAAACGGCGTGCCCCGGCAGAGATTAATTCAGGTGACTTTACTGCCGCAGAGTTAATCGAGACTTTATCTGCACCGGCCATCAGGATAGCCCTCATATCATCGATAGTCCTGATGCCCCCACCGATGGTAAAAGGAATAAAGACATTGGCTGCAGTCTCTTTAACTATCTCCAGCATGATATCCCTTTCCTCATGAGAGGCAGTAATATCAAGAAATACCAGTTCATCGGCTCCTGCCCGATCATAAAACCGGGCCAGTTCAACTGGATCCCCCTCATCCCTGAGGTTAACAAAATTTATTCCTTTGACCACCCGTCCATCTTTAACATCAAGACAGGGGATTATTCTCTTGGTTAGCATATTCATTCCTCCAATTAGAGCCTTTGAAATCTTTCAAAATCAGGGGATATATCCCCGGTATATAAAGCCTTACCGACAATAGCGCTCTTAATTCCAGCCCGGCTAAGTTCTTCCAGGTCCCGGAGGGAAGAAATACCACCAGAGGCAATCAGCTCGATCCCCGTAATCTGATTTAACCTCTTTAGTCCTTCTAAATCCGGACCCTGCAACATCCCATCACGGCTAATATCGGTATAGATAAAGGTAGTAACTCCAACCTCATTCATCGCCTGAATAAGATCTTCAACCTTCACCTCACTGGTTTCGAGCCAGCCCCTGACAGCTACCCTTCCTTCCCTGGCATCAACCCCGACCACAATCCGGAGCGGTCCGTATTGTTTTATCGCCGCTTCTACCAGATCGGGGCTTTCCAGAGCAACAGTCCCTAATATAACCCTGTCAATCCCTGAATCCAGGTAAAGCCCTATTGTTTCCAGAGATCTGATACCCCCACCAAGCTGGACCGGAATTTCCAGCCTGGAAACGATCTCCTGAATCAATTCCAGATTCTGCGGTTTACCCTCCTTTGCCCCATCAAGGTCGACCAGATGGAGGCGGGAGGCGCCTTTATTCTGCCAGAATTTTGCCATCTCTACCGGCTGCTGGCTGTAGACTACTTCTTTATCAAATTCCCCTCGCACCAGCCTGACACAGCGTCCCTCCTTTAAGTCAATTGCTGGAATAACCTCCATCATAGACCACCTCACTAAAGTTTTTTAAGACCTGTAATCCGACCCTGCTGCTTTTCTCAGGGTGACACTGTATTCCCCAGATATTGTTCTGTTTAACTACAGATACAAATTCATGACTGCCGTAAACTGTTTTCCCCAGAATAACCTCTTTGTTCTCCGGTTCAACATAATAACTATGAACGAAATAGAAATCTTCCTTCCCCAGTTTCTTAAATAAAGAGTCATCCTTGACCAGTTCCACCTGGTTCCACCCGATATGGGGAACCTTGCCTACCTTATCCGGGTTAAACTTTTTAACCCGACCTGCAATCAGGTTTAAACCGGTTATCCCTCTATCCTCCTCACTGGTGGTAAAGAGAAGCTGCATACCTAAACAGATTCCCAGTAATGGTTTTCCCTTAGCTATCTCCTCTTTAATAAGTTTTTCTAATTTCAGACTCCTTAAGTTTTCCATTCCCTCCCCAAAGGCGCCAACACCGGGGAGGATAATCCCTGCCGCCTCCTTTATTTCCTGATAATCCATAGTTAGGGTAACGGGAACCTTCAGGTACTTTAAAGCCTTGAGAACGCTCCCTAAATTACCTATTTCGTAATCAATTATGGCAATCAATGACGACCACCTTCCTGCAGCCTCCCTTTGGTAGAAAGGGGTTTATCCTGTAATCTGGTATCAACCTTGGTTGCCTGATCCAGAGCCCTGCCGAAGGCCTTAAAACAAGCCTCAATAAGATGATGGGCATTACCGTTCCTTAAAGTGATAAAATGAAGGGTCATCTCGCTGTTGGCGGCTAAAGCCCGGAAGAATTCGGCAAAGAGCTCAACGGGAAACTCCCCTACCCGTTCCCGGGAGAAAACCAGATCATCACAGTAATAGGGACGACCGCTCAAATCAAGAACCACCTGTACCAGAACTTCATCCATCGGCAGGGTGACATTGCCGTAACGGCTGATACCGGATTTATCCCCTAGGGCTTTTTTAATCGCCTGACCCAGAACAATACCTGTATCCTCAACCGTATGGTGTTCATCTACCTTAAGATCCCCTCTAACAACCAGTTCCAGGTCAATAAAACCGTGAAAACAGAGGAGTTCCAGCATATGATTAAAAAAGCCGATTCCGGTATCAATATGGGTTTTCCCGGTACCGGAGAGGTTTAATTTTAAATTAATCTCCGTCTCACCGGTCTTCCTTTCTATCTCTACCATCTTATTACACCATCCTTCATTCTTTTTCAACTTAAGAGCCTTTTGAAAACTACACATTATTTTAATCTTTAGTTTCTTTATCTTTAAAGCGAATATCTATCGCCCTAGCATGGCCATCTAAACCCTCCAGCCTGGCCAGTCTCACAATATCCCGGGCAACCTCCTCCAACCCGTTCCGCTGGTAGAAGATAAGGCTGGACTTTTTCAAAAAATCATCTATATTTAAAGGAGAGGCAAAACGGGCGGTACCTCCGGTCGGTAGGACATGGTTGGGACCGGCCAGGTAGTCCCCCAGGGGTTCGGAGGAGTAATCCCCGATAAAAATCGCCCCGGCATTCCTGATTTTGGAGAGGTATTTAAAAGGTTCCCGGACAACCAGTTCGAAGTGTTCGGGGGCAAAGCGGTTCACCAGTTTAATCCCCCTTTCCATATCCTCCACGATAATAATCAAACCGTTACTATTAATAGATTCCCGGGCTATCTCCTCCCTCTCAAGCTCCTTTAGCTGTTTTTCCAAAGCTAATTGAGTCTCTTCAGCCAGTTCTGGCCGGTCGGTAATTAGAATTGAAACTGCTAACGGGTCATGTTCTGCCTGAGATAAAAGATCAGCGGCAATAAAGTCCGGCCTGGCCGAATCATCGGCCAGGATCAGCACCTCACTAGGGCCTGCCAGCATATCGATATCAACTATACCGTAGACCAGTTTCTTGGCCAGGGTAACATAGATATTTCCCGGCCCAACAATTTTATCCACCGGATCGATACTCTCAGTACCGAAGGCCAGGGCAGCTATAGCCTGGGCTCCCCCCACCTTGTATACTTCATCAGTACCTGTCTCCTTAGCCGCCACCAGGGTATATGGATTGAGTCTACCATTCCTGTCAGGTGGAGATACCACTACCACCTCTTCTACCCCGGCAACCCTGGCAGGAACAACGGTCATAACAACTGATGAAGGATAGGCGGCTTTACCACCCGGGACATAGGCACCTATCCTGGCTAACGGATGGATCAACTGTCCGGTCATATTGTCCTGCTCATAGGAAAACCAGCTCTCCCTTAACTGTTTCCGGTGAAATCTGGTAATATTATCAATAGCTTTCCTTAGTGAGCCAAGGAATTCTTTGTCGATTTCCCGGTAGGCCCTCTCTATTTCCTCCTCTGTTACCCTTAAATCATCCAATTTAACCTTATCAAAGCTCTCCGTATATTTGTATAAAGCCTGATCACCCTTGTTTTTAACATCTTCTAAAATGTCGGCTACAATCTGAGTTCGCTTGTCCTGAAGTTGAAAACCCCGTCTCTTCAATATCTGCTTAATTTCTTCTCTATTCTCAGGATAATAAAGCTTTTTCATTCTTATTCCTCCTGCTTTCCTTAATCCGGGCGGATAGTTCCGCTATGGCCTCATATTTAGTCTTATAGCTTACATTATTGACTATCAGTCTGGATGAAGAGCTGATAACCTCCGCAATGGGAATTAACTTATTTTTCCTCAGGGTCGTACCCGTTGAAGTTATATCGACAATTAAATCGGCCAGATCAACTAAAGGGGCCAGCTCAACCGAGCCATTTAAATAGATTATCTCTACCTGGATCCCTAGTTTATGGAAAAAATCCCGGGTAATGCTCGGATAAGATGTTGCTACCCTGCTGTGCTCCGGAATCTCTTTAATCTCCCTAATCCCCATCTCTTCCGGTACGGCTACTACCAGTTTACAGTTTCCAACCCTGAGATCCAGGAGTTCGTAAAGTTTTTTACCATGCTCCAGGATAACATCCTTACCCGTAATCCCAATATCTGCTGCCCCATGCTCCACATAGACCGGTACATCCTTCGGTTTAGCCAGAATAAAGCAATTACCAGTTAATTCATCGGTAAATACCAGCTGCCGGGATATTTCATCAATATCTAATTCAGGGGAAATAAATTCGGCATCTTTTAAGATAGTTATCACCTGATTTAGTAATCTGCCCTTCGGTAATGCTGTGATTATCTCTGCCATAATCTCTCCTCCCAATCCTTTATGGAAATAGTCTCCCTGCTATTTGATGTCAGATCATATATCTCTAATTTATCTTCTTCCGGAGGCGGGCAAAAGGAAATCACCTTGCTGGCACCTTTGCTCTTACCAAAAGAAAGTAATTTACGGTCTACCTCTTTTCTTTCCAGCGAAATAATAACCAGTCCCTTTTCTCTTAAGTTTCGTGCTGTTTTAAGGGCCAGTTTACTGGTCTCAGCATTAAAGACAATGACTGCATCAACCCGGCAAAGAGGAAAGCAATACCCTTGTTTTTCCAGAGCCAGTCTGACCCTTTCAACCCCGATAGCAAAACCGATAGCGGGTAGATCAACCCCACTATACTGACCGATTAGATTATCGTATCTACCACCACCACAGATAGTATAACCCAATTTTTCTGTAAATCCTTCAAAAACAACTCCGGTATAATAATCAAGCCCTCTGATAAGACTTAAATCAAAATTGATATACTCCTCTACCCCGTAATCGGATAAATAGGAATAAATCTGTTTAAGGTTTTCTATTGCTGTTATTGATTTTCGATTATCCACCAGCTCCCCTGCCAGGTTTAAAACATCTTTATCACCCCTTAACAGGGGGAGTTGATCCAACACTCTGTTAGTATCCGGATTGAGATTATTAATATAGTTCCTTAAACCAACCAGGTCCCGCTGCACGAGAAAGGCCTTAAGTTTATTTTTCTCCCGGTTATTTAAATTTAGCTGGTTAATAATCCCATCAAGAAAACCCGCATGGCCTATGTCAATCTTAAATCTTTTAACCCCGGCATTGATTAGAGACTCAATGGCAATAATAATCGCCTCCGCATCGGCCAGGGCATTTTTCTCACCGATTAATTCGATCCCTACCTGATAAATCTCCCTATTTTTTCCTGATTGAGGCTGGCCATGGCGAAAAACCGAGGCACTATAGGAAAGACGCTGGGGGAAGGTTAAATCATCTAACCTACCTGCCAGTGTTCTGGCAATTGGGGCTGTCATTTCCGGCCGTAAGGCCAGGATATTACCTTCATAGTCGATAAATTTGTATAGTTCCTTTTTTAATCTTGACCCCATACCTACAGTTAAGGAATCAAAATACTCCAGGGTCGGGGTGATAACGGGTTGGTATCCCCAGAGTTTAAAAACATCAAAAATCCTCTGCTCAATCTCTTTAAATTTAAAGGCCAGGTCGGGAAGATAACTTCTCATACCATCTGGAGATTTTAGAATATTGTTTTTCATCAATTATTCCTCCAGTATACTTTAATAATTTATCACTTTAATATAATAAAGAATATAACATAGATAATCACCTTTGTCAAGGAAATTTAAATTTTCCCCTTTACCAAATCATTAAAACATGTTATAATACATCTAAAAGAGAATTAGAGATTAATTATGTCTAGCTGTGGCGCAGTTTGGTAGCGCGCTGCCTTCGGGAGGCAGAGGCCCCGGGTTCAAATCCCGGCAGCTAGACCATTTTTATTGCCTTATATAACTCCTATGCATGAACAAAATGATTGCGTTATTTTTACTTTGTTTAAGCAAAAAGCTCCATAATGGAGCTTTTTTTGATAGATTAATATGAGACCCTGCTTTTTCCTGTTAGTTCATTTTTCCTAATTTTACATATTTAATTGTAGAAAAATAAAGGAATAACCATACTTTTGTAGAAAAATATAGTGGTCTTTCTTGTTATGTAGCTAAAACACAGTTAAAAGGAGATGGTACTTGTGTCAGAAAAAACTATAAAATTATTAAACACAATTATTTTAAGTATGGCAGCAAAACAAGAAGTCCTCGATAAGTTGGAAAGCAAGGTTTTTAATGTTGATATCTATCGCC
The DNA here is from genome assembly GCA_029981855.1 of Halanaerobiales bacterium. Classification (GTDB taxonomy): domain Bacteria; phylum Bacillota; class Halanaerobiia; order Halanaerobiales; family DTU029; genus JARRCS01. Next base: position 69,248 of record JARRCS010000003.1, on the reverse strand, counting down.
AGTATATAAATTCATTAATGATAGCCAATCTTGAACTTATGGATTTAAAAAACTCCAGACATAAGTATAAGAATTTAATAAATAAATACCTAAATGGTAAAATTGATGATCCTGATGAGATTATCACTCATCTTAAAGCAAAATAATCTGTTTTGGCCTAAAGGCCACAAATAGTAAATTATTTACAGAATCATCTATGCATAATTTACTAGACATGAATACTAATAGTCTCCCATAATCAAAAGCAGGGTAAGGGAAGACGGAAACTATACTGATGAGCCCTGCTTTTTACGTTTGTGTAAGTACGATAAATAGACAAGTTATCAAATTAACAGAAAGATTAAACTAAATTAAGACAAATTACCATAATTTTTAATTGATTGTTAATATGTGGATAATATTGTGGATAACTTTAACTTAAACTTTAATCTTTATTTAAAGGGCAATAACCACATTCAGGATTAGTTTTTTTGCATTTATTATTCCCCAACGCTACTAATAAGGCGTGATATTCATTATATTTATCTACATCCTCCGGGAAACTACCGGTAATTTTTTGCTGCAGGTCATGATATTTAATATCAGGTGATACATAACCCAGCCGGCTAAAGATTCTTTTAGTATAGGCATCAATGACAAAAACAGGGTAACCTCCGGCATAGAGTAAAATAGAATCGGCAGTTTCCGGACCAATCCCGTATACATCCAGCAGTTGAGACCTGAGTTTGGACAGGGGTTGGGTAAACATTTTATCTAACTGACCGTCATATTTTTCGCAAAGAAAGTTAATAAAGGCTTTAATCTTTTTTGCCTTCATATTGTAGTAACCTGTGGGTCTAATCAACCGGGCCAGTTTGCTTTCATTAACCTGGTAAAGACCTTTAACCTCCAGTAAATCCTCTTGCTTCAAGTTTTTAATGGCTTTCTCAACATTACTCCAGTTAACCCCCTGGGTTAGAATTGCCCCGACAATTATCTCTAGAGGCGTATCCCCGGGCCACCAGTGCTGTGGCCCGAAATAATTAAGTAATCTTGTAAAAACCTCCTCGACACCTTCTGCCAGCGGAAGAACCTTGAACCTATCCTGACAATCATACATAAAGCAGGCTAATCCTCCTTCTCCAGGATTGCCCTGGCTATCACAATACCTGATACAGAAGCCTGCATTAAACCCCGGGTAATACCCGCTCCATCTCCGCCGGCAAAGAGATTTTCTATCTTTGTTTCTAGATTATTATTTACCTTTAGGCGTGAGGAATAAAATTTAACTTCAACCCCGTAAAGTAGTGTATCCCGGGAATAAAGCCCCGGAGCTAATTTATCAAGGGCTTCAATCATTTCAATAATATCAGTTAGATGGCGGTACGGCAGAACCAGACTTAAATCACCTGGGGTTGCCTCCTTTAAAGTTGGTTCTACGATTCCCCTAGCTATCCTCTCAGTAGTAGAGCGGTGGCCGTCCAGAAGATCACCCAGCCGCTGAACCAGGACACCTCCACCCAGTAGATTAGCTAATTTAGCAATGTACTTCCCATAGGTTATCGGTTCATGGAAAGGCTCGGTAAAGGTTTTACTTACCAGGAGAGCAAAATTGGTATTCTCCGTCTTGATCTCTGCATGGCTATGTCCGTTAACGGTTATTAAACCCTGATTGTTCTCGTTAACAACCTGGCCATATGGTGACATACAAAAGGTCCTTACCTTGTCATCAAAGGTCGGGGTTTGATAGATTAATTTCGACTCGTAGATATTATCGGTTAAATCCCGGGTTATAACGGCAGGACACTCAACCCTGACCCCGATATCAACAGGATTGATTGCCATCTCCATTCCCAGTCTTTTAGCCTCCTGACTTAACCACTCGGCGTTCTCCCTCCCGGGGGCCGTAACCACATACCGGGCATTAAAGACCTCTCCCTTCTCGGTCCTAACCCCAACAATAGTTTCACCCTTGACCATTAACTCCTTAACATTAACGCCGAATTTAATTTCAACTCCCTTTTCTTTGATAGAATCCTGCATAGCCTGGAGAACAGTCTGGGTGTAACCTGTTCCCAGATGGCGGAGCTTGGCCGGGATAAACTTAAGCTGGGCCTTAATTGCCTTCTCCTTAATTTTCTTTATAGTATCATCATTAACCCCGAAAATTCTATCAGGTGCCCCGTATTTAAGATAGATATCATCCGCATATTCTATTAGTTCCTTTAACCTTTCCCAACCTATATATTGGTGGAGATTACCGCCTATCTCCGGTGATAAACTTAATTTCCCGTCACTGAAGGCACCTGCTCCACCCCACCCTGAGACTATAGAACAGCTTGGACAGTGGACACAGCTGGTATCCCTTACTTCCATCGGACAGATTCGCCGTTTTAAATCAGTTCCCTTCTCTAGAATTAAAATATTCAGTGTTGGGTTATGATTTAATAATTCAAGAACCGTAAAAATACCGGTAGGCCCGGCACCAACGACCACGACATCATATTTATTATTACTCATCGATACCCCCCTAATATTCAGATTAACAAAAGGTCAACCTCTACATATATTCAAGTAACCTTTAAAAAATCCTTCTTTTTGAGAGATTTTTTTCATAATGATCGATCTTCCGTTTAATAATAACTATAAATAGATGTTGGAGAGATGTTTAGAAATTTTTGGCAATTTGTTATTTAAAAGGAGATTTTTCTGTTGTTCTTTTAATCAAAAGGGCCAGATAAACCTGCATAAGTCCTATAGCTGTTATAGTATAGAAAAATCCCATCATCCCACTGATTACCAGGAAATCATAGATGCCATGGAGAAAGCTTACCAGTAGAAACCCATAAATGATCAGGAATTTTTTACCATTCAGTTTTGCCCGGCTTAAATAGTAACCAAAGATTCCGGTAAAGGACGCATGAGCTAAACTGGTCAAGACTGCCCGGAAGAGACCTACCCTGTAACCGAAAAGTATGGTATAAAATAGATTCTCGAAGGCTGCAAATCCTAGACCAACCGTTACACCGTAAATGATCCCATCAACCGGTTCATCAAATTCCGGATGAGCATAATGGAGTTTATAAACCACATAAGATTTAGCCCCCTCTTCTATAAAACCTACGATAAAGATCGCTGCCAGAAAGAGAAGTAAAAGGGGTGTCTGCGGTGTTAAATACTGACCGAAAGGTGATTCGGCAAGACTAGCCGGAATTACCACCAGTATCCCCCAGATAAAGTCTCTGATAATTAATCTCTTCGGTTCCGGGTCATACTTGTCCTTACGGTAAAAATACCAGACCCATAAAATACCCGGAAGGATTGAAACCAGGAATAAATTAATATAGTATATTTTTATCACCTCCTTCCTTTTCAATATACCCCCCGGCAGAAGTAATTATGCAAAGTTATGATTTCTCTCACTTGCATTTCAGCGGAATAGCACTAACCCACTCACTTCTAATTATCCACCTGTCTGCAGCTCGTAAATCTCCTCCCTGCCGTTAATGTCATTTAGTTTCCAGACGATTTTTTCTTTATATACCTTCGGTTTCAGGCTGGCCTTATAGCTGGCTAACTGGTAGGGTAATCTGGTCTCAATTGCTTCAAAGGGACAGGCCTTGACACAAACCATACAGTCCCAACAATCCCTTTCACTACGGATATACGGTTTACCAGTTTCTTTATCAATTGCCAGCAGGTCACCAGGGCAGTATTTAATACAGAAGGCCTCCTCCTGACCTGCACAACCGGTACAAAGGTTTAGATCAATTTTTACACTCACAGTAAAAACCTCCCCTTTCAAGGTATATAACGGTCTCCGGACACCAACTGTTTATACGGCCTCTCCAGGATCTCAATTCTATTATCTTTAAGCCTGCTATTAACAAATTTTAGCCATTCACGGTCATTTAAGTTCGGATAATCGACCCGGCTCTGGTAAGCGGGCCATCTGGTCTCTTTACGATATAAGAGGTGATGAATTAGAACCTCAGCAATATCTATCCTGTCAATGACCTCATGACAGTTCATCAGTTCATGAAGGTCACTGGCTAGTAAATATTTTGTCTGGGTCTTAAGATGCTTGATCTTTCTCAAGGCCAGGATTAGTTCATTTTCATTCATCTCATAATAACGGCTAACCCCTCCAGCATATTCATCCATGGTCTTCTGTAATCTCTCCTCCATTTCAGCCGATCTGATCCCATCTTCCCGGAAAAGGGGAGTATAAACCCTTTTTATCTCTCCTCTAACATCTAGAGCCATACTATGTATATGTTCATTATCCAGGCTGGAGATATATTTGACGGCATTCTCAGCAGCTATTACCCCTTCTGCCCAGGCGCCGCTGACAAATTTATAAGGAACACCGCCGGCTACATCGCCTGCCGCGTATAGACCCGGGAGAGTTGTCTCCCTTTTTGTAGTTATCCAGTAACCAGCCTGGGCATGACCTCCAACCAGATAAGGTTCGGTACCCTGTATTTCAATCGGTTCCTTAGCGGGGTCAAAGTCATTGGCCGCCCAGAAAAGAACCAATTCAGGATACATATTGAGATAACTCTTTTTCAATTCAACTATATCCTCTTCCTTTAAATGGGTAGTGTCCATAAAAACAGGGCCTCTACCCTCTTTAATCTCCTGAGTAGGTCCATAAACTCTTAGAGGTGTAGGTGCTCCCTCTGCCCCCAGATGGCCATATCTGCTGGCCATAAATCTTTCTCCCCGGGCATTTACCTGGGTAGCCCCAAACCCAAGAGCCAGAGTACCTGTTGGAGCAATTACATCCTTGGTTCTAAGAGCGATAAACCGCATTTCAAAGGAGGTCATCTCTGCCCCGGCCCTGATGCCCATAGCATATCCTGCCCCTGTATTAAAGGGTGAATACCAGATCTTATGGTGGGAAGAGCCGTCATTATTAGGTTTATAGATACCTGCTGCTCCGCCGGTGGCAACAATTACCGCTTTAGCTCTTACTACATAGAATTTACCATCCCTGACACCGAAGCCCATGGCCCCCCTTACCTTGCCATCTTTGGTAATCAAATTGGTAACCAGAACCCGGTTTAAAACCCTGGCACCGGCCTTAATTGCCCTCTTAGCAATAATTGGTTTGAGGGATTCCCCATTGATTTTGATATTCCATCTCCCCCGGGGCACATAATTTCCCTTCTCATCCTTTTCAATCGGAAGCCCCCAGGATTCAACCCGCTGAACCACCTCATTTAATCTTTCGGCCATTGTCAAAACCAGGTCTTTTCTAAGTAGGCCCATAGCATCAGCCCGGACATATCTCACAAAACTTTCAGGGGTTTCCCCGGGATTTATGTAAGCATTGATCGCATTCATCCCTGCTGCTAAACAACCACTCCGTTCAATATGGGCTTTTTCTAAAATTAGCACATCAATCTCAGGTGCTCTCTCTTTGGCTTCCACTGCTGCCAGACAGCCGGCGGTTCCCCCACCAATAATTAAAAGATCGGTTTTTAATACCTTAATTACGATATTCTCCATACCACATATATACCCCCCAGCAATTTAATCACTCTATATACTATGTTAATATTAAATTATTTGTGAATGTTTATCTGTATTAGTTATATTCCTTACTCCTAAAATAACCCCGTCAATAAAAAAGGGCAGCTTAAGTTTTAAGCTGCACCTCTTGGGCTATTTAATCAAATTATTAAATTAATGTCTCACTTTGTTTGGCAATTTACTTTACCTTCAAACAACTACAAATACAATTTACTATATTTTTTCTCCGAAGGCCTCCAGGTAAATCTCCTTGATCTCGGAAACCAGAGGCATCCGCGGATTGGTTCCTGTACACTGGTCGTTAAAGGCAATATCTGCCATCTCATCAAGTTCCTTTTTAAAGCTCTCTTTATCAACACCACACTCTGCCAGGGTGGAAGGAATATTTAACTCCTGCATTAAATCCTGAATAGCCTTGATCAGATTACTGACACCCTCCGTAGTGGTTTATAATCTTATCAATCTTATCAGTTAATCACCATACTTCTCTTTAATTCTAAAAGAAAGGGTCAGTAAACTCTCGCTAATATGGACATTCTCTACTATCACCTCCTTATCCAGATTTAGACTTACCGGGGCAAAGTTCCAGATACCCTTGACCCCTCCCCTGACAAGCTGGTGGGCAATCTCAGCCGCCGCCTCAGGGGGAGTAGCAATCACCCCGATATCGATCTCATTCTCCTCCAGATAACCGGCTAAATCATCCAGGTGAAGAACCTTAATTCCACCGATAAACTCACCGATAACTTCCTCATTATTATCAAAAATAGCCTTGAAATAAAACCCTCTTTTGCTAAAATTGGGGTAGTTGACTATTGCTCTGCCCAGATTACCTGCTCCAACCAGAACCAGCTGCATGTTATTGTTTAATCCCAGAATCTCGCCGATAGTCTTCTGTAACTCTTTCACCCTGTACCCATATCCCCGCTGGCCGAAATTACCGAAATAACTGAGGTCCTGTCTGATCTGAGAAGCTGTTAACCCTAACTTAGCAGCCAGTTCGCGGGAGGATATCCTCTCAACCTCCCTCGATAATAATATAGTTAGATAACGGTAGTATATCGGTAGTCTTTTAATGACACTCACAGGTATTGCCCTCTCCTTCTTTTTCTGCTCACCTAACATCACTTATCCCTCCTTCTAAAACTCTCCTGGCCACCCTGGGATTTACCAGGGTACCCGGACCGCCTATACATCCCTCCTGACAGCCCATTCCTTCTATAAAATCAGCTTCAACCTTACCGGCTGCAATCTTTCTTAATAAAGTGATACAATCACTAATAGATGTTGGAGAGATGTTTGGAAATTTTTGTTAATAAACTTCAATATCTACATTCTTTCCCATTTTCCTTAATTGTTTAACCATTTTTCCCACAATTTCAGGTCTCGGTTTAAGCTGTAAAGATTGCATTAACTCTTCATGGGCGGGATTAACTGCCCTTCCCATAATAAATCTAATCATATCTGCCTTTAAAAGCCTTCTACTTAAAGCCGTTGCTCCATCAGCTGAATCCTCCAGTTTACCCCCTTCGGCAACATGATTTAACATCTCAAAGGATTTATTAAGGGTCAAAATTCCTTCAGTAACCAGGTCAATTCCTTCAATAGAAGCGACTGGAGGCACACTTGAATCAATATACTCCAGACTTGTTTCAATCTCAGAATCCATCTCCCGGGCAACCATGTTTCCGGTAGCTCCTCCACAGATAATCTTTTCACTATCCTTAAAATCAAGAAACCTTTTTACAACCTCCCTGTCAAGTTTTCTATCCTCCGGTGGTCCAGTAAGGACCGTAACAGATCTTAGCTTTCTCGGTTTGACCACAATACTGGTAGAGTCATCTCCGGGTTTACCGAGATAACAAGCCTCGGTCAGGCCGATTATCTTTTTAGCCAGTTCCTCTGCTTCTTCCCTGTAGAGATCCCTCTTAAAGATATTTTCCAGTAACCGGTCCCTACCCAGACCCAGGTCGAAAAGGCCACCAACGCCGGCATTTATGACTCCATCACTGACAAGCAGTAAGATATCTCCTACTTCCACTTCAAAAAAGGCTTCATCAATATCCTTACCGGCAATAGTCCGCTTTCTTTTTTTAACAGGAACCAGCTCATTATTTCTAATCAGAATAAGTGAAGGGTTATCATACTCAATTAGATGGGCCTTCCCATCCTTTGATATTTTTAATATCGATAGGGTGGAATAGGCTATGTCCCTAACCCTACAAATAGGTAGGGTATCGGCAATAGTGGCAAAGACCTGTTCCAGACCGAGATTAGTCTTTAAAAGTCTAGCTGCAATCTGGGTAGAGAGGATAGAGAGGATACTAGCCTTAATTCCGCTGCCCAGTCCGTCGGAGAGAATAACCGTGGTCGACTCCCCAGTTTCGATTACCCGGGTAGTATCCCCACAAACCTCTTCACCCTGCTTAGAGATGCTGGCAATACCTACGTCAACTTTGATCTCCAATTACCCTCGCCTCTTTCGTATTCATAATCTCAATTAATTCTAAAAGGGTTGCTTTAGTCTCTGCCGTACTCTCCCCAAGTAAACCGGCAATCTCCTGGGCTACCTTCATCTGTTCGCGAATAACCCTTGATGCCCTGTTCAAGGCCTCTTCCTTCATCTTATCTACCTCGGCCTTCCTCTTCTCCTCCTCGGTAACATCTGTAATAATGGCTATCACCACTCCGTATTTTTCCAGGGGATAGATATTTTCTCTGGTTATCAACCCGTACTGTTCATATTCCTTAAATTTATTAACAATCATCTCCTGATTATCCCTGACATACTCATAATCGGCCGGATCAATAAAGGTTTTAAGGGGTTTCCCCTTACTTTTAATCCCCTTCCGGTTAAACATCCGGTTGGCAGCGGGGTTAAATTCCTGAATGATCATATCCTCATCAACTATGATAATCCCATTTAATGAACTATCTACAACTGCATGAGATAAAGATTCAGCCTTCTCCCTCATATAAGGTACACACATCTCGGGTTTGGCCAGACCCTGGTAGACGGCTATTGCCTTCTCCCGGCAACTGGGGTAGCCACACCCTCCGCAGTTGGTTTCATCTTCAGGGGTCACCTTGCCGGTCAGGGCCAGGATCTCCCTGATCTCAGCTTCAGAGGGGGTTTCGCTTTTAAATCTATCTGGAGAATGTTCCTTCGTTAAAGGGAATTTTATTTCACTATCTTCCACCCTCCCGGAAGGGACTTCCTCTGTCTCCTGGAAAAAATCGGGGAGTTTGTTCATGAATTCACTTATTCTCTGTCTTCTGGTAGCAATACCGAGATCATTGGCCATAGCCGGTCCTCCAATACAACCACCCTTACAGGCCAGTGCCTCTACAAACCGGGGGTTAATCAGACCTTTAACCATATCCTCAAAGACCTCCATAGCTTCATCTACCCCGGAGACAGAGATCACTTCCCCGACCCTGTTATCGATACCGGAAACCTCTAAAATTCCCCCCTCCAGAGGATAAAGCCTGGCCATTTTAGAGGGCAGATCAGGATACCTGTCCTCTAACATTTCGGGGTTAATACCTGATTTCTCAAAGTAATTGATAATTTCTTGAAAATCCAGGACGAGATCAACGGGGTTATCCTTATCCTGCCAGTCAGGCTCATCCTTTTTACTAAAACAGGGGCCGATAAATACCACTCTGGTATCTTTACCCTTCTCCTGTTTAATCTTTCGGGCATGAGCAATCATGGGAGAGATCAGGGGTGCTACCGAATCTACCAGTTCAGGATAATACCTTTCAACTAGCCTGACAATCGTCGGACAGCAGCTGGAAATAAGGGGCTCATGAGATTTATTCTTAAAGAACCGCTGATATTCACGGCTAATAATCTCCGCTCCCAGGGCAGTTTCTTCCACCAGATCGACCCCCAGTTCCTTTAGCCCTGCAACGAGCTTCCAGGGAGTAGAGTAGGGAGTAGCTGCGAGATAAGAAGGGGCCAGGCTGACAACTACCTGACTTTCTTCTGCTAGATAGTCTGTAAACTCAGAGAGGTATGACACCGTACTCTTGGCATTTTGTGGACAGACCTCAACACACTTCCCGCAGAGGATACACTTCTCCTCTACAACCCAGGCCTGTTCTTCATTGATACCAATCGCCTTGACCGGGCAATACCGTATACATTTATAACAATCTCTACATTTGGCCTCACTGGTTACAATCGTACCCATTTTTTTTTAGCCTCCGTTTACTTATTCCTTTGCTCTATTTTGCTTTAATCTGATGTTTAATCTATATCTAATCTCTCTTCCAGAATCTCAATTACATTATCCTTGCTGACACCCGTAACAATCTCCTCATCAAATTTGACGACTACACCTTCAGTACACCGGTTCTGGCAAAAACAGGCCTTTAGAGCTATCTCCATCTCCAGATCATGTTTTTCTCTATAATCCTTTAAAATACTGATAATAGTACGTGAACCCTTAACATGACAACCGCTTCCAATACAGACCGTTATAGTAATCATTCCCACCCCCTGTGATGACCCAGTAACAAATTTATTTTTCATTAGTATATGTTATTTTTTTCACATATATTGTTAAAAAAATAACAATATCTATGTATATTATACCAAGCTCATTAAAGCCTGTCAAGTAATTTTAAAGAAAATTGCAAATAGATGTTGGGTATTCTCTGTTTCCTTCATTTTAACCCCCCATCGGGATATTTAACTTAAAATATTATGCCCTTTGTATTAATATTAGAATAAATCCCTAAGGCCAATGGGCAATTTGTTCAATAACTGCAAATTATAATTTTATCTCTTCAACAGGTATAATCTTAAAATTAATATTGTATTCTTTAGCCAGTCTTGTCTCTATCTCCTGTTTAATACCTGTTAATAAATCTTCCTCTATCTCCTTTTCAGCGTAGATATAAACATTAACTAAACTCCCATTAATCTCTATCTTCTCTATCCGGTAATCCCATTTCTTAAGTAGGTGCTGCCTGATAGTTGATTTAATAATATCAGCGGGCTTTTCAATAAAAAATTGATAGATCGTTAAAAAACCCAGGGGAATACTTAATAAGATAACAGCAATGATAATCAATAGCAGGCTTTTTCTGATGATCTTATCTGCCTTATGTTTATACCAGATCTGTGGTTTAAGACCTTTAAAATAAAAAACAAGTATATTAGCTAAAAGCAGAGAAAGATAGTTTCCTGCCAGTAGTAAAAAAGGCCCTATAATCATGGTCTGGTTACCCATGGAGATGCCGATACCGATGGTACTCATAACCGGTAATAAGGAAGCAGCAACCATAACTCCGACCAGTCCTGATTCTAACTGCCCCTTAATCAGGGTATAGGCACCGGCAGCCCCCGCTGCCATAGCAATAAGGAGATCGGCCAGGGTAGGAAACATCCTGATGCGCAGCGAATTGGTAATCTCGACATTAGGAATAAAGGAACCGAAGATAACCCCGACCAGAATAGCAAAAACTATTGCGGCAAACTCAGCCGCTATCCCTCTTCTTATTAGAGAGGTATCCCCCAGAACTATTCCGATAGTTATAGCCAGTATCGGACCGAGAACCGGAGCAATTACCATCCCGCCAACAATCACAGCTACATTATCCAGGATTAACCCCAGGCTGGTTATAACAGAAGAGAAAATAACGAGTAAGAGGTACTCAAAACTTAACCGGGATTTATCCTGGGCAAAGGTAACCAGGGATTCTCTGGTGGCATGAAAGGAGGCCCGTTCCAGCTTCTTTTTATCCCGCGGAATCACCGTATCAGGGGTGAAAATGATTAAACTTCTCTCTTTATCATTCTCAAAATCAAACCTGCCGGTTAGATTATCGATCAGAACATCTGTATCCCCGTAAAGCAGATTGATAATCAGGAGGTCGCCCGATTCGGATTTAATTAATTTATAGTCTTCTATATCTACACCAAGGGTAGAGAGAAGTTTTACCGCTTCCTCTCCCTCGTTAGGATGGAAAGTAGCAAGAACAATCTGCAAGTTTTAACCCCCCCTGTCAAGACAATTATGATATTATTTTGTGACAAAGAGGGTATTATTACTCCAGAAATATATCAGGACTTATTTTTACCTTCTTCTTCCCTGATACCCATTCTGTCTAAAATTAGATTATACCCATCAGCCCCATAGTAAAGTGACCTCTTTACCCTGCTGATAGTCGCTGTACTGACACCGGTCTTTTCCACAATTTCCTCATAGGTAGCCCCGGTTCTTAGCATTTTAGCCACTTCCAGTCTCTGACCGAGGGCCTTGATCTCACTAATAGTAGCGATATCCTCAAAAAAATTATAGCACTCTTCCCTGTTCCTCAACATTAGGATGGCGTCAAATAACTGATCAGTAAACTCATCTTTAATACTCCTGCTCATGTTTATCCTCCTCCAATTCTCCTCTCTCCTTTACTCCCATTCAATTGTTCCGGGGGGCTTTGATGTAATATCATAGACCACCCTGTTAACCATCTTCACCTCGTTGACAATCCGGTTAGAAATTCGTTCTAGCAGTTCATAGGGAAACCGGGCCCAGTCTGCCGTCATGGCATCATCACTTGTTACAGCCCTAAAAACTATCGGGTAACCGTAGGTTCGCTCATCCCCCATAACCCCGACACTCTTTAAGTCGGGTAATACTGCAAAAGATTGCCAGATCTCCTTATATAATCCCGCCTCCTTAATCTCTTCCTGGATAATGGCATCGGCCTCCCTTAAAATATCCAGTTTTTCCTGATCTACAGCCCCGATAATCCTGATAGCCAGACCCGGGCCGGGAAAGGGCTGTCTCCAGACAATATCATCGGGAAGACCGAGAACCTCTCCGATCTTACGTACTTCATCTTTAAAGAGGGTCCTTAGAGGTTCAATCAACTGAAGATCCATATCCTCAGGCAGACCACCTACATTATGATGGCTCTTAATCGTTGCAGTAGTCTCGTTACCGCTTTCAACCACATCGGAATAAAGGGTCCCCTGGACCAGATATCCAGCATCACCCAGCTTTGCTGCCTCCTCTTCAAAAACCCGGATAAATTCATTACCGATAATCCTTCTCTTCTCTTCCGGTTCTCTGATATCAACCAGTTTATTTAAAAATCTCTCTCGGGCATCAACATAGACTAAGGGGATGTTAAACTCCTCGGCAAAGGTCCTTCTTACCTGTTCAGCCTCTCCCTTTCGTAATAGACCGTGGTCTACAAAGATACAGGTTAACTGATCCCCGATGGCTTTATGAACCAGGGCCGAGGCCACCGCCGAATCAACTCCACCCGATAAGCCTGAAATAACCTTACCACTGCCAACCTCTTCCCTAATCTCGGTTAATTTCTCATTGATAAAATCGGCCATATTCCAGTTTCCCTTTACACCGCAGACCCTGAAGAGGAAGTTTCTGATAATATTTCTACCCTGAATTGTATGTACTACTTCAGGATGAAACTGTACCCCATAGAGACCCTTGTCGGGATTACTCATAGCTGCTACAGGGGTGATTTCCGTTCTGGCAGAGACTCTAAATCCATCAGGTACTTTCCTGACATGGTCACCATGGCTCATCCAGACCTGACTATCTTCTATCTGATTGAACAGGCCCTCCTTATCAAGTATATTGAGCCTGGCCTTCCCATATTCGCCGTGTTTGGCCTTCTCTACAATACCTCCCGGTAATAGGAATGCCATCAGCTGCATACCATAACAGATGCCCAAAACCGGTATTCCCAGATGGAAGATCTCCGGATCAACCCTGGGAGCCTCCGGCACGGTTACGCTTTTAGGACCACCGGAGAAGATAATCCCTGCTGGGGCAATCTTTTTTATCTCCTCAATCCCGGTATTATAGGGGCGAATAATTGAAAATACCTTACTCTCTCTTACCCTTCTGGCTATTAATTGACTATACTGTCCACCAAAGTCCAGGATTAAAATCTTCTCTTGCTGCATTTACCTCTCCTTCCTCAGTTTTTATATTTAATTTAATACCTCTTCTGTGCGGCAAATTGCTTTACTTCAAACAACTACAAATAGATGTTGAAGAGATTTTAGAAATTTTTGTGAATGAGCCTTAGTAAATCGGAGCTAAAAATTAGGCCAAACCACAGGAGGTGGTGAGCTTCGGAAACATCTATTTGTAGGTCTTTAACACTTCAACTAATTAAAGTATACCTTAGATTGATTAAAAATGCAATTAAACATGAAAAAACAGTTTCCTAGACCTGAAAAAACTGGCCTCCAGCCAAAAAAAAATGGTATGCCTGAATTAACAGGCACACCATTTAATTTTTCTATTTTAGGGCTTTTTACATCATGTCGTGCATTCCGCCGGGCATTCCGCCAGGTCCGCCCTTATCATTTTCTTCTTCCTTGTCAGCAACCAGACATTCGGTTGTTAAGAGCATAGCGGCTGCGCTGGCAGCATTCTGGAGGGCAGAACGGGTTACCTTGGCTGGGTCAACAATACCGGCATCGACCATGTTAATAAATTCACCCTTTAAGGCATCGAAACCAACACCGGGCTCTTGTTCCTTAACCCTTTCTACAATTACAGAACCTTCAAAACCGGCATTTTCGGCAATTAAACGTACCGGAGTCTCTAGTGCCTTTCTGACTATATCTACACCGGTAGCTTCGTCACCTTCAAGTTTAAGGTCATCAAGGGCGGAGATTGCATTGATGAGGGCAGTTCCACCTCCGGGAACCAGACCTTCTTCAACGGCAGCCCTGGTTGCAGAGAGGGCGTCTTCAATCCGGTGTTTCTTCTCTTTTAATTCAGTCTCAGTGGCTGCGCCAACCTCGATTACAGCTACCCCACCAGCAAGTTTAGCCAGTCTTTCCTGCAGTTTTTCTCTATCATAATCAGAGGTAGTATTTTCAATCTCTCTCTTTATCGCCTTAATCCTGCCCTGAATCTTGTCCTTATCGCCATGACCTTCTACGATAGTGGTCTCTTCTTTGGTAACGGTAACCTTGTGAGCCTGACCTAACATACCGATATCGGCATTCTCTAATTTCAGGCCGAGGTCTTCGGTAATTACCTGGCCACCGGTTAGGGTTGCAATATCTTCTAGCATAGCTTTGCGGCGGTCACCAAAGCCGGGAGCCTTAACGGCTACACAGTTAAAGGTACCGCGAATCTTGTTAACAACCAGGGTAGCCAGTGCCTCACCCTCAACATCTTCAGCTATAATCAATAATGACTTACCTGACTGGGCAACTTTCTCTAACAGGGGTAAGATCTCCTGAATGTTAGAGAGCTTTTTATCGGTAATTAAAATATAAGGATCTTCCAGAGAGGCTTCCATAGTATCGGTATCGGTTACCATATAGGGGGAGAGATAACCACGGTCAAACTGCATACCTTCAACTACCGATAAGGAGGTTCCCATACTCTTGGATTCCTCTACAGAGATAACACCATCCTGGCCAACCTTTTCCATTGCTTCAGCGATCAGATTACCAATCTCTTCATCATTACCGGCAGAAATAGAAGCAACCTGGGAAACAGCCTCCTTACCTTCAACCGGTATGCTGAGCTCAGCAATTTTATCTACAACCTTTTTAACGGCCTTTTCAATTCCTCTCTTGAGAATCATAGGATTGGCTCCGGCAGCAACATTCTTTAGACCCTCTTTAAAAATCGCTTGAGCCAAAACGGTAGCGGTTGTAGTCCCATCACCGGCTACATCATTTGTCTTGGTGGCAACTTCCTTAACTGCCTGAGCACCCATATTTTCATAATGGTTTTTCAGTTCTATTTCACGGGCGATACTAACACCGTCATTAGTAATTGTCGGTGCACCAAAACTTTTTTCTAATACAACATTACGCCCCTTGGGACCTAAAGTAACTTTAACAGCATTAGCTAAGGTATCTACACCACGTTCTAATGCACGACGTGCATCTTCACCAAATTTTAATTCTTTTGCCATTATGTTTCCCTCCTTAAATTAAAGTTTTTATTTATTTTTCAATTACCGCTAAAATATCTTCAAGCTTTACTATTACATATTCCTGATCATCCAGGGTAATTTTAGTTCCGGCGTACTTGTCAAAAACAACCATATCCCCAACTTTTATTTCGGGTTCTCCTTCTTCAGGGCAGCAACCCTTACCAATAGCTATAATCTCTCCCTGCTGAGGTTTTTCTTCTTTAGCAGTATCAGGAAGAACAATACCGCCTTTAGTCTTCTCTTCCTCTTCGACAAATTTAATAACTACTCTGTCATCTAAAGGTTTGATATTCATACTTCTTTTACCCCCTTTTATGTTTTTATGTATTTTATTAGCACTCAATCTTAACGAGTGCTAATAACTACAGTAAATATAATATCTAAGTATCTTTTTAAAATCAAGTTTATAATTCATCATTTTTCCGGATTTATTCCTGATTATCTTAATTTACACTGCTCTCAATCTATTTTTCTTCTATTATTATTTTGTTTCTAGACGATCTCTATCTCGGTTTTCAATTTTTTGGCAAGTAATTTATAACTCTCTCCAATTAAATCATTTCCAAATATGTCATAAATTATTCCCGGCAGAATGATCAAATCATAATGGTTACCATTTTTCTTCCGGAAGGCCCTTCTTATATCTTGATTTACCAGTAAACCGGCGGATATGATTGAGCCACCAAAGAATTCATTTTTTACCGGAACTAAATCAATTCTCTTTTCAGGAAAATATCGCTTCAGTTCATCGACTACTATTTTCATCATTCTTCTGGCCAGAACAGAAGTAATTACCGCAATTCTACCGGCCTGAGTACGGGTTAAAAGGAATTTTAGACTTTCGATTACTGCAGGATCCAAATCGTAGTCAAGCACTACTCCTGGTTTTTCTCCCTTCTTTTTCTGCAGGGTAAACTTAAGGGGCTGACCATTCCGGGTAACCTCCAGTTGAGTATTACCGGCTTTTACCAGACGGTTAAAGGCATCAACCCTGGTCAAAACCTCCCTGCCGTCTATCCGGGTAATAACATCATTTCTCTTTAAGGGTAATCTGGCTGCAGGGGAATCAGGGATTATCCCCCTGACCCGGCAGTCAAAGTCCTTTAAAAGGGGCGGCTCCAGTAACAGTGGAAAATTATATTCCGGAGCAAGCCGGTCGATTAAATCAACCAGTTTAGGATATAACTCAGCAGGATTAAATTTAATCTCTTCAGAGGAAAATTTAGTAAAACCGGGCAGATAAACCCTGATAGTTTTTGGATTATATCTGCTGAAAAGCTCAATGGTTCTTCTGAGACTATCCCAGCCAAGTAGATGGGGCATGGCTACAATGCTCCCATTAAAATTAATATTTTTCTCTTTTAGAAACTTAAGTCCCTGAAAAACCTTTTCCGGATTTTTATCCCTCATTAAAAAAACCCTTTCCTCAGGGTTAGAACAATTAAGGGAGATATTTAACTCCACCGGTCTCATTCTGTTCAGCAAATCAAGTATCTCAGCTGAAAAATAGCTGCCATTAGTGGTCAGCTGAATCGGTTTTTCAGGAAATTTCTGGCGTATTAAGTAAAGAATATGAGCGAAATCAGGGTGGGTAAAGGGATCTCCCTCAATGATTCTGGTGGCTGATTCACCGATTATTACCGGACCCCCGGGGGGAAGAAAATCAATTAACTCCTCAATCAGTTCTAATTTTAGATGACCAAAGCTGTATACCTCCAGACCGGCGGGATTATTAAAATGGCTGCAGAAGCGGCAAGCCATATTGCAGATGGAGGTTACGGGTAGGATATTATCATCCTGAACGGTCCTTAAGAGCATAAACTTTATTTTATCATCCATCTTACTACTCCAATCTCAGATTTGCCCTGGCATTCAAACTTAAGGGAGAAAAATCACCCTTTAAATACTTAAAGTAGGCAACAGAACCGATCATAGCTGCATTATCAGTACAAAGGGAGAGTTCGGGAGTGTAAAGCGGTAGGCCTTCCTCCTTTAACCTCTCTGCCAGCTGCTGTCTCAATGTTTTATTGGCTGCAACCCCCCCAGATAAGATAACACTTCTGGTCGGATAATCCGCTACCGCCTTTAAAATCCTGGCCACCAGAATATCTATTACCGCTTGCTGAAAACTGGCGGCCACATCAGCAGTATTAACTTTTTCGCCCTTCTGTTTCTTATTGTGAAGGTAATTGATCACCGCTGTCTTTAACCCACTGAAACTGAAATCATAACCATCTTCATTGATAAAGGGGCGGGGAAAATCAATTGCCCGGGGGTTCCCCTGCTTACTTTTCTTTTCAATAGCCGGGCCTCCGGGATAGCCGAGTCCCAAAACCCTGGCAGTCTTGTCAAAGGCCTCCCCGGCAGCGTCATCCCTGGTTCTGCCAAGAATTTCATAACCCCCCAGCTCTTCAAAATACAGCAGGTCTGTATGACCACCTGAAATAGTAAGACAGACTACCGGGGGTTCTATCTCCCGGTTGGAGATAAAATTGGCATAGATATGGCCTGCGATATGATTAACACCGATAAAGGGTTTGTCCAGAACATAAGCCAGGGCTTTGGCTGCAGATAGTCCTACCAGAAGCCCGCCGACCAGACCGGGGCCATAGGTAGCGGCAACTGCATCCAGATCCTGAAAGCTAGTGCCTGCTTTTTTAAGTGCCTCTTCAATTACCGGATTAATAAATTCCAGGTGTTTGCGGGAAGCAATCTCAGGGACCACCCCACCATACTTACAGTGCCAGTCGATTTGAGAGGCAACTATATTTGATAAAGGCTCAAAGCCATTTTTGACAACCGAGGCAGCTGTCTCATCACAGGAGGTCTCAATTGCCAGAATCAAAATGTCCTTATCCTCATTCATTACTTAACTCCTTCCACATAATCAGGGCATCTTCATTATTGTTTCGATAATAACGGGGCCGGCAGCCTACTGAAACAAAACCGTTCTTCTCATAGAGCTTAATTGCCGAAGTATTAGATGCCCGGACCTCAAGGGTCGCCCGGACAATTCCCTGCTTCTTAGCTAAGTCGATCAGCTCAGCCAGTAATTTTCCGGCCACTCCCTGCCTGCGGTAAGCCGGGTCAACAGCCAGATTAGTAATATGCAGTTCATCGGTGACCAGCCAGCCACCGATATAGGCAATTAATTTCTCATCTAAATAGGCTGAAAGGTAAAGGGCATAGGGGTTATCATTAAGTTCGCGCCTGAAGGAATTTAATGACCAGGGGTCGGCAAAAGATTTTCTTTCTATCTTCATAACCCGGGGGAGATCACTTTCCAGCATCCGGTTAATAACAATATTCACTTTACTCACCTGGATGATATTTTCGCAGCCAGTTAATCTCAGCCTGCGGTTTTTTAAGATAATTAGGGAGCAGTTCCAGGTAATCATCCTTAACTCCCTCTTTAAGATAAAAGCGGCCCAGTTCGGCCACCGCTCCCCCCCTGGAGAGATTACTCACTGCAGGTGATAGGATTAAATCTAAATCTGACTCCAGAAAAAGATTCCTATAAGCGAAAACACCGTCACCGACCAGAAAGAAGGTTCCCTTTCTGTCCACTTCAGCCAACCGCTCCAGCAACTCACTAACGGGTACAGCCTGATCGGACCACTTCTTTACACCCCTGATATCCTGCTGCCAGCCTTTATAAAGAGAGGTATAGACCCTCTCTCTTCTGGCATTAATAACTGGAACTAACCACCCCTTTACCTGAGAGAGATTATAGGCCAAAACGTCCAGGGTTGATAAGCCGATTACAGGAATATTTAGTACCTGGACAAAGGTCTTAACGGTACTTAATCCTATTCTTAAACCGGTAAAAGAACCAGGGCCTACCGTTACACTGAGCCCATCCAGTTCACTGATTGAAAAACCGGCTTCCTTGAGGAGAAAATCTATATTAGGTAGTAACCTCTCACTATGCCGGTGCAATAAACGTATATTTACCTCGCCGAGCAGTCCGGTCTCATCTGCTAATCCAACAGCTCCAACCTCACTGCTGGTATCAATCCCCATCACTAACATAATCCTCTAACCTCTCTAACAACCTTATTCCTTGATCTCCTTCTGATTCGATCAGAATCTCTCTCGACTCATCGCCCAGGATATTTATTTTAATATATATAAAATCCGGTGGGAGTAAGTCATAGGCCAGATCAGGCCATTCAATAACGATGATGCCATCTCTTTCCAGATAATCTTCAAAACCAAGTTCATATAACTCCTCTTCTTCCTCTAATCTATATAAATCCATATGAAATAACGGTAATTCACCTTCATACTCATTGATTAATTTATAGGTCGGACTGGTAACTTCATCCTCTACCCCCAGCCCTCCGGCGATTCCCTGGGTAAGTACGGTCTTACCGGCTCCCAGTTCTCCGGCCAGGAGAATTAGCTGACCCGGTTCTACTAACTCTCCGATCCTTTCCCCCAGACGGATGGTATCTTCTTCACTCCTGCTGAGATACTTAAAGATATCCTCATCCATAGTTTCTCACCTCCTAATTATTATTACCATTTAGATATTAACATTATAACATAATCAAAGCAGAAAGGACAAAATGAATTCATCAACTTTACTTTAATAAATTAAATAAAGCTTATCTAAAAAATTATGATTTCTTATGCATTAAACTAGCAGTGAGCATTCAACCAGTCGATAATATCTGAAATTACCTCTTCTCTGTTTAGCTCCTTTAATATCTCATGTCTTCCATCCTGATAAAACCTATAACTAAGATCCCTGATACCGGCCTTTTGATAGGCCCGGTATACCTGCATAACCCCTTTAGTATTACCTCCAACCGGATCCTTATCCCCGGAAAGCAGGCAGATGGGCAGCTCCTTCGGAGTTTTTATAATATTATCCCACCGGTTTATCTCCTTCATCCCCCTCAGCAGATCATAAAAAAAGTTAGCTGTAAAGATCCCTCCACAGTAAGGATCCGCGATATACTTATCAACCTCAGCCTGATCCCTGCTCAACCAGTCAAACTCCGTCCTGGTGGGTTTAAAGGGTTTATTATAGCCGGCAAAGGTTAATCTGTTTAATAGCGGGCTTTTTGCCCTCTTACCCATCCGTTTCATCTCCCATTTTGCCAGAACCAAACCTAAAGTCCCCATAAATCCGGGATCCCCTGCTGTACCTGAGAGAATAACGCCCTCAATCTCCTTACCATATAAAAAGCTATAGTTTCTGGCCAGGAGGGAACCCATACTATGTCCAAAGAGAAAAACCGGCCGGCCCGGGTTTTCCTCATGAATAATTCCGGTCAAATGATGCATATCTTCAACCACCAGTTCCCAGCCATCTTTATCAGCAAAAAAACCTATATTTTCCGGTGATCCGGCGGTTTTCCCATGACCGCGGTGGTCATTGGCATAGACTATATAGCCCGCCCTGACAAGGGCTTCAGCAAAATCCCCATATCTTCTGGCATGTTCGGCCATTCCGTGGGCAATCTGAACTACTCCCCTGGCTTTATCGAGCTTTTCAGGTGACCATTTAAAAACAAAGATAGCGGTTCCATCCCCAGCCCGGAAACGGAAGCTCTGCTTTAGCATATTAAATACCCCCTAATCTAGCTTTCATTACCGTGGTCAGCCATCACCGATCAAGAAGATCAAGTATATCCAGCGGGTGTTTGATCAGCGCCTTTGCTCCGGCAGATTTAAGTTCTCCGGCACTGCGAAATCCCCAGAGTGCCCCTACAGCAAACATACCTGCCTTATTCGCCGTTTCCATATCAACAGCGGTATCACCCAGATAAAGCAGATTTTTCGGTGGAATATTTAGCTTCCTGGCAATTAAATTAGCCCCGGTTGGATCAGGCTTTTTCGGCAAATCCTCCCGGGCACCAATAACCTCCGCAAAATTCCAGTCAGATAGAAAGCGCTGAACGATTAATTCTGTATAATTATCAGGTTTATTTGTCAATATAGCCAGTTTTACCCCCAGTCTTGTTAATTCATCAAGCAACCCAGGAATTCCCTCATAGAGGTACATATTATCTGCCCAGTGTTTTTGGTACTCCTCCCGCATAAAGGCTAAACACTCTGCGACAGTCCCTTCATCCCTGTGCTCCTCCGGAAGTGCTCTTAGAACCAGCTTCTTTATGCCTCTACCGATGAAATGCCTGTAAGCTTCAGTTTCATGGCGGGGGTAACCGAAACGGGTGAGAACATTATTCATGGCCCTGGCTAGACCTTCAAGTGAGTTAACCAGTGTTCCGTCTAAATCAAAGATAATACCTTGATAGTGCATTAAACTTCTCCTTCCAATATTACTTAGCCTTATAGATGTTTCTTAACTTTATAAATATGTCTTAACTTTATAGATATCTTAAGTCTTTCAAACAATCTTTTAAATCTCTCCGTTTTTAATTCTGCAGCCGAAATAAGCCCCCTTTCGAATTCCTCCCAGATAGCTAAATTTATATCCCTGAAGTGTTTTAAATGATAATCCCGGTTATACTTTAGTTCGAAAAAAGATACTGTTTTTTCCAGGGCGTAATCTTCTGCTTTCTCAAAATCAAACAGGGTACCATCTGCATCAAAAAGGATAACTTCATATTTCATGTCGCTCATATTCTTTCACCTCATCTTCAAAAATTATTATTTGAAATGGACGAGCACGAAGTTGTTTTTGAACACCAAATTTCTTCGCCTGCCGTCTCCAACCGATATAATTATACTACATCAATTATTTCCGCAAATATATTATATATCTCTCTATCGGTCTTCTCCTGCAATTTTGCCCTTTCTTCCTTTGTAATTTCAGAAACATATTTATTAAAAGTGGGTTCAATTGCCAGACTGCTAAGAGGCCAGCCTTTCTTCATTACAGGACTTCTTTTGGCAGTAAAAAACCGTTCCTCAATTAATTCATAACTTATTGCCTTCTCTTTATTAAATATAAAGGTAATAGAGGAAATCCAATAACCCCTACTTTCCCCTCCCACCTTTTTGAGTTCAGCTGTATAATATTCCAGCATCTCCTCATCTGTAGCACTCTTCCCATTAATCCTTCTTACAAATAAACCGGGCTGCTTTTCTTCCGGGAACTTCTCAATATATAGTCCTGAATCGATTGCAAAGGTAGGAATCTTACTTAGATCATAATAGGTCCGGGCTTTAAGCAATGCATTTTCATGTACGTCACAGCCATTTTCTGTAACCTCAATATTAATATTTAAGTCATTTGATCCCATAATTTCTAGAGGTAAATCCTTTACAATTGCCCTGATTCTTTCCAGTTTTGCTATATTACTGGTTCCGAATAATATTTTCTTCTTACTCATTTATTTCTCCTCTCTATTTGCTGCTATATTGTTTAAGCTTTAATTCCTTTTAATAAATTTTCTAAAGACTTCTCAAACTTACTATTAGTAAACTCTTTTCCATGGCCGGGAAAATATTGAGAGCAGCCTCTGTCTTCATTTGACTCCTTTCTGTATGCCTTTCGGTACCTTTAACTCTTTCTCCATAAGGATATAGTTGCTGCAAGTAGAAACACGTTATTTTACAGGATTCGTCACGGAACAGGGAACATTTACCAGACACTTGCCACAGACATCAGCCAGGCCCAGATCTGAGTAAATCTCAGCATTAGATAGACACATTTCATAACACTTCTGCCGGTTAAAGGAACTAATCTTCAGTGCATCATTAACACATCTCTCCACACACCTATTACAGGTTCCTCTGGCTTTATAAAGACAGTATTCCTTATCATCTCTTATTGTAGGCTCTAGCTTTAAGTTTGTAACTATACTCCCGATCCTGCCGCAGCAGCCTTTATCTGTAATCAGCATATTATTCAGGCCAAACTTCCCAAGACCGGCAATATAGGCTACATGCCTGTGCGACCAGTCACTAATTAATTTTTGCTCATCAAAATTATGAGTAGCCGGAATAATAGTTGAATTATACCTGGATTGCCTTAATTGCTTCTGTATATATTTATTTAAATCAGCAATTAACTGATTGGTCTCTATATAGGCAATTGCCCATATTCTTGAACTAACCCTACCCTCTATATTACTTTTAACCACAAAATCGGCAAAGGGTAGAAAATAAGTAATAATCGTTCTGGCATCCGGCAAAAAATCTTCAGGCAGTGCATGGGATGGACTTATAACTTCTTTGAGCTTTTTAAACATCTCATCCCCTGCATCGGCAAATGCGACTATTGGTTCTTTCCATCTGGTCTTTACACTTTTTTCCTCTGGATATTTCCTTACATATTCTTTAATCAAATCCTCAATTTGCTTCTTCAATCTTTTCCCTCCCGGTGGTATGTCTACTCTGTATGCTATAGCTAAACTATCTGCTTATTTTTTAAAGATGTTTCTTTATCCCTCCAGAATATATTTTCTTTAAACTAATTAAAAAATCCTTCTTTTTGCCCGGGCACATATCTACTCATCCCTTTAATTTTATTTCTTTAACAGTTAATAACTGTTCATCTCTCGGTCTTTATTTCTGCTCATACCCTTTCCAAAAGTCTGGACCAATATAACTCATATTGAGTAAATCGATATTCTGACATAAAAAAACTCCTTTCATTAATATGAAGTATGTTTTTCTTTCATATAAAACCAAGATGTAATGACAGCTGCCTGGTCCTTCAATAACAAAGAGGTAATTACAGACCCTTTCTTCTGACCTGCAATCAACGCACTTATTCTGCTCAACACATGTGATAATCTCCTAATTATTTCGTTTTCCATTTATGACACCTCATAGTATTAGTTTTTAATTAGTTTCCTTTTGCAGGCTCTTCAAATAACAAATGGTAATTAGTTGAAATTGGTCCGGGATTGATTTAAAATGATAAGTAATAAAACTGTTTCAAATTACACCTCCGGATTTCCTTAAAAAGCGTCTCGCTCTGAGGTGGTTTTTATGGGAAAAACTCTTTTAAGTATCGATTGGGATTATTTTATTCCAACAAAAAGAGAGTGGTTCGGATCTTACCTTGAAAATAGGAGAAATCTAATTGGTATTTGGTATCAAAGATACCTAAAAGCAATAATAAATGGAGAAGATTTGCTACAAACCATCTATACCGGACCGAAGTTGCAGGAATTTTGGAAGATAATAAACGACCTGTTCAAGATAACTGACGCAACAAAGGTATATGTATCTGACTCCCATAAGTACTCATATTTTCTTGCCAAAATTAACTCCTGCAGCAATGTATATCTTTTTGATGCCCATTCTGACCTGGGGTATGGTGGACTGCCTTCCCTCGAGTTTGAGCTTAACTATGCCAACTGGCTGGGAAAACTCTTGAAAGAGGGACATATCAGCAGGGCAACTATTATCTATAGCCCGTACACTTATGAAAAAAAGGAGCAGTTTCAGGAGATAAATAATGCCTTTGATATCGATTACGGCACGCTAAACGATTACCGTAGACTCAAAGAGTTGCCGGTGGAGGTAATGGTAGCTGCTATCCATATCTGTAGATCCGGTGTCTGGACACCCCCCTGGCTTGACGGTGATTTTTCCAGGTTCATCCGGATGGTCAATCTGCCCATCAGAATATTCAAATGTCCTGAAAGAAACTGGAACCCTGAAAGTTTAACCCTAGCAGACAAAATTGACTATCTGTTATGCATCTAGCTGCCTGGAATAATTTTCAGCAAAATCATCTGCAAACTGCTTTTCCCCTTCTTGCATATAATGTAATACAAATGTTATAATATTATTGAGGTGATCTTATGAAAACTATTAAACTTCGTAAAGTAGGGAATAGTTTCGGGTTTACTGTTCCAAAAGAACTTATTGAAAAATATAATCTTAAAGAAGGTGAAGAATTACATGTGATTGAAAAAAATGATGGCTTTACTTTAACTCCATATGATCCTAAATTCGAAAAATGGGCTAAAGGTTTTGAAAGAACAAATATAAAATATAAAAATACACTAAAGAAATTATCATAATGAAAGACATCATTTTTTTGCCAAAAAACGTAATCCTATACTTCCATGAACAATTAATACAAATTTATGGTGGGAGTCCGGGATTAAGAGATGAGAATTTGCTTGATTCAGCTTTAGAACAACCTAAGGCAACTTATGAAGGCAAATATTTACACGATACTATTATTAAAATGGCAGCCACATACTTTCGGTAATCTTAATTGGCCCCCAATCATATGCTCTTTTATATCCAGCCCTAACTTTTGCTCTAACTTGAATATTCTTTTTTTGCACTGGAGTTTCTCTTTGGCGTATCTTATTACCCTCTTCCACCCCATACATCTTCCCATATGTCTTTGGCCCGGCAATCCCATCAGCAACAAGGCCATTATCCTTTTGATATTGCTTGAGAGCATATTCGGTATTAGGTCCAAACTTACCATCCAGAACCAGTTCTTTCCCATCTTTTCCTTTATACCCTGCTTTTTTTAATTGTAATTGTACCCTTAAGACATCCATCCCTGAGTCGCCTCTTTTGACTGTCTTCATATCTTGAACATCATGGGAATTGGGGTAAATGGTTCATAAAGGCTGGGGAATATAGCAATATCAGCTTTTTGATATTCTATTAATAATTCTTCCCTATTTTAAAAAACCTTTGAACTCAATATTTAATTTCATACCCTGTCCAATTACAAACCCTTCCAGTTCATACCTGAGGTAACCGTCTCCACATATATTTCACAGCGTTGTTCAACTGTGAATTTTTTCGGAGCACCTGAACTTGATAGGTCATTAAGTTCTTTTATACCAGACTCTAAAAAGCGGTTTCCCCATAGAAACTATCTGCTAGTATTATATCTTCTAAACCGATATCTAAAAAACAACCTCTACTTAATCTATTCGAGAACTGTTATAACTTTTCCTTTTTATTTATCTAAAAATTACAATTTATAGGAAAATAACGTAGAAAAGCACGCTTTTTATCACCTTGTAAAATCCTCTTGATACTGATAACAGAAACTTATATAATTAAACCAGAGTAATCACAACAGGAGGGATGGTATGTTAGTAGATAAAGTGAAGAATATTGAAGAAAAGAATCTGGATAATGGTCAGGATATCAAAAAGACCGGTATACGGGTTTTAATAAGTGAAAAAGATGGAGCCCCTAATTTCCGCTTACGCTATTTTACTGTACAACCCGGAGGGCATACTCCATGGCATAAGCATGATTGGGAACATGAAAACTATTTTGTTAAGGGAAGGGGTATTTTGGTAACGGAAGATAAAGAAATAGAAGTCGGTCCGGAAATGTTTTCTTATGTAGCCCCGGGTGAATTACATCAGTTTAAAAATCCTTATGATGAACCATTTGAATTTCTGTGTTTAATTCCAGTACCGAAAAAATAACTAAGAAATAACTATAAGATCAAAAAAATCCTCACTCCAACTCCGGAATGAGGATTTTTATTATCTTGCCAATTCCCAGGTAATTTCTCCCTACCTCTGACATCAATTCTAGCTTAAAATCTAATTAGTAGAGGTTCATTTGTTCACTAACATATTTTTTATTTTTTCACTTATATATTTCATTTAGATATTTTAAATTATTTATTTCACTTAGTTATTTTCCACCTACATATTATTCAGTTCCTTGGAACGCTCGGTAGCTTTCTTTACAGCGTCTATTATAACTCCCCTCAGCCCATGGCTTTCCAGCACCTCAACCCCCCTGATGGAGGTGCCACCAGGTGAAGTTACCATATCCTTTAACTCCCCGGGGTGTTTACCGCTCTCAAGAACCATCTTTGCTGAGCCAAGGACGGTCTGAGCCGCCAGTTTAAGTGCTAACTCCCGGGAGATACCGCTCAGGACCCCACCATCGGCCAGGGCTTCAATGATCATATATACATAAGCCGGCCCGCTACCGCTCAAACCGGTAACAGCATCCATCAATTCCTCCTCAATTTCGACAACTTCTCCCACTCCGCTGAACATCTCCTTTACCATTTCTACATCTTCCTTAGTGGCCGTTTTATTGGAGGCTATTGCGGAAATCCCTTCCTTGACTAAAATAGGTGTATTCGGCATCACCCTGACAATCCGGCAGGATGACGGCAAAAAACTTTCAAGGTGGTCAATACTAATCCCGGCCGCGACAGAAACAACCAACTTATCCTTAACAACATCCTTTATCTCCACTAGAACCTTGTTAATTACCTGAGGCTTCACGGCCAGTAAAACAACCTCAGACTGCTCAGCACCCTGGCAATTATCAGTGGTTGTCTGGATTCCACCGTAGGCTTCATTTCTTTCCTTTACCGTAACATTAATATCACAGCCGATTATCTCCTCCGCCTGGTAAATGCCCGCCTGGAGCATTCCTTGAACCAGGGCTGAACCGATCTTACCAAGACCTATTACACATAGTTTCATAGATTTCGTTACTTAAAACCTCTGATTCCTATCAGAGGAAGGGTAGTAACATCTTCACCTCCTGAATTGGATTAATATATCACTAAACCTTAAACTCTCTTCATACTCTAAGTGATGTTTTTATTCTTCTCCTATTATGAGCTTCTATTTTTAATCCCATATTATTTCAACCTAATTACCCTGATCTATCCCTCTACTTCCTTTCTAACTTTATTCCCTGATCTGTCCCTGTCCGAGAACGATATATTTAGTAGTAGTCAATTCCTTTAAACCCATCGGACCCCTGGCGTGTAACTTCTGGGTGCTGATCCCGATCTCGGCACCGAGGCCGAACTGGTTACCATCGGTAAAACGGGTAGAGGCATTGACATAAACAGCTGCCGCATCTATTTCCTGAAGGAAACGCTGGCTTTTGCTATAGTCGTTAGTAACAATTGCCTCAGAGTGTTTGGTACCATAATTATTAATATGATCAACAGCTTCCTCAAAGCTCTCAACAACTTTAACTGCCATAATATAATCAAGATATTCCCTGCTCCAGTCCTCTTCTTCCGCTTTCTTGATAGCAGGTATAATCCTGAGCGATTGGTCACAGCCCCTTAACTCTACACCCTTCTCCTCAAATAACTTATAGAGGCGGGGCAAAAATTCTTCAGCAATATCCCGGTGAACCAATAAACTTTCGGCTGCATTACATACTGCCGGCCGGCTCGTCTTGGCATTAAAAACAATATCAAGGGCCATGTCAAGATCGGCAGCCGAATCCACATAAACGTGGCAGTTACCCACACCGGTCTCAATTACCGGAACCTTAGACCCGTTTACCACCGTCTTAATTAACCCAGCCCCGCCCCGGGGAATAAGAACATCAAGATATTCATTTAACTCAAAGAGCACCCTGACCGCCTCCCGGTCGGTAGTCTGGATCAACTGAACCGCGCCTTCAGGCAGTCCAGCCTCAACAGCTGTTTCAGCGGTAACCCGGGTAAGTATTTTATTGGAGTTTATTGCCTCTGAACCCCCCCTGAGAATAACAGCATTACCCGCCTTCAGACAGAGTCCAGCAGCATCAACGGTTACATTGGGCCTGGCTTCATAGATAATACCCACAACCCCGAGGGGAACCCTCATCTGACCGATCTGCAATCCATTCGGCCGTTTCCACATCCTGATAACCTCTCCGACCGGGTCATCCAGGTTAACCAGTTCCCTGAGCCCATCAGCCATATCCTTAATCCTTTTTTCATTCAACTTCAACCTGTCCAGCAGAGCCCTTGATAGACCAGCCTTCTCCCCGGCCTCCATATCCTTATTATTGACCGCTATAATCTCATCCATAGAGTCTTCCAGTCTTGCTGCAATTTTTAGTAATGCCCTGTTCTTTACATCTGTCGGAATACCCGCCAGTTTACGGGCTGCCTTCTTCGCCTGTTTAGCCTGACTTATTACCTCTTCTCTAATACTCACTGCTTATTCCCCCTTTTATAATTGAACTATTTTATAACCAGATTATCTCTGTGGATTACCTCATCCTTATTCACGTATCCCAGCAAAAAGACAATATCATCGGAATGATGCCCTTTAATTAACTCAATCTCCCTCGAAGAGTAATTGACCAACCCCTTTCCTATTTCTCTACCCTTATGATTCATTATTGCTACAAGCTCTCCCTGTTGAAAATTACCATTAACCTCAATAATTCCTCCCGGTAAAAGACTTTTCCCCTGATGGAGTAAAGCCTCTTCTGCCCCGGGGTCAATTTTCAAACTACCACTGACGGAAAGGTTAAAACATAGCCACTGTTTTCTTTTACTTAAATTATTCTCATTCGGGAGAAAAGTAGTACCAAGATAGTACCCTTCTCCCTTTTCCAGCATGGAAATAATCTTCAGGATAATATTCTCTTTGTAACCGGGACCAATAACCATAGTAATACCTGAATTAACGGCAATCCTCGCCGCTTCCAGTTTGGTAAGCATCCCACCGGTGCCGAGACTGCTGCCGCGGCCACCAGCCATTTTCTCCAGTTCGGGAGTTATTTTATCCACTTTTCTGATTACCTGCAGCCCTTCCCTTCCATCCCTGGGATTACCGTTATATAATCCCTCAACATCGGAAAGAATGATTAACAAATCTGCCTCAATCAGACCGGCAACCCTGGCAGAGAGGGTATCATTATCACCAAACTTGATCTCCTGGGTAGCTACGGTATCATTTTCGTTTATTATCGGAATAACCCCGTATTTTAATAAGGTCTCCAGGGTATTAAAGGCATTTAAAAACCTGCCCCTATCCTCCAGGTCGCTGGAAGTCAGCAGTATCTGGGCACCTATCTCGCCATATTCCCTCAGGATCTTATTATAGACCGTCATTAAAAGCCCCTGCCCGATAGCTGCCATTCCCTGCTGCTCGGGAATTGACCTGGGCCTCTCCTTTATGCCCATCTCTCCCATTCCTGCCCCGATAGCACCCGAGGTTACGAATAAAACCTCCCTGTCCTGGTTTTTCAGATCGACCAGCTGTCTTAAAAAATGATCAATCTTTGTTAGATTAAGCTTTCCCCCTTTGTGGGTAAGGGAACTACTGCCTATTTTAACAACAATTCTCCTGAAAAAATTTTTCTTCATGGCATATCATCCTAACTACTGAGAAAAAATATTCAAGTTGCCCCCTCAGCAAATTCCTCTTCATTAAAAAACCCCCGTTCCAGATAAGGAACGAGGGTTATCCCGCGGTACCATCCTAATTAACCGAAAGGTTCACTCTTTTCAGTTACTGTAGAGAAGAGTCTCCGCCCTACAATAACCTATCAGGGTAACGGCTGACTGCCGGTAAGGCTTACTCTTTTTTCAGCCTACGACTCCCAGGCGGGTTTCACTAAAATGGTTAATTACCGGGCTCACACCATCTCCGGCTCGCTAAAAATACCATTTTAGTTACTTATCCTGTTCTCAGTCTTTAATTTCGATATATACTTATATTTGATTAATAATTATACATAAAATCTTTCACTTTGTCAATAAGCAAATTTGCAAATTGTGATTAACTTGTGATAATGTCATAGTGAAATTATTTTTTGGGGCCAATATTACTCTAATCATTGTCAGGACCTTCCCGTTAATAATTGCTAGCAACAGTCTTCTCCCCCTCTTCATTATGATTGATTACGTACTGCATTTATAACATCTTGAGTTTAAAAGTAGGTTCAATCGTTCCCACCTTAGCTTGATGGTTATTGATAACCTCCGGGTGATGGTATTTTTCTAGCTGCTTAAGCTCCTTATCATCTAAAAGACCTAACTGAGATAAAGTTTCCATAGTGACGGGAGGAACAGCCCTGCTATTGCCATCAGCTATCTTCAGGGCAACACCCATCTGACCATGTACCCCGACACAGAAGATACCCTCTGCCCCTGATTTGGCAACCAGTTTATCTCCGGTTACCTTCATCAAGTCAGTATTAAAAGTATCGGTCCCGCTAACCATTTGTGGATATTTCTCCATACTGCTGGTAATCCTCCGGGCAGCCTCCTGATAAGCCTGAGGCAGGCTATCAGGATTGGCTAAACGGGCATAGGCATAGGCCATCTTCTCCAGCGGCAGCCCGAAGACTACCACACCACAACCATCTACTCCCAGCAGGATCTTCTCTTCAGGATAACCGGTAATCTCGGCTATAGTCTTCAGAATTAACCGCTGCACTGGATGGCCGGGCTGATCATAATCATCAAGACTCCAGCCATAATACTTGCTGATGGTTAATAAGCCAGCATGTTTACCGGAACAATTATTATGGAGTCTAAGGGGCTCCTTCCCCTGCTGATAGATTAACCTGGCTGTCGGTTCATGATAGGGGGGATGAATCCCGCACAAAAGGGCAGCCTCATCCAGCCCTATCTTATCCAGTATTCCCTGAACTGTCCGGACATGTTCCTCTTCCCCGTTATGAGAGGCAGCCATAACAGCCAGCTCTTCATCTGTTATACCATATTTTTCCGCAGCACCAGAGAAGATAACAGGTAGTGTCTGAAAGGGCTTGGCAGCTGAACGCCAGTAGGTTATCTGCCGGCTATTACCGGCTTCTGCAATCTTCTTCCCATTCTTATCAACAACCGCAATCTGGCCGTAATGAATGCTCTCTACCAGCTCACCGCGGTAAACATTTGCTAACAGGTCTACCACCGACCTCATTCCTTTCCTCTTAAATTAATGCCTCACTCCGTTCGGCAACTTACTTTACCTTCAAACAACTGCAAACAGATGTTAGAGAGATGTTTGGAAATTAAAAAAATTCCTTCTAAAACTATTATGAGCAAAAAAAAGAACCCTAATAAAAAAAGGGCCTTAAAGTTCTATTAAGCCTAGACTAATTTCAATAGCCTCATTTACCTTCTCGATAATCTCTTTATCGAGGTGAGTAACGTGTCTCTGCAATCTCTTTTTATCGATGGTTCTAATCTGCTCCAGTAAAATAACTGAATCCTTCTCCAGATTAGTGTTTTTGGCAGAAATCTCAATATGGGTCGGTAACTTTGCCTTATCTATCTTGGAAGTAATGGCAGCTACTATTACTGTTGGACTATATTTATTGCCGATATCATTTTGTATCACAAGGACAGGTCTAACCCCACCCTGTTCTGAGCCAACAACAGGGTTCAGGTCTGCATAAAAGACATCGCCTCTTGTAACATTCACCTTATTCACACTCCGCTAATCTTTCTTCATAGTAATCAATTGTTCTGGCATCACAACTGATGCCTTCATCTGCCAGCTCAAGATTAATCTCACTCATCTCTAAATATCCTATCCGCATCTGTTCCCTGAGCTCCTGCCTCTTTTTTTCCTTTAAATAGAGCTTCATAGCTTCCCTGATAAATTCACTGCGATTGCCGCTACCCTTTTGAACAAAAACATCTACCTCCTGGAGAAGATTATTAGGTAAACTGATCATTACCCGCTTCAAATTGCCCAAAAAGAACACCCCCAAGCTTTACTCTTATATTACTATTATATAGAAATGTATTGAATAATGTCAATAATTTTATAGTAATTTTCGGTTATATTGGATTCTATATTAATATTTTCTAAAAATAGGACAATTATACATAATAAGCGAAAAAAATAAGATGAGACCTTATTTATCAGTCTCATCATCTGATCTCAAACCTTCTTCAGCTAGCTCTAGATTTAAGGTAGCCATTTTTTTATATCCTTCAATTAATTCTGCGGCTATTTTCTTTTTTTCTTCATCGGTTAGTGCCCTGGCCCTTTGCGAATTATTTTCTGCCATATTCTTCACCTCTTAAAATATGACTGATATCATAGCTTTCCCTATAAGTATATAATAAAGCCAAGGGACTGTCAATGAATTAAGGAAAATATTAAATGCCAACTTAAACCAGATAATCGAAAACATCTATTAGCAGTTCTCTATATCCTGGTAAACCTTACTGCCTACGGCATTCCTCTGATAGAGATACTTGCCGTTGTAGGGGTTAGCAGCCTTCTGGTCCATCCGGGCCAGGACCAGCTGACAGATTCTCCGGCCGGAAGTTAATTTTATCGGTAAGCGGTTGGCATTAAAAAGCTCCAGGGTAATCTGACCTGCAAAACCGGGGTCTACCCAGCCCGCATTCTGGATAAATAAACCCATTCTCCCGATGGAGCTCCTCCCCTCCACAAAGGCCGTTATATCCTCTGGTAATTCGATATATTCCATAGTTGTGGCTAGAAGAAAGGAATTTGGCGGAATAACGATTTCCTCCCTGGTCAAACTTACATATTTAATCTCTTCATTTAAAGTCATAACCTCCATCATGTTCTCATCGATCTTTAAAAAACTGTTACCCAGTCTCAGGTCGATGGAGGCGGGCTGAATCTGGTGTTCCTCCAGCGGTTTAATAACCAACCTATTACTATCAATTAATTCCTGGATCGATTTATCTGATAGGATCATTTTCATCAAATCCTCCATTTTCACCAAATTTATTTTCCACAATCTCCTCCATGGCTGCCATAGCCTCTTTTTCATCAGGTCCATCTATTGTCAGGGTAATCATATCTCCCCTACCTATCCCCAGGGATAGAACCCCGATGATACTCTTGGCATTTACCGTGACACCTTCAAAGGTAAGGTCTATTTCAGACTCAAACCTGTCAGCTATCTCGACAAAAACAGCAGCTGGTCTTGCATGTAAACCGGTCTTGTTCTTGATAATCATTTGCTTCTTTATCATACTGATCCCTCTCTATTTATAAATATATCCTGGGCACCCTTTTAGAAATACTGCAGGTAATTTCATAATTGATCGTCCCGGTTAAATCAGCTATTTCAGTTGCAGTAATCTCTTCCTTCCCCTGTTTGCCAATTAAAACCACCTCATCACCTACAGATACATCCGGAATCTCTGTTACATCAACCATAAACTGGTCCATACATACCCTCCCCCTGACAGGAACCCTCCGGCCATGTATCAGGACCTGGCCTTTATTGGATAATAACCGGGAGTAACCATCAGCATAGCCAAGGGGAATGGTGGCAATCCTACTCCTACGGGGGGTAATATAGGTAGATCCGTAACTGATAGCAGTCCCTGCAGGCACCTCTTTTAGATAAATAATCCGGGCCTTCCAGCTGAGGGCGGGCTTTAGAGAAAGGCTGTTATCAACCTCAGGGGAGGGCCTCAGCCCGTATAACATGATACCAGGTCTGACCATATCCAGCTCAAATTGAGGTAGATCAATAATAGTCGCACTATTAGCGGCATGTTTAATCGGGATACTAACTCCCTCTGCCTCGAGCTTTCTGATCACATAATTAAACCTCTCCCACTGGTAATAGGTATATTCCTTATTTTCCTCATCTGCCGTGGCAAAATGGGTCATCAATCCCTCGAGTTCTAAATTGGATAGTTGGGCAATCTTCAGGACGAATTCTACAGCCGAATCGGGCAGGGTACCGATCCTGCCCATTCCCGTATCGACCTTAAGATGGACCTTCTGCAAAACTCCCTTCCTAACGGCCAGCTGATTCAACCCTCTGGCCGTCTCAATCTTACCAATGGTGGGAATTAGATCATAATCGAGGATAAGCGGATACTGAGGTGGAAGAATCTCTCCCAGGACCTGGACGGGCAGGGTAAAACCCGCCTCCCTTAATTCAACCCCTTCTTCAGGTAGAGCCACAGCCAGCCGGTCAGCACCTGCTTCAACCACCCTTCTGGCTACAGGGATAACCCCGTGACCGTAGGCATCTGCCTTAACCACAGCCATAATAAATGTCTCGGCTGAAACCCTTTTTCTCACCTGTTCCAGGTTATATACAATATTATCCAGATTGACCTCCGCCCAGAC
The DNA here is from genome assembly GCA_029981855.1 of Halanaerobiales bacterium. Taxonomy (GTDB): domain Bacteria; phylum Bacillota; class Halanaerobiia; order Halanaerobiales; family DTU029; genus JARRCS01. The sequence goes on along the minus strand of JARRCS010000003.1, from coordinate 34,041 downwards.
AGGACGGGTAATCTCAACAACCATAATCAGATCATCCTTTACCAGGTCATATTCTGCCCGGATCGGTCCTGGTATTTGTGATTCGTCTGATTGCCGGAGGAAGATAATTGATAATATCTCCGGCTATCATACTGTTAGAACCGAGTTCCTCTTTGGCCAGGTCTCCTGCTAACCCGTGCAGGTAGGGACCCAGAATAGCAGCCTCTTCTACCCCTGATCCCTGAGCAAGCAGACCGCTGATTACTCCTGTCAGGACATCACCACTACCGGCAGTAGCCATCCCCTCATTACCTGTAGGGTTAATATAAACCCGGCCATCAGGCAGGGCAATGAGGGTCGCCGCCCCCTTTAAGACCAGATAAAGCTGATAGGTAGTGGCAAAGTCCCGGGCAAAGCTAATTCTTTCTCTCTGGATCGTAGCGATATCTTCCTGCAGTAAGCGGGCCATCTCCCCCGGATGGGGTGTCAAGATCAAGGGACTCTGCCGCTCTTTAAGTACCTGCAGATCCTGAATAGCATTTAACCCATCTGCATCTAAAACCAGAGGTAGTTCACATTCCCTTAAAAGCCAGTCGACTAGCGTTCTCACGGCCTCTGACCGGCCCAGACCGGGACCGGCGGCCATTATATCAGATTGTTTCTGCAACTCATCTATTTCCGCCAGATCATCTATCCCGGCAAGCCCGATGGTGATCAATTCCGGACTGCGGGCTGCCACAGTAGCCTGGATATCCCTGGGGACCGCTACCCTGACCAGACCAGCCCCCGTCTTTAAAGCCGCCAGGCCTGTCAGGGCAGGGGCCCCTGCCATCCCCCTGGAACCCCCCAGGATTCCCACCTTGCCGAAGGTTCCCTTATGGCCCGTGACTGGCCTTTCAGGCAGCAGCTGGCCTGCTTCCTCTCCAGTAAGCAGAAAGTGATTACATCCGGTTCTAGCCGTATATTCTTCCGGGACGCCCAGGTCAACTACCTCCAGCTGCCCGGTATACTCCTTCCCGGGATAGACAACCAAACCGAGTTTGGGATAGGCCATGGTAGCAGTAAAATCGGCTCTGATAGCCTTACCGAGAACCCGACCCTTCTCACCATCTATCCCTGAGGGAATATCAACAGCCAGTACCTTCTTCTGGCTCTGGTTGATCAGATCAATCATGGTGGCTACAGGCTGGCGAACATCCCCCTTGAGACCGGTCCCCAGCATGGCATCAATAATCAGGTCTGCCTGCATGATAGCATTTTTAACCAGCTTAAGATTATTATCTCCGTCTTCGCTAAATTCTAATATATCTATCTCCCGTAGCTGGCAGAGTCTATAATTAACCAACGGGCTTCCCTTAAGCCCCTTCTCCCCGGCCAGCAGAACAATCTCAACCTGATAGCCCCACATATCCAGAAAACGGGCTGCAACCAGGCCATCACCACCATTATTACCCTTACCTGCAAAGACCAGAACCCTCTTTCCGGCATTTTTAAGAATCCTGTCAGCCAGCCCGGCTACACCCCGGCCGGCAGTCTCCATTAATAAGATATCCGGAAATCCGGCCTCGATTGCAGCCCTATCCACTTTTTTCATCTCTTCAGGCTTCAAGACAATCATCTTTAATTACCCCTCCCCGATTACCTGGGCAAATGCATATTCCCTTTCATGAGAAATACTGAGATGGATAGCTTTGATTCCCTTCTTTCTGGCTAACTCCCTGGCCCTTCCATAGAGCTTAAGTACCGGTTTACCGCCGGGGTCGTTTTCAACCTCAAACTGGTGCCAGTTTAGCCCCTTTAAACCTGTGCCCAGCATCTTCAGGGCGGCCTCCTTGGCGGCAAAGCGGGCTGCCAGGTGCTGGGGGGCCAGAGATTTAGACCAGCAGTACTCTAGCTCAACTGCGGTAAAAACCCTCTCTAAAAACCTGTTATTCCATCTATCTACTATCTCTTTAATTCTATCTACCTTTACCAGGTCTACCCCCAGGCCTATAATCATAGTTCTTATTCTGTCCTTTCCCATTTATCTAAAGAATACTCCATCTTAATTTTAGGTGGAGATGAATTGGTGATTATTTTGTCATACGAACTCTTATAGAGGTTCACAATCATCCTCTTTTATTAATTATACTGCAAGAAAGTTATAAATGCAAAAGGGAAAGATAATAAAAATTCCATAGTGTTTAATTATACCAGTAAACTCTCATATAACTCCATGGTCTGCTGGGCTATGCTATCCCAGCTGAAGTACTTCTCGACCCTCTGGCGGCCTTTTTGACCAAACTCCTGCTGTAATTTCTCATCTTCAAGTAGCCGGTTTATCTTATCAGCCAGTGCTTTAGAGAAGGCAGAAGGATCCTCTGGCTCACCGGTAGTCTCATCTTTCCGGGCAAACTCCACCAGAAAACCGGTCTCTCCGTCGACAACTACCTCTTTAATCCCACCTACGGCTGAAGCTACAACAGGTGTCTGACAGGCCATAGCCTCAAGATTAATAATCCCGAAGGGCTCATAGACTGAGGGGCAGACAAAGACACTGGCGTGAGAGTAAAACTCTATCACCGCTTCCCTGGGGACCATCTCATTAATCCAGATTACTCCCTCCCTTTCCGCCTGAATGGTATTAACCCTCTCTTCCATCTCCCTGGCAATCTCTACCGTGTCAGGGGCGCCGGCACAGAGAACCACCTGGGCATCTCCCCGGATATCCTTAATAGCATTTACCAGATGGATAATCCCCTTCTGGCGGGTAATCCTGCCCACAAAAAGGATATAGGCTTTTTCCAGGGTAATTCCGTATTGCTCAAGATAGGAGGTACTATCGGTATACTGATACTCTTCCAGGTCGATCCCATTATAAATAACCTCAACCCTTTCTTCATCGATATCAAAGTACTTTAGGATATCCTGTTTCATCTCGCTGGAAACCGCAATCACCTTATCTGAGGCCTCAAGCCCCGTCTTTTCCATCCAGGAACTCAGATGATAACCGTTGCCTAACTGTTCCTCCTTCCAGGGGCGTAGCGGTTCCATACTGTGGATAGTTGTAACCAGGGGAAGATCATAAAGCCTTCGGGCTAAAAACCCTGCCATAAAGGTGTACCAGGTATGGGCGTGAATGACATCAGCATCAAAAGGATCTTTCACCATGGCCAGATCAACGGAAAGGGGATTCAAAACCTTCTGGTAATGCTCATTACTCCCCCTGGAAAGCAACTCCCAGGGCTGGTAACCCTTAACCCTAATTCCATCCCTTTCCCCCTCCTGGTCACCAAAACAGCGCACCTCAACATTCATTATTTTCTGCAGTGATTTTGTCAGATAATCTACGTGCACACCTGCCCCTCCATAAATATAGGGGGGATATTCCTTTGTCAGGATCGTTACCTTAGTATCGCTCATTAACAGTATCCTCCTTTGTTTCCAGCTCTCTGATACAGCCTAAAATCCCCTGCAAAGGGATGGGTAACCAGTCCGGTCTGTTATTGATTTCATAAAGAGCCTCATATAGAGCCTTATCCAGTTTAAACAGGGCCAGGGCCTGATTAAATTTGGCAACCGGCGGTAACAGATCAGCCCTCCTATCCCTGACTCTATTAATATACCCAGTAACAAAGTTTTTAACTACCTCTCTCTCCCAGATCAATACTGCCTCTTTCAATGACGGCATACCTTCTAGATAATTATTATCGAGATAGTTAAATAGGGCCGAGTGAGCTGCATAATTAAAGGAACGCAGCATCCCCGCCACATCCTTTAAAGAGGGGTGTTTCCGCCGACGAGCTACCGGTTCCTTTAATGGTTCCCCCTCAAAATCAAGAACTAAAAAAGTATCCCCTGTCTTTAAAATCTGTTCCAGATGAAGGTCACCGTGAATCCTGATTTTTTTGCCCAGATGGCCCTTTAAGGAAAAGACCTTTTTAATACTGGTATAGATAGCCTCTTTAAGCTTTAAAACCTCTCCGCCAGGCCCTTTTACACCTTCATTCTTTCTCAAATAGCCAAGTAATTCCTGCACATTCTCTTTCATGGTCCGGTACCATTCCTTCAGCTCTGTTTCATCAATGCCAGCAGGCTTAAAACCCTCCCGGTTGATACTGGCAAGAGCCAGGTGTAATTCGGCAATCAGGGTTCCAAGTCTGACCATCTCTGAGGAGAAATCCTCTATGTAATTCAGTAATAATTCCCTATCACTATTAATTCTGGCATAATCCAGATACCCGGCCAGGAATTTCTGGGTATAGGCCCAGAGATCACCCTGATTAACCACAAACTCCTCCTGCAAACAGAGGCAGTATTCCCTTCCATCGTTATCATGATAGGAGATATATCCCATGATCCGGGGGAAATTCCTGAAGGTTGTTTCCTCATATAATAATCTACCTATCTCAATATCCGGATTGATACCCTCTACCAGTTTGCGGTAGGTCTTAACTATCTGTTCCTTTCGAACCAGGGTTAAACTATTACTGGATAGATCTGTTAGGGAACCGGCCCGGGTAATCTTATCCCCGGCCAGTAATCGGGCTTTCAGAAATCCTCCCTTTTTCATTTCAATAGACTGACCAGTTCTGATAAATCTATCCAGAGCCTGATTATAGCTCAGGGAATGAACACCGTCAGAAACAAAAGCACAGTAATCGGGATGTTCTATCTTTAGCAGAAGGGTTCCTTTTTCGTTAAGCTCCTTACTGATTATCAGCGGGAGGTAATAAATTTCCTTATATTCATGCCCGTTAACGGAATTTACCAGCTGAAAGGAAACAATCAGGGGGATAATTAATTCTTCTCCTGCTAAAGAAGCAAGTACGGTATAATCCAGGATCTTCAGGCCCTTAATTCGATCAGCCTTTTTTCTAAACCAGCGGGTTTCCTTAAACCTGCAGGCATCAATTTCAGCAATAATCTCATCAATTACATCTGCCAGGTCATTAAATAAGACATATGTCTTAAATACCATAACTCCACCTTCTAATAAAGATATTTTTATTTATCCCTTATTAAACTAGAGCAACCCAAACTACAGTTTTAAGGTTTCAGCCGCTATCTCGGGTGCTATCGGATTAATAAAGATACCGGTTCCCAGTTCAAAACCTGCGGTAATAGTCAACCGGGGCAGGATTTCTATATGCCAGTGGAAGTGATTCGCCTGAGCATCTCCGACTGGTGCGCTATGAATAATCAGGTTATAGGGGGGGTTAAAACCCTCTTCAAGCTGATGAATAATCCCCTGCAATATCCGGGCCAGGCTGGTTATCTCACCCTCTGTCAGGCTGCCGAAAGTGCTCTGATGGTCTTCAGGGAGGATCCAGGTCTCAAAGGGGTAACGGGAGGCATAGGGACAGAAGGCGATAAAAAAATCATTCTCGGCTACCAGTCTGGTCCTGCTCTCCTTTTCTGCTGCAATCATCGTACAGAATACACACCGGCCGTGTTCATTAAAATAAGCGGCCGCACCCTTTAATTCCTCTATCTGAACCGTAGGAATTAATGGTGTGGAAATAATCTGCCAGTGGGGGTGTTCTAAAGAAGCCCCGGCCACAGAGCCGTAGTTTTTAAAGATCTGGACATACCTTATTTCTTTATCCCGGGACAGGTTCAAAAACCTATCCTGAATTATCTGCAGCAGATCTTCGACATGCTGTAGGTTATGTGAACCGAGGGTTGAATGATGATCCGGTGACTCAATGACAACCTCTGCCGCTCCCTTACCAGTAAGATATGTATATATTCCTGTCTGCAGCAGTTTTAGTTTTTCCTCAGGATTAACGGCGGCAAATTTATTAGGCACAACCCTGATCCGCCAGCCGGGGGTATCTGCTTTAAGGTTACTCTTATCCCGCAGGGCGGCAACTTCAGGTGGGGTTTCCTTCTCATTACCTTCACAGAAGGGACAGAATTCCCTCTCCTTTACCTCTTCCTTCCGGGAAAAATCATGGGGTCTCTTCCCCCTCTCAACAGCTATAATTACATGTTTTCCGGTCACTATATCCTGCCTTATCTCTGACATATTTATCACCTTTAATTATTATAGCCATATCCATGAAATTAAATTAATACCTCACTACCGTAATTACACCTTCTGGATGGATTAACCTCATAGGCTGATTACACAGCCGAAAATAAAAAAAATCATGAATGGTTACAGGATTTCTCCTGCATTCCACCCATGATTTTTAGGCAAAATTTTTTATCCTTAAGCAAACTTTTTTATCTTTGAGCACACATGGTAAAAGCCGTAAATTAGCTACTCAACCGTCACACTCTTTGCCAGATTACGGGGTTGATCCACATCATAACCCCTTTCCAGTGAGGTATAATAGGCTAAAAGATGCATGGGAATAATAGCCAGCGCCCCGCTGAAAAGTTCGTTAATTCTGGGGATATAGATGACATGGTCAACCGATTTTTCTACCTCTGTCTCACCCTCAAAGGTTATTGCTAATACATCTGCCCCCCTGGCTTTAACCTCCTTGATATTACTCAGCATCTTATCATAAAGGGACAGTCTGGTAGCAATAGCTACAACCGGTACCCCGTCTTCAATCAGGGCAAGGGGTCCATGTTTTAATTCCCCGGCCGGATAGGCTTCAGCATGTATATAGGAGATCTCCTTTAGTTTCAACGCCCCTTCTAGAGAGAGGGCAAAATCGATATTTCTCCCGATAAAGAAGGCATTATCCTGCAGTTTATAGACCCTGGCCCTTTCCTTAACCAGCTCCAAAGATTTTTCGATTGTCTCGGTAGCCAGTTTGGGTAAACGTAGTACCTCCTCAATTAATTCATACAAACGGTCCTCAGTCACTGTTGATCTTACTTTAGCCAGATAGAGTGCCAGAATATAGAAGGCGACTACCATATTGATATAGGCCTTGGTCGAAGCCACTGCTATCTCCGGTCCGGCTTGCAAGTACAGCACCTCATCGGCCTCCCTGGCGATGCTGCTACCGGTAACATTGGTAAAGGCAAGCACCTTAGCTCCCTTCTTTTGGGCTAGCCTTAAACTCGCCAGGGTATCAGCTGTCTCTCCCGACTGGCTGACAACAATCACCAGGGAGTTTTCATCAATCAGCGGCTGACGGTACCTAAACTCTGAGGCAATATCTACCTCGACCGGCATTCTGACCAGCTCTTCAATCACATATTTACCCATTATACCCGCATAAGAAGCGGTTCCACAGGCAACAATATGAATCTTATCATAGTTCCTGATCTCCTCCGATGACAGGTTGATCTCACTTAAGTCAACATTACCAGGAGTAACACGGTTACTCAGTACCCGTCTTATCGCATCGGGCTCTTCATGGATCTCTTTAAGCATAAAATGCTCATAACCGCCCTTTTCTGCCATCTCTGCATCCCAGTTAACAACAAAGACATCCTTTTCTATCCTATTTCCGGCGGCATCATAAAGACTAATGTTGTCTCTGGTAACCTCGGCAAGTTCTTCATCATCAAGAATATAAAACTGGTTAGTATATTGCAAAAAGGCAGGAATATCAGAGGCGATATAGTTCTCATCCTCACCGATACCGACTATGAGAGGACTATCCCGGCGAATAGCTATGATTTTACCTGGCTCCCTTTTAGATAAAATAGCCAGGGCATAGGATCCTTCAAGCATCCGGGCTACCTTTAAGACAGCCTCCCTTAACTTCCCCTGATAATTCTCCTCAATTAGATGGGCAATAACCTCTGTATCGGTCTCAGAACGGAAACTATGCCCTTTATCCACAAGTTCATCCTTTAACTGCTGGAAATTTTCAATAATCCCGTTATGCACAATTACAAAATCACCGGTACAGTCAGAGTGTGGATGAGAATTCAGGTCGGAAGGACTACCATGGGTTGCCCATCTGGTATGACCGATTCCCACCTTCCCTGCTGGAGGGTTTTCGGAAATAGCCTCTTTTAGTACCTTAAGCTTCCCTGCTTTCTTGACAACGTCAATCTCATCTTCCACACTAACGGCAATTCCTGCTGAATCATAACCACGATACTCTAGACGTTCCAGTCCTTCAATTAAAATTGGGGTTGCTTCCTTTTCCCCTAAATATCCAACAATTCCGCACAAAATAGATTACCCCCCGTATCAATATTTAATTTTCCCCTGCCTGTTAATTCCCTTTAAACCGCTAATCACTTAACGGGTTTGAGGAATAACTTTAGGCCTGGCAAGGTAGACCTGAGGGCATCCGCCGAACAACTCGATAACCCCCATCCTCGTCGACTTGGATGTCTATTGCCGTACCCATCCAAGTTCAGGCGCTTTAACTTGTTTTTTTGATGTCTATCACCCCCTTTAAAGCCTTGCCCGGAAATGCGGGCATACTATATTATATCACGAAAAAGGATTTTTGTTAATGCACAGGAAAAATGTTAATTTCCGGCAGCAATAAATTTAGATTGATATGAGGCCTTGGCGAATATTATCAAATTAACCTTTTTAGAACATAAATGGAAATTTGATTTAAAATATTATGGCAAAGCCAATTTATTCATTAACAAGTCAATTTAGCTCCTCCTTAATAATGTTGACTAATTCCCTTTCCAGCTCTTCCAGCAATTCCTCCCGTCTTCCTTCCAGCATTACCCTAATAACCGGCTCGGTCCCCGAAGGCCTGACAAAGACACGTCCATCATCACCCAGTCTCTCTTCTGTCCTGACAATCGTCTCTTTTATCTTATCATTCTCTTTAAACTTATCCTTAAACTTAACCTCGACATTGGCCAGCCTCTGGGGCCATGGTTTCATTACACTGGCCAGCTGGCTTAAAGACTTACCAGTTCGTTTGACAATTTCCACTAACTGAATAGCTGTTAAAACACCGTCACCGGTCTTGTTGTAATCCAGGAAGATAATATGGCCTGATTTCTCACCACCCAGATTATAACTATTAGCCAGCATCTCCTTTAACACATACCTGTCACCGTTTGCGGTGATAGCAATCTTGCCACCCGCTGATTCTATAGCCTCCCTTAAGCCCAGGTTGCTGTAGGCGGTAGTTACCAGAGTTCTCCCCTTTAATTTCCCTCTTTTTAACAGATCCAGGGCACAGATAGCCATGATCTTATCACCATCAATAATCTCTCCCTGATCATCAACAACTATCACCCTGTCTGCATCTCCGTCATGAGCGATACCCAGATCAGCTTTTTCTCTTAGCACCCTTTCCCGGATGATCTCCGGATGGGTAGAGCCACAATCAACATTAATCTTTTCGCCATCGGGGTGATTGTTGATAACTATCAGTTCAGACCCCAGGATTTTTAAAACCTCCGGGGCCACCTGATAGGCCGCTCCGTTAGCACAGTCAAGGACTATCTTTATGCCGGAAAAATCCTGCTCAACCGTCTTCACCAGATAATCAATATACTCCCGTACTAAATTTTTATTACTATCGACTATCCCAATCAGGGTGTGGGTTGGTGCAGGGATTTCATCATACCTGTTAAAAATCAGGTCTTCAATCTCATCCTCCATCTCATCAGTTAATTTATATCCATCTCTATCGAAAAACTTGATACCGTTATCAGCTATCGGGTTATGAGAAGCAGAGATCATAACTCCCCCTGCTACATCTAATTTACTGGTTAAATAGGCTACCCCGGGAGTAGGTATAATCCCGAGCCTGATTACATCGATACCGGCCGAGGTCATCCCGGCCACTAAAGCCGCTTCCAGCATATCCCCGGAAACACGGGTGTCCTTTCCGATAAGCATAAGCGGTTTTTCTTCCCCCTGATGATCCTTACTTAAATAATAACCGCCCGCTCTACCTAGTTTATAGGCCAGCTCACCGGTTAATTCCTTATTGGCTATACCCCTTACCCCATCAGTTCCAAATAAACGTCCCAAAATACTCATCCTTTCCTGATTATTCCAGAGAAATCTTTTATTCATCCCATATATATATTCGATACGATTGCCCTAAAACCTGCAATTTTATTGAGTCTCCAGGAATTTATGTTATGTTAACAACATAGTTTCCGGCATTAGAAACCAATTTATTTGAATATAAAGGATTTCTAGACTTAATAGCGAATAATATAAGAGGTGATTCTATGAATGAGAAAGAGTTTAACCCGGTTATAAGCTACCTAAATTATAAAGATATCTTGATCATCCTGGGCCTCTGGTATTTTATGGCTGCCTTTAATATCCTGGCAAAGGAGATTAAGTTTGATTATACCCTGCTAACAAATATTTTTCACTTTCTTTTTATCCTGACGGGTAGGTTTATCTATCTGGCCCTGGTAATTTTCTATCTGACCTCTCTCTATCCCATTTCTTTTAAAGACCTCGGTATAAATTTCAGTAATTTTAAAAGACAGATCCTTCTCTCTTTTTCCCTGGTATTTTGCCTTCTTATCAGCGTAATATTACTAATAAATATTCCCTTAAGCTTTATAGATAAAACCGGATTTACCCCACTTTACAGGATAAATAATCCTGAGGTTTTTATCAACAGTCTGATCCCGCTGGCCTTGCTCTTTCTGGCAAACCTGCTCACCGGGTTCAGTGAACTATTTTTATTAACCAACTTTGTTCTGGAGCTATTTAATTATACTATATTCAACCGCCTAATTTCCGTGTTACTGGCAAGCCTCTTTTATTCGGTTATATTATTACATTTTAGCCCGAGCAGAATCCTGGTTAACTTTATTATTGCTCTGATAAGTCTCTTTCTTTATCTTAAAACCGACTCCCTGATAATTTCCTCCTTTTTTATGGCCGGTTATTACTCTATCTATATATTTTATATTTACGGCTGGGGTTTTATTAGATTCTGAAAGAAAAATTGGCCGGGTAGACCCGGCCAGAAATAATTACTATCAAGAATTCTTTTATATTTAACTAATGCTCACAATGCTCACTATCGTTCGCGACTTTTAAGGAAAACTGCAAAAGTTCTAGCTAAAAATCCTGGAAAGACTTAAGGTCGGTAGTGTGTTATTTAGCGATTCTTTCTCTCTGTAAAGAGGACCACTACACTTTTCACAGTAGATACTACCTGACCAGTTACGTGTTCCACAGGCGGGACACTTTACCTTCTTTAAACTCATCGTAACCACCCTTTCTTATTGTCTTATAGTCTTATAAAGGTTACGCTTTAATTATAACAGACTATCTGAAATATGTCAATTTGTTCCAAGAAGAAGTAATCTTATTAATTATCCAACTATTGAAAAACACCGCTGATTTCTTTTCCGCATACCGGGCATTTATCACCATCCAGCTTATTATCTACGTAGTAACCCTCCCTGATGATAACGATTTCCCGGCATTGGGGACAGATGGTATTACTACCATAGTCTGTTCTGAGATTGCCCAGATAGACATAGTCCAGATACTCCTTAGCTAGATTATAGGTCTCTTCCATCCTTTTAACAGGTGTAGGGGGTTTTTGTAATCTATACCTGGGAAAATAGCGGCTGAGATGGAGGGGAATATCCGCTCCTACCCCTTTAACCCAGGAGAATAAATCCTTCAGTTCCTCCGTTGAGTCATTTAAACCCGGTATAATCAGGGTGGTTAACTCCAAATGGGTATCTTCGCTTGCGGCTATTAACTTAATATTCTCCAGCACAGGCTCTAGATGGCCTCCACAAACCCTGTGATAAAAATCCTCAGTGAAGGATTTAAGGTCGATATTAACCCCATCAAGATAGGGAAGTAGCTCTTTCAGGGGTTCCTGGTTTAAATACCCATTTGTTACCAGGATATTTTGTAGTCCCTGCTTTCGGGCTAACCTGCTGGCATCCAGGATATATTCATACCAGACCGAGGGCTCAGAATAGGTATAGGCAATTCCCAGGGTCTCCCTATCTAAAGCAAGTTTAACCAGATCAGTGGGGAGAATCTCCCTTAGTTCCGGTTTCTCCTGACTAATTTGCCAGTTTTGACAGAACTCACACCTAAAGTTACAACCGAAGGTACCAACCGAGAGCACCTCCCTCCCGGGATAGAAGTGATAGAGGGGTTTTTTTTCAATGGGATCAATACCCAGAGAGCTGACCATCCCGTAATTTTCCGTAATTAATTCCCCCTCCTGATTCAGCCTTCCCTGACAGATGCCCCTTTTGTTTAGAGAGATCAGGCATTCATGAGGACAGAGAAGGCATTTTAATTTATTATCCTCTTCCGGCCGGTAATACTCTGCTTTATGCATTTAACCACCTACTTATATCTTTTTACCTGAAAACGGTATAATTTTACCTCTTCCTCGGGGGAAAGTCCCGCCTTCCTTTTAGCAATTACTACCTGCTCCTCGGCTGTAGCAATCCCCTCCAGATCCGGCAGTAAAAGCCCTCTCCGGTAACCCTTTTCTACTATTACCCCGTATTTCTGGGGATCCAGTTCTTCAATACTATCGATCTCCTCCGGCTCGCCCAGAATGTCTACGGAATACTCCAGTTTGCTCAATTCATCCGGCCTGACGGGAGGAAAACGGGGGTCACGGTTGGCAGCACTGAGAGCATTACTGATAATCTCCCGGGCAATATTTTCTTCAGTAGGCTGGATGGTACCGATGCATCCCCTTAGTTTACCTTCCTTTTTAATGGATACAAAAACACCGGCTTTTTTCTTTAAGGCCGGGGGTATTGGCTCCTTTACTTCCTTAATCTTACCGGTTAGAGCATATTCCTCTACAGTTTCTCTGGCCAGCTTAACAAAATCATGTTCTTTCTCTGCCATCTTTTAATCCTCCTCCGGATAAAAACCTATAACCGCATAGCCTACCCCGAAGGGTCCCTCATATGATTTCACTTCTGGCTTAAAGGGCAAACCCCTTAATGAACCTAACATAATAATTAATGGTCTTAAGCCACATTCCCCTGCCTTCTCGATTAACTGGGTATCAAGCTTAAGAATTGCTTCATAATCCTCCTTTTTAATTAAAGCAATTAATCTCTCATCAAATTCCTTTCCCCTGGGATTAAACCCGGCAGGTGCACCGGGTTTTAAGCGGTGGGAGAGGTCACCACTGGCGATGATAACAGCATTTATATCCATTTCCTCCAGTATTTGCTGGATCACCAGCCCAAAGTCATATAGCTTTTTATAGGCGAGTAGCCCCATTGTTATTGGTATGACAGGTGAATTCAGACCGGCTTTCTGTAAGAAATATAAAGGAACCAATACTCCATGATCCAGACGGGCTGCCAGATTATAATTCTCCAGTTCGGTCGAAGAGAGGGTAATAACTTCGATCCCTTCTTCAACTGCCCTTTCCTTAAGTCTTTTGATAAAACCGGGATTGGTTTCAACCTCCATCTTTATCCCGGGACAAGCAAAGTCACTGAAATCCCCTTCTATATGTTCCAGGTCAAGGATACTAATAGCATCGGTAAAAACCGGACCATGGGGGCTAATAGTAATTAGGAGATCAGGCTCCAGGGCCTTTATCTCTTTTGCCAGCTCCTCCAGACTACTTATTGTTGATCTGACTTCTTCTCTCCTTCTCCCTCCGATCTCCGGAATTATAATCGGTGGATGAGGGGAAAGACCTGCCATTAAGATTCCCATTTTTTATCCCTCCTTTTTCTTCCCTACTACATATATAACTTCTTTAAAAGGTAATAATCTCCTTCCAAAATCATCAAATTTATACCCATTTATGTTCCCACTAAATCGGAAAGTTTCAAAAAGGTTATTCCTATAGTATTAAATTATGTATTTCAATTATTTTATGCAAAACTAAACCGGCCCATACCTTTCTGCCGGGAACAATTGGCGTAGGACAAGTCCATAAGAATCCCTCAAATTTATTTTGAAACAAAATTTGCTATAGAAACAAAAAAGAGGTGCCACCAGCACCTCTCTTATTAGATATTCTATTCTACCTCTTGGAGAACTGTGGAGCCTTACGGGCCTTTTTAAGACCGTATTTCCTTCTCTCCTTCATTCTGGGGTCTCTGGTTAGATACCCAGCCTTCTTTAAAGGTTTGCGGTAATCCTCGTCAACCTTCAGTAAAGCCCTGGCAATGCCATGGCGGATTGCCCCGGCCTGCCCGGAGAGACCGCCACCTTTAACATTAACCAGCACATCAAGGTTATTGTCAGTATTGGTTAATTCTAAAGGAGCCTTAATATCTTTAATTAAGGTATCACGACCAAAGTAATCATCTATATCCTTATCATTGATAACTATCTTCCCATTACCGGGAACCAGCCTTACCCTGGCAGTTGAGGTCTTTCTTCTACCAGTTCCCCAGTATTGCACTTCTGTAGCCATATATTTTCTCCTCCTCTCTTAGTTTATAGTTCCATTACTTCCGGTTGCTGTGCCTGATGGGGGTGTTCCGGTCCTGCATAAACCTTTAACTTTTTCATAATCTTTCTTCCCAGCTTGTTATGGGGTATCATCCCTCTAACAGCCTTTTCAATAATTAGTTCGGGTTTTTTCTCCACGAGCTTATTATAAGGAGTCTCCTTTAAACCACCCGGGTAACCGCTGTGACGGTAATACTTTTTCTGCTCCCATTTATTACCTGTAAGCTTAACCTTTTCGGCATTAACTACAATAACATAATCACCGGTATCTACATGAGGAGTAAAGGTAGGTTTATGCTTTCCCCTCAAAACTTCGGCAATCCTGGTAGCCAGACGGCCTAAAGTCTGTCCTGCGGCATCTACCACATACCATTTGCGCTCTACTTCATTAGGTTTGGCAATATATGTTGACATCTCTCTATCCCTCCTTATTTCCTGGTGTTGTAATATATATTTAAGGTTGTAACGGGGCGAATTTAATAAATTTAATATAAGGAAACTATACTATAGTGAATTGCTTGAGTCCTTATATATCAACAGATTTACCAGTATTATGGCCGAAGGCCAATTTGTACAATACTTATCCACAGTAATTTTAATATAAGTAAGGATTTTTGTCAAGCCGGCTAATAATAAACCTTGAGTAAAATCAATCCCCTGGCAGGGGCGGTAAAACCGGCCCGGGTCCGGTCCCTGGCAGCAAGTATATCCTTCACCCTGTCAGGTAGTATTTTGCCGGAAGCTACCTCTATTAAGGTACCAGCGATAATCCTGACCATATTATATAAAAAACCATCTCCCTTAACCTCAATCCAGACCTCGGGGGCCCGGTCAATAACCTCCAGCTTTTCAATAGTTCTGACCGTATTCCGGATAGAACTACCACTGGCCTGAAAGGAATTAAAATCGTGAGTCCCTATCAGATAACTAGCCGCTTCTCTCATCAGATTCAGATCCAGGGGATAGCTATAATGATAAACATAATTGCGAATAAATACAGAGGGTTTCGCCTGATTTAATATACGATACCGGTACTTCTTTCCCCTGGCATCATAACGGGCATGAAAATCTAAATCAACCTCCCGGGCCTCCTTACAGACAATATCTTCGGGTAGAAGACTGTTTAAGGCCATGGGAATTCTAGCTAGAGGTATTGGTACATCGAGTTTAAAGTTGGCCACCTGCCCGAGAGCGTGTACCCCTGCATCAGTACGGCTTGCACCGGTCACTTTAACCGGAGATTTATTGATCTCGCTCAAGGCATCTTGCAGGATCTGCTGAATGGTCTGCTCGGTATTTTTCTGTATCTGCCAGCCGCTGTAATTAGTACCGTCATATTCTAAGGTTATTTTTATATTCCGCACAGATAATTAACCCCCGTAAAGGAAGAATACTATTTGTCCTTCAGAAAAAGCTGATACCTACACCCAGGATAATAGAGATGATCAGGGATACGATATCTGACCTCTTAATCTTAAGTTCATGTAGGCGGGTCCGGCCCTCACCGCCGCGATAACAGCGGGATTCCATGGCCAGAGCCAGGTCATCGGCTCTTCTAAAGGCACTGATAAAGAGCGGCACCAGTAAGGGAATTAAATTTTTAGCCCGTTTAATAATATTACCGCTTTCAAAGTCGGCCCCCCTGGCCATCTGGGCCTTCATTATCTTTTCGGCCTCTTCAAGCAGGGTCGGTATAAACCTCAGAGCAATGGTCATCATCATGGCCAGCTCACCGGCTGGAACACCAAACCTCTTTAAGGGGGTTAACAGGTATTCAATACCATCGGTTAATTGCAGTGGTGAAGTTGTCAGGGTTAATAAGGAAGTAAACATAATCAATAGAAAGATCCTGCTTACCATAAAAAGCCCGGTGAAGAGACCGGCTTCCTCGATCCTTAAAAACCGCCATTCCCAGAGTACCCGACCTCCCCTGGTTAAAAAGACATGGAGGACAAGGGTCAGGACTACCAGAAAAAAGATCGGTTTTAGCCCTGTTAAAACCCTTTTAACCGGTAGTCTGGAGATAATAACAATCAGGATAATAAAGGCAAGGTAGATAGCAAAACCTGTAAAACGGCTGATAAAAAATAAGGCGGTTATGAGTAAGATAGTTATGATAATCTTTATCCGGGGATCAAGCCGGTGGATCGGCGAATCACAGGGTATATACTGTCCAATCGTAATATCTGTTAGCATGGCTTAAGTCTCCTTAACTCGGTTGCAATCTCATTGACCGCCTCAGGAATAGTAAATATATTAGTCCTGACATTTATTCCTTTCTCTTTCAATCTCCAGAGTATCTCGGTAATTTCGGGTAAGTCCAGGTCTATCTCCCTTAATCTCTCTACCTGACTGAATACCTCCTCAGGGGGCCCATCTAAAACAAGCCTACCCTGATTCATAACCAGTACCCTGGTCGACAACCTGGCAACCTCCTCCATTCTATGAGAGATCAGGATAATTGTAACCCCCTGCTGATGATGTAAGTAATCAAGCAATTCGATCAACTGCTCTCGCCCCCGGGGGTCTAAACCGGCGGATGGCTCATCAAGGATTAAAACCTCAGGTTTCATCGCCAGTACCCCTGCAATGGCCACCTTACGCTGCTGGCCGCCACTTAGATTGAAGGGGGAGCGATTTTTAAAGTACTCAAAATCTAATCCTACCAGGTCAAGAGCCTCCTTGACCCGTTCGTAAATCTCCTCTTCAGAAAGAGCCAGGTTCCTCGGACCAAAGGCCACATCATTAAAGATAGTTTCCTCAAATAATTGATGTTCGGGATATTGAAAGACCAGACCGATTTTCTGCCTGATCTCCTTTAGATTTACCTTATCTTTAGTTATATCAATCCCATCAACTATAACCTGTCCTTCAGTGGGCTTTATTAACCCGTTAAAAAGCTGGACAAGAGTAGATTTTCCTGATCCAGTATGTCCCACCAGTCCGATAAACTCATGATCACTAATAGTCAGATTTATATTATCAAGGGCCTTATATCCCTGCTCCTGCCTATAGATATGGCTAGCATTTTTTACTTCGATTAACATAGATTATTCACCAACCCATCAATAGACAGGACCCCCGGCAGGGAAATACCTGCTTTTCTCAAACCGGATGCTAATTCCACTACAACCGGTACATCCAGGTTTACCTTCTTTAGGCCTGCAATATCCTGAAAGATTTCGGCCGGGCTGCCCTGGTTATAGATTAAACCCTGGTTCATAACAACTATTTTGTCGGCCAGGACTGCCTCCTCCATAAAATGAGTAATATAGATTATCGTAATACCTTTTTCCTTATTCAGATACTCTACAGTCTCCATAACCTCTTTTCTTCCGCGGGGGTCGAGCATAGCCGTTGGCTCATCAAGAACAATACACTCCGGTTCCATAGCAATAATCCCGGCTATAGCCACCCTCTGTTTCTGCCCTCCAGAGAGTTTATGGGGAGCATGTTTCTGGAAACCATCCATGCCGACCATCTTTAATGCTCTATCAACCCTCTGCCGGATTTCAGGGCTTGGAATACCCAGATTTTCAGGTCCGAAGGCGACATCATCTTCTACCATTGTTGCGACTAGTTGATTATCCGGGTTTTGGAAGACCATCCCTACTTTCTGTCTAATCTTCCATTTGTTTTCTTCCTCAGCCGTATTCATCCCGGCAATTATTACTTCACCGGAGGAGGGTATTAATAGGACATTAAGTAGTTTAGCCAGGGTAGACTTGCCGGAGCCATTGCCACCAATGATAGCAACAAAATCACCGGATTCAATCGATAAACTTATATTCTTTAAAGCCGGTGTATCATTTTCATTATAAGAAAATCCTACCTCTCTCAACTCAACCAGGCTCATCTCATACACCTACAATCTCTATTCAACTAATTCGATAATTGCTTTTTCGCTGGCATCGCCTCTACGAGGGTATACTTTCAAAATCCTGGTGTAACCACCGGGACGTTCACTAAATCTGGGAGCAATCTCATCAAATAATTTGCTTACTACGGTTTTATCCTTAATAACCTTAAGTACCTTTCGACGGGCATTAAGGTCATTGGTTTTAGCAGTTGTTATCAGTTTTTCGGCAAAGGGTCTTAACTCTTTTGCCTTGGGTAAGGTGGTTTCAATCCGCTCATGACGGAAAAAATCAGTAACCATATTACTAAGCATTGCTTTACGGTGTGAGGTTGTTTTACCTAATTTGCGCTGTGGCATCTATATCCCTCCTTTTAAATTTCCGTCTCCTTTAGTTTTAAATCAAGGGCAGCTAGCTTTTCCTTTATTTCCTGCAATGATTTCTTGCCGAGATTTCTGACCTTCATCAGATCATCTTCTGTCTTACTAATAAGCTCACCAACAGTATTGATACCAGCCCGTTTCAAACAATTGGACGAACGAACCGATAATTCCAGTTCCTCTATGGTTGTATCCAGGATCTTATCCTTCTCCTCTTCCTCTTTTTCTACCATGATCTCAACATCATTTACCTCATCGGTAAGATTAATAAAGAGCTCCAGGTGTTCTACCATAATCTTGGCCGCAAGGCTAACAGCATCATCAGGTGAAATACTACCATTGGTAGTAACCTCCAGTACCAGCCGGTCAAAATCGGTTACCTGGCCAACCCTGGTATTTTCAACTTTGAAATTAGCCCTTTCAATGGGGCCGAAAGATGAGTCTACCGGAATTAAACCTATAACCTTATCGAAATGCTCCTGATTCTCTTCAGCAGTAACATAACCGCGGCCCCTCTCAACGGTAGCCTCCAGCACTATCTTTCCATCACTATCAAGGGTAGCAATATGGTGATCAGGATTAACAATCTCGATATCTCCGGATGTTTTAAAGTCACCGGCAGTAACCTCACCTTCACCCTCAGCATTTAGGGTAATCTTCTCAATCTCATCACCGGTATACTTGATGACCACACCTTTAAGGTTAAGAATAATCTCTGTTACATCTTCAACTACACCCGGAATAGTAGAAAATTCGTGTCTGACCCCCTCAATCTTAACAGAGGTAATCGCTGCTCCGGGTAGGGAGGATAAAAGGATTCTTCGCAGGGCATTTCCCAGGGTAATCCCATATCCTCTTTCCAGTGGAGCAACCTCAAACCTGCCAGTTCTTTCATCACATTCTATTCTCTCAACACGAGGTTTTTCTATTTCTATCATTCACTTATACCCTCCTCTTCGAAGGAATAATGCCTCACTATTGTTCTGCGAAAACTGCAAATAGATGTTAAAGAGATGTTTGACGACGGCCTCAATGGCCTAGTGCAGAAACCATCCTTGCGTAAGTAAAAAGAAGGTTTCTGCAATCGAAAACATCTATTTGTAGTTCAAAGGCATAACTATCTTGAATAATACTCTACAATTAAATGCTCTTTAACGGAGTAGTCAATATCCTCTCTATCAGGAAGAGAAAGAACCTTACCCTCGGCTTTATCAAAATCAACACTTAACCATTTTGGTGGGGTTACCTCGGAATTAAACTCAAATATTTCTTTGAATCTCTTGGACTTACGGCTGGAGTCTTTAACACTAATAATGTCACCCTCATCTACCTGATAAGAAGGTATATTTACCTTCCTACCATTAACCAGGATATGCCCGTGCAGGACAAACTGTCTTGCCTCATTACGGGAGGTGGCGAAACCTAATCTAAAGACAACATTATCCAATCTTCTCTCCAGTAGCTGTAGGAAGTTCTCACCGGTTACTCCAGTCATCTTTTCAGCTGCTCTAAAGTAACGCCTGAACTGTTTTTCCATAATACCATAGATTCTTCTGATCTTCTGTTTTTCTCTTAACTGTAAGCCGTACTCCGATAACTTATTCCTGCCCTGACCGTGTTCTCCCGGCGGATAAGGACGGCGCTCAATAGCACATTTATCAGTATAACAGCGTTCTCCTTTTAGATATAATTTTTCACCTTCACGGCGGCAAATTCTACAGACGGATCCTCTATATCTTGCCATTATTACACCTCCATATTCATTATTGACAATTTTATAGTTCTTTAAACCCGACGTCTTTTAGGTGGCCGGCATCCATTATGAGGAATGGGAGTAATATCTTTGATTAAACTTACATTTAACCCGGCAGCCTGGAGTGACCTGATAGCAGATTCACGTCCGGAACCTGGTCCCTTGACATAGATCTCGACTTCTTTTAGGCCCTGATCCATTGCCTGTTGAGCTGCATCTTCAGCAGCCATCTGGGCGGCAAAGGGTGTGCTCTTACGGGAACCCTGATAACCTACTTTACCGGAACTTGACCAGGCAACTACATTACCCTCAGTATCGGTAATGGTAATAATAGTATTATTAAAGGTTGACCTGATATGGGCCTGACCCTTTTCTATATTGCGTTTAATTTTCTTTTTTCTTTTCCTGGTATCCCTTTTTGCTCTTGCCATTTAGTTACCTCCTTACTATTTTTTCCTTCTAACACCAACGGTCTTCTTCGGCCCCTTACGGGTACGGGCATTGGTCCTGGTTCTCTGCCCCCGCACAGGTAAGCCTCTTCTATGGCGTAGACCACGGTAACAGCCAATATCCATTAACCGCTTAATATTAGCCCTAACCTCACGCCTTAAGTCACCTTCTACTTGATATTTATCAATCTCTTCCCTGAGTTTAGAAATCTCAGCCTCAGTCAAATCTTTTACCCTTGTATCCGGGTTAACACCGGTCGCCTCCAGGATCTTCTGAGAGGTAGAACGACCAATCCCATAGATATATGTTAACCCGATTTCAACTCTCTTGTTTCTAGGCAGATCAATACCTACAATACGTGCCAAATTAGTTCACCTCCATAAATTATTATCCTTGACGCTGCTTATGCTTGGGGTTTTCACAGATAACCAGTACCTTGCCTTTTCGTCTAATTACTTTACATTTATCACAGATTGGTTTAACTGATGGTCTAACCTTCATTAATATCCCCCCTCAATCTGGTTATTTGGACTTATGACGATAAGTGATACGACCCCGGCTAAGATCATAAGGAGATAGTTCAACTGTAACCTTGTCACCAGGTAGTATTCTTATAAAATTCATTCTCATCTTGCCAGAAACATGGGCTAAAACCTTATACCCGTTCTCTAATTCTACCCTAAACATAGCATTGGGAAGGGGTTCCACAACCGTTCCTTGAACTTCAATCGGTTCCTCTTTTGCCATAGGGTTAATTAGCCTCCTCATTTTTTTCATATTCTTTAATTGCCTTTTTTATATCTTCGTTACGCACCCGTTTACCTTCAGATAACCAGATGGCTAATTCTTCAATTACATATCCCGTTGCTCTAAGGTGTTTTATATTTTTACGTTTAGGCCTCTTAAGCTTTTTTTTATCACCATCCGCTACCTTAACATATTGACTATCTTCTATATCAACGACGAGATAGTATTTTCCTCTATCCCGACCGGCAGTAGAGACTACCACCTCAGCCAGGCGAAATTGAGAATCCATTGCCACCAACTCCATTTTTAAACTACTTCGTTATTATATCAAATTAAAAAGGGCAGTGCAATCCTTTCAAACTTCACTCAAGATTAGAGGGCCATCTTCGGTGATAGCAATAGTATTTTCGTAGTGAGCGGATAACCGGCCATCTTTAGTTACGACAGTCCAGCCATCGGCCAGAGTCTTCACCTCGAAACTACCGGCATTGAGCATTGGCTCAATAGCCAGGGTCATTCCAGCTTTGAGTAAAGGCCCCCTGCCAGGCAGCCCGAAGTTCGGTATCTGGGGGGGTTCATGCATCTCCCGACCAATTCCGTGACCAACATAATCCCTGACTACTGAAAAACCATTTTTTTCAGCATGGTTCTGAATCGCATGGGATATATCACCTAATCTGTTGCCGATAAAGGCCCTTTCAATCCCTCTGTAAAAAGAATCTTCAGTAACCTTTAATAGCTTTTCTGCTTCTTTACTCACCTTACCAACTCCAAAGGAGCGGGCGGCATCTCCATGAAAACCATCATAAAAGACGCCAATATCGAGGCTGACTATATCCCCTTCTTTAATTGTCCTCTTCTTACTGGGTATACCGTGCACAACCTCCTCATTGATAGAGACACAGACTGAAGCAGGATAACCCCTGTACCCCTTAAAGGAAGGTATAGCCCCTTTACTACGAATAAATTCTTCACCAAGTCTATCGATCTCGGCAGTCGTAATTCCCGCTTCTATCACTTCAGCCAGATAGGCATGGGTTTCAGCAACTATCTGATTGGCATAACGCATTATCTCTATCTCACGAGGAGATTTCAGGACAATCATTTAAAGATTCACCTCAATTATCTCTTTAATCCTGGCAAATACTTCTTCAATTCCGCCCTTACTAAGCACGGTTTTTAAAATAGCTTTCTCTTCATAATAAGAAATTAACTGGGCAAGTAGTTTAGAATGGAGCCTAATCCTTTTTTTAACAGTCTCTTCCTGGTCATCACTACGTTGAATCAGTTTACCCCCACACCGGTCACAGACCCTTTCTTTCTCTGGCGGATTATAATCGAGATGGTAAGAAGCCCCACAATCTCTACAGACCCTCCTCCCCGATATCCGCCTGATTATCTCCGCCTCATCTGCCTTGATATAGATAGCTAAATCCAGTTTCTTGCCTAATTCAGCAAGTATCTCGGTTAAGGCCTCGGCCTGTTTCGGTGTGCGGGGAAATCCATCGAAGACAACCCCTGCGTCCAGGTCCTCCTTAAGCAGTTTCTCCTTAACGATACCGATCGCCATTTCGTCAGGCACCAACTCACCCGCATCTAGATACTTTTTAATCTCTTTACCAAAAAGGGACTTTTCCGTAGCTGCCTTCCTTAGAATATCTCCAGTTGAAATATGAGTCAAATTATATTCCTGACTTATTTTCTTCGCTTGGGTCCCCTTCCCGGCAGCAGGTAAACCAAGTATTATCAGGTTCATAAATGTCCTCCCCTTTGTAAAAGCTTAATACCAGCAGCACCAAAAATTTCCTATTAATAATTATGCTTCCGGCCATTTTCTTCATGTCAATTATTTGCCTCAAGTAATCCTTATACTCTTATTTCGGCAATTAACTGCAAATAGATGTTGAAGAGATGTTTGGAAATTTTATTTCATAAATCCTTCATAATGTCTCATCAAGAGATGGGATTCTATCTGCTGCATCGTCTGCAAGGCCACACCGATCATAATCAAGAGAGATGTTCCTCCGAAACTGATGGTTACACCGGTCCAACTTCCCACAAAGAAAGGCAGGAGCGCTATAACCGTCAAGAAAATTGCCCCGGCCAGGGTTACCCTGACAAGCACCCTCTCCAGATAATTAACTGTAGCCTTGCCTGGTCTAATCCCCGGTATAAATCCTCCATATTTCCGCATATTATCGGCTACCTCTTCCGGATTAAAGGTAAAAGCAGTCCAGAAGTAGGTAAAGAAGAGAATCATCAATCCATACAGGGTCAGATATAGTGTCGAACCAGGTCTTAACATATCAGCAACCGTCTGGCTCCAGTCAAAAGGGAGAACCTGGGCAATAACTGCGGGGAACATGAGGACCGAGGAGGCAAAGATAACCGGAATAACCCCGGCCTGATTAATCCTCATGGGAATATGGGTGCTTCTACCCCCATAAACCCTTCTCCCAACAATCCTTTTTGAGTACTGTACCGGAATCCTTCTCTCACCCTGTTGGATAAAGACAATACCTGCAATAATGACAACAGCCAGTACCACAAAGAGTAAAATATTGATAATCGAAATTGTACCTGCCCGTAATAGCTTCCAGGTATTCCAGAAATCACCGGGAAATCTGGCTATAATAGAAGTAAAGATAATAATAGAGATACCATTACCGATTCCTTTATCTGTAATCTGCTCACCCAGCCACATTAAAAAAGCAGTTCCGGCAGTCAAACTAATCACAATCAGGAATAAATTAAAGAAATTAGGATTGACAACAGCACCAAACCTTTGAATATACAGGGTAATACCGATACCCTGAATTACAGCCAGAACTATAGTACCATACCTGATATACTGGGTCATCTTCTTCCTTCCTTCAGTACCCTGTCTTGATAGCTCCTCTAGGGCCGGGATAACCCCTGTCAACAGCTGAAGGATAATTGAAGCGGTAATATAGGGTGTAATACTCATGGCAAAAATAGTAAAATTCCTTAAGGCACCACCGGCAAAGAGATCCAGGAAGTCAAAAACCCCTCCCAGGCCTCCCCGGAATAATCTCTCCTGTAAAAGGCCAACATCAACATTGGGAACGGGAATATGGGCGCCAATCCGGTAGACAACCATCATGGCAATAACAAAGAGGATCTTTTTTCTTAATTCCTTAACCTTAAAGGCGTTACCGAGAGCAGATAACAATTTAAATCACCTCTGCCTTTCCGCCAGCAGCCTCTATCTTTCCCCGGGCTGACTTAGTAAACGCATGAGCTTTAACCTTTAATGCTTTCTCCAGCTCGCCATTTCCTAAAATCTTGACCCCTGATTTGGCCACGGAGTCTATCACCCCAACTTCAACCAGTCTTTCCGGGGTTACCTCCTCATTCTCAGCAAATCTATTTAACTGGTAGACGTTGACCTCATTAAATTCCTTTTTAAATCGATTATTAAAGCCACGTTTTGGTATCCTTCTGAATAAGGGAGTCTGGCCACCTTCAAAGGTCGGTCTGACACCTCCCCCCGAACGGGCCTTCTGACCTTTAGCACCGCGACCGGAGGTATAACCTCTACCTGATCCCATTCCCCGGCCTACACGTTTACGTTTCTTTTTTGCACCATGCTCAGGTTTCAAATCGTGTAAATTCAACTTATCCACCTCCTCATTATTAACCAAGGATTTCTTCAACCGTCTTGCCTCTTAATTTAGCAACCTCTTCAGCCCGTTTTAGCTCTTTAAGGCCGGCAATGGTAGCATTAACCATATTGATGGGATTGGTTGAGCCCAGGGATTTAGTTAAAATATCACTGATACCTGCCAGCTCAACAACCGCCCTTACGGGTCCACCGGCTATTACACCAGTACCAGGAGTGGCCGGTTTCAGCAAGACAGAGCCTGCACCGAACTGACCGATTACCTCATGAGGGATAGTGGTCTCCACAATGGGGACTTCAATTAAATTTTTCTTAGCATCATCAACACCCTTGCGGATTGCCTCAGGAACCTCATTGGCTTTTCCGATGCCGGCCCCCACATGCCCCTTTCCATCACCAACAACTACCAGGGCACTGAAACTGAAATTACGGCCACCTTTGACAACCTTAGCTACCCGGTTAATATTAACAACTCGTTCTTCAAGCTCTAATTTATCTGGATCAATATTTTTCATCGATTCGCCTCCTTCTGGTTAAAATTTTAAGCCTTTTTCTCTAGCGGCCTCGGCCACTTCCTTTACCCTACCATGATATTTATAACCACCACGATCAAAGACAACGGTCTTTATATCTTTTTCCAGGGCCCGTTCAGCAACTAATTCACCAACCAGCCTGGCTGCAGATTTGTTACCACCGTTTTCAATTGAATCTCTAATAGCCGGATCAAGGGAAGAAGCAGAAACCAGGGTATGGCCTTTAAGATCATCAATTATCTGGACATAAATATGCTTTAAACTACGATAAACACTCATTCTTGGCCTTTCCGGAGTTCCGATAATCTTATTTCTAACACGAAGATGACGTCTTTTCCTTGCACTTCTTTTATCCATACCAATCACTCCCTTCCATTAACCAGTTTTACCGACCTTACGCCTGATGTGTTCATCTACATATTTAATACCCTTACCTTTGTAGGGTTCGGGTTTCCGGACAGAACGAATCTTGGCAGCCAGCTCACCAACCTGTTGTTTATCGATACCCTTTACAGTAATCTGGGTATTTTTTTCAACCTCAAATTCAATACCATCAACCGCTTTTATTGTCACCGGATGGGAGTAACCTGCTTCCAGCTCTAGATCCTTGCCCTTTAATTTAGCACTGTAGCCTACACCGACCATTTCTAATTTCTTCTCAAATCCTTTAGTTACTCCTTCAATCATACCATTGATCAAACTCCGGGTCAAACCATGCAGGGACCTATCATTTCGATCATCAGATGAACGCTCAACCACAACCTGACCATCCTGAACTGTAACAGATATCCGGGGATTAAATTCCTTAGTCAACTCCCCTTTAGGTCCTTTGACTGTTACCTTATTTCCATCTATTTTTACATCAACTTTTTCCGGAATTTCGATAGGTAATTTACCAATGCGTGACATCTCCTTCACCTCCACATTTTAGAAGTTGAATTTCCGACGCGCTCGATGCGCTAGTATCTAAACCATCCTTGCGTAATTCAAAAGAAGGTTTAGACCAAACTACCAGACATAACAAAGAACTTCGCCGCCAATACCATCTTTCCTGGCCTGTTTATCGGTCATAATCCCGCGAGAGGTTGAAATAATGGCAATACCGAGACCACCCAGAACCTTAGGAATCTCGTCTTTCTTTACATATACCCTCAACCCTGGCTTACTGATCCTCTTCAAACCAGAAATTACCTTTTCACCGTTAGCCCCATACTTCAGATATAGGCGTAGAGTTTTCTGGGGGTAGGTATCGATAATCTTATAATCATTAATAAACCCTTCATCTTTTAAAAGTTCGGCTATACTAATCTTTAGGTTTGAAGCAGGGATATTCACCACATCTTTATTCGTATTATTAGCATTACGAATCCGGGTAATCATATCGGCAATAGGGTCAGTTATATTCACCTTATAAACCTCCTTCCATTTTACCAGCTTGCTTTCTTTACTCCGGGTATCTCACCCTTATGGGCCAGTTCACGGAAACATATCCGGCACAGGTCAAATTTGCGAATATATCCCCGGGGCCTTCCGCAGCGTCTGCATCTATTCACTTTTCTTGTTGAATATTTAGCTTCCTTATTGGCCTTTTCAATTAAAGCTTTGCGAGCCACTAAATTAAAACCTCCTTTAAATTTTAAGTTTAATCTACTTTCTAAAGGGCATTCCCATTAGACTCAACAATTCATAGGCCTCTTCATCCGTCTCTGCCGAAGTAACAATGGTAACCTCTAAACCGTGAACCTTATCCACCTTGTCGATGTTAATCTCAGGAAAAATCGTGTGTTCTCTGATCCCGATACTGTAATTACCCCTACCATCAAAAGCCTTGGGGGAAACCCCTCTAAAATCTCGAATCCGGGGCAGGGCAATATTTATCAATTTATATAAGAATTCATACATTATATTTCCGCGTAGTGTTGCTTTTACACCTACCGGCATTCCTTCACGAATCTTAAAATTGGCCACAGATTTCTTGGCCCGGGTTACGGTAGGTTTCTGACCGGTAATTGCTGCAATCTCTTCCACAACGGTATCTAAAAGCTTCTGATCATCTTTGGCCTCTCCTAATCCCACGTTGATAACTACCTTTTCAATCTTCGGCACGGCCATAACACTTTCATAATCAAATTTCTCCATCAACTTAGGTAAAATCTCTTCCCTATACTGATCAGCTAATACAGGCATTAGACAACCTCCTTTCACAACTACTTATCTATATCTTCACCGCATTTTTTGCAGATTCTTACCTTTTTACCATCATCCAGATAGCCAACACCAACTCTGGTTTTCTCATCACAGCTGGGACAGACCGGTTGAACATTGGAGATATGAATCGGTCCCTCATTTTTAATAATACCACCCTGAGGCATATCCTGAGTTGGCCGCATGTGGCGGTGAATTATATTCACATCTTCAACGATAACCCTATTGGTTTTAGGTTCAACTTTAAGAACCTTACCTCTTTTACCGCGATCTTTACCGGATATAACCTCAACTGTATCACCTTTTTTAATTCGCATCTATACTCCCCCCTTTACAAGACCTCAGGTGCTAAGGAGATTATTTTCATATAATTTTTATCCCTTAATTCACGGGCTACAGGCCCAAAGATACGTGTGCCCTGCGGGTTATTTGCTTTATCAATAATAACCGCAGCATTTTCATCAAATTTAATATAAGAACCATCAGGACGCTTTAGCTCTTTTTTAGTCCGAACAACTACTGCTTTAACCACTTCACCTTTTTTAACCATACCGCCGGGTATGGCTTCCTTGACCGATGCCACGATGATGTCGCCAATTCCAGCATAGCGCTTGTGCGATCCTCCGAGAACTTTAATGCAAAGCAATTCACGTGCACCGGTGTTATCTGCAACTTTTAAACGGGTCTCAGCTTGAATCATCTAGAATCCTCCTTTCTAAATGCCATAGTAATTATAGCATTAAGAAATTATTTGGCCTTTTCAATTATTTCCACAACACGCCACCTTTTGGTTTTACTTAAGGGGCGGGTTTCCATAATTCTTACTTTATCTCCTTCATGACATTGGTTTTCTTCATCATGGGCTTTAAAAGTCTTGGTTTTTTTAATTGTTCTCTTATAAAGAGGATGCTGAGTCTTTCTCTCGACAGCAACACTAACTGTTTTATCCATCTTATCACTAACAACTACTCCTACCATTTCTTTCCGCTTGTTTCTTGCCCCGGCCATATTAAACCTCCTTTCCTAAAGAACTATGCCCTCTTAATTCCTAGCTCCCGTTCACGTAGAATGGTTTTTACCCTGGCTATATCACGTTTAACCTCTTTGATGCGCATCGGATTATCTAACTGGGCGGTAGCATGTTGAAACCTGAGGTTAAATAATTCCTCTTTAAACTCTCTTAACTTCTGTTCCAGTTCAGCATTGGTGAAATCTCTTAATTCATCAGCTCTCATTAGCATCACCATCCAATTCTTCCCTTTTGACAAAATGAGTCTTGATGGGTAATTTATGAGCTGCAAGCCTCATAGCCTCTCTGGCCAGTTCTTCACTAACACCGGCCACTTCAAACATAATTCTACCGGGTTTAACAACAGCAACCCATTTTTCAGGGGCACCCTTACCGCTACCCATACGTGTCTCGGCAGGTTTAGCAGTTACGGGCTTATCAGGGAAGATCTTGATCCAGACCTTTCCTCCCCTTTTAATAGATCTAGTGATGGCAACACGGGCAGCCTCTATCTGTCGATTGGTAATCCAGCCAGGTTCTAAAGCCTGTA
Source organism: Halanaerobiales bacterium (assembly GCA_029981855.1). GTDB lineage: Bacteria > Bacillota > Halanaerobiia > Halanaerobiales > DTU029 > JARRCS01. The sequence goes on along the minus strand of JARRCS010000003.1, from coordinate 4,657 downwards.
ATCCATATTCACCGAAAGAAATCTCGGTACCCCGAATTGCCTTACCTTTCATGCGACCTCGATGTTGTTTACGATGTTTAACTCTCTTTGGTATTAACATCTCAAGGCCTCCTTTCTATTTTCTAGTCATTATCTACTTCCGGTAATATTTCTCCTTTATTAATCCAGACCTTAACACCTATCTTACCATAGGTGGTATTTGCTTCGGCAAAGCCATAGTCTATATCTGCTCTCAGGGTATGGAGGGGTACTCTACCCTCACTATATCCCTCGGTTCTAGCCATTTCTGCCCCGCCCAAGCGGCCGCTGCTCTGAACTTTAAAGCCTTCCGCCCCCATGCGCATAGCACGATTCATGGCCTGTTTCATTGCTCTCCGGAAAGAAACACGCCGCTCTAACTGAGCCGCAATATTCTCTGCCACCAGCTGGGCATCCAGGTCAGGATTCTCGATCTCCACTACATTAATCTGTACCCTCTTACCGGTCTTATTCTCGATCTCTTTTCTCAGGGCATCAACCTCTGAGCCACCCCGGCCGATAACCATTCCAGGACGGGCAGTATAGACATCAAGTTTAAGCTGATTAGCAGCCCTTTCAATTACCACTCTGGAAATTCCAGCATCATACATTTTCTCTTTGATATAATTTCTAATTTCCAGGTCTTCCTGTAAAAGTTCGGCATAATGCTTTTTATCGGCATACCATTTAGCATCCCAGTCTTTAATAACTCCTACACGAAGACCATGCGGATGAACCTTTTGACCCAAAATTTATCCCTCCTTCTTCTCATCACTGACTTTTATGGTTATATGACTAGTTCGTTTCCGGATCATACTAGCCTGCCCCTGGGCCCGGGCTCTATATCTCTTCATTGTCGGTCCTTCATCTACATAGGCCTCTTTTATATATAATTCATCTGCAGACATCTCATAATTATTCTCTGCATTAGCAACAGCCGAATTCAATACCTTTTCAATTAAGCGTGAAGCCTTTTTCGGCGTATTTCTCAAAATGGCGATAGCTTCACCGATATCCTTCCCTCTGATCAGATCAATAACCTGTCTTGCCTTGCGCGGGGAAATTCGAACATATTTGGCTTGCGCTCTGGCTTCCATATATAACCCCCCTTTTCAAGCTGAATTATTAAAAAATATAGCAAGAAAACTAATATCCATAGCAGCAACTACTTTAAAGCCGTAGAACGTTCTGTATGATGACCATGTCCCCGGAATTTACGGGTAGGGGCAAACTCACCTAATTTGTGTCCGACCATATCTTCAGTTATATATACAGGAACATGTTTCCGTCCATCATGAACGGCAATAGTATGGCCAACCATCTCCGGAAAGATTGTCGAACTCCTGGACCAGGTTTTAATAACCTGCTTTTTGCCGCTCTTATTCATCTCCTTAATCTTTTCCATTAGCTTCTCATCAACAAAAGGACCCTTCTTTAAAGATCTACCCAAGATAAATCCCCCCCTTTCTTACCGTTTCTTGGCATGGCGTGAACGTACAATATAACGATCAGATTTCTTCTTCTTTCTGGTTTTCTTACCCATAGTCGGCTTACCCCAGGGTGTTACCGGGTGACGTCCAGCTGGCGATTTACCTTCACCACCACCATGTGGATGGTCATGCGGATTCATAACCACACCACGAACGGTAGGCCGTTTTCCTAACCAGCGCTGACGGCCTGCTTTACCGATAGAAATATTCTCATGATCTATATTTCCAACCTGGCCGATGGTAGCCTTACAGTCTATTCTGACCAGTCTAACCTCACCGGATGGGAGCCGGAGATGGGCGTATTTACCCTCCTTGGCCATTATCTGGGCCATTGTACCAGCAGATCTGGCCAGCTGACCGCCCTTGCCGGGTTGTAATTCGACATTATGAACTATAGTACCCACCGGAATATCTCTTAATTTTAGGGTATTACCCGGCTTAATATCAGCATTATCACCCGAAATTACCGTATCACCTACTGCTAACTTATCGGGAGCAAGAATATAGCGTTTCTCTCCATCCATATAGTGCAATAGAGCGATCCGGGCGGAGCGGTTGGGATCATATTCTATTGCCGCAACCTTAGCCGGTACCCCATCTTTATCACGTTTAAAATCAATAATACGATAACGGCGTTTATGTCCACCACCTTTATGACGGGTGGTGATTCTACCATTAACATTACGTCCACCAGACTTTTTCAGCGGAGCCAGCAGGCTCTTTTCCGGTTCCTTTTTGGTAATCTCTTCAAAGGTAGAAACCGTCATAAATCGCCTGGAAGGAGTAGTTGGTTTAAATTTCTTAATCGCCATCTGCTTTCCCTCCTCTTACTTAAATTTAGTGAATACCTCATGACATTCTATAACTTTACTTTACCCATAAATCAAACTTCAAACTGCAAAAGATCAAACTATAAACTATAAATATATGTTTATATGTTGGAGAGATGTTTAGAAATTTTTGCTGCTGAGCCTTAGTGAATGGAGCTAAAAATTAGGCCGAACCTCACTAACCCTCCAATTTTGTTACACAAAGATAGGGTTAGCACAGTCTCCTACATTCCTTCAAAAATCTCAATGCGATCGCCTTCGGCCAGTTTGACCATAGCCTTCTTCCAGTCAGGTCTTTTACCCTCATGAACACCGAGCCTTCTTTTCTTTCCTTTTACATTCATGGTATTAACCTTTAAGACCTTGACATGAAAGATCTCTTCGATGGCATCTTTAATCTCGATCTTATTAGCTCTTTTATCAACCCTGAAGGTATAGGTATTATTTTCTTCGATCATCTTCATACTCTTTTCGGAGATAAGTGGAGCAATAATTACATCTCTTACATCCTTCACTTTGCTAACACCTCCTCAACCTTCTGCACAGCATCTTTTACCATAATAATATAATCATTATTAAGCAAATCATAAGCATTTAAAGCATCCACTACAAGGGTCTTTACCCCAGGGATATTCCGCGCTGAGAGGTAGATATTAGCATCTTTTTCAGGGATGATGATTAAAACCTTCTTGTCTGCAAGATTCAGGTTGGTTAAAAGCTCTACCATCTGTTTTGTCTTGGGTTGATCAAAATCTAACTCATCAAGGATAATAAGATTATTATTTTTAAGCTTATCTGTTAGAATGGACCTCAGGGCAAGTCTTTTTACCTTTTTAGGAACCCTCTGAGTATAATCACGTGGTTTAGGCCCAAAGACGGTACCACCACCAACCCATAGAGGTGAACGGATACTACCATGTCTGGCCCGGCCGGTACCTTTCTGCCGCCATGGTTTACGGCCACCACCACTTACTTCACCCCTTGTTTTAGTAGATGCAGTTCCTCTGCGCATTGCTGCCAGTTGGGCATTGACTACCTGATGAACTACATGTTCATTAATCTTTTCATTAAATACACTATCGGCCAAATCTATTTCACCAACCTGATTTCCGGTTGTATCATATTTAGCTACCTGCGGCATGCTAAATCCCCCTTTCTATAACTAATTATTAGCCTTAACAGCCTCTTTGATAGTCAATATTCCATTCTTCGGTCCGGGGACAGAACCCTTAACCAGTAAGAGATTCTTCTCCGGATCAACCTTGACAATCTCCAGATTTTGAATGGTCACCCGCTCATGACCCATTCTACCAGGAAGTTTCTGGCCTTTAAAAACTCGGGCAGCATCGATTGACCCGATGGAACCGGGTGCCCTATGAAAGTGTGAACCGTGGGTTTTGGGACCACGATTAAAATTATAACGCTTAATGGTACCGGCAAAACCCTTACCTTTAGAGATTCCGGTTACATCTACCAGTTCACCCTCTGCAAACTGCTCTACTGTAACTTCATCACCTTCACTAACATCTGCAGGAAAGTCTCTAAATTCCTTTAAATACTTTTTGGGTTTAACCCCGGCCCTGGCAAAGTGCCCGCGTTCCGGTTTATTAGTCCTGAATTCGGCCTTATCCTCAAAACCCATCTGGACTGCATTATAGCCATCTATTTCAACAGTTTTTTTCTGGGTAACAACACAGGGTCCAGCCTGGATAACGGTTACCGGTACTACGGTTCCATCATCCTTAAAGATCTGGGTCATCCCTATTTTTTTCCCTATTATACCTTTAGCCACGACTTGATACACCTCCTAACAATTATAACTTAATCTCTATATTTACACCTGCAGGTAGATCTAATCTCATTAAAGCATCTACAGTTTTAGGATTAGGGTTTACTATATCAATCAATCTCTTATGGGTTCTCATCTCAAATTGCTCTCTGGAATCTTTATGAACATGGGGTGAACGTAAAACCGTATAAACCTCTTTCTCGGTTGGAAGCGGTATTGGACCAGCTACTTCTGCCCCGGTTCTTTTGGCTGTAGCAACAATCTTTTGAGCAGATTGATCCAAAAGTTCATGTTCATAAGCCTTTAGACGAATTCGGATCTTCTCGTGTTTAGCCATTATCTTCCCTCCTTATATGCGCTAAAAAATCATGTGGTAGATACATAGAAAAAGAGAGGAGAGAAAGCTCCTCGCTTTTTCTATGATTACTTACTCAATAATTTCGGTAATTACTCCGGCACCAACGGTGTGGCCACCTTCCCGGATCGCAAAGCGTAATCCCTCTTCCATCGCTATCGGGGTTATCAGCTCT
>JARRCS010000017.1 GCA_029981855.1 Halanaerobiales bacterium | reverse complement strand
GGTAACCTAAATTTTTCCTGGAGATGAACCTTAGAGTCATCAAAAAATTTCCACTGAATCGGAAACATCTATTTGCAGTTTTAAAAAAGGAATTTCCTATAGTATCAAGGTAAATTTAAGAACATTCGGTAAAAGTCTCATATCAATTCAATAAATGGATTAATGGTATAATGGATTAGTCCATTATCTATATAATATATATTAGGTATAGACTGAAAAATTCCTGCTTACTCCTGCATTTTTTGCAAAATCATTTCAATATTTTTCTCAACTATTATTCTTCCTTGATCAACCTTTTATCCGGTTCCAGTGGTTTTAACAAATCCAGATGACCGGCCAGGGTTTCAATCTCTTCCCCTTCGATCAGGATCTGCACCCGGTCAATTTCGGGAAACTGAGCCATGGTATTAACTATCGAATAAACGGTCAGGATCTCACCGGTACTCCCTCCCCAGTGGTTTTCCACCAGAGCCCGGTTAAAATCAAGGTAGGAGGTCCCATTCTTAACCTTGATCTCATTTAATTTCACACCATCGGGAATAGTCCGGCTTAAAGTGGGAGACTCAGGGCCCTTGATTAATTCCTGGATGGTATTACGATAAAGATTATCACCCTTAACCACCCTACTTTCAGCCTTAAGATACATGGCATCCTTGGTCGAGAAATAAAGATCAACCTCAACCTTATCAGGGTTATCAACAGCAGTATCTGTAAATTTCATAACAGCAAAAGCCACCACAACAGCAATCATTACCACCGACAATAGTAAGATAAGTTTCTTAATCATTAGCCCCTTCATCTCCTCGTTCGATTTTTTCCAGATATCTGGTTATTCCTCTAACAATAGCCCCAGCTACCTTGTCTTTAAAAAGGTCATTCCTCAGTAATGTCTCTTCATGGGGATTGGAAATAAAGGCTACCTCCACCAGGGCAGCAGGCATTGTAGTATATTTAATCACATAGAGATTCTCTTTCTTAACCCCCCGATCAACCCTCTTTAGGCTTTTGACCAGTTCCTCCTGTAAAAGGGTTGCCAACAAGGTACTGTTGGCGGCCTTTTCCGGTGCCAGGAAGGTTTCTGTACCTTCCGAGTAGGCCTCACTGGAGGCATTGATATGAATACTGACAAAAAGGCGAGCCTCAGCCTCATTAGCCCTGGTGACCCTCTCCTTTAAGGAGATAAAACGATCATCATCCCTGGTCAGTAAGACATTATAACCGGCTCTCTGGAGTAGGTCATCAACCCTGAGAGCTATATCCAGGTTAACATCTTTTTCATATAACCCGGAGGGACCGACTGCCCCGGGGTCAAACCCTCCATGACCGGGGTCGATTACGATAACATCCTCTATCTTCCGGTCCTTAGCTTTTGCAAGTCCGATATTAACCGAATTATCGGGATTAGAGGAGTATAGCACATGACCGTAATAATTCTTAAGTTCAAAAACAAACCTGACAATCTTTGGTTCATTACTAAACTGGTTTACCCTAATCTCCTTAATAAGTCCCACAGGCTCGGGCAGATTCTCCTCATCTATATTATTAGCCAATCCCTTAACATCTACTACCAGCCTATCCGGATAGGAAAACTTCTTGACCTCATACTCTGCCTGACCGCTAAAAGAGATATTTATATCGGTCTTTTGCCCGGAATCAGCCAGGCTGATCCCATCTATAGTATTCTTTAAATCTATTATATACTTATAACCACCACCGGGCAACTCTTCTTCCCGCCATCTGTAGCCTGTTAATTTAGTTAGATCCGCTACAATCCTCACCGTCTCTTCATTAAAACGGGCCGTCCTGATTCTTTTTACAAGATCACCCTCTACTTCTAACTTATCCGGCATATTATCATCTCTGACGGTATTCAGGAGATTGATTACTAACCTGGCAGGGTCCTTAAGGGTAAAGAAATCCGGATTGATCGCTCTATCTGTTTTGAAACTGATGATGTTACCATTACAGCTAAGATCCTTAACCCTGGTTATCCTGCTGGGTTTTAAAATCAGCCTATCGGCCCGTTCTCCCCTTGCCGGATAGAGGTAACGACCTTCCTTCAGTTCGACAACTACCCTTAAAATCACCGGGTCATATTTAAACTGACTGACCCTGATATCCTTAATATATTCATTAGCGGGAAGATTTAGATCAAACTTATTGAGCATCATTTCCGGGATATCAATAACCAGCCTTCTAGGATTATCCAGTAAAGAAACCTCGGGCTTTTTCATCTCCCCGTTGGCCCTGATCTCCAACTGCTCGTTCTGCCAGTTAATAGCCATGATCTGGGGCAGGAAATTGATAATCAGATTATTACCATCTTCCTCTACCCCCTTATCCAGCTGGAAGGGGATCGGGTATTTGCTGATGATAACCAGCTGTAAACGGGCCATCTTTTCGGCCTTATTTATCTTCAGGTAGAAATTCTTATTGGAGAGGCCATCACTGAAATCCTCGGCCAGGGAGGCTTTATCGATCTCCACAATCAGCCTTTTGGGATCACCGGTCTTGCGTATCCGGTAGGGAGCCAGTTTATCCATCTCCAGCAGGAGCTGCTGCCCTTCCTTCTGCCAGCTAATCCCTTTCACGATTGATTCGGGTTTAAATATGTAAATCGAGTCTTCTTTTTTCTGAAACAGGTAACCGAAGGCCCCTGCTATCTCCCGCAGGGGAATATAGCTGTGACCGTCCTTAATAATTAGTCCGCCATCGGTTTTAAAGGTTTTATTGTTAACCTGAATATAGGGATTATTGACCATCATCTTAATTGTAACCTTTTCCTTGCTCAAGGTCAGAGTCTTGATCGCCTGATACCATTTGAGCTCGGCCTGGAGGTTTTCTGCCAGGGGACGGGCATTAACCAGTAACTGGCCATTCTTACTCAGGGGATCCAGTTCCTCCGTTAAATCCTGACCATTAATATAGATCTGAATATTCCCCTGGGCCACCAGGGAAAAGGGTAATATTAGAGTATAAAATAAAAATATAATTAAGATAGTGGCCAGTCTCTTCGGCATCAATTTCACTCCTATCCTTCAACAATATAATATATATTTCTTGAAATATTTCTTATTTCCTGCTTTATTTATTAATTAATTGGCAGGAGCATTAATTAATTGACCGGAAAATGAATATAATAATATAGATTACTCCGTTATCATCTAACGTTTTCTTAAATAGATAGTAAATTATATACCTGTAGATAATTTGCCATCTATCAACAAATTTAGCTTATTAATGATTATTGCCGGAGGCCGGTTTGTTTTTTGTCATATCCCTTTAATAATAGCTTTTCATTCAAGATTATGGAGGCAAGATTATGGCTGATAAAGAGAAGGTTTCTGTTATCTCACTGGGGGGTAGAGGTGAGGTAGGTAAGAATATGATCATAATTGAGGACGAAGAGGATATTATCATCTTAGATGCCGGGATATTGTTCCCTGATGATGATAAATATGGTGTCGAGCTGATTATACCGGATATCTCATATCTCCTGGAAAGAAGGGAGAAGATCAGGGGAATTATCTTCTCTCACGGTCATGAAGACCATATCGGCGCCATTCCCTATCTTCTGGAATTACTTAATCCGCCACTTTATGGCACCGATCTGACCATGGGTTTAATCGAAAACAGGCTTAAAGACACCGGTCTACTCGATAAAGCAGACCTCAATGTTATCGGTTCAAGTAAAAATGCCAGGGGTCTAAAGCTTGGCTCCTTTACCATAGAGTTCTGCCATGTCAACCATAGTATCCCCGCCTCCGTAGCTATGGGAATTCATACCCCGGCCGGCTTAATTGTCTATACTGGCGATTATAAATTTGATCAAACACCGATCAATAACCCCCAGACGGATTACCAGAAACTGGCCGACTGGGGCAAGAAGGGGGTTCTGGCCCTGCTGGGCGACAGTACCAATTCAGAGCGGGAGGGCCATACCCTGTCAGAAAGGGTGGTTGCCCAGAACCTGGAGGACAGTTTCCGTTTAATTAAAGAAAGGATTATTATTGCCACCTTTTCCAGCAATATCGACAGAATCCAGCAGATCATTAATGCCGGATACAAGAGCAGCCGGCAGCTGGCAGTCAGCGGCTATAGTATGGCCAATACGATTAAGATTGCCTCTCAGCTTGGTTATATCGATATACCTAAGGGAATGTTGATTACCCTGGATGAGGCCAAAAATCTCGATCCCGGCAAGGTTATCCTCCTAATGACCGGCAGCCAGGGAGAATATGAGGCCTCCCTGACCAGAATGGCCAGGGGTGAGCACAGAAATATATCTATTATTCCCGGTGATACTGTATATTTATCTTCAAGCCCCATCCCCGGTAATGAGAGGGCCATCGGAGAGACGATCAATCTGCTCTATAGCCGCGGGGCCAGGGTTATTTATGATGGAATGCTGGACCTCCATGCCTCCGGTCATGCCTGCCAGGAAGAGATAAAGATGATGATAAATCTCACCCGGCCTAAGTTTTTAATACCGGTCCACGGTGAGTTTCGTCATCTTTATCACCATGCTCAGCTGGGCAGGCATGTAGGGGTTCCCGTCCAGAATATCTTTATCGCGGAAAACGGTGACAGGCTGGAGCTTACAGCCGATAGTGCTAAGATTACAGAAAAGATTAAGGCAGGAGAGATTTATATTGAAGGAAACCAGATCAGTGATACCGGCGAGATAGTCCTCAATGACCGTAAGAGGTTAGCTCAAAATGGTTTTGTTAATATTATCATCCCGGTAAATAGAGAGGGTGAGTTCTTAGGCAGCCCCACCATTATCTCCCGGGGATTTGTCTATAATAAGGAATCGGAAAACTTTCTGGAACAGGCTAGAAGAAAGGTGGCTAGGACCTTACAGGAGATCAGTAAAAAGAGAATTAGTGACTGGTCACTGGTCAAAAAAAAGATAATCGATGTCTTAAATGAATATTTCTATAAGCAGGCCAACCGCACCCCGCTTATCCTGCCGGTAATTATTGAGATTAAGGACTAGATAGATTAAGAAATTAAGGATTGATAGATTAAATTAACAGCCCTCTAATTAATCGCTAAACCGGGCGGTACAACCTTAGGGTAACAATAAAGTGTCCTCAGGAATCAAATATACAGGTCGAGCAAAAGCCCCCTGATCTCATCAATCCTCTTTAAGACCTCCAGGACATCTGCCTGTTCTTCCATAAATAGCTTATGTAATATGTTCAGATTTTCATCAACCTTTTCAATGATGGTATAGGTCTTTAAGTTACCCTTCGAGTCCCAGCTAAAAGATTGTTTAGCCCGGGCAAACTCCTCCTGGATTATCTTTAAAAACTCCTTCACCCTTTTCTTATATTCCAGCAGGTCCTTTTTATCCAGAGATTGCTTCATTTTCCTTCCCTGCTCATCAATTAAGACCAGTAATTTATCCAGCCTCTCCTTCATCTCCTGCCGGTTTATCTCAGCCAGCTGTTCCTTAAAGTCGGCCCCGGCAGCCCCTTTGGTTTTTCTGTCCGTTTTACCGTCTACCGTTAGATTACTGACCCGGGAAGAGGTATTCTTCTCTATCCTCATCGGCAGACTTCCTTCCTATAATTAATTATCCTGAGTAGGCTCTTTCATATATAAATTTCTTCAACAATAACTGTTATTCCTTTTTTTCTTTTACTATTCCCCTTACTATTTTTTAAATGTTGATATCATTGATCTCCTCTAAGCGAAAATCTTTCCCCAGTGTTTTAATTTCTTTCCTCCAGTTCATGGCATATCTTCAGTAACTCCCTGACCCTTTCATCAGGAGTTGTCTGTTCGATATCTGCCATGACTACATCACAGGGGGAGTAATCATGATAAATTTTCTCCATATCTCTTCTCAATCCCTCAAAAGTTGCATCCTCTAGCCGCACAGGGGAATAGAGTACGGCCCTCCTGGTTTCTGGAAACATCTCTTTTGCTTTCTCTAAATTGGACATTATCCCCATATCAAGATACCCTACTTTAGGTAATTCCCGTATCGCCTCCAAATAAGGAGTAGCATCCCAGTTACAGGTATGAACACCGAAACGTTCAAAGCTCTCGGCAATCTTTTTATCATAGGGAAAGACAAACTCTTTATAATTCTCCGGAGATATCATATTGATTGTACAGTTACTAACAGATAATTGATCAATATAAAAACCCGATTCTCTCTGTCTGGCCTGTACCTTCTGAGCCAGTCCAATCATTACCCCGGTAATAATCGAGAAAAAGTAATGAACCAGTTCCGGTTTATCGATCATATCCATAAAAATCTCCTGGCCCCTTAAGGTAAAAGCATTATTAAGAACACCCTGCCAGTTTAAATAACCGTGTATTTTCCCCCATTCAGATTCAATTATCTCCATCTGCTCAAATAATTCTGCCACAAAAGGGCCGGAAAGAAGTTCATCAACCTCCAGTTTTTCAATCTCCTTAACCGAAAGTTTCTGATTTCTCTTATCTATAACCGGCCAGCGGTCTTTTGCATAACTGAGTGTAAAACCGAAGACAGAGGGAATAACATAGGCTCCGTAACAACCAGAGATAGTAGCTAAATCCTCCTCATTATCTTCCTCCCAGTAGGAAACCTCCGGGAAAGCCCTGCAGAGCTCCCTTTTCATCTTTACCAGGCTTTGATAGCGATAATAGGGATCTTTATGCCATTTTTCCGAGAAATTAACACCGCATCTTTTGTGATACCAGGCCGGGACAAAACCCAGAGAAACCCTCATATCCGATTCAGAGCCATCTGCCGGCTCCCGTCTGGCCGGACCACCGATTGGAATATGGTTTCTTAATTGTAAGACGGCCATTTATTACCTCTCCTTCACTATCCAGTATAACTAATTTAAATTTCACTCTCTTAATGTATCTGCTATAGGCTCTAGGTCGTATTTGATAAAATGACTTATTTCTCTTTGCAATATTTCCGCCTCCTGCTCTGTTATATCCAGCAAGGGCTTCCTGGTAAAGGAGGGTTTGAAATTCCTGTACTCCAGAGCCTTTTTAAAATAGGCCAGATGGGCGCCGTTCTTTAAGATTCTAGCAACCTTATTAATCAAAAGCTGCAGACCCTTAGCCTTCTCATAATTCTTTTCCTGAACCGCCCGGTACAAACCAACAAACAACTCCGGGAAAACATTGGAATTCCCGGAGACAGACCCCCTGGCACCGTAAATTAATCCGGGCATCAACAGGGTATCACAACCCTGAATAACATCAAAATCTGCAGGGGTTTCATCAATCAGCCTGCATAACCTTCTCATATCCTCCATGCTGTTTTTTATCCCAACGATATTCGGTACCTCTGCCAGCTCCGCTACCGTTTCCGGCAGCAGGTCATTTCCAGTACAGGCCGGTAAGTTATACAGATAGAGGGGAAAATTATCACCAAGTACATCTGCTATTTCTAAATAATACTGCTTCATCTCCATCTGAGAGGCATTAAAATAATAAGGTGTGATCGCCCCAACCCCTGCTACACCAATCTCCTTAGCATGTACAGCCAGTTCACAGGCTTCAGCGGTGGGCATGGAACCAATCTGAACGAAGACCGGTACCCTGCCAGCCACATACTCTACCACCAATTCTGCAACAAGTTTTCGCTCCCGGGAATTCATCAAAAATACCTCCCCGGTCGTCCCCAGTATATATAGTGAATTTACACCTGCCTCAATCAGAAAGTTACAGTGTTTCTTTAAAGCTTCCCTATCAATTTGCCCTTCCTCTGTAAAGGGTGTTATTAAGGCAGTAGCTATCCCTTCAATTCTCGTCATTTAAAAACCCCCTACTCTACATATATCCAAGTAATTTAGGTAAAAAGAGAACAAGATCAGGTATATAAGTACAGAGCAATAATACCAAGACCAGAATACCAATAAAAGGCCAGATCTCTTTAATAATTTTGCTGAGTGAAACCCCGGCCAGTCCGCTGACCACAAAGAGATTAACTCCATAGGGCGGAGTTGAAAGACCGATCATCAAATTAAGTACGATGATGACACCAAAGTGTACCAAATCGATATTAAAGGTATTTAAGAGCGGTAAAATAATCGGTAAAACAATCAGCAGAGCAACAGTTGGGTCCAGTACACAACCCAGGATTAAAAAGAAGATATTTATGATCAATAGGAAGATAAAGCTATTGGAGATAAAACCTGAATTCATAATAAAATCGGTTACATACATCGGCAGCTGTTCTCTGGCCACTACATAGCTAAAGAGAAAGGCTGAGCCAACAATAAAGGAGATATAACCGGTACTAAGTGCAACATCTTTAAAAATATTGAATAGCTTTTTTAGACCTATTATCCGGTAACCGAGAACCGATAATATAATAGCATATAAAACAGCTACAGCAGCAGCCTCTGTCGGGGTAAAGGCACCGCTGTAAATACCTGATAAGAGGATAACCGGTGTTAAAAGCGGGAAAAAGGCTTTAAAGAAGGATTGGACTAGTAATGAAAAGCTAAAGGTATCTCCCTTGGGATAGTTGCGTTTAGCCGATTTATACATTATATACCCCATCATAAATAGAGCCAGTAAAATCCCCGGTATAACTCCCCCGATAAAGAGATAACCGATCGAGGCACCGGATAGCATTGAATAGATTACCATCGGAATACTGGGGGGGATTATCGGACCTATGGTTGCCGAGGCCGATGTAACAGCACAGCTGAAGGGTTTATCAAAACCGGCATCATCCATTGCTTTTAACTCCAGTAATCCCAGGCCGGAGGCATCGGCAACTGCTGAACCGGTCATACCGGAAAAAATGACTGATGCCACCACATTAACATGGGCCATACCTCCCCTAAGGGAGCCAACGAGCCTGTTGGCAAAGTTAAAAATTCTTTCGGTAATCATTCCTTCATTCATTATCCTGGCTGCCAGGATAAAGAGGGGAACGGCAAGCAGAACAAACTGATTCTCAAATTTTATCACCATATGATCTAGAATAACTGCAGGATTAATGCCTGCTAAAATAATATAGGCCATAGAGCTAACAGAAATTCCAAAGGCTATCGGATAGCCCAGTAAAAACATTGCCAAAAATAAAAGGACCCAGACAGTTAGTGCCATCTATATTCCTCCCTCTTTTTTCTTCTTACCGATTAAGAACAGGATGTCATCATAGACAAATTTAATATTATGAATGATTGTTAAGACCAGAAAAATTGGAAAGACCATAAAAACATATGTCCAGGGCAACTTAAGGGCAACGGTCTTAATTCGATAAGTAAAGAGAAGATAATTCCAGACGGGATAAAGTATAATCAGAAAGATCCAGGTTGTGATAATATTAAAGATTAAATTGAAAAATGCCTGTACCCTGGGTGACAATCTATTATATATAATATCAAGTTTGACATGTTTTCCTTCTCTTCTAGCATAGGCAGCACCTAAATAAAGGGTCCAGACAAAGGCATAGATCGATAACTCAAAGGGCCACTCCAGAGAAATATTTAACACATACCGAAAGAAAACCTGGATAATCAACGCGACAACGGTTAAAGCCAGGGTTATAATTGGTATTAATTCCTCAATTATATATATAAGTAGCCGGTAAATCTTTTTGACCATAAGATAACACCTCTGACAAAATAGTTTTGTACAAAATAACCTTCAGCCTTAATACTAAGATCAATGTACAGGCCAACTGGCCTGTACATTGATCTTTAATTCAATAGCTATTTAGCCTCATAAAGGTCATTAGCTACATTCTGAATCTTCTCGTAGACACCTTCGCCCCAGATATCTTCGTTCTTCTTATAATATTCCTTAGCACTCTTCATGAAGGCCTCTTTATCCGGAATAACTACCTCCATACCAAATTCATTAACGAACTTGGAAAGGAGGTTTGCTTCTTGTTCCAGAACCAGCATATTGTTATAATTTCTGGCAACTTCCAGGGCCTTCTTCATATAGACTTTATAATTTTCAGGCATACTGTTCCAGACCTTTTCATTAATGGTCGGATTAATGATGGTCATCTGATGGTCGGTCAGAACGATATAATGGGTTACTTCATAGAACTTATTGGCATAATCGGTAGGTAACGGATTATCCTGTCCCTCAATAGTTCCGGTCTTTAAGCCCATATAAACCTCATTAAATCCTAAGGGAGTCGGCTGGGCACCGAGTGCACGCCCAACATCCATCCAGGCTTCGGAACCGGGCATTCTCAGTTTAACACCTTTGAGGTCTTCAGGTTTCCTGACCTCACCTACACTCTCCTTTAAGTTAAGCTCTCTAGTACCAAGATACCACGTATCCAATACAACCAGACCGGTCCTCTTTCTCAGTTCTTCCCAGTAGGCTTTTCCAATCGGACCGTTGACAACCTGATAAAGATGATTTAAATTTTTATAGGCATAGGCTGCTTCCAGAACGCTGATCTCCGGATAGGGAGCCAGGTCAGAAAACCAGGTAGGCGAGGCATCACACATATCAATATCGCCGCGCATTGTGCCCAGAACCATGGTCTTTTGATCGCCCAGTTGTCCGGAATGATAAACCTTAACATTGATCTTCCCGTTGGATAGCTCTTTAATTACCTCAGCAAACTTCATTAAGGCCTTAGTCTGAGGCTGGGTAGGTGTTGCAGCCGTTGCAAACTTCAGATTATATACTTTGTCTTCCGCCAATACAGAAAGAGATAAAGCAAAAACTAATAAACAGGATAACAGAACAATAGTAACTTTTTTGTTCATTTTTTAAAAATCCTCCCTATTTTAATTTTTTAGCCTACCATTTTACCAGTAAATCAGTCTTAGTTTGACTCTATTATCTCATCTACCACCCCTTTCTGTCCATTATGATCACCACTCCAGCCCAATCGGCGGGAGATGTTAGCGGTAATTTCTTTAATAATCAATGCATACTCCTCAATCTTTTTATCAGGAAACCTGGGTGATGGTCCGGTAACACTCATGGAAGCAAATACCTCTCCCCTTTCATTGTAGATAGGAGCGGCTACACACTTTACCCCCTGCTCATGCTCGATATTATCAACAGCATACCCTTGCTTTCTGATTTCAGCCAGGTGCTCCTTAAGCCGCACAGGATCTGTTATCGTATTTGAGGTAAACCGGGGAAGCCCCTTCTTAGCTATAATCTCCTCAATTACCTCGGTACTCTGAAAGGCCAGGATTGCCTTACCAACCCCTGTACAGTGAACATGGGCACGCCTACCGGCAACAGAGGCAATACTGAGCTTATTCTCCGGCTGGGCAGATTCTATGTATACTACATCTCCATCGTCAAAGATAGTAAGATGAACGGTCTCACCAGTTTTATTAACTAATTCTTTCATAAAAGGGATTGCAATCTCTCTGAGTTTAAAACCTGCTCGCACAACATTACCCAGTTCAAATATATGTAACCCCAGCCGGTACTTATCATTAACCGGATTTTTCTCCACCCAGCCGTTCTGCAGAAAGGTATTCAGGATATTATAAACACTGCTTTTGGAAATATTAAATTGCTTACTAATATCTGTTACCCCCATCTCACCATTAGCAGCCAGGCAATCTATGATATCTATAGCCTTTTGCAGTGATTTCACATATCCATTAGCCATTTCTCGATCCTTTCTGTTCATTATTAACGAACGATGTTTTCTATTATTATAATATCATATTTTTTTATTTATGTCAAATTTATTATAACTTACTGCAATTCGCTTTTTTAAACAAGTGTTTTTATATTTTTAAGGATTTAAGCAATATTTTCAGAATAAATGATGTCTTTTTAGATTAAAAATATCTATTCTTTTGAACAAATGTACGAAAAAGCGGATTGCAGATTAACTTATTTTTTTGAATATTATATATATATTAAGCATGATTAACTCCCTATTCTTAATGATGGTCTATTCAGTGTAATATATTCTAGCTCATATAGTTTCATTGATAGAAAAAAAGCCGAGAACGTTAGTTCCCAGCTTCTTTGTATTTTTCCACCTCTTTCTTAATTGTCCTGATAAAATCGGGATTACTTCCACAGCAGGCACCGATTAAACGAACATTATTTTCTAGAAACTCTCTCACCGGGCGGGAGAAGTCCTCGGGTGTTTCAGGATAAACCGTTTGACCGTCCTTAAGCTCGGGCATCCCCGCATTGGGTTGAACGCTCAGGGGTTTGTCTGTCACCCCGGCCATCTTTTTGATGATGGGAAGAAGCTGTTTGCTACCGAGACTACAGTTGACCCCGATAACATCTGCCTCCAGCTCATCCAGAACTCTGGCTGCCTCTTCTGGAGTATTACCGGTAAGGGTAAAATGATTCTCGCCAAAGGTCATCTGGGCAATAATAGGAATACCCACCTCTTTAGCAGCCTTAACTGCCGCCCTCATCTCCTGCAGGTCGCTCATGGTTTCAATACAGACAACATCTATCCCCGCCTCTACCTGGACAGCAATCTGCTCCTGAAAAACATCAACTGCTTCCTCAAAGCTCAGTTCACCGTAAGGCTGCATCATCTTCCCGGTTGGCCCTACCGAACCGGCCACCAATCTCTCCCCGGCAGCCTCCCGGGCCAGTTCAACCGCCTTCCGGTTAATCTCCCTCAACCTGTCTTCCAGACCCATGGTTTTTAGTTTTAACCGGTTTGCCCCGAAGGTGTTGGTTTCAATCAGCTGAGATCCCGCTTTAATATAATCCTGATGAACCTTGAATACCTTCTCCGGGTGTTCAGTGACCCATTTCTCCGGCGCCTCCCCGGCGGGGAGTCCCATTAGCTGCAGGGCGGTCCCCATAGCACCGTCCCCAATTATTATTGATTCCTTAATGCTGGTTAAAAATCTATTCTTTATCTTCTTCACCCCCAGAATAATTGAAATTATTATGCTAAAAAAATAAACCCCTTTCCCGAGAAAGAGGTTTAAAAGTTTCTATCAGACTAATAAACTCTCATCTCTCAGTCAATACTGCAGGAATTAGCACCTAACCATGATCATTACATGGCGGGTTGCCGGGTTTCACTGGGCCAGTCCCTCCACCTCTCTAGATAAGAGTATTCTATTCCTTTTTTTAAATATGATGGCCGTTAGATTATTTTAATTTATTTATTCATAGAATAGCATAATTCTAGAGCCAAATCAAGAGAAAAATATCAGAGTTCACGGTCTTAACACCAGGAGTCTTTTAATGTTCAAATCATTTAATCCCGCTCCGGGCTACCGTATTAACATAGGCATTCTGAAGAAGGATAAAAAGAACTAATACCGGGATAGTCATCATGGCAGCAAATGCCATTATATCACCCCAGTGCCGGGGATACTGACCAAAAAAGACCTGCATAGCCACAGTCAGGGGCCTAAATTCGGGCCCACGTGTTACCATTTTGGGCCAGAGAAAAGAACCCCACTGCATGAGGAAATGTAAAATAGCTACACTGGACAAAATTGGTTTAGAAAGGGGCAAGGCCAGTTTCCAGTAGATCTTAAACCAACCGGCACCGTCTATTATAGCCGCTTCCTCAAGTTCCTGAGGAAACCTGGTAAAAAACTGATAGAGCAAGAAGATATAAAAGGGATTGGCAATAAAGGGGATAATCTGTACCTTGTAACTATCTAACCAGCCCAACCGGTTTGTAATTAATAACAGTGGAACGGCTATAGCCTCAAAGGGGATTATCATCAAGGCAATTACCACTGCCAGGATTATTCCCCTTCCCTTCCAGGTAAAACGGGCTAAAGCAAAGGCAGCCATACTATTGACCACCAGTCCGATAACAATAGTCGAACTTACAATAAAAACAGAGTTAAATAAAAATCGGCCGAAAGGCATTCTGGTAAAGACATCAAAATAATTTTGCAAACCAATCTTTCCCGGTAGAAAGGCCCTTATCGAGGCCATATTTTTCAAAATACTCATTTCATCAGGGTTAAAGGAAGTCATGACCATATATAATAGAGGATAAAAGAAAAAGAAAGCCAGTAAGGATAAAATTATATAGGTGAAAATTTTTTTTCTTTTTTTAATAACCATCCTAATCCACCTCCCTCTCTTCACCCAGGAGACCTCTCTGCACAAGAGAGATAATCAAAATTATCAGGAAAAAGACAACCGTTAAGGCTGAACCGTACCCGATATTTAACCTCTTAAAAGCAGTATTATAAATGTGGAGCATAACCGTGTAAGTTGAATAACGGGGCCCACCGTTTGTCATCACATATACCTGGGAGAATAATCTAAAAGCAAGGATCGTTGTTGAGATCAAAACAAAGGTAGTAGTATTCTTTAACTGGGGAAACGTTATATATAAAAATTTTTGATAAGAACTCGCCCCATCGATCTCAGCCGCTTCATAAAAAGATGCTGGTATCTCCTGAAGACCGGCCAGAAAAATTAACATCTGAAAACCAACCCCCTGCCAGATAGACATAAACATAATTGCTGGAAAGGCCCAGGCTGTATTTTTTAAAAAATCTACTCCCGACCATAAACCACCTGTGATAGATGATAGAAAACCATTTATTAGACCTTCTGGATAATATAAAAAGGTCCAGATTACCGAAACCACAACCATAGTTGTTACCGTTGGCATAAAGTAAACAGTCCTGAAGAATTTACTTAATTTAAGCTTTATATTTACTAATAGGGCCAGCCCCAGGGCAAAAGCTGTTTGTAAAGGCACGACAATCAGAACAAAGATAAAGTTATTTTTCAAGCCGGTCCAGAATAGCCTGTCATTAAATAATCTCAGATAATTGGTTAATCCTATTAGCTGGGTTCCCCTCGGTGTCGGAATTAAACGCTGATTGGTAAAGGATAAACCAAAGGCCATAAAAAATGGGATGATCATAAAAACAATTAATAGGATGGAAGCTGGCAAGAGAAAAGCAGTTATAACTAATTTATTATTCCTTGTCATCATTATCCTCCTCGCAGTTAAGAAGGGAAGGACCGTTAAATAAATCCTTCCCTTTTTATAGTTACTATCTCAGTCCCATATACTCTATCTCTTCATCTATACTCCGGGCAGCATTATTTAATTCCTCTCGTACATCCGAACCATTTATAATATTATCAATAGCAGTCGCAAAGGCATCAGTAATTACTGGATAAGCCGGAGTTACAGGTCTTTCAATGGCAATTGTTTGTAACTGTTCAACAAAGACATCTAATTGACCACCGCTTTTATATACTTCAGACAGTTTAGTTGCGGAAAGACGGGAAGGAACCGCACCATTAACATTAGTCATCTTTACTATCTCTTCCGGTTGTAGGATAAACTCCAGGAATTTCCAGGCGGCCTCAGGATGTTTACTATTGGTAGTTATACTCCAGGCCCAGGAGCCCATACCGGTAGCCTGGCCAGCAAATTTAGGCATCGGAATCAGTACCAGGTTATCTCCGAGGGCATCCTTATATTGATTATATACCCAGTGTCCTACCCAGGATAAAGCGGCCTCACCATTAATAAATTCTGTATCTCCGGGAGGGTTAGGATTGGCATAACCCTTTTCAAATAAGGCCTGGAACCATGCACCCGCAGCCATAGCGGCAGGTCCGTTAATAGTACCTTCTGCAACAAGTTTTTCCCGGTCAATCAGGTCAGCCCCAAAGGCCTGGAAGATCGGTGAGAACCCATAAGTAAACCATTCACCCTTACCATAATTAATCTTGAAATCTAGAGGATATTTTACATCCGGGTGTTCCTTTAATTTCTTAAGGATCTCCATAAACTCAGTAAATGTCCAGGCATCATCTACCCCTTTTGGAATGCGGGCCCTAATTGCATCTAGATACTTTTTATTTCCCCAGATAGCAAGACCCGAGTCAAAAGTACCTAAAGCATATAATTTTCCCTGGTAATAACCCTGAGCCAGAATTGAGGGTAAAAAGTCTTTTTCCATTTCGGGAGTAACAAATTCATTTAGGGGATAGAGATAACCGGACCAGGCATAATTAGCAATAAATGGCCCATCAAGATCAAGCACATCAGGTAAATCACCTGCTACTGCAGCAGCCTGTACCTGTTCATTATAACTTCCTTCAGGTAGTTGGACAAGATTTACCTTAACTTCGTCCTGTATAGAATTAAATCTTTTAACCTGATCTTGAATTACTTCCCTTTCCCCTCCCTGGCCGGAGTGATACCAGACAGTAATTTCAGTAGCAGCCAGAACCGATACCGATAATACTAAAGTTAAAAAAACCGTCAAAGCTAAAATTGATAATCTTTTCATATTAAGCGGGTAAAAATTTAATTACCCTTATCCTCCTTTTTATTTAGTTTTTTGAAAATTAGATTGTTTTATCCACCTGGCCTTGCTTTGAAATACACCCTATTATTCACATTTTCATCACCCCCTAAATGGCAACTCAAAAAGCCGTACACCGTCGCAAAGTTTAGTTAAAGCCAATTATCTTCGAACAGATTTTTAAATAAATTTTTATACAACAGCAGGAGTTTCAATATTAGCAGGTTCTTTCCAGGGAACCAGTAGATTATGATTTGAGCTTAGTTCTTTATCTCCCTGAAATAATCTTCCTTTCACCTCCACCCTTTTAGCATCTATCTGCAGATCTTTTTCTAAATAAACTTGAGCACTATCAGCTTCAACTTTTGCAATCTCTATCTTATCAGTAAAAATTACTTCACCAGCTACAAGCACTTTCCATTCTAAAACAAGGTTTTTAAACACCTGCTGTAGATCATTAATAATCCAGGTTAATATTTTTACCCCTTTATCGCTGAATTGACCTGTAAAAGATAGTAAAACAGGGTTAAAGGCATTTTTTATGGTAAAATATGCCTTTTTCGGTCTTCGATAATAGTCTATTATTGACCAGTCAATCGCCGGCCAGCTACTGACAAAATGAAACTGAAGTAATCCATTAACATTTTTATATTTTTTCCTTCTTAATGTTTCAATATGCTGTTTATAAAAGCGATGTTGATAGACCTGGGTAATCTGGATTAATTCTGCAAGCTTTTCGGGAAAATCCCCCAGGTTTTTCCGATAGATATCCGTCTGAAAACCCCGGTAACGCCATTCTTCCCAGTTGGGGGGCCATAAATCCTTCTTAGCTATAAATTTTTTCAATGATTCCTGGTCAGGAACAGACTGAGTACCAAATTCCGTGACGAATAAAGGGTTATAATAGTCGGCATTTTCGATCTTTCCCCAGTACCAGCCAACCCAGTGTACACTCAAGTGATTATTGATATAGTCTTCAAATCCCTCTAGATCTTTAAAAAACTCGGGTGGTTGGCCTGTTGTCATCAGTACCGAATCTCTCCAAACTGGACGGTGGGGATCAATTTTTTTAACTCTAGTTTCAATAATCCTGTCCAGTTTATTATAGTCATGATACCTTGACTCACTATGGCAGCACCATAAAAAGATACTCGGATGATTATAAAGTTTTTTTACAAATCTTTCTGCTATACTCTCAGCCCGTTTGATAAAATAAGGGCCTGTTTCATATCCCCATTGAAAGGGTAGATCCTGCCAGATAAGGATTCCTTTCCGATCACACTGCCGGTAAAAATATTCATTCTCCATATGAGAAAAAACCCTGATCATATTCATATTGGCATTTAACATCAGCTTTAAATCGGTATCATAACGCTCCGGTGTTGAATTCGAAAGAAACTGACCGGATAAATAATTAGTCCCTCTGGCAAAAAACCTTTTGCCATTTAAATAAAGCTCCCAGTTATCCCCCTTCTTTACCTCCCTGATTCCTATAAAATCTTCATATCTTATGACTTCTTCATCTTTATTATTAAGAGTTAATAAAAATTGATATAGATTCGGCTCACCCAGATCCCAGGTCCACCATAAAGCCGGTTTATCCAGCTCCACAGTTTCGGTAAAATAATTTTGACCTGGTTTTAGTTCAATAGAAAAAGAATGAAGATACTTCTTACCTGTAAAGTTTTCCGGCTCCAGTAAAAGTTTTCCCTCCAGTTTTACTGGATTTTGCAACCAGTTGTATATCTGAAATTGTATATATAGGTAAGCCTTTTCCTGAGCATTAATAAATTGCGGAGTCAGTTTAACTTCCTCAATGTGATAGGGTTTGCTTACTTCAAGATAGACCGGTTTCCAGATCCCTCCCGGGTTTATAACCGGATTCGGGTAACGGGGATTTGCTGCTGAAGGTACTTCCGGACAATCAGTTAAGCCTTTTTGTTTAATAGGCAAACAATCCCAGTGGTAGATTCCACCTTTTATTACCTCTTTAAATTCAGGCCTGGGGTCTACCCAGCTTTCCACTTTAACAAATAGATTATTTTCCTTATTTAGAATGTTACTAACCTCAAACTGAAAGGAATCAAAATCACCCTCATGTATACCAAGATAGACACCATTAAGCCATACCTGAGATAAGTAATCAACTCCATCAAATTTAAGAAATGCTTTTTTATCATGCTCAAGTTTAAAATCCTTAGGCAATGAAAATTTTTTGTAATACCAGACAACCCCTTGGTAATCATAGCCCTCTACCTGCCAGTGAGAAGGGACATTTATCTCTTCCCAGTCCTCTGCTGTAAAACCTGTATCATAGACAATTCCCTTTTTTTCTAGAGTGTCTTCCGGGTCATATCTTATATTCCATCTTCCATTAAGATCAAAAACTCTTTGCTCCAATAATATCCCTCCAATATTACGTATTCTACATAATCTCTCAGGAAAACCTTTACATATGTGTTAAAAAATAAGCTCTTATAGTTTCCTTGTACTACCTCTTTTGATTAATTTATATGCTGGTTGAACATTCCAGGCTCCTTTCTCCTCTCCTCTTATCCTGTTTATTAAAAGCCGGGCTGCTATAGCCCCGATTTCTTTATGATCCTGGTGAATAGTAGTCAGAGCCGGCCTTACGGCAGTAGCAATCTCCAGGTCATCAAATCCCACTATCGAAATATCTTCGGGTACTTTATATCCGGAATCAAAACAGCAATTCATAGCTCCAACAGCCATTTTATCACAAGCAGCAAAGACAGCGGTGGGAAGAACTTCACTTTTTAATATTTCTCCCATTGCTTTATAACCACTATTTAACGAAAAATCCCCTTCTTTTAAATACTCTTCTCTCTCCTCCAAACCATACTCTTTCAGGGCTGTACGAAAACCACGATATCTATCCATACCAGCCGCAATATCTTGCAATGGACCGGTAATCATAGCAATTCTTTTATGCCCCAGTTTTATTAAATAAGTGGTAGCATCATAAGCAGCTCGAAAATTATCAATTGTAACAGAAGGCAACTCTACCTGGGGAAAGTTCTGGCTAACAATTACGATAGGAATCTTATATTTCTCAAAAAATTGTCTGTGTTTTTCAGAAAAAACAACTCCAGAAAAAATAATTCCATCAAGCTGTTTCTCCCTAAAGACATCAAATATTTCAAGCTCCTTCTCCACCTCACCATGAGAATTAGAAACGATAATATCAAACTTGTTTTGATCTGCTACTCCTTCAATTCCCTTAATAAGGGATGCAAAAGTTTGATTTCCTATATCTGGAATTATAACCCCAATTAAGCCGGTTTGATTTTTTATAAGTCCTCTTGCCAGAGCATTGGGTTTATACTCAGTTTCTTTAATAATCTTTAAAACCCTCCGTTTTAATTCCGGACTAACAGGCTTACTATCATTAAGCACTCTAGATACTGTGGCAATTGATACCCCTGCTCTTTCGGCAATATCCTTGATTGTGACTGCCATTTTCATCACCTTTTCCGCCAGAAGTAAAGGTTTTCCTGAAATATATATTTATAGCTTTATAGCTGGCTTTTATAAGTTATATCAGTTTTATAAGCAACAAGTAACAATTAAGTAATATTCAATAAACTAAGTACTAATAGTTACTAACTGTAAATTTTTAAATCCCGGATCAGGGAACATATACTTCATACTATATCATCAGTTTTGGGTAAACCTTTACCTAAATTATAACCAATTTATCTTCTTTTGTCAAGTTGTTTGAAAAGAATTTTTCTAATTAAATTCATTCAGATAACTTCTATTGAATAATTTATTATTTCCATCCTATCAAATCTTTCAATAAAATTAATAATTCTGGATAAAAGCTTATCAATATAAGCCCTTTCGTTACTAATTGTTACAATACCAATAGTTGCATTCTTCCATAAATCATTATTGTCAACTTCGGCAATCGCTATATTAAACTTATTCCTGGCTTTATCGATTAAACCCTTAATTACCCTTCTCTTTTCCTTCAGAGAAGTTGCCATGGGTATATATATCTCAATTCTGGCTATACCGATTAACATCCCTCTACCCTTTCTATAATAGATTAATACTCATTATTGACATTTTCCGCCACATATGGCTCTTCCATCTCGAATATCTCTTTCAAAAAGGTCCGGGCAACAGGTGCTGCAGCCTCACCACCAACCCCGCCCTCTTCTAGAAAAATGGCAAAGGCAAAAGCAGGGTCACTGGCAGGGGTAAAACCGATAAACCAGGCATGAGTCACCTCAGAATCACTTGCTATCTCGGCAGTACCCGTCTTACCCGCCAGCTTGAAACCGGGTATTCTAGCCTGTTTACCTGTTCCCTCCTCCACCACCTTAATCAGTAACCGGGTCAGCTCTTCAGCCTTCTCACTCCTGATGACCTTTCTTTTAACCTCCGGTTCAGTATATTCCTCGGCTACTACCTCTCCCCCGGCATGATAAGTAAGCCTCTTATAAATTAACTGTGGTTGCTTAAGCTCCCCGCCTCCGGCAATGGTTGCAATTACCTCTGCCATCTGTAGAGGAGTTACCACTACCCGGGCCTGTCCCACCGCAGTCCAGGCCAGATTGACCGGACTATCAAGGGAGCCCAGTTTACTGGTTTTGACCGGAAGGGGAAATTCTTCCTCCTCTTCCAGCCCGAACCGCAGAGCATACTCCCTTAACCTATCAGCCCCTAGTTTGATGCCAATTTTGGCAAAGGTAGTATTGATGGAATGGGTAACCGCATCGGCAAAGAGATGTTCTTGAAAGACCTCATCCCGGTAGTTCCGGACAAGATTACCCCTGACCCGGTAGGTACCGCTATCAGTAAATTCGGTATCGGAACTGACGATACCACTATTAAGTGCAGCCGCAGCGGTCACTACCTTAAAGACTGAACCGGGAGGATAGAGTCCCTGTAAGGCCCTGTTAAACATGGGCTGACGGGGATCATTACGTAGCTCCTCCCATTCACGGGTTGTTATGCCCAGGGAAAAACGGTTCGGGTCAAAGGACGGCCTGTTAACAAGGGCTAGCAGATCACCCGTTCCTGGATCAATTACTATAAAGGCACCTTCTCTATCACCGAGGGCCTCCCAGGCCGCACGCTGGACGGTTATATCCAGCGAAAGGTAGATATCATCACCCCGGACAGGAGCCCTCTCCAATAAAATTCGTTCTTCTTCACCGGGGACAACCAGGGTATATCCTGGCTGTCCTCTCAACTGCTCTTCAAAGGCCTGCTCGATACCTGTTCTTCCGACCATATCACCGGTACTGTAGTCCAGTTCGGGGTGAGAACTCAACCAGTCCTGGTTAACCTCTCCTATATAGCCCACTACATGGGCTGTCAGCTCGGACTGGGGATAGGTCCTTCCTAAGTTTTTACGAAAGAAGACACCGGGAATCGGCCTAAGCTCCGGGTCCAGTCTCCGGTATTCTTCCATAGAGAGGGTTTTAAGGGGAACAAACCACTCGGGGTGATCGCTGAATCTATTACACTCAGCCTTTACCCACTCGGGATCAACACCCAGCAGTTTTTCCAGCTTTTGCGTCAGGGAGTCCATATCCTTAATCCTGCCCGGCTGCAGTCCGACTGTAACTACCTCCCCTCTAATGGCCAGGGGTTCCCCGTGCCGGTCAAAGATCGCTCCCCGCTCAGGCAGGTGCCTCCGGCGGACAACCCTTTCACCGGACTTAAGCCCGGGATAGATCAGGTTATAATCCCACTCAATCCGCCAGTTTACCAGTTTTTCCCTGACAAAGAAAAGCTCATAAACCAGGTATTTTGCACCGAAATAGGGAGATTCCAGCCAGGCATGATAGTTCATCTCCGCTTCACCGAAGCTGGAACTGACCTTATTAACCTCGGCTATCTCCTTTATCTCCATTCCCGATTCCTTAAAGAAATTTCTGTAGGCTTCCTTAAATTCACTAAAACCTATTCCGGACCTGCTCTCCTTTGAGAGAAGGGAGTACATCAGCTTATAATCTCCCTCCTTCCAGGCGGCAAGGTATTTTTCCAGTACATAATCAGGTTTGGGAACAATAAAGATATAGGCAACAAACAGTGCAGCACCTACGATTATTATAGCTAACAAAATTATTAACACACCCTGTAGTCTCATTAAAGCCATCTCCTTAGTTTCCCGTTATGGTTACATCAGTAAAACTGAATCATCTCCGGTATGATAAAGTTATTATTCCTCTCTTTTTTTAACACTTGATACTTTATAAATTAAACATAAGTTATCTTTTTCCTGCCTTTTTTAAGAACCAAAATGACGTTAAAGTTCAAAAAAGCCCGGAGAAATCTCCAGGCTCTAAAAAAAATTCTGCTAGATGAACACAGGTAAATCAAAAATTTCCCTACGACGCGCTCGATACGCTAGTGCAGAAACCATCCTTGCGTAACTAAAAAGAAGATTTCTGCAATCGGAAACATCTATTTGTAGTTTCATTATAGTATCTTTTCTAAAAAACTCTTGATGCGCTTATGTTCCGGAATCTTAAATATCCTGTCAGGAGTTGTATCGGCTATAATCTTACCCTGGTCCATAAATACTACCCTGTCGGAAACCTCCCTGGCAAAACCCATTTCGTGGGTAACTACCAGCATCGTTATCCTGTCTCTGGCCAGATCTCTAATCACATTTAGCACCTCACCGACCAGTTCCGGATCCAGGGAGGAGGTTGGTTCATCGAAAAGCATAATATCCGGTTGCATGGCCAGAGCCCTGGCGATGGCCACCCTCTGTTTCTGTCCGCCTGAGAGCTGTGAAGGGTAGGTGTCCTTTTTATCCAGCAGCCCGACCTTTGCTAATAACTCCTCAGCGAGTTCAATAGTTTTCTCTCGTTCCGCCTTATTGACCACCAGCGGGGCTTCAATAATATTTCCTAGCACGGTCTTATGAGGAAAGAGATTAAAACTCTGGAAGACCATTCCCATCTTACGGTAGACCTCTTTAGAGGTCTTAACGGGAATCCCTTCTATTTTGATTGAACCCTCATCCGGCTGCTCCAGTCCGATTAGACACCTGAGCAAGGTGCTTTTACCGGATCCCGAGGGACCGATGATGGAAATAACCTCACCCTGGTTAACCTCCAGGTTAATATTATTCAGTACCTTAAGCTCTCCGAAGCTTTTATTCATCTTCTCTATCTCAATCATCTTCATATTTATCCCCTACTCATAGACAGAATATTTTTCTTCCAGCTTGTTAAATACCTTGACAATTACCGAACTAATAACTAAATAGAAAATGGCCGCAATAATAAAGGGGGTTATATTAAAATCCCTGGTAACAATCTGCTTGGCTGCCCTTAAAAGGTCCCCCATACCGATGGCGGCAACCAGGGCACTATCCTTGACCAGGTTAATCGCCTCATTACTGGTAGGTGGTAGGACCCTTTTAACTGTCTGGGGAATAATTATTCGAAACATGGTCTGACGGTAATTCATCCCCAGAACTCTGGCAGCTTCATACTGCCCCTTATCTATCGACTCTATCCCTGCTCTGAAGATCTCGGTTAAATAAGCCCCGTAGTTTAAGATAAAGGTCAGGACGGCCGCGGTAAAGGGCTTTAGGGTTATGCCGATAACGGGAAGCCCGTAATAGGCAAAAAAGAGCTGCAAGAGGAGGGGGGTTCCTCTAAAGACCCAGGTATAGAAGCCGAGGATGGTTTTTAACCACTTAAATCCCGATATTTTTCCGAGCGCCCCCAGGACCCCTAGAATAACCGAGAATAATGCTGTAGCAAAATAAAGCTCAAAGGTGATAATACTACCCTTTAGTATAAACGTGGTTACATTTAGAATATAATTCACCTTAGACCCCCCTCCTAAATTATCAGCCCGTCTTACCGGCTATCTCTTTTCGCTATGATCGCTACCTCTTAACGATATCATCACCGAACCATTTCTCCGAGATCTCTTTAGCCGTTCCATCGGCCTTCATCTCATCCAAAATTTTATTCAGTTCAGCCAGAAAGCTGGTATCCTCCTTCCTGACACCTACACCGTAAGATTCCTTACCGAAGTCTTCCCCTAAAATCCGGTAAACACCCGGTTTTTTGCTGATATAATACCGGCCAACGATCTCATCGACTACAACGGCATCAATCCGGCCGATCTGTAAATCCATCAGTGCCTCTGTGTTATTGGGATAAGTTCTTACTTCCTTTAACGATTCAACTACATCCGGTTCTGAATTTAGTGCTGACTGACTGCTGCTTCCTAGCTGCAGCCCTACGGTCTTCCCGGCCAGGTCGGCTTTACTGTTAATATCCGAGTCCTTCTTAACGACAATAATCTGTTTGTTATCAAGATAGGGTTTGGTAAAGGCAATCTGTTTAGCCCTCTCCTCGGTAATGGTCAGACCGTTCCAGATGACATCGATGGTTCCATTCTTAAGGCTAAAGATTACCCCGTCCCATTCGACAGGCTTAAATTCAACCTCCACTCCCATTTTCCTGGCAGCCTCTTTAGCCAGGTCTATATCAAAACCTACAATATCACCCTTCTCATCCCTGAAACCCATCGGTGGGAAGTTATCATCGAGGCCAACGATAAACTTACCCTTCTCTTTGATCCTTTCCAGAGAATCATCCCCGGCTAGAGCCAGACCAGAACTGATACAGATAATTGACAGCATAAGTAGCACCAGTAAAACAGATCTAATCCTTTTTTTCATAAAAGATGTCCTCCTTCTCGTTAATTATATATCTTACATATGTTATTATACTTTATTACTTTAACATTGTAAAGTGTTAAATTTAAAAAGTACTATTGATAATTTTCTTTCTATTAATAAATTGGCCTATCGGCCCTAATTATAAATCAAATTAGCCAACCGCGATATATTCTAAATCTTACGGGTGGCCCTCCTAGGAATATTATTTATTAATGTAAAATCATGTAATCTGGTTCAGGTCATAGGGTGTCTCCTGATAGACATAATAATTTAACCAGTTAGAAAATAAGAGGTTGGCATGGGCTCTCCACCTGACCACCGGTTCTTTCCCGGGATCATCATCAGGAAAATAGTTTCTGGGAAGGGAGATATCCAGGCCCTTTTTCAGGTCCCGGAGGTATTCTGATTTTAATGTTAACGGGTCATATTCGGAATGTCCGGTAACAAATATCTGCCTCCCGTCCTTTCTGGCTACAATATATACCCCGGCTTCCTCTGACTCAGACAGTATCTCCAACTCCTCAACCTTTAAAATATCTTCCCGGTCTATCCCGGTATGCCTGGAATGGGGTGCCAGAAACTCATCATCAAATCCCCGGAGCAGTTTTACATTTTTCTTACTGACAGTATGTTTAAAAACCCCGAACATTTTCTCAGCAAGAGGTATCTTGGGAACTCCAAAGTGGTAATATAATCCTGCCTGGGCCCCCCAGCAGATGTGGAAGGTAGAGAATACATTATGTCTGCTCCAGGACATAATCTCCTTCAGCTCTTCCCAGTAATCTACCTCTTCAAAGTCTAACTGTTCAACCGGTGCACCGGTAATTATCATTCCGTCGAACTTCTGATTTTTAATTTCATCAAAGGTATTATAGAACTTTATCAGGTGCTCCTCTTTAGTATTTTTGGATTTATGTGTCCTGGGATGTAAGAAAAAGATATCCACCTGCAGCGGAGAATTTCCCAGTAGGCGTAAAATCTGGGTTTCGGTTGTAATCTTTGTCGGCATTAGATTGAGAATTAAAATCTTGAGGGAGCGTATATCCTGGTGGATCGCCCTCTCTTCCGTCATCACAAATATATTTTCCTGCTGTAAAACCTCGACTGCTGGTAGATCATTGGGTATCTTTATCGGCATAAAATCCGCCTCCTTTCATCAGCTAATTTTCTTCCTCGATGCGCTAGTGCAGAAACCATCATTGCCCAACTTAAAAAAAGGTTTCTGCAATCGGAAACATCTATTTGCAGTTAGATTTAATTTCCTGCTGCAGCTAAAGCCTGATCAAGATCCTCCTTCAAGTCAGCAACCGATTCCAGACCGATAGATAACCTGATCATATCCGGAGTTACGCCTGACTCCCTCTGCTCCTCCTCACTTAACTGCTGGTGGGTTGTACTTGCCGGATGGATAGCCAGTGACTTAGCATCACCAATATTGGCCAGATGGGAGAAGAGGGTTAGATTTTCGATAAACTGCCTTCCTGCTTCCCTTCCTCCCTTGACACCGAAGGTCAGGATTCCACCAAAACCACCGGTTAGATATTTACAGGCATTTTCATGGGTTGGATGTACCTTAAGACCGGGATAATTTACCCAGCCAACGCGCTGATCCTTCTCCAAATACTCTGCGATCTCCAGCGCATTTTGACAGTGTTTCTCCATCCTCAGGCTCAGGGTCTCCAGCCCCTGAAGCAGTAAAAAGGCATTAAAAGGGCTCAAACAGCTTCCCAGATCCCTTAGCAGCTGAACCCGGGCCTTGGCGATAAAGGCCGATCTACCAAAATGCTCGGTGTACCTTATCCCGTGATAACTGGGGTCGGGTTCTGTAAATTCCGGAAACCGGCCATTATCCCAGTCAAAGTTTCCGCTATCTACAATAATACCACCGATGGTTGTTCCGTGTCCCCCGATAAATTTTGTCGTCGAATGGATAACTATATCTGCCCCGAACTCAAAGGGCTTACATAGATAAGGTGTGGCAAAGGTATTATCTACAATTAAAGGAATACCGGCACCATGGGCAATTTCCGCTAGTTTCTCAAAATCAGGCACCACCAGTTCGGGATTACCGATGGTTTCTACATACAGGGCCTTTGTCTTACCGGTTATTTTTTCCTTGAAACTGTCAGGATCGGTCGAATCGGCAAATCTCACCTTAATCCCGAATTTGGCAAAGGTATGTTTAAAAAGGGTATAGGTCCCTCCGTAGATCGAACTCCCGCTGACAATCTCCTCTCCTTCCCTCGCAATATTTAAAAGGGCAATGGTCTCTGCAGCCTGACCTGAAGAGACAGCCAGGGCCCCTACCCCACCTTCCAGGGCCGCTACCCGTTTTTCCAGTACCTCATTTGTTGGATTCATAATCCGCGAGTAGATATTCCCTTCTTCCTCCAGGGCAAAGAGGCTGGCTGCATGTCCGGTATCCTTAAAGACAAAGGAGGTAGTTTGATAGATAGGTACTGCCCTAGCACCTGTTATCGGGTCTGCCTCCTGTCCGGCATGAACAGCTAAGGTGTCAAAACCATATTCTTTAGCTTCTCCATGCTTTCTTCTTGTTTTCATCAAAATTCCCCCTGTTTAATAATATTTTTTTAGTTGATGATTATTACCTCAGCTCAGAACATTTAATCAGCTTACATTTAAATTGATACCTCACTTCCATTCAGCAACAAAAAAGCCTCTTCCTGAAGGGGAAGAGACTTAACAGCATAATAAAATCTCTTATCTTTCAGGAATACTGGTCCTGCAGGAATTAGCACCATACAGCCTTAAGGCTGCTGGTTGCCGGGTTTCATCGGGCCAGTCCCTCCACCACTCTTGATAAGAATTAATCTATTTAATTATCAAAGTTGATTTTTTCTATCTTAACACATTAGCGGACTTTTGTCAAACAAAATCGTAAAAATTTTTCATGGAAGTATCTACTACTGATGTAACGTAGAACTCACTTATTTTATGTACCTTATTACTGAAGAGTAACCAGACTCAGGAATATAGAAGAGTAAAACCTCCTAATTTTTAACCCTCAGGATAAATTGCCCAGAGGATACCTGAATTAGCCCAGGATCTCCAGCCTGCCTTATTGGATTGGACCACACCAAAATCAAGGAGATATAAAATATCTCCACCCGGTGAAAATTTAACTGCAATCGGTCTTTCAATTCCCGTGCCCCGCGGACCGGGTTTTTTATTGACAATGAAATCGCGTACAATGCCGGTTTCCAGGTCAATCCGGACAACTCTGTACCCCCTGTAATGGTAATCTTCATCAATGCCTAACTTATCTTCACCATCCTTGATAAATACATGGGGGGCCGCCCCACCAAATTCTGCCACAAAGAGGTCTCCCCTGTGGCCGAACCTCCTACCGGGAGAAAAATCGAATTTCATAGCTATCTCTCCGTGGGGAAAGGTATGACTCGGCGAAACAGGGATTTCGGGATGCTCTGACAGTAAGAATTCAAGGGGTTCCCCACCAGGGGATGTAAAACGGGGATCGGTTATGGGAATTCCGGCCACAAAGTCAGGCCAGCCATACCAGCCATTTTCCAATACCCGCCATAAAGTATCGGGGGAATCTGCCACCGGTCTGCTTCCCCTCAGATCATAACCCTGATCTATTGTATAGAGATTACCATCAGGGGAAAACCCTAACCCAAAGGGGTTTCTGAAACCATCTGCATAGATACGGAGATCGGAACCGTCAGGATTCATACTATAAATAACCCCATTACACTTAAGCTCGCCTCCAATTTCTTCTCCTGCGGCAGACGGAACCCCGAAAGGCTTAAAACCTCCGGTTAGAACAAGTTCCGGGTCATAGGGTTTAAATATATTGATGGTACCGTAGTTATTACCCCGTAAGATTATATCACGGCAGGGGATATCATGGAATTCGGGCCTGACCAGCAGCCAGGACGAATTGTCTAAACCAACAACCCCGGAATTGGTAGCCGTTCCCACACCGAAATAAAGCCTTCCATCCGGACCAAAGGCAATTTGACCGGTCATATGGTCCCCACCTGTCGGTAGATTATCTACCAGAACCTCCCTGATTTCCCCACCCGGATGAACCCTGAGAATCCTACCCGGATAGGCCCCTTCAGCTACATAAAAATAACCATCATGCCAGGTTAGCCCTGTTAAGGGCGGTCGAAAACCTCTGGCCACCTCATCAACCCTGCCCAGAGAAGATAATCTTAATATCCTCCCCTGACCATTGGAAACGGCGGGCCCGTAAGAATAACCTGATTCACCAATGTATAGATAGCCCAGGTCGTCAAAGGTCAGGCTGGTGGGAAAGGTTAACCCGATAATCAAGGGAGCAAGCCTGTAGCCCGGTTCAATATAGATATCCTCCGGTCTTACCGGTATCCTTGTACGGGCGGTAGGAACCTCAGCAATATTTCTCCTCAAGAACATAGTCTCCATCCTCCTTTTTGCATTTAAGTTATTTTATTCAGGAAGGATAGAGACTGTTCTTGATTTTTCTACTGAAAGAACAAAAGCCAGTCCCGGCTGATTAGTCTGTTACAGCTGCATCCAGTGCTCTCTGACTTCACCTGTAATTGTTAAAAAAAGAACCCATAACCGGAGTGGCCATGGGATTAGAAATTATTATTC
This sequence comes from Halanaerobiales bacterium, assembly GCA_029981855.1. Lineage (GTDB taxonomy): Bacteria > Bacillota > Halanaerobiia > Halanaerobiales > DTU029 > JARRCS01. The sequence goes on along the minus strand of JARRCS010000017.1, from coordinate 25,624 downwards.
ATCTTGCTCATCATTATCATTTAGTTTCTTTGCCAGTTTTCTTTTAGAGGCCTCAACAATCTTCTTCAGGTTATCCTGACCAATGGTTCCGGCCTCTGCCGCCGGTGAACCGAGCATTACCTGGTCACTAAATCGCCCTACCTGCTGGGCAGCATTTGCCTCAAACTCACTCATCATTATTTCATCTTCTACCCCGGGAAAATTCACCTCCCCTGTTTTAAGTTTTGGTGAGTCCTGAACATGAATTTCATTATTGGTCTCTTCTTCTATTTCATCTTTACCAGGAATATACTTTTCCGGCTCCTTCTCTTTTCTCATTATTTAATCACATCCTTTATTTAATTAATGCCTCACTTTGTTCGACAATTAATTTTCTGTAAATAACTCCTACTGGAGAGATATTTAGAAAAACTACACCTTGGGATTAAATAAAATAGCAATAAAAAAGGCTATAATAACTGAAGCACCTACACCGGCACTGGCTACCTCTAATAGCCCTTTAAATAAACCCAGCAAGCCATCTCTATTAGCCTCCATTAAAACACCCTTTGCAAGTGTATTACCAAAATTGGATACCGGAATTGTTACACCTGCTCCGGCAAATTTTATTAAGGGCTCATACCAGCCCAGACCGGTAACAATTGACCCTAAAACTACCAAACCAACCAGTAAATGGGCCGGTGTATACTTTGTATTATCTAGAAAGACCTGTCCTAAAGCACAGATTAACCCGCCGACCAAAAAGGCTGTTAAAAAATTCCCCATACTACCATCCTTTCAAATTTATTACATGATTTTTAAGCGCGAAATATATTTTCAATGCCTATTTAGGTTATTGTGGATAACATAAATTCCGGCTCACCGAAACCTTCTTTATATTTTTACGCTAGGAAGGTTTCGGTACTAACGCATCGAGCGCATCGGTCTAAACCTTCTTATTAATTACGCTAGGATGGTTTAGACACTAGGCCATTGAGGCTGTAGCAACAAATTTACATTGTTGATTATTTATGGCGAAACCAATTTGTTCTAATTACTTGCAGCTAGATTACTATCCTTTAAATACAACCTTTAAGACTCCGATAATAAAGGCTGAAACCATGCCATATACCAGTACCGGACCTGCCACAATAAACATCTTGGCCCCCAGGCCGAGAATTAGACCCTCCTGTTTGAATTCTAGAGCGGGCGAAACCATAGCATTAGCAAAACCTGTTACAGGAACAATTGAACCTGCCCCGGCAAATTGACCGATCTCATCGTAAATTCCTAAACCTGTTAATAATCCCCCTAGAAAAATCATCGTTATCGTGCTCAGGGCCCCTGCATTATCCTGGGATATATTAAATAACATGTAAAAATGCCAGAAACCCTGACCAATAACACAGATAAATCCCCCAACAACATAAGCCTTAATGAAATTCTTTGTTTTAGTGATCGCAGGCCGGTTCTGCTTGACAATCTTTTGATACTCATCAGCAGTCTTATTAATGTTTTTCATTTTCACGCCCCCTTTTTTTCAGATATCCGTAAAATTAACTGTTCAGTCCTCTAAATACTATTATTTAAAATAGCTGTTGAAACTATACAGAAAACCATTCAGAAAAATCCTTTCCATTTTCTGCAGATTATCCGATAGTATTTTATTTTTTTTATAAATGGATAAACTAAAAAAGGATTTAAAAAAAAATTGGCACCTTCCAGGTGGCCTGTCGAATTCTTTTTGGAGTAACCTGATTTAATTAATATACTGAACGGAAGGTCTTCTATTACCTGATTGCGGATAGAGCTCCATTAACTGATAAACCTCTTTGATTAAATCCGTCCCCACAGGTATACCTATTTTCTCCAGCTTTTCTACTGTTATAGGATAATCATGGGTCCAGTGACCCCTGGTCAAAATATCAGCTATCTCTTCAGCCTTTTCACTCCCCATCTTATCCTCCAGTAATTCCTTGACCAGTTCTTTAACCTGGCCAATTGCTTTAGAAGCTATATCTGATAGGATAAGGGTTTCATCATCTATCTCATCTATGCTCTTCTCCCTGACTATTTTAAGAATGGAGGGAGCCGGGAAATTACCGATCTGCGGGTCTACCGGTCCCAGAACAGCATTTTCATCCATTATAATTTTATCAGCAGCCAGGGCCAGCAATGTCCCCCCTGACATGGCATAATGAGGGACCATTACTGTAACTTCAGAGGGATGTTTTTTAATGGCATGAGCTATCTGTTCTGCTGCCAGTACCAGTCCACCCGGTGTATGTACAACAATTGTAATCGGTTTATCATCAGGGGTCATCCTGATCGCCCGTAAAACCTCTTCTGAATCTTCAATATTGATAAACCTGCGGAAGGGTATACCCAGAAAGCTTAAAGCCTCCTGGCGGTGAATTAATACTATTAACCGTGAATTATATTTATCCTGTATCTTTTTAATTAACCTGATCCGGGCCCTTTCGATGGCCTTCTGCTTATACATAGGAAACAGGGTCATCATGATAAAGATTAACCAGATAATGCTGAAAAAGTTCAAGATCCTACCTCCTTTTAGTTTTGAATTATCGACTTTAATTTTTAGTATACTCACTTAGCTGCTAATTATTTCAGGTTTTTTCTGATTTGTTCATTCGTCTATCAGCCAACTTTTTTATACATTATACATAAATAACTTAAAGTTAGTTTAAGATAAATTTAAAATAATATAAGCCCAGATCTCTTTAATCTGGGCATTTCTGGATGGTGAAAATATTAAATTATGGAATTACCACCAAGATTATATCACTGGCTTGTCCGTCCCGGCTGGTTTACAAAAAAATTTATCAGTAAGGTCATTGGACAGGACCTAAATTTTGATAATAAAAAAGTTCTAGATTTTGGTTGTGGTATTGGTTCCAGTTGTTTTATGTTTACACCGAAAAATTATCTTGGAATAGATCCAGACCACAGACGAATAAATTATGCAAGATATCTTTATCCCAATTATCACTTTAAAACTATCAAAGGCAAAAAACTAAATACTCCCGATAACACCTTTGACTACATTCTAATCATTGCCGTATTACACCACATTAAATCTGAGGAACTCCCCGGTATTATGCACGAATTCCATCGTGTTTTAAAACCTGATGGGAACATAATTGTCATGGAACCATGCTTTTATCCCGGTAACTATTTAAATAATTTTCTGATGGATTTATTTGACAGAGGCAATTATATCCGCAACGCGGATGATTATCTGCAAATGTTTTATCTCCATAACTTCCGGATTAATAATGTGAAAAGGATTAAAAAGCTATTTTATAATGAAGTTTTATTCTCAGCAGCCCCAGATTCCAGCTGATTATTTAGCTATAATCTTATGGTTTATCTGGTTCAACTTTGAAAGCGTATACTAATCAGTAAATTTCGCTAAAACCTCCATTAACTCATCAATGATTTTATCTCCCTCTTCATTTTTAATGGCCTCCTTAACACAACCATGGGTATGGCGGTCAAGGATCTTCAACCCTACCATTTTTAGGGCCCCCCTGATGGCATTAACTTGAGTGAGGATATCCACACAGTATTTATCTTCTTCAATCATCCGCTGGATACCGCGAACCTGACCTTCGATCCGCCTTAATCTTAGTAACAAATCCTTTTTATCCAGATCACATAGTGAATTCATTTCCTCTCCTCCTTTTCTAACTTTACCTAATACCTCTATATTGTATAATAGCACTTCCAACCCTCACTGTCAAAATGTTTTCTTAAAATTCTCCCGAAGATTCAATCCATTTGTCTGGGCCCAGAGATATCTGAGAGGATTCAAAAAAAATCTGTGACTGTCTCTCCTGACAATCACAGATCTAAATATCAGGAATAATCTATCTATCTTCAAACATTTATATCTTTCATTAATTAGATTTTGACTTTCTCCAGTTCTTCAAAGAGCCTTTCGTTGAGTACTTTAATATAGGTTCCTTTCATTCCGAGTGAACGGGATTCAATGACCCCGGCACTTTCCATTTTTCTCAGGGCATTAACAATGACTGAACGGGTTATGCCAATTTCATCTGCTACCTTACCTGCTACTATTAGTCCCTCACTCTTGCCGAGTTCATTCAAAATACCCTCCAAGGCTTCAAGTTCGGAATAGGAAAGGGTCTCCAGAGCAATCTGGACCTCAGCTTTTTTTCTAATTTCCTTTTCAATCTTATTGCTTTCGGAACGGAGAATTTCCATGGCAATTACAGTTGACCCATACTCGCCCAGAATCAGATCATCTTCTGAAAAACTCCCTTCTAGTTTAGCCAGCACCAAAGTGCCCAGGCGTTTTCCTCCACCTTTGATCGGTATGATGGTAATAACCTTTTCCCGGGATACATATTCGTTATCATCATCAACATTAACCGGTCCTTCTTCGGGCTTATAATTGGCTGTAGTTTCATCAATATTTAATAGCCAGTCTTCATTCTCCTTCGGAAAGTATCTATTCTGAATTATATCTTTATCCAGCAGCTCGTACTCGAAGGGTTCCAGAAGGCTATAGCCTAGTGTTTTCCCCTTTGAACTAAAAATGTATACATTGCATTCAATAACCTCTCCTAAAATTTTAGCAATGTGGTCAAATTCAACTCTAGGACCAGTTTGATTTTGTATAAAACTAGTAATCTTGCGGGTCTTTTCTAACAAATTCAATTTTATCCCTCCTAAATATTATTTAATGCTGTAGGTTATATTTCGTAAGTCCTGTAGATTGTATATTATTTTCCGGAACCTACATCTCAGTACAGTAATCAGCATATCCCGTACTCCATACCCAACCCCAAGCCATACATATTTCAAAATATAACATATTTTTGCCATATGTGTCAAGAAAAATGAAACTTTTATAAGCAAAAAAATGAAATGTATAAATATTACCATTCTTTTGCGGCCAGGGAAATCATAAAGGAGAAGACACCTCAGCACAAAAATAATAGGTTTTGCCCTGATAATCATAAGTAGCTGCTGCCTTATCAGGATCTACCTCCATACCACAAACAGGATCTTTAGCCATCTTTATCCACCTCCTTATGCTATACCATATACCCCTATATGGTGGTCATATTATCACTTTATCATATATTTTTAAACCTGTCAAGCAAAATTTAAAAGATTTCAATTAATTCCATATTAATATAATGCCCAAAAATATATTAATTATAATCATCTATAATCTAATCAGCTAAATAATTCCAGTCTCGAGCATATCCACTACATCGGGATCAGATTGAGTATTACCGTTAAATACTGCGGGCACACTCACGACCTGGGCGGCTATTTCGGGAAAGCACCTTGCGGCAGGCGACCTGACCCCCACCGGCAACCAGACATGGTTTTTTTGCTAAATTAAGATAGATAGGAAAATATATAGGCTCACCTCCTGAAATAGTAATCTTCTCTTATCTAGTTTATCTAAACCGGTCCTGGTTTATCAAATTTCATTCCTCTATCTTTAGCCCGATCTCCCTATATTTGTCATCGCTGATTAAAAATGCCCTCATCACTTCCTTTGCTTTTTCCAGCGAGATAATGGTATAAATAGCTTCCTTGTAATGAGCCATGGCAATATCTTTGGCCGAAGGCCGGGCCGGGCTGTGGGGGTGGGAATGAAAGATGGAGATCAGCTCCAGGCCCTTTTGCCGCATATCCTTAAAGACGGCAAACTGTTCTTCCGGCTCCATCAGGTATTCCTTAGGACTGGCCTTGGTATTCTTCATCAAATAAACCCTGGTTACCCTACCCCCTTCTTCCTCCCTTTTCCCGGCCATAATCCCGCAGGCTTCATTCGGTTTTTCCTTAAGACAGTAATCAACAACCGCCCGGTAATCCTCCCCTTTGATAATTAACTTATTCATTATCCCCCGCCTCCTCTGTCTGCTGATGCAGTTCACAGCTAAGTTCATACTCTATTAGCTCGGTAATGGTAGGATTATCACCGCAGACCGGGCAATCTGGGTTTCTTCTAATCTCAACCTCCCGGAAGGAGAGCTCTTTAGCATCGTAGATAAGTAACCGGCCGATTAATGGCTTCCCAACCCCGGTGATAATTTTGAGGGCTTCGGTTGCCTGTAGGGTGCCAATGGTACCGGCAATAGCACCCAGTACCCCTGCCTCCTGGCAGCTGGGGATAGTCCCTTCAGCCGGTGGCCGGGTAAAAATACAGCGATAACAGGGACCCTCCCCCGGTTTTATCGTCATTATCTGTCCATCAAACCTCAGGATACCGGCCTCAACCAGAGGCTTATTTTTCATCACACAGGCATCATTTAACAGATATCTGGTGGGGAAATTATCAACCCCATCAACCACCAGATCAAAGCTCTCAATTATCTCCAGGACATTATCCTTATTGAGATACTGATTATAGGTTATAATCTCTATATTGGGATTAATGGCCTGAAGCTTTTCCCGGGCCGACTCAACCTTCGGCCGGTCAAGATCAGCGGTGGTATGGAGAATCTGGCGTTGGAGATTACTCAAATCGACCAGGTCACTATCGATAATCCCCAGCCGACCAACTCCGGCCGCTGCTAAATAATAAGCAACAGGTGAGCCGAGCCCACCTGCACCGACAACCAAAACACTCGCCTCTTTAATCTTCTGCTGTCCCTGCCCGCTGATCTCCGGTAAGATAATATGGCGGCTGTAACGCTCAATCTCCTCCTCACTGAAGTCAAAGGCCCCTCCCCCCATAAAGAAAATGATCTCGATCTCATCATTCTCTTTTAACAGGGTCTCGTTATACCTATCTTTATCTATGATTGCATCATTTAACTTGGTTACAGCTACTTCCGGATTAATCTCAAGTTTATTAAATAAATCCCGGAGGCTGGCCCTCTCTTCTATCTTCTCCTTCCTTCCATTAACCTTAACATTGATCTTTGCCATCTGTTTTACACCATCCTTTCACTTATACTTTATAAATTATTAAATTAATTCCTCACTTCCGTCCAGCAACTTATTTTAGTTTCAAACAACTGCAAATAGATGTTAGAGAGATGTATCTAGTTATCCAGACTGGAGAGAGCCCGGTCGAAGTCATTAATTATATCTTCAGGGTTTTCGATTCCGACTGAAATCCGGATCAATCAAAAGGTCAATTTATTTTCGCTTCTCTATAATCAGCAGATCTATAGAATTTTTCACAAAAGCTTAAAACTACTGTGCAGGCTCAGATAACGCTCCCCTGTATCAGGGATAAAGGTAACAACATTTTTCCCCGGGCCCAGCTTACCGGCAACCTTTAAGGCGGCAAGAACATTGGCCCCGGCCGATATGCCAACCAGCAGCCCTTCTTTCCGGGCCAGCTTAAGGGACATCTCATAGGCCTCTCTGTTTCCGATAGTTATAATCTCATCGATTAAATCCCGCTCCAGCACTGTCGGGATAAAACCTGCCCCTATCCCCTGAATCATGTGGGGACCGGACTTACCCCCCGAGAGAACCGGTGAATCTGCTGGTTCAACGGCAAATACCAGCATCTTCGGAAACCTTTCCTTGAGAATCCTGGCAGTACCGGTCAGGGTGCCACCGGTTCCGACCCCGGCAACCAGGGCATCAATCCTGTCCAGCTCGGCAAGCAACTCCCGGGCAGTTGTCTTCATATGGGCTTCCGGGTTGGCGGGATTCTCAAATTGGGAAGGCATGAAATAGTCCGGGTTTTCAGCGAGCAATTCTTCAGCCCTGGCTACAGAACCAGCCATCCCTTCCTCCAGCGGGGTCAGAATTAATTCAGCCCCGTAGGCTTTAAGCAGCCTCTTTCTCTCCTCACTCATCGATTCAGGCATAACCAGAATCACTTTATAACCTTTAACCGCGCCAACCAGGGCCAGACCGATACCTGTATTCCCGCTGGTCGGTTCTACAATTGTTGCTCCCGGTTTCAGTTTACCAGTTTTTTCAGCTTCCTCGATCATATTTATGGCGATGCGGTCCTTAACACTGCCACCAGGGTTACAAAACTCCAGTTTGACAAAGAGACTGGCCTCCCGGTCCCCAGTAATCTTATTAAGCTTGAGTAAAGGGGTCTTTCCGATCAACTGCAGTACATTCTGATAGATCATCGTTATCTATCCCTTCTTTACCTTCAGTGTATAGTAACCAGCAGTGCTTTTCTCTTTAGATAAAATCTCATGGCCTTCCGCCTCCAGGCTACGCGGTACATTAGCAACCGGGTCACCTTCATCTAGATATAATTCAACAATCTCCCCCCGGGGTAAGGGTTCGATAAACAGCTTGGCCTTGACAAAATTCAGCGGACACTTAACCCCTCTGAGATCCTTGACTTTAATCTCTCCAATTTTCCCCTCCCCTTTTTTACCTGTACTCTGCGGACCTTCCTTTTCTAAAGCCTCTTTTTTATCAGCCTCAGCCTGCTCATGCTCTTTTCCCTCATCTAATTCTTCTAAATTAAATTCTAGTTTAGCATTTAAGGAATTAAAGAGCTTTTCAACCCTTTTAATCAGCTGAGCGATATCCTCCTTATACCGGCTTAAATCTTCCTCATCACCTAATTTATAATCAATTGCGGCATCCAGCAGCTTCTCAAACCTTTTATCCACCAGCTTTTCCGCAATAAACCTCTCTTTAAACTCCCGGATGATCACCCTGTCCTTCTCTGTGTCGATTCCTCTTACTATCAGTAGGGCCCGGGCGGCATTGATAATTGCTTCATAAAGGTTTTCATTCTGGCCCTTTTGATAATTATCTTTAGCCGTCTCGATATCAAGTTTAACAATATCTAAAACACCTATACCGCATTCGCCAGGTCCCCTTCCGGCCAGAGAAAAGTCTTCCTCCTTTCCCCAGTCTTTATAGAACTCCGGCTCTTCACGATAGTCAGGTATCTCCGTATATTCTTCTGCCAGTTTACCGATCCTTTCCAGGCCCTTTTCGGCCAGATATTCATTAAAGCTCCCTTGCACAAAATCTTTATCCTCGGCCAGAAACCGGGCCAGTCTGGCCAGAAACTGCGGTATCCTTCTGGCCGGAAGATCGGTTACCCTTTGAGCAAATCTGCTTTCATTATCCCCAATCTTACCACCCAGCAAAAGGGAATAATGGGGTACCAGTCTACCCTTATATCTCTTGGCCTTCCCCTCAAAACCTATTCCGCCGATATGGTGCTGCCCGCAGGAATTAGGACAGCCGCTGATATAAATCTGGGGTAAAAGGCTCTGCAATCCGGGATCCAGGGCTAAAAGCTCTTTGCGTATTTCCCTGGCCAGAGCAGGTGATAGACAGAGGCCCAGCCTGCAGGTTGAGGCCCCCTTGCAGGCAATTGGCCTGGTAGCCTTACTCCGAACCAGCAGATTCTCATTTATCTTACTTATTTCAGTTATCATTTTCGCTAAATCGCCTGCTTTAATTCCTCTCAGTAAGAGACCCTGTTTATTCGTTGTCCTCAGAGAAATTTTGTCATTAAGTAAATTCAGCAGGCCCCGGATTTCTTTATAAGTGAGGTCACCGTTTTCCGGCCTCAGCTCCAGGCTATAATACCCCGCTGCCTTTTCCTCATAAATGTAACCGGCTGTAAGTAACCCGGGCTCGATATTAACACCCGGACCGGTTATTTCTTCTCTTTCCGGCCAGTAAAAATTGATCTCTTCGGTATCAATCCCTTCCTCCAGGACTTTCTCCAGATATTCCCTGTACTTTTGCCTAAATTCCTGATCACCAAGCTGCTCACGGACAAAGCGCAGTCTGGCCTGATGTTTGTTACTCCGGTCACCGTAAGCATCGAAAAACCTCTTAATCGCTTCTGCCACATGGAATATTTTATCCTCTGCAATAAAATCCTCGATTACCAGTCCTACCCGGGGTGAATTCCCCATTCCACCACCAGCATAGACCTTAAAACCCCTTTTATCTCCTTTCTTGCGGGCAATAAAACCCAGGTCGTTCACGGTCGCCAGAGTATCATCTTCCGGGGTTGAAGAAAAGGCTATCTTATACTTCCGCGGCAGATTAAAGGATGACCTGGTTTTGATCAGGTATTCGCTTAAGGCCAGGGCATGGGGGGTGGTGTCGAAGACCTCATCCGGATTAACTCCGGCCCGGGGCGAATTCATGATATTTCTGACCGTATTACCACCTCCACCTCTGGGACTTAAACCAACTTCCAGCAGCTTGAATAAAATCTCCGGTACATCTTCAATCCTTACCTGGTGGATCTGGATATCCTGTCTGGTGGTAATATGCAGAAAACCTTCACCATATTTTTTACCAATTTCATTCAGGGTTTTCAGCTGTTTCTGGGTTATCACCCCACCCGGTATCCGGACCCGGACCATATATCTTTCTTGACTGTTATCTAGCCCCCGCTGGCCGTAGATACCCATGGGTACCCTATAGCCTTTAAATCTTTCCGGGTCTATCTTCCCTAGATTAAAATCCTCTACCAGCTTAGCAAATTTTTCCGTATCTTCCTTAACTGTTTCAGGTATCTTAAATACCGGTCCTCTACTCACGAAAATCACCCTTTATTTTAATGTATAGAAAAACTATGTTATGTAGATAACATAGTTTCCGACATCACTGAAACCTCCATCTACCATAATAAACCACATGTGCTTAAAGACTGTTGATAACCTCCCGGTAGATCTCCAGGGTTTGATCTAGATCTTTTTGTTGATGAGCCTGGGAAATAAAGGTTGCTTCAAATGGGGAAGGAGCGAGATAGATGCCTTTTTCCAGCATCATTTTAAAGAATTTAATAAATAACTTCCGGTCGGTTTGGGAAGCAGATTGGTAATCCCTGACTTCTCTTTCGCTGAAAAACTGGCTAAACAGACCCGTAAGACTGTTAAAGCGGACAGGTATTCCCTTATCCCTGCAAATCTCCTGCATTCCCCTGACCAGATAATCGGTCTTCTCCCTTAGTTGTTGATAAAAGTTCCCTTTCCCCAGTATTTTCAGGGTTGTAATCCCAGCAGTCATGGCCAGAGGATTTCCGGAAAGGGTTCCGGCCTGATAGACCGGGCCATCAGGTGCGATATAATCCATTATTTCCCGCCTTCCGCCATAGGCGCCGACCGGTAGGCCTCCGCCAATGATTTTACCCAGACAGGTCAGGTCTGGATCTACACCGTAGAGTTCCTCGGCCCCGCCATAAGCTACCCTGAACCCGGTAATAACTTCATCAAAAATCAGCAGGCTTCCCTCTTTCCTGGTAATATCTCGTAAAAAATTAAGATATCCTTCCTCTGGTAGAATCACACCCATATTGGCAGCAACCGGTTCCAGAATTACCGCAGCTATATCGCTGCCGTAAACGGCAAAGGCCTTCTCCACTGACTCGAAGTCATTATAAGGAACCACAATCGTCTCCCTGGCAAAGGATTCAGGAATACCGGGACTCCCCGGATTACCCAGGGTTGCCGGTCCCGAACCCGCTTCAATCAGCAGACTATCATTATGACCGTGGTAACAGCCGCTCATCTTTAATATTTTACAGCGGCCGGTATAACCCCGGGCCAGTCGGAGAGCACTCATCGTCGCCTCTGTACCTGAGTTAACCATCCTCACCTTTTCAACCGCCGGCAGTGCATCCACGATTATTTCGGCTAGCTCTGTCTCCAGCCGGGTGGGTGCCCCGTAGCTTGTTCCTTTAAAAACCGCTTTGTGTAAATTCTGAACTACCTCCGGATGGGCATGCCCTAAAATCAACGGCCCCCAGGATAAAACATAATCGATATATCTATTCCCATCGACATCATAGATATAGGGGCCTTCTCCCCTGTCGATAAAGACCGGATTACTTTCTACTGTTTTAAAAGCCCTGACCGGGCTGTTAACCCCTCCGGGAATAACCTCCCTGGCCCTGGAAAATAATTCTTCAGATTTATTTGCCTTTTCCATAAGTATCATCCTTCCTAGACAAAGAATTTTACCATCAGTAGAGTGACAATGGCGACAGCCAGTTCCCCGCCAAACCCTACTATCGCTGCTTTAAAACCGGCCTTCCTCATTTCCGAGATTTGAGTTCTGAAACCAACTCCGACAAAGGCAAGCATAAAGGCCCATTTATAAAGATGCTTCATGGCCGAAATATGACTATCTGTAAAAAAACCAACCGTTGATAAAAACGACATCAGCAAAAAGCCGATTAAGAATTTGGGGAAATTATCCCAGACAAATTTAACCTTATTATCAATCCTGCTTGCAGTCTTCCGCCCGGCAAATCTCAGGGCAAATAGCAGAATAACGATTCCCATCAGCGCATTACGGCTCAGCTTGGTTAATGTTGCGTATTGCCCGGCAGTTTCAGAAAAAGCAAAACCTGTTGCAACTGCTTCTGAAGTGTTATCAACCGCTAAACCGGCCCAGTAACCAAATGCTTCAGATGAAAGACCGATCGCCTGACCGATCAATGGAAATAGAAATACCATCACGGCCCCGAAAATAAGAATTGTGGCTATTGCCAGGGCAGAATCTTCTTCTTCAGCGTCAATTGCACCGGACGCCCCGATTATTGCAGAAACCCCGCAAATTCCAACACCTATAGCCAGAAGGCTCCCCAGTTTTTCCGAAATACCAAATCTCCGGGCTAAAAATAAGATTACGGTAATAGAAACCAAAATTTCAACCACCACCATCACTAATCCCAGAGAACCGAGTGATAAGATATCGCCTAAAACCAGCCTGGCTCCTAAAAAGACAATCCCTACTTTTAACCACAATTCATATGTGTCGATACCATATTCTAAAAATTTGGGGACCGGAAGGGTGTTTCTAATTAACATACCCAAAGCTATAGCAATTAAAACATAATTAATATGGGGAATGTAAGTAGCTATCTCTTTAGCTAACAATCCCACAAATAGCAGTATTAATACCCCGGGTATTGCTCTAATTATCTTGTTAAAAAGGTTTATCTCCGAACCTATTATCTTTGTATCGAGTTCTGATTTTGCCTGCATTATTCTCCCTCCTGTGTTTCAACCACCAGGTTATGATAATTTGCCTTAAGTAGTTATTGGCACATATAGGTCCCTAGCATAATTTACCAGGGTACACTGCCGATAATTCCAAACTTTACCAGAAACCCCAGAAACAGGCCGAGAATAACCGCGACCCAGTCTGTACCGATACCTATTCTTTCAAATTTTTCAAACCGCATTTTATTTCACCTCCCTACTCTTGAAAAATTAAAGTATACTATTCTGATAGGTTTTATGTATTTTGCCTTATCTATAAATATACAATAATATTCACAGTTTGTCAATATGATTTATAGGATTTTTTCAAGGAAAACCCACAAATCATGATTCATACAGTCATCTGTAAGGATCAGACTGCCTGTCGTTGAATTAATAACCCCGACCATGCATTTTCAGACAGGGTCGGGGTTTTATTCTATTCCATTAACTTTTATTTTTGGAAGGTAAAAGTAACCATTATCTTAGAAAAACTAATTGATTGAGAACTCTCTATAGATTAACTGCACTCATCAGAATATATTAAGTACTGGCCCTTCGGCCTTGTTTAAAGTAATAGATAAGCCCGTAGACTGCTATTATTATCAGGACTACCTGTAAACTAATGGACTGCCAGGTAGGATAGATACCCAGAAAACTAACTGTAGGCCAGCCTTCAAGATAGCCCATGCCGATTACACCAGCTTCCTGCAGTTCCCTGATACCCTTACCGGCAAAAACAAAGGTTAAATAATACATCAAGGCACTGGTGCTCAGAAAGAAGGGCTTCAACGGCAATTTAATACTACCCCTTCTAACCACTATATAGATAATGGCTAACACCAGTAGGCCAGCCAATAGTCCTAAACCGATCATCCCGTAATTACTCTTATCGGTATCGGCAATTAAAGCCTGATAGAAGAGGACGGTCTCTGCCCCCTCCCGGTATACGGCCAGGAAAGCGGCTAACCAGAGGGCAAAACTACTACCGGTTGTTAAGGAGCTTTTAACCTTACCCTTAATATATTGCTCCCACTTTTTTGCCTCCACCTTGCTGATTAACCAGAAACTAACTGAGAAAAGTACTACCATAGCCAGCAACATGGTTACTCCCTCCAGAATCTCTTGACTGGCGTCACTGATATAGAAGATGTATTTAAAGGCAATCGCTGTCAGGATACTAGCTAGAATGGCAATAAATGTACTATTATAAACAGCCCGTAATTTATCTTTATTACCGGACTTAATTAAGTAGGCAATTATGGCACTGATAACCAGGATTGCTTCAAAACCCTCCCTGACAATAATCAAAAAGGAATAAACAAACTTACCGAAGGGGCTATTATCCACTTTTGGAGCTGCCTTATCCAGCTGAACCGCATAGGCCCTCAATTCTTCCAGTAACAGCCGGGCCATCTCTTCAACCTCTTTTTGAGAAGCCCCTGCTTTCATCAATTCTTTAATCTGAGTAAACATATACTCAACCTTAAAGGCATTACGGCTGCCGATATTCTGCTGAACGGCCTGTTCCATCTCCTCCCCTTCAAAGGGGCCGAAATAGGCATCGGTTATACTCTGTCTGGCTGTCTCTACCTCACCGGCCTGATACTGACTTAAGGCCTGATTAATCATGACCTCAATATCTTCAACTACTCCCTGCCAGGAAGAAACTGCCTGACCGGGTGGAGTTAACAGAATTAGTAATACCATACTCATTAATAATAATCCTGATATCTTATTCTTAAATTTAAAGAAACTGGTGAACATGGAGAATTCTCCCTTCTGAAAATTTGCTCTTATCCTTGCCTGTTCCAGTAAATTACCTGCTCAAGCAATTTACCCCGTTCCAAGGTCTTGATTGAAAATAATTCTCATTAATATGTATCACATACCCCCTTCCCGTGTTGGGTTAATATAATTATACTGAAAATGAATCTCATTGTCAAGAGGTTAGAGTAAAAAATTTTTATTAATAATATTAAATTAGTCAGGTTTAAATGGTGAAACTGCCTGCCGGGCTTGGTAACTATCAGCATTTATACCGGTTTGTTCCCCTAGAAGGCCGGTGCCAGTTTCCTGGGCTTGGTATCTCCTAAGGGACCGTCACCAGATAGATTTTAAGCTATAACACCCGGCAGGTCTCTACCATTAGGGGGTAGGGGTATCGTCAAATTAAATATACCATATATTTTATATCCTGTCAACAAGATTAATACCCAATTGACTTTAATAAGTGAATTAACAAACCAGTTAAAAGATAGAACACTATCCTGGAATCTCTTTAGTATCATTAGGGAAGGTGATTCCCATTAAATACCTAGCAATTTTCAATAAGTTAAAGGTCCTCTTTTTTGCACAGAAAGCAAAATGGACGGTAAGCTAAATATTAAGTAGAATAAATATCAGCTTAAGTTTTAAACTATAACTAATATCTGAAGTTAAATATAAGGAGTTGATCAAACAAAATGGAAGATAGATTTAATAATTTCCAAAATAAGAGATTAGAGATATTTAAAGAACTAATAAAAAGAAAATGGGAAAAACCCTTAACTAATGAAGATTTAGAAAAAATAGCCAGGCAAATTATCGATAAATATGGTTTTAAAAAAGATGAAATTACTTTTATCAAAGATCATATTAGAGTTGCTATGGGTCTAAATCCAAATAAAAATAAATCTTTTACTGATGAATTAGGCTATCTAAAAAAACATCCCCAAATAGAAAGTCCAATTTTAACTAAAATAGATGGTGTCTGTGAAGAATGCGGAGTAAAATTTGAGGATTGTGATTGCTATGATGCCTGTAAATATGAGGCCCAAATGTATATTAGGAGTACAGGCCCAATCATTGTTGAAGATAAGTGTTTAAGTTGCGGTAGGTGTACAGTACAATGCACCTTCGGTGCCCTGGCTGACAAGATAGAATTCATACCATTAATAGACTTTTTAAAACAGGATAAAGTTCCCGTTTATGCAGCAGTTGCCCCTGCCATTGCCGGCCAGTTTGGCGACGACATTTCAATGGGACAATTAAGAACTGCTCTAAAACTAATGGGTTTTGAAGATATAGTGGAAGTAGCTTTATTTGCTGATATATTAACAATTAAGGAAGCGTATGAATTTAACAACTTAGTTACTACTAAAGATGATTTCTTTTTAACTAGCTGTTGTTGTCCCGTCTGGATAAATCTAGTTAAGAGAAACTATCCAGAACTTTTCACACATATGTCTCCGTCTGTATCTCCAATGGTTGCCTCCGGTAGATTCTTAAAAAAGCTTTACCCGGAGGCTAAGGTGGTATTCATTGGACCCTGTACTGCTAAAAAGGCTGAAGCCAAAGATAAGCATCTTAAGGATGCCATAGATTTTGTCCTTACATTCCGGGAATTAAAGGAAATATTTGAAGCCATAGAAATAGATCTGAAAGATTTACCAGAAGATGAAAAAGACCATGCCTCTTTTGCCGGTAGAGTATACGCCAGAACAGGTGGTGTTAGTCTTTCCGTTAAGACCGTTGTTAATAGAATTGCTCCCGGTAGGTTAATTAGTTTAAAGGCTAAAAAAGTACATGGAGTCAAAGCCTGTAAGGCAGTACTAAATGAATTGAAAAGCGGTAAGGATATTGGTGCCAATTTTATCGAAGGAATGGGCTGTGAAGGTGGTTGTGTCGGTGGTCCCAAAACTAACATTGAAGTTGATAAAGCAACTCAATTTGTGAATGAATATGGTGAAGAATCATTGATCATGACTCCAATGGATAATATGAATATAATAAAAATTTTGAAGGAGTCCGGTTTAAATGATTTTGACGATATATACGAAAATGAAGAAATTGTTGAAATGTTAACTAGAGAAAAGATTTTATCTCCTTCATAATGACCAAAGATAACAGGCAGGAATATCCTTATATGAGCGATTTAAACTATTATTATCATAACCCGCCAAGAAATAACTAAGATAAATTTATTTATTATAACTATATTAATTCATTATTATTGATAAATGATAAATCCCCGTTTCAAAGCGGGGATTTTTATGCATCTTTATTGATTTCTTCAGTAAATACCTTATGACAGTATCTTCCTTATGGATTTCTGGAGAAGCCATTCCCAGACCAAGCCAGAAGAAGTAAGTTTGCCTACCTCTCAAGGTCCTTTTTTCTGTTTAGATAATCTTCCCGGGATATCCTCCCCATTGCATATTCCCTTTTTAACATAGCTAGAGCTTCATTTTCATCTCTTCTAAAAAATGCTCTAATTAGATAAACCACTCCGAAAATAATTAACCCCCAGAAGATTAAGGGAAAAATCCACCAGTATCCACCCAGAAAACTACTTCCCCAACCATAACAATAACCCATAATTTTCTCCTCCTTTGCTTTTTCGTTTTATCGATATTACTTCAAATTCTCTTAAAGATTTAAACACAGTCTATCGTTTTAGACTCAATGTATCTTTAGATACTTTAATTTTCTTCATGCCCACCTGCTTCAACAATCCTGTCCAGTTGCCCATGCCAGTTATGGTACCAGACATCTCCAGTATAGGCATTAACACTTAACATGCCTTCTGTCTTACCATTATAGGCTGTATGGAAGGTATAATAGCCATAAAACTTATGTCCCTCATTTTCAACGGTAAGATCTGTATTTCTGGCCTTGACAAATTGACGGGCCTGCTCCAGGGCCTTATCCCAATCCAGCTGCTCGTCTGTGTCCGGATTCCCCCAGACCATTATTCCGTATTTCTGATTCCACATCATATTTGGACCGTGCTCAGGATATATCGTATTCCGATATGGATCAAATAATAACTCGAAGGCCCCCTGCCCGGTCTCTTTTTCGACAATCGATATATAATAGGGTGAATTGGCAAAGATAAAGATATCGCCGATTTCATATCCAGGTCCAAATTCACGGTTTACAAAGTCTAAAACCCTGTTTTTTATCTCATCTTCACTTAAATCAGTAGTTGCTGGGTCATAGTTATTTGGACCATTATAGCCCCAGCCGTATTCACCCATCATTCCGGGGCCCATCATCATCCCCATCATGCCCATCATTCCGCCATATCCCATCATCCCATTATATCCTCTGCCATTGCCGTACCTCTCCCTATAATAATCGTAATCTCCCCGAAAATCCGGTCCCATCATCCCATAGCCATTTACACCATTATGGGCAGCCGTAATTGCATAAGCACTGAATACCAGTATCGGAGCCAAAACCAAAATCAAGATTTTATTTCTCATCACAAAATACCTCCTTCAGGTTATTATAAACATTTTGATTAATAATGTGTTTGATATCAAAAAAGTCAAAACTAGATATCATTTTTTAGGTCAGAGATTTCTTCCTGTAATTTTAGAGCCTCTAACTCTAATTCTTTAATTTCCAGCATCTTGATTGCACTATCAATCTCTGTAATTTCTTTTTCCAGCTCGTTTTTTCTTCTTCTCATATTCTGAATACTTTCCTCTATTATTCATCCTGGCTTTAAAAACCGTTTTCATTCTATTTAATAACTTCAATCAGATTCCCCCTTCACTTTAAAAAATTTATCCGATAGCTTACTGCTGCTAAGAATCCCCCGTTCACTCAACTATTCTTCAGGAAATTTTAAAACTCCCTCTGAAACTAAGTTTCATTTTATCTGCGGAGATCCCTTAAGATCTCTTCTAGTTCCTCCTTAGTAATCTCACCCCTGGCATATCTTTCTTTGGCAATCTCTTCTGCCTGACTCTCCTGTCTGTAGGAACAGCTGTTATCTCTGTGATTTGTATTTCTGTTACTGAACAGATAAATAATTCCGATGATAATCAACACCCAGAAGAACATCATAAAGATTCCACCTCCCCAACCCATCATATGACCGAAACCTATTCCATACATATTATCATCTCCTTTCAGATCAATTACCCTTACCCGGTAACTCTATTATAAAGGGGAAATGTGAAGAAATTATGAAGTTCCCTCAAAAAATATCAAGATCTGTTGCCTCAAATTCAGACAGTAATTCGGGAGGAGTTTCAACGATTTTTACCGTATAACCGGCATCTTCCAGTGTCTCAACAAGATGGGATGAACTTACCCTATCAGCATGATGGATCACCCTGGCCTCCCCCCGGTCAAAACCGACCCTGAACCTGTTAACATCCAGCCCCAGTCCCCCAGGGCAAGGTCACCAACCCAGGTTCCTAACAAATCAATCACAAGCACACTCCAGAATCCGCCTGTAACCTTTCGTTTGCCCATAACCAGTGGATTAATGACTAATGCCGCCAGAATACCAATAACTAGTAAGACCCAATAATACATGTTATTCTCCCTCCTTTTGCTTTATTTAACCATACATAGGTAATGTATGTCCAATCTATATAAAGGGGATGGGATATTTGACTATCCCATCCCTCTTGTTTTTTTATTCCTTGACATAATTTGGTTTGATATTGACCCGGCGCAGGAGATTGGCATTTGTTACTACACTAATTGAACTGGTGGCCATGGCAACCTCGGCAATTACCGGGTGTAATAAACCGAGAATAGCAACCGGGATAGCTACCGTATTGTAGATAAAGGCCCAGAAGAGATTCTGTTTAATCTTCCTGAAGGTTGCCCTTGATAGCTTAACTGCTGTAACTACGGCCGAGAGGTCTCCTCTAACCAGAGTAATATCGGAAGATTCGATGGCGATATCGGTTCCGGTTCCGATGGCAATCCCCACATTGGCCTGGGTTAAGGCCGGAGCATCATTGATACCATCTCCTACCATAGCGATGATACCGAATCTATCCTGCAGCCTCATTATCTCATCCACCTTACCATCAGGCAAAACCTCGGCAACTACATGGTCGATTCCTACTTCCTTCGCTATTGCTTTAGCCGTCCTCTCATTATCTCCGGTAATCATGGCTGTCTCTAAACCTAATTCCCGCAACTCTTTGATTGCTGCTACCGAGTCCTCCTTCAGAGCATCGGCTACAGCTACGATCCCAACCAGTTTACCTTCTGTTGCAACCAGCATAGCGGTCTTGGCCTCTTCTTCTAACCGCTGCATCTCCTTTTCCATTCCGGCTGTTTTTATTCCGGCTTCTTCCATCAAACGCCTGCTTCCGACCAGGACTTCCTTCCCTTCAATCTTCGCTTTAACACCTTTACCGGTTACCGCTCCAAAGTCTTCGATATCTTTGAGTGCAAGGCCTCTTGCCTTTGCTCCTTCGACAATTGCTACTCCCAGCGGATGCTCTGAACCGGCCTCAACACTGGCCGCCAGCTGCAGCAGCTCCTCTTCACTAAAACCATTTGCCGGACTTAGATCGGTTACCTCAGGCTGCCCTTTGGTAATCGTTCCCGTCTTATCAAAGACTATGGTATGAACCTCTTTCATGGTTTGAATAGCTTCACCCTTCCGGATTAAGACACCATTCTCTGCCCCGAGACCACTTCCGACCATTAATGCAGTCGGGGTAGCCAGTCCTAAAGCACAAGGGCAGGCGATTACAAGTACTGCAATGGTAGCAAAGATAGCCAGGGTTATTGTTCCCAAAGTGGGATTAACCCAGGGTAAAAAGCTATTAGCCCAGATCCCGACACTGCGGAAAGCATCAGGGAAGACTAACCAGAGGATAAAGGTTAAAGCCGCAATTATCAACACTGTCGGGACAAAGATTCCGGTGATCCGGTCGGCAAACTCCTGGATCGGCACCTTGGTTCCCTGGGCCTCCTCTACCATCTTAATTACCTGGGAGAGGAAGGTATCCTTACCTACCTTGGTGGCCTTGACCTTGATCAATCCGTTCTGATTAACGGTGGCCCCAATAACCTCATCACCGACAGTCTTTTCAACCGGCATTGATTCCCCGGTGGCCATCGATTCATCAACACTGGTCTTGCCTTCGACTATCTCCCCATCTGTCGGGATCTTCTCTCCGGGCCTAACCAGCATTATATCCCCCGGTTTAACTTCCTCGATAGGAATCTCCTTCTCTTCACCGTCAACGATAATGGTTGCCGTCTTGGCTCCCAGTTCCAGAAGCTTCTTGATTGCCTGGGAAGCCCTACCTTTAGCCGTCTCTTCAATATAACGCCCGGTCAGATGAAAGGCCATAATCATAGCCGCTACCCCGGCATAGTTAGCAATCGGGGTAAAGAAGACTGCCGGTCCGGTAACAAAGGCAGCCCCGGTTCCGATAGCAATCAGGACATCCATATTGGCTCCACCGTGACTAACCGCTTTGTAGGCGGTTACAAAGGTCTTCCGTCCGAAGAAGAATAATGGTGGAATAGCAAGTATAATCATTCCAAGATCATAAATAGTCCGGTTCGGCCAGGCAACTCCGTAAATCATCTCAGGAATCATCCAGAGGATAATCGGAATGGTAAAAGCCCAGGCACCCCACATTCTTTTTTTCGCTTCACGGACCTTTTTCAAGTCATCATCTTCTTCAACCTGAGATGTTATAGTCTCATCTCCTTCAAACCCTACTACTTCATATCCTGTAGTAGCAACTATCTTTTTGAAATCCTCTCTGGAAAGTACCTGGGGGTCATATTCAACAGTCCCCTTTTCCGATGCTATGTTAACACTGGCACTGAAGACCCCTTCGGCCTTATTTAAGGCCTTCTCTACCGTCGAAGCACAACTTGCGCAAGTCATACCGCCAATCTTTAAAGTAATCTTCTCCCTTTCCTCTTTAACATCATAACCAGTACTGCGTACCACATCAGCCAGCTTTCCTTCATTAATAATGCCCGGATCAAACTCAACATAGGCCTTTTCAGCAGCAAAATTTACCTGTGCCTTTTTGACACCATTTGCTTTATTTAAGGCCTTTTCAATCGTCTGGGCACAGCTGGCACAGCTCATACCCTTCAGTTGTAAAGTCGCTTTCTTAAGTGCTTTTTCTGCCATTTTTACACCTCCAAATTATTTTAATAATATTTATAATATATACTATATACCCCTATATAGTATATATTATCTATACTTTACCATATATTTTTTATTCTGTCAAGAAAAAATTGAATTTTTTTCTTGATTTTTTAAAACTCCTTTCAGTTTCGGTGTTCCCCTGTTTCTTTAACCAGAAAATTTAGCCAGGACATTCATTAATTCATCAACAATCCTTTCATTTTTTTCCCGGTCTTCTTCCTTGATTGCTCTCTGCACACAACCGTGAACATGGTCATCAAGTACTTTGAGCCCTACTTTCTGTAATGCACCTCTGACCGCAACAACCTGGGTTAAGATGTCGACACAGTACTTATCCTCTTCGATCATCTTCTGGATTCCCCTGATCTGGCCCTCAATCCTTCTCAATCTTATCAACAGGTCCTTTTTCTCATGTCCGCAAATAGAATTCATCATTTATCAGCTCCTTAGTTTAATTTATTATTTTATTAGACCCTTAGCTATGAATTATAGACAGGACCATCCTACAAATGTACCATATACCCCTATTATGTATATTTATTTTAACGTATATCTTTTTTGCTGTCAAGGCCCCATTATTATAATCTCTTTCATTTGCTACCCTCAAAAATACACCTTAACGGACATTCAAAAAAAGGACACTTATAAAAATAAGTGCCCCAAAATATATACAATATTTGAGTGGTCGTTACTGCCAGATTGCTTTAATTAAAAACTAACAACAGCCATCTTCTTCAACATATTCAGCTGGATTGGCTGCAAACTTATTCTTGCAGTGCTCTGAACAGAAATAGTATTTTTTGCCCATGTATTCATAAGTAGCTGCAGCCTCATCAGGATTTACATCCATTCCACAAACGGGATCCTTAGCCATATTATTCACCTCCTTATACTATATACCTCTATAGGGTAACTTTAATTTTACTCTACCATAGATTATGGATTCTGTCAAGGGAAAATTAAGATAATTTTAGGGACTCAATACGATTTCCTTAACTATGTCAAACCAGAGATCATGAGATTCAACAATGTTTAGTCCTGCTTTCTTGATATTCTCTATTGTTCTCCTATTAATATTTGCCCCCCAGGTATAAAGACTAACCCAAGTTACTGAAACTACTTCCGGGCATACCTGGATTTAATATTAACCCGGCGTAGGGTATTGGCATTAGAAACTACCGTAATTGAACTGGTAGCCATGGCTATCTCGGCAATAACCGGGTGTAATAACCCGACAATGGCCACCGGGATAGCAACCGTATTATAGATAAAGGCCCAGAAAAGATTCTGCTTAATTTTGCGGAAGGTTGCCCTTGAGAGTTTGACTGCTGTTACTACTGCAGAAAGGTCTCCCCTGACCAGTGTAATGTCAGAAGATTCGATAGCAATATCGGTTCCGGTTCCGATAGCTATCCCGACATTAGCTTGAGTTAGGGCCGGAGCATCATTAATCCCGTCACCAACCATAGCGATAGTACCAAATCTATCCTGGAGTTTCATAACCTCTTCCACCTTACCATCAGGGAGCACCCCTGCTACTACATGGTCGATTCCTACCTCCCTGGCGATAGCCCTGGCCGTTCTCTCATTATCTCCAGTAATCATCGCCGTCTCTAGTCCCAATTCCCTTAGTTCCTTTATTGCCTCTACCGAATCTTCTTTTAAGGCGTCAGCCACGGCTACAATTCCAACCAGCTTACCTTTAGTGGCCACTAACATAGCCGTCTTGGCTTCCTCTTCTAAACGGCGCATCTCATCTTCCAATCCGGCTGTCTTAATACCGGCCTCTTCCATTAACCGCCGGCTTCCTACCAGTACCTCTTTCCCTTCTACTTTAGCTTTAACTCCCTTACCGGTGATCGCTCCAAAGTCTTCAATCTCTTTAACTTTAATATCCCGGGCCTTCGCTCCATCAACAATTGCTGCCCCCAGAGGGTGCTCTGAACCAGACTCTACACTGGCTGCCAGCTGCAGTAGTTCCTCTTTACTATAATCATTAGTTGGTATTATATCGGTGACCTCAGGCTGACCTTTCGTAATCGTCCCCGTTTTATCAAAGACAATGGTATGGACATCCTTCATGGTCTGAATCGCTTCTCCATTACGGATTAAGACCCCATTCTCGGCTCCAAGACCGCTACCAACCATTAAGGCTGTCGGGGTTGCCAGGCCTAAAGCACAGGGACAGGCAATTACTAAGACCGCTATTGTGGCAAAGATAGCCAGGGTGACCGTCCCTAGGGTAGGATTAACCCAGGGCAGAAAATCCCGGGCCCAGATGCCAATACTGCGTAATGCATCAGGAAAAACTAACCATAAGATAAAGGTTAGGGCGGCAATCACCAGGACTGTTGGGACAAAAATCCCGGTTATCCGGTCTGCAAACTCCTGGATCGGGACCTTGGTCCCCTGAGCCTCCTCAACCATCTTGATGACCTGGGAGAGGAAGGTATCCTTACCTACTTTGGTAGCTTTGACCTTAATTAAACCGTTCTGGTTGACGGTGGCCCCTATAAGCTCGTCACCTACACTCCGCTCAACCGGCATCGATTCCCCGGTCGCCATCGATTCATCGACAGTGGTCTTACCTTCCACTATCTCTCCATCTGTGGGGATCTTTTCGCCGGGTCTAACCAGCATGATATCTCCCGGTTTAACCTCTTCAATTGGAATCTCCTTTTCTTCTCCATCCACGATAATCGTAGCCGTTTTGGCCCCCAGCTCCAGCAGCTTCTTAATAGCCTGGGAAGCCCTTCCTTTAGCCGTCTCTTCGATATATCGCCCGGTCAGATGGAAGGCCATAATCATGGCCGCTACTCCGGCATAGTTAGCAACTGGGGTAAAGAAGACAGCCGGCCCGGTAATAAAGGCAGCCCCGGTCCCCATGGCAATTAGAACATCCATATTAGCACTACCGTGGCTGACTGCTTTATAGGCAGTGATAAAGGTCTTCCGACCAAAAATAAACAAAGGTGGTATAGCTAACAGGATCATTCCAAGATTATAGATGACATGGTTCGGCCAGACAATACTAAAGACCATCTCCGGGATCATCCAGACAATGATTGGAATAGTAAAGGCCCAGGCACCCCACATCCTCCTTTTGGCTTCCCTGACCTTTCTTAAATCATCATCTTCTTCTGCCTGGATGGTTTCATCTCCTTCTACTCCCACTACTTCATAACCGGTATCTGCTACTATCTTCTCAAAATCACTCTTGTTTAAAACAGCCGGATCATACTCAACGGTAGCCTTCTCCGAAGCTATGTTGACACTGGCACTGTATACCCCCTCTGCCTTGTTAAGGGCCTTCTCTACAGTGGCTGCACAGCTAGCACAGGTCATACCTCCAATCTTTAGGGTGATCTTTTCCCTCTCATCCCGAACATCATAACCGGTACTCCTAACTACTTCAGCCAGCTTCTCCTCATCAATCTCGGCCGGGTTATATTCAACATAGGCCTTTTCGGCGGCAAAATTAACCTGGGCCTGTTCAACTCCCCGGGCCCGCTTTAAGGCCTTTTCAATCGACTGGGCACAGCTAGCACAGCTCATACCTTCCAGTTTTAGTGTTGCTTTCTTAACTGCCTTTCCTGCCATTTTGCTTCCTCCCATTATTTTTCATATCTATTTCACTCATGTTATATCTTATATGGCTATAAAGTTAACTCAGGAAATGTAATTGTATGAGTATTTATGCAAGCAGTTAATAATCTATCAAATAATTGACTTTGCCAAAAACGTCTAT
>JARRCS010000036.1 GCA_029981855.1 Halanaerobiales bacterium | reverse complement strand
ATTTGTAAGTTTACGGAGTAAAAATTCATCCAATACTTCAATTCTTTTCAGGACTGTTGAAGCAATTTCTTTAATTCTGTTCTCTGTATCCAACAAAAATATATTTTCTTCCAAGGCCTTTTTCTTTATTTCATCTGCTTTTAATCCTTGCAAATAAAGGCCTGAAGCCTTTTTGAGTTCCAAGTACAAAAACGCCATTGATTTAATTGATGACTTGTATTTTGCCATATTATTCCACATCACCCCGTTTATCGGTCCACTTTTTGCGTTAATTATATCATATCATTTTTTTCATACAGTTGTCAAAAGAGGCTTCGCCATTATAAGTTTGTTTTTCATTCGTAGATAAAAATCTAACAGAATTGTATAGTTTATATCATAAGGGTTATAACTATATTAGTAAAGAACAAATGGTCCTCGGAAATAAACACTAGCAAAAGGGAGGAGGTGAGTTTAATGGAAACGGATCCTGTTTGTGGAATGAAAGTAAATGTTAGTGATAATACTGTTTATACTTATAATTATAAAGGTAAAACTTATCATTTCTGTAGTGAGACCTGTAAGGAAACATTTACTGCCAATCCCGACGACTATATCGAATATGTCGAAGAAAACTTATAACCATAAAAAATTTGGGGCCCGGATTAGTAATTAACACCGGGCCTTAAAACCCTGCAACTGACCTATAGATGCTGTTTAAAGAGTTCAACAAGGTCCTCATAGGATACCGGACGCGGATTTGCTTTAAGAGAACCGGAGGGGAGACTCATCCTGGCAAGTTCAGGTATATCTTCCTCCCTGAGTCCTATTTTGTTTAATTTTGCTGGAATCTCCAGTACTTTCAATAACTCCTCGATATGTTTTATAAGATCTTCCGCCGCCTCTGCAGGTGAGCAATCACTGCTTATACCCAGTGCTGTAGCTATCTGGGCATATTTCTTGCCTGCAACTGGCAAATTATAGCGCATTACTGTGGGCAGTAGGGTGCCGCAGACAAGCCCGTGGGAAACCCCGTAGAGAGCGCCGACGGGATGGGCCATACCGTGTACTGCCCCCAGTCTGCAATTAGAAAAGGCAACCCCGATGATTAAACTCCCATAGGCCATAGCCTCCCGGGCTTCAATATCATCACCTTGCTCATAGGCCCTTCTGATATGTCTTCCTACCAGTTCAACTCCCTTCAGACTTAAAGCATCTGTTAGAAAGTTGGCATTTTTGGAGGTAAAAGCCTCTATCCCCTGAACAAAGGCATCCATCCCGGAGTAGGCTGTAACTTTAGCCGGTAGACTAACCATTAGTTCGGGATCTACTAAAACTTTATCTGCCAGAAAGGATGGACTTCTAATGCTCTTTTTTACCTGATGCTCTTTATCCGATAAAACGCTGTTGGGGGTTACTTCGGCTCCTGTTCCTGCCGTAGTGGGAATTGCCACAAAGGGAATCCCTGTGGTATCAACCCTCTTCCCTTTAAAATGTTCATAGACACTGTGGGGTGAATTAGTAAGGCCTGCCGCTGCCTTGGCTACATCAAGGGCACTCCCACCCCCAATGCCGACAACAACCTCACATTTTTCCCTTTGAATAATTTGCAGGGCCTCTGCAACCAGCTCCAGTTCCGGCTCTGGACTTACCCTGTTATAAATTACATACTCAACTCCGGCTTTAGCAAATATTTTTTCAATAGTAGATAGAATTCCCGCTTTTTTAAGGGAGCTATGCCCGGTTATCAGCAGTATTTTATCTCCCAGCTTTTTTACTTCTTCTCCCAGTCTTTCGACACAACCGCGTCCGTAAATTAGTTCAGCTGCCGTTGTAAAGGAATATATTATGGACATATTATACCTCCTTTGCCTTTTTCCCCTTTTCTACCCCCTTTTTTTCTATATATAATTATATACATGTTATAATAATTCCTTTTTTTCACTTAAATATTTGTAAAATTAATACCTAAGTACGATTTGTAACTTTTTAAGAAACTGTAGTTCAAAAAGCAATTTCCTATATCCTGTTTTCAGAAAATAACCACAAATCGTGTTTTGTGGACAGGGATGATAAATTCTGATAAAATAACTGTTATAAGTATTAGTTTATTTAAAAAAGTGCGCAGAAGCTAGGAGGAGATTTATGTCAAGTAAAAATGCGAAATGTGGTATGGAACGTGCTCCACACCGGTCTCTACTCAGGGCTTCAGGCTATTCCGACCGGGAGATAAATAAGCCATGGGTTGGTGTTGTTAATTCCTTTAACGAGATTATTCCCGGGCACCGTCATTTGCGGCAGATTACCGATGCCGTCAAGCAGGGAGTAATCGAAGGAGGTGGAACCCCCTTTGAATTCCCGACTATCGGTGTCTGTGACGGTATTGCCATGGGACACATAGGAATGAAATACTCTCTGCCAAGCCGTGAATTAATTGCCGATTCCATTGAAATTATGGCCAAGGCTCATCAATTTGATGCCCTGGTTATGGTGACAAACTGTGATAAAATAGTACCCGGAATGTTGATTGCGGCCGGAAAAATTAATATTCCAACTATAATTATCAGTGGTGGCCCCATGCTGGCAGGCCGGTGGAAGGGCGAAAGAGTTGATCTTAAAAATGTCTTTGAAGGAGTAGGCGCTGCCGCTGCAGGAAAGATAACAGAAGAGGAACTTAAAGATCTGGAGCAACATGCCTGTCCCAGCTGTGGAAGCTGTGCCGGTATGTTTACTGCCAATACAATGAACTGTATCACAGAAGCCCTCGGGATGGGTCTACCCGGTAATGGGACTATCCCGGCAGTTATGGGTGAAAGAATTGCCCTGGCCAGGATGGCCGGGTTAAAGGTCATGGAATTGCTGGAAAAGGATATCAGACCCCGTGATATTATTACCCCTAAGAGTCTACAGAATGCTATTGCTGTAGATATGGCTCTGGGCGGTTCTACCAATACCGTACTCCATATTCCAGCTATAGCACATGCTGCCGGTATCGATTTAAGTCTTGAGCTCTTTGACGAGATCAGCCGTCAGATCCCTCATCTCTGCAGTATGAGCCCCGGTGGTAAACACTTTATCGAGGATCTCTATTATGCTGGAGGAATCCAGGCTGTACTCAAGGTGCTGGCTGATGCGAGCAAATTAAATCTTGATGTAATGACAGTTACGACAAAAGACCTGAAAACAAACCTGGAAGGTGTCGAGGTATTTGATGAAGAGGTAATCCGCCCCTTTAACAACCCCTATCATAAAGAGGGTGGTCTGGCAATCCTGAAGGGCAATCTGGCACCTAATGGTTCTGTTGTTAAGCAGTCAGCCGTTGCCCCGGAGATGTACAAACATTCCGGCCCGGCTCGTGTTTACAATTCTGAAGAAGAGGCCATAGATGCAATTATGAACGGAAAAATTAACCCGGGGGATGTTGTAGTCATCCGCTATGAAGGCCCCCGGGGTGGACCCGGAATGCGCGAGATGTTAGGACCCACTTCTGCCCTGGCCGGAATGGGCCTGGATAAGAGTGTTGCCCTGTTAACCGATGGCCGTTTTTCCGGTGCTTCCAGAGGGGCCTCTATCGGCCATATTTCTCCTGAAGCTGCTGCCGGAGGTCCGATTGCCATCGTGGAAGAGGGAGATATTATCGAGATCGATATTCCTGCCCGAAAATTGAACCTTAAGGTTTCCGAGGAAGAGATTAAAAAGAGACTTGCTGACTGGAAACCGGTAGAACCGAAGATTAGAGATGGATATCTGGTCAGATATAGTGAGTTTGTCAAGTCTGCCGATACAGGCGCTATTTTCAAAAAATAACTTAAGGATGATAAAAGAGAAGGTCTAAAGTTATTTTGGCATTAGATTAATGAGCTACCGTATTACCGGTAGCTCTTTTTTATCCTCTTAATAAAAGGCAAATCCCTCCTCCCGGAATAAGTGTAAACAAACTCTGGCAAAATCTAAATCATATAACCGGCGTTTATTATCATCTATTTCCTGCGGGGACAAGTCAATACCCAGGGCTAGCCGGTAGGGACCTTGGGAATCACAAAATATCTATCAGGGACATATAATACAACATCGTAGATAATAATCCTAAAGGTTAACCCTAAATGGAGTGATCTTCTTGGAAAATATTATAATCAGCATCATTGAAAATAAGGAAATCACCTTTAGCATTCTTTTTTTCTTTATGCTCTTCTATGTCTTTTGGCAAAATGATAAACGGGAAAAAAAGATGGAAGAAAGAGAAGAGAGACTGCTGGAAAATAACAGGAAACTGATTCAACATACTGGGAAAATTACTGAATATATACATAAGATAGGTCAATCTTTAACAGAATTAGCCAGTATATTAAAAATCCTGAAGGCTGAATTAAATCACAAATTAGATATAATCGGGGATTTGGTTAAGGACAAATCAAGCTATTTTAGATTAACAAGTTATAAATTAAATAGTTTCCGGATCAGCCAGTACTTTGAATTATCTGAATTTGAAAGCCCCGATAGTAAAGAGGTTAAACTAAGTCCTAAACTTATTGAATTATTAGAAAAAATGAGGGAAGAAATTAGAAAACCTATTATCATTAATTCCGGTTACAGAACCCCCGAATACAACAGGAAGATCAAGGGATACCCTGAGAGCAAACATATGGAAGGTATTGCAGCTGATATTAGAAAGATTGAGGGGTTGTCCATAGATGAAATGGCTGAAATTGCGGAAAAGGTTGGTTTTGATGGTATTGGAAAATATGACTGGGGAATACATGTTGATACAAGAGGTTCATCAGCAAGATGGGATTACAGAGGAAAGGAGTGATAAAATTGTTTAAAGCCTTTGTTAAGACAGTTAAGGAGTTTTTAACAGATTCCATAATTTATGTGCTGGGTTCTATAATTATCTCCATCGTTAATGCAGGTCTAGCTCTGATAGTTAAAAATATAAATAGTCAATATATTCCCGAAATCTTCTTCGGCCTGGAATTGGACCTGGTAAATTTATCCTTCCTTTATTTTATAGTATTTTTAATCTGGTACATAATTATCAAATACCTGGATAAATCAATTGAATAATAGAGAGGTAACCTTTAAAGTTACCTCTCTTTCTGTTTGCCCGGTAATGACATGGCAGTCATCAAATTTTTTGCCTTTAGGCATACAGGTAATAAATCTGGACTTAAAACCCATAGATAGATAATCCTTTAAAAAAAGACTTTATTCGATTTTCAGGACTGCCGCCCCGCGGATCTCAAAACGTTTAAGGCGCTGCAAGACTCTGTCTTATTGAGATTTTTCTGATACTAAAATTCTTCCCAGTGGAGAACCTCTTCCAGTTTCCGTTTATTCTTCGGTCGTGGTTTGCTATCGGAGTAACCCACGGGTAGCAGAGAGATCAGGCAGTAATCCTCCGGCACCTGTAATAACTTCCGGACATCTTCGGCATAGTCCTTGTTATAACCGGCGACCCAGCAGGAGGCCAGACCCAGGCCGTGAGCAGCAAGCAGAATATTTTCGGTAGCAGCAGAGCCGTCTTCAACATCATGGTCACAGATCTTACTGAAAACGGCAATACAGACCGGAGCATCTTTGATAAACTTGCCGTAGGTTGCCAGCCGGGCTAGCTCTTCCCTCTTACTCTGTTCGGTAACTACCACATACTCAACTGGTTGAAAATTACGTCCGCTCGGTGCCAGGCGGGCCGCATCAATTAATTCCTTGATTTTATCCTCCTCAACCGGTTGATCCTTAAAGGTCCTGACCGACCTTCTGGTCTTGAGAGCGGTTAAGATATCCATATAGATCACTCCTTCAATATATAATCTATCCTGGTACACTGCATTATGTATATGATGTATATGATGTCCATGATACACATAGATTAATTTAAATAGACTTAAAATATAAAATAGCGTCCGACATGTTTTCCTAATATATTAATTCAAGCTTGAAGATAAAACTCCTTCAGCAAATACTAATTATCTCTAAACTTTTTCCCTCGACATGAAAAAAGTTGGGAGCAAACTTTAAATAATCCTTCATAAAAAGCAAAAAACCCCGGTTTACCGGAGTGAGTTTATTTCTTCATATTAACGTCTTTTAAACAATCTGCTTCTTTCTGTAACGGTCAGGATAGAGATAACTCAAAAGCCGTTCCCTGGAAACATTAATTACATCCCTTTCCCTGAGGTTGGCCTTTTTAATAATCTCTTCCAGGGTCTCAATTTGACCTACTTCCGCATGATAATGGGCATCACTGTTTAAGCTGAGTGGAACCTTATAGCGCTTAGCCAGTTGACACAATTTAGTATCCAGTGCCTTTATACCTCTCTGGGACTTTTTCACCGGACTGTAGGAACTGGCGTTGATTTCAAGGATAACATCATTGGCCCTGGCAGCACGGACTATCTTTTCGATATCCACCGGGTAATTGACATTAACCGGATGGGTAATCATCTTCACTAAAGGGTTTTCCATTGCCCTGATGATTGCCCCAGTATATTCCTCTCTGCTACTCAAGTTATGACCTGTATGTTCATGCAGTCCAGCAGCGACAAAATCCAGAGCCTTCAACCGCTCTTCTGGCAAATCCAGTCTTCCGTTATCCAGGATATTTGCCTCGATTCCCTTTAAAATATCCACCCCGGATATCCTATCTGGTATGACAGCAAGATTTCCAAAATGGTACTCATGCGGACCACCCGGTATATTGGGACCGTGGTCGGTAATAGCGATCAGCTTAAGCCCCTTTCGACCTGCAGACCGGGCCAGTTCATCAACCGTAGAATAGGCGTGACCGCTGCTTACGGTATGGGTATGAAGATCAGCTTCAATCTTTATCAATTTCACCCACCTCCTTTCTTCTGCTTATATTATATACCTGCTATATTAACATTGGGTTAATAAATTGTTAAAATTATGTTAAATTATTTTTTGACTTTCTCGGCCTTTTTTAGCCATTCCTTAGCCTTTTCTTCATCAAGGGGAACACCATCTCCATGGGCATACATCTCGGCGAGAACTACCATAGCATCCACATAACCCTGCTTTGCCGCTTTCAGAAACCAGTTTACAGCAGCTTTTTTGTCCTGAGGTGTTCCTATACCTCGATAATACATAATACCGGCATTATACTGCCCCTGAGCATCACCCCGGTTTGCCAGTTTAATTACCCAGGCAAAAGCTTCGGTCTTATCAGGAGTTACACCATATAGCCCTTTTAAATAAATACGCGCCAGACCGAGTAGGGAATCGCGGTTGCCGTTTACGGCAGCTTTTTTCAGCCAGGAAAGTCCTTCTGTAGTATCTTGGGCTACTCCCATACCGTTTAAATACATAACCCCGAGATTATACTGTGCTGTCCCTTTAATATCCTGCCAGGTCTGTGGCCTATCCGCTGAGATTAACCCCTCCAGCAGGTCAGCCTTGCCCTCCCCGGAAGATGCGTTTTCTGCTGCCCTCCTGTACCAGTAGGCGGCCCGTTCCAAATCTTTAGTTACGTGGTTACCCGTAGCATATATCTGTCCCAGGGTGTACTGTACGCTTATATTACCTAATTCAGCTGACAGGGTGGCACATCTTATAGGATCTTTACAATTTCCCTTCTTCCAGCAGTTCTGGGCATAATAACGGGCGGCATCACTTAACTTTTGTACCACATAGATTGCTTCTTTATTACCTTTAGTAGCCGCCTTCTTTAGAAGGATAGCACCTGTTTCTTCATCCCTTACAACTCCCTCACCGTTGATATACATTATCCCTAGCATAAATCGGGCTTCATTATCCCCATTTTCCATTGCCCTTTCATACCAGAATCTTGCCTTCTGCAAGTTTCGGGAAAGCAGTTTATCGGTATAAAAGAGGTGACCGTAGAAGACGAAAAAGTTAGAGTAATTTGTCTTATTACCCATACTCTCTACTTCTTTTAATAATTTCAGGGCTCTTACCGCATCATCCGGTACAGAGCCCCTGAAAATTAATCTATAGGCGAGAAATAATTTATATTTCGAGTTTTTTTGCGCCTCCTGCAGAAGGAAGGGTACTTCTTCAGCATCAAAATTAGACATCTCTACCATAGTCTCATATATATGATTAATGATTTCCGGATAGTGTTCTTCTGCGAAAACATCACGCTTGATCTGAAAAGTAATACCCTCCTTCTCGTCCTCAACAACCTTGATTACAAGATTACCTTCTTCTGCTTGAGGATCCCGAACACCTTCCCCGGCATATACCGGATTAATGCATCCTATGAGCAAAATCCCGCCAGTCCAATAAATAAGATCTTATATTTATTACACATATTGAAAGACTCCCATCCTTTATGTCTATTACAACAGATACTTGAGCCCCCACTGTGCCCTGATTTTATCCATGGTCTTCATTATGCTTAGGGTTAAAATTCCTATGATTACATTTTTGCCTATCCCTTGACCACGGCAATTGTTTTCAATTTAATAAGCGGTTTAACCAGGTCAAGTTCGTTATTTATCACCGCATCTATGGGCTTATATGACCAGATGCATTCTTCGGCAACATCCCTTTTGTTCTTCTTGCCCAGTACTACCTGCCGCCTCTTTAGTTCCTCCATTACTTCCTGAACACTATAGAGATCGACTGCCTTTTTCCTGCTAAGCACCCTACCGGCACCGTGGGAACAGCTGTTGAAGCTCTCCAGATTTCCTCTTCCTTCTACTATATAGGAGTAACTTCCCATTGCACCAGGAATAATTCCGATCTCTCCCTTTCTTGCCCTGATCGCTCCCTTTCTGT
Organism: Halanaerobiales bacterium; assembly: GCA_029981855.1. Taxonomy (GTDB): domain Bacteria; phylum Bacillota; class Halanaerobiia; order Halanaerobiales; family DTU029; genus JARRCS01. The sequence goes on along the minus strand of JARRCS010000036.1, from coordinate 5,368 downwards.
GTACCCAAACATCTTTTCCGTAGTGCCGTTCCAAAGCGGCGTAATTATGATGGGCATTAACCTCCAGTTCAATTTCAATACCTTTAAAATCAGTATATTTTATTATTGCTTCAAAGACAAACTCTTTAACCCTTTCCATCATCAGATATCTGTTTTCTCTGGCATAATCCAGGGCCAGATTCATGAAATAGCTGTATGCCCTGCCCTCTTCCGTATCTACCGGAAGGAATGCCAGGTCGTATTTTACTGCTTCTTCCTGGTTCCATTTTTTATTCAGCACTCTGGCTAGATCATTGAATTTCCTGGCAATAGCATAACCGAGGTGCCTGCTGCCCGAATGAAGCATAATCCCCAGCTTACCCTCTTCATCTTCCTGCAATTCTATAAAATGGTTACCTCCCCCCAGAGTACCGATCTGGTATCTGGCATTGTCCAGTTCATCATAGATAAAATCTTTAAGCAGGTTTCTATATTTTATCTCGAAATCATCCAAAACTGAGCTTACCTGTGGATTATTATACTTATCAAAACCGGTGGGTATGTTCCGCATTATCATTCCCACAATTATCTCAGCCAGACTGCCGCTGTCCGTTTTTACCTCCGTTAATAACCGGGCAGGAATGTTGGTACCGGCAAATCCAACTCCACAACCAATATCCACTCCAACGGCATTAGGAATAATTACATTATCGGTAGCCACAACCCCTCCAATTGGCATGCCATAGCCGGCATGGGTATCGGGCATTAAAGCCACCCATTTATGAACAAAAGGCAGGTTGGAGAGATTGAAGGCCTGTTTCAGGCAGGTATCATCCAGCTCAGACATATCTTCCAACCAGACTTTTATCGGTACTCTCTGTTTTTCCTGATCAAAGATAACAAACATAGCCACTCTCCATAATATATTATAACGGATTATAATGGATACTACTATTTACTGTTTCAAGATAGCTAACAAAAAATCCTGCTTTTTAAGGAAAAATTGTCAAGACATGTAGACAACATTAGATCAGACTAGAATATTTTTTAAATAAGCTTCCAGCGCTTTTATGATTTTCTCCCACTGAGGAAGAAATATATTACACTGGCACCGTCTGCTAAACTATTATCAGAAGATGAAGAACTATAGGCATATATTTTTAACATGAAAAATGCCGGGATTAAATTGACTGTCTGTAAGGCTTGTACTGACAGTTACGGAGCAAGTGAAAAGTTAGCAGAAATAGGGATTGAAGTTAAATACATGGGAGATCCGTTAACTGAAATGTTAAAGGAAGGATGGACCACCATTACCTTTTAAGGGGGCTAAGATGTGCCAATAAATCCTGTAAATCAGGAGTCAAGGCGGCAGTAAATTCTTTTTTCTCATGAGATAAGGGAAGGCGGCAGATTAACCGGTAGGAATGCAGGGCGTGCCGCTTTATTAATTCATCGCTACCACCATAGAGGTTATCACCTAATAAGGGATGACCAAGATAACTGAAATGAACCCTGATCTGATGGGTCCGGCCTGTTTCTAACCTAATGCTGACCATGGTAGCATTGGCATATCTTTTTACAACCTTAAAATGAGTAATCGCCCTTTTGCCTTTATCAAAATCTACCTGCCGTTTGATAATACTATTTTCCGTACGCCCAATGGGAGCATCAATCATACCCTGCTCTTCACCGATAACCCCCCGGACAAAAGCCAGATATTCCCGGCGGACCTTCCCCCTGACGAACTGGTTTGTTAGATAGTTGTGGGCATACTGGTTTTTAGCGATTAAGATCAGGCCGGAGGTATTGCGGTCAAGCCGGTGGATGGAGCGAAATCGGTTATAGTTATTCTGTTTTCTTAAATGATAGATTACGCCACTGGCCAGGGTACCTATCTTTTCATCACCGGCAGGATGAACCAGCATCCCGGCAGGTTTATTAATTACCAATAAATTTTGATCTTCATAAATGATGTCCAGATTCATCGGTTCTGCAGTTAATGAACTTTCTTCCTGAAAGTTGAAATTTAACTCCAGCAGGTCCCCGGTTTTAACCGGGGTTGAAAAATCCTGATAGAGGCCGTTTATACGAACCCGGTAATTATGGCGCAGTTTTCGGAGTAACCTCCTTGAGATCTTAAGACGCTGTCTCAGAATCTGATAGATTGTTAACCCTTCTTCTGCAGGAGAAATTCGATATGTCTGGATAGCAGCTGGCTCTCTAAAATAGTTAATCCGCGGCTTGAGCATTCGGGTTACCCCCCTTTTTTCATTTTAAACTGCTTCTCTTTGCTTTCTTCCTGCTTCTCTTTTTACAGAATAGAATCTCAGGAGCTTTATCAAAGGTAATATTGGGTTTATTATATTATGTCTTTATCTAATTTTCTTAATGAACTTATTTATCAATTTAACATCTTTTGAACCTTACTCAGATAATCCCTTTCCAGGCTCAAACACTCCTGACAATCAGACACCAGGTCTTCCTCTGTTTTATCTTCAATACCTTCATAAATTATCCTGGCAAATTCGGTTTCAAATTTATCCCTCAGGGGTTTTATCTGTTTCCGGAAGATATCGTAGTTTTCAGCCAGCTTTTTTGTTAAAATTCTCAGCTTTTTACTATATTCTACCGCAAAATCCATATCCGTAAAATCCAGCCGGGCATTTTTATCCCGGGGTAAAATCAGCGGCTTATAGAGGGAAAAACACGGGTGTGGTGACCCGTTAAACCAGATAATTAATTTATCATTAATATAATCTACTATAAGGGATGATGTTGTTTCGCTTTTTATAAACCTGCCGGAATGCATACATATAGAAGTCATACCGCGCTTGATTTTGCCGGAAGAACCCTGATGAGACCTGAGCAGATTTTTTATTGATTCGAGATTTATTTCGTGCTCAGAAATATAACCGGAAGAAGATTTTTGTCTTTTATTTCCTCCGGCAAAATAGGTAAACAGTTTATTTTCATAGGTCTCTTTAAAATTATCAATGTCAGCAGAACCTTCATCCGCCACATCGAAATCATCCCTGAGTGAATATGAATTGGAAATGGTGGCAAAGGTTTCTACCTTCTTCAAGGCCCAGTGGTTTGCAGACGTTTCCAGGAGAAAAGCTTCTTCAGGGTCTTTTATCAGGAAGGAATTAAAATATTTTAAGGGTTTCGTATAACCGCCGTCTCCGCCCTGTTCATATTTCCGGATCAGGTTAATAATAAAATCCGCCGCCTCTTCTGCCCTTTTATTATTATGCAGGGTCAGCCTTAAAATATCCATCCCCAACAAACCATCAGCCGGTACCTTTTCTTTTGAAAATACGGCTTCATTCCCGATAGCCAAACCAAATTCATTTACTCCCATCTCAGCCCCCCACATCCAGGTAGGCCGCGAGATTATAGCACTATACTGACTATCAAATTGATTAAATATTGCTTCTAATTTTTTAAATGAGCCATTGAAATAGTTTTCTTTATATTCAAGGTATGGACTAGCCTTAAATTCCTCTTTAGGATTAATTGAAATATGAACAGTTTGTAATTCACCCGGCTCTCTATCTGAGTTTTTGGCAAAAAAGGAGCGGCGGTCGGCATCCCTATTAAAGACAACCATGGTATCACACATTAGTATTCTCCTTCCAACCGGAATGAATTTAATTCCTCACCTGTGTCCAGGTTATATATTGCTATTTCCCCGTTATCGATAGTTGCAAAAGTAGGGACTTTGGGGTTTTGTTTAGGCAGAGCAATTAAACCCTGGCCAGAACATATTAAAAGGCCAGCAAAGCTCCGTAGTTCTCTTCGGAAGTCCAGGTATCACAACCCCAGCAAAAGCAGAATAACTTTATTAAATTATTTAAACTCTCCACGCTCAATCTTTTTTAATCCTAAAATACTTCTATTCCATAAATAATATTCTACATCAACTTTTTCTCCACTCTTTAACTCTACCTCTCCTTTTCGCCTCAAATATACACCATCATCAATATCTTCTCTATATTCTTCCAATCTATCAATTCTCAACAAATCTTCTAAATTAACCTTATAAACCTCACCATATACTATACCATCGCCCTCAACTATCATTGGATATGCACCATTGCTATACATCTCAAATCCTTTCATTATTGCCTCTCCAATAAACTCTGCTCCATCTAAAAATTTATTATTATAATGCCCTCTTTTTAAGGTGCCATAAGTAAACATCAAAATCTCATTTTCCCCTGTACTTATATTACTCATAAAATCATTCCTTATTAATTACCTATTTTATATAAAATAATCTGCCTATCGGCAGTAAATATACGATTTGGGCGAATATTACTCTTCTTTTGCAGTGAACCTTCTTTAAAATCTTGGTCTTTAAGTTTAATGGCATAATCATCTTTTACCGTCTGACTGGTAATCTAACAGAGAATTAAATCATCACCAACTAAATCAGCCAATACAAGTGCTGGGCGTCTTTTAGCATTAGTTAGATCAGAAAAGGGAAAAGGAACAACTACTACATCTCCTTTTATAAATCTCTCCATGCCTCATCCTCCTCAGATTTAAGCCAGTCTTTTTTTAAACTCGATTCACTTATAATAGTTATATCATATTTATCCAAAACGGATTTCTCTTTAATAAATCTGATGAAATCAAGAATTTCAGCCAGTTTAATTTCCGGTAGATCTTCAAGCTCTCTTATAATAAGTTCCCGGTTCGTCAATGTTATACCCTCCTAACATAGTTATTTTTCTCTATAAGATAATATCTAATCTTGCAAAATTAGTTTACTGCTTAAAATACCGGTTACAATTTTTTTATATGCAATTTTGTATTTATATCTGATTGTAACCGAATTACTATGTATTATTTTCTAGAAAAAGACGCGAATTCCTTTTAATGCAACCCAAAATTAATATTACTCAAAAAGATTACATTAGCTTTGTTAACATCTTCTCCTACTATCTTCTCCCATGCCCTACTATACAACTTAACCTGTTTTATATACATTTCCTTCAACTTTTCTAAATTCTCTACTCCCTCAACCCGATCAGTCTTATAATCCACGATCACCCATCCGTCTTCTTCCTTAAAAACCAGATCAATCTTTATCTCTTTACCTTGCAAAAAATTTATACTCCCTTCAACATCTAAAAACATACTTAAAAAGCAGATCCTTCTGGAGAATCACCGGCAAATAATCATAGTATTTTTCTGTTTTCCGTTGCCTGGGAAAGCAAGGTTGCCTTTATTTGTGTATTCTCTACGCCAGCGAGCCAAATTATGATGACTAATACCTAAATCAATTTGCAAGTTCTTTGATAGTTTTTTCTGAATGGAAACTAAGTTCAACAGCTTCACGTTTAAATTGTTCATTATATTTTCTTCTCGGTTCACCCATTTT
>JARRCS010000035.1 GCA_029981855.1 Halanaerobiales bacterium | reverse complement strand
TCAATAATTTCGGTAATTACTCCGGCACCAACGGTGTGGCCACCTTCCCGGATCGCAAAGCGTAATCCCTCTTCCATCGCTATCGGGGTTATCAGCTCTCCGATCATCTCGATGTTATCTCCCGGCATGACCATCTCTACTCCTTCCGGTAGAGTGATTACACCGGTTACATCTGTTGTCCGGAAGTAAAACTGGGGACGGTAACCATTGAAAAATGGTGTATGCCTCCCTCCCTCTTCCTTGGAGAGAACATATACCTCGGCCTTGAATTTGGTATGGGGAGTGATGCTTCCCGGAGCTGCCAGTACCTGGCCCCTCTCTACCTCATCCCTCTTAATTCCTCTTAAAAGGGCTCCAATGTTATCGCCAGCTACTGCCTCATCTAACAGCTTACGGAACATCTCAACTCCGGTTACTACCGTCTTCTCTGTCTCCCTGATTCCAATGATCTCTACCTCATCTCCCGGATGGAGAGTTCCCCTCTCAACCCTACCGGTAGCTACCGTTCCACGTCCGGTGATGCTGAAAACATCCTCTATCGGCATCAAGAAGGGTTTATCGGTCTCCCTCTCCGGCTCTTCAATATATTCATCTACTGCGTCCATTAGCTCAATAATCTTCTTACCCCATTCTCCCTCTGGATTCGGATCCTCTAAGGCTTTTAAGGCAGAACCGACAATTACCGGAATCTCATCTCCCGGAAATTCATATTCGGATAAAAGCTCCCTGACTTCCATCTCTACCAGCTCGATTAGCTCCTCGTCATCTACCATATCGGCTTTGTTTAAGAAAACTACAATGCTCGGTACTCCTACCTGACGGGCCAGAAGAATATGCTCTCTGGTCTGAGGCATCGGACCATCGGCAGCTGATACTACCAGAATTGCCCCATCCATCTGGGCGGCACCGGTGATCATATTCTTAACATAGTCAGCATGACCGGGACAGTCAACATGGGCATAATGCCTCAGTGATAGCTGCTGTTAAGGTGGTCTTTCCATGGTCTACGTGACCGATAGTTCCAATGTTAACATGGGGTTTTGTTCTTTCAAATTTTTGCTTTGCCATTTCATTCAACCTCCTGATTTAATTTGCCTTTTTCATTATTCGCCGATAATCTCTTTGGCGATATTTTGCGGTGCAGGTTCATAATGAGAGAACTGCATCGTATAGGTAGCACGTCCCTGGGTTTTTGAACGTAGATCGGTAGCATATCCGAACATCTCGGCCAGGGGTACGAAAGCCTTAACAACCTGGGCTGTAGCCCTTGGTTCCATGCCCTGGATCTTGCCCCGACGCCCGTTCAGATCTCCAATTACATCACCCATATATTCTTCAGGAACAACTACCTCAACCTTCATAATTGGTTCCAGAATAACAGGCTTTGCCCTTTTGGCGGCCTCCTTAAAACCTATAGAGCCGGCAATTTTGAAAGCCATCTCAGATGAGTCGACATCATGGTAACTACCATCATTTAAACTAACCTTGACATCAACTACCGGGTAACCGGCTAAAACACCGTTCTCCATAGCTTCAATAATTCCTGCCTCAACAGCAGGAATATATTCTCTGGGAATTACCCCCCCAACAATGTTATTTTCGAAGATAAATCCTTCCCCCTGTTCAAGGGGTTCCAGATCAATAACTACATGACCATACTGGCCGCGGCCACCGGTCTGGCGAATAAATTTACCCTCCACCCCGGTAACCTTTTTAGTTATAGTTTCCCGGTAAGCAACTTGAGGTCTACCGATATTAGCATCAACCTTAAATTCGCGTAATAACCGGTCAACAATAATCTCCAGGTGAAGCTCACCCATACCCTGAATAATTGTCTGACCAGTCTCTTCATCGGTTTTTACTTTAAAGGTTGGATCTTCTTCTGCTAAACGCTGTAAGGCCATTCCTAGTTTATCTTGATCTGCCTTACTTTTGGGCTCAATAGCAACAGAGATTACCGGTTCGGGGAATTCCATTGATTCCAGAACAATCGGGTGTTCTGCATCACATAGTGTATCTCCGGTTGTGGTATTTTTAAGTCCAACTGCTGCTGCTAAATCACCGGCATAGACCATATCCCGCTCTTCGCGATGGTTGGCATGCATCTGTAAGATCCGGCCAACCCTTTCCCTTACATCTTTGGTAGAATTATAAACATAAGAGCCTGCCTTTAAGACCCCTGAATAGGCCCTGAAGAAGGCCAGTTTTCCTACATAGGGATCAGCCATAATCTTAAAGGCTAGAGCAGAAAAGGGTGCATCATCATCTGCCGGTCTGGTATCCTCTTCTCCGGTTTTGGGATTAATACCTTTAACCGGAGGTACATCAACAGGTGAAGGCAGGTAATCGATAACAGCATCCAGGAGTAACTGAACACCCTTATTTTTAAAGGCTGAGCCACATAAAACCGGAATAATCTCTACATTTAATGCTGCCTTTCGTATAACCTCTTTTAATTCACCGGTAGAAATCTCTTCACCCTCTAAATATTTCATCATTATTTCATCGTCTTTTTCAGCAAGGGCCTCTAATAACTTCTCCCTGTATTCTTCAGCTTGCTGAAGGTAATCGTCAGGAATAGCTACTCGTTCATACTTAACCCCCAGGTCATCCTCATAGATAATGGCATCCATCTCAATTAAATCAATAACACCTCTAAAGTCATCTTCTTTACCAATCGGTATTTGAAGAGGTATAGCATTAGCCCCTAGGCGTTCTTTCATCATCTCAACTACCTGGAAAAAATCGGCTCCCATTCTGTCCATCTTATTAACAAAGGCAATCCGGGGTACCTGATATTTATCTGCCTGTCTCCAGACAGTCTCTGATTGAGGTTCAACCCCCCCAACAGAACAGAATAAAGCAATCGCCCCATCTAAAACACGTAGAGACCTTTCCACTTCCACAGTAAAGTCCACGTGTCCGGGCGTATCTATAATATTAATGCGATGTTCTTTCCACTGACAGGTAGTAGCGGCCGAGGTGATAGTAATACCCCGTTCCTGTTCCTGCTCCATCCAGTCCATAACTGCTGCTCCATCATGAACTTCGCCCATCTTATGAACTCTCCCGGTATAATACAGGATACGTTCTGTTGTAGTGGTCTTACCAGCATCTATATGGGCCATAATACCTATATTACGTGTCTTCTTTAACGGAAACTGACGGGCCATTGTTGTCCCCCCTTCTTTGATAGGTTATAATCTTATATGACCTGGGTTTTACCATCTATAATGGGCAAAGGCTCTATTAGCTTCAGCCATACGGTGAACTTCTTCCTTTTTCTTGACAGCGCCACCAGTATTATTGGCGGCATCCATAATTTCATTAGCAAATCTTTCTGTCATGGTCCTTTCGCCTCTTTTACGGGCAGCTTCAACAATCCAGCGGATACCCAGGCTTAAACGTCTGCGATCATTGACTTCTACCGGTACCTGATAGTTGGATCCACCAACCCGGCGTGATTTAACTTCCAGAACGGGCATAACATTATCCAGAGCGGACTTAAGAACATCAATACCCTCTTCGCCGGTCCTTTCCTTTATTAAATCTAAGGCATCATAAAAAATGCTTTCAGCCAGACTTTTCTTGCCATCGCGCATAATCTTATTAATCATTCTGCTTACAATAACCTCATTATATACAGGGTCTGGTATAATCTTGCGTTGCTCTGCTCTATTCTTGCGCATCTATCTCCCCCCTTTATTTAGGTTTTTTAACTCCGTATTTGGAACGGCCCTGTTTGCGGTCCTCTACACCGGCTGAATCAAGGGCACCTCTAACAATATGATATCTTACACCAGGTAAATCCTTAACCCTGCCACCACGGACAAGAACGACCGAGTGTTCCTGTAAATTATGACCAATTCCCGGGATATAGGCGGTTACCTCGATTCCATTGGTCAATCTTACACGGGCAACCTTCCGTAAAGCGGAATTAGGCTTTTTGGGGGTCGTAGTATAAACCCTGGTACAGACACCCCTCTTTTGAGGTGAACCCTGTAAAGCAGGTGCAGATTTCTTCTTCTCGACCTGCTCACGACCTTTACGTATTAACTGATTAATGGTTGGCATAACTACACCTCCTTCCAGTTATTTCAGTATGGCGGCACAGGCTGCCGCTACATCTATACCACATGCGCGCCCCAGTGTTAATTTGCTTTCAACAGTTTCTACTAATACATCATTATCTTTACTGGCCTGTAGAATTTTATCCTTGATATGCTGGTCAACATCCTCAGCTAAAAAAACCTTGGCAGCCTGACCATTATTAATAACCTTTAGGGTCTGTTTCAAACCTACAACCTTGTTTTTTTCTTTCGATAGATCTGTTAGCATCATCACCAATCTCCTCTCCGAAGATAAGTTTAACTAACACACACTTAAGTATTTTAACACCTTTACCTACCTCTGTCAATAATTAATTTTTAATGTCTAAGCTAATTTGTTTAAACAACTTACTCTTCTATAACCCCTTCCATCAGCTCGGAATAAGGATTACCGTTTTCATCGAGAATATCAATCTCCCGGTAACGTCTCATGCCTGTTCCCGCAGGGATTAACTGCCCGATAATTACGTTCTCCTTAAGACCCAGGAGCGGGTCTACTTTACCCTCCATGGCAGCCTCAGTTAAAACCCTAGTTGTCTCCTGGAAGGAAGCAGCTGACAAGAAACTATCGGTAGCCAGTGAAGCCTTGGTGATTCCGAGCAATTCTGGTTGTACTGTTGCTGGTTCTCCCCCCTCAGCTTTAACCTTTTCATTGACCTCCTTATACTCAAACCTGTTTACCAGACTCCCCGGTAGAAGGTCCGTATCCCCTGAGCTGATTACTTTAACCTTGCGCATCATCTGCCTGATAATTACTTCAATATGCTTATCATTGATTTCAACTCCCTGGGAGCGGTAAACATTCTGAACCTCCTCTAAAAGATAATTTTGAACCTCATCTTCGCCCTTAATCTTAAGAATAATATTCGGATCCAGCGGTCCCTCAGTCAGTTTATCACCGGCATAGACCATCTGGCCATTTTTAACAGAAATCTGTGATCCATAGGGTATCTGATAGGTCTTCTTCTTCCCTTCCTCATCTTCAATCACTATCCGGCGGCTGTTTTTCTTTTCAATAATCCTTACCTTGCCTGTCTTTTCGGTAATGATGGCCTGCCCTTTCGGTGTCCTACCTTCAAAAAGCTCTTCTACCCTGGGAAGGCCCTGGGTAATATCATCACCGGCCACACCCCCGGTATGGAAGGTCCGCATGGTTAACTGGGTTCCCGGTTCACCGATCGACTGGGCGGCTATAATTCCGATAGCCTCTCCGATATCAACCAGTCTTCCGGTGGCCAGATTACGGCCATAGCATTTACGGCAGACACCGTGTTTGGTCTCACAGGTAAGAACCGAGCGAATCCTGACCTCTTCTATCCCGGCAGCCTCTATCTTTTTCATCTTTCTCCTGGATATTTCCTCATTTCTCTTAACAATAACCTCCCCACTCCGGGGATCAATTATATCCTCTGCTGCCAGGCGTCCAATACACCGCTCAGCCAGGGTTTCAATGGCATCATCACCTTTACCGCCGATAGCGCGGACAACCATACCTCTTTCTGTACCGCAGTCTTCTTCCCTGATAATTACATCCTGGGAAACATCGACCAGACGCCTGGTTAAATAACCGGAATCAGCGGTTCTGATAGCGGTATCAGCCAGACCCTTCCTGGCACCGTGGGTGGAGATAAAGAACTCCATAACATTTAGACCTTCACGGAAACTTGACCTGATTGGAATATCCAGAATCCGCCCGGAGGGGTCTGCCATTAAACCGCGCATACCAGCCAGCTGGGATATCTGGGAGGTGTTACCTCTAGCACCCGAGATGGCCATCATATAGATATTATTATCCTTGCCCAGATGATTAATTAAAGCATCAGAGACATCATCCTTGGCCTTGTTCCAGATATCCACTACCTTCTGATAGCGCTCGTTTTCGGTAATGGCACCTCTGCGATAATGCCGCTCAATATTCCTAACCTCTTCATCAGCCCTGGCGAGAATCTCTTCTTTTTCAACCGGAATAGAGGCATCGGAAACCGCTATGGTGATACCGGAACGGGTTGCGTAATCAAAGCCAAGAGCTTTAATATTATCCAGAGCTGCGGCTGTCTTACTATTACCAAAGGTCTCCTGGAGATCTGCGACAATTTCACCCAGTTTACCTTTGTCAATCTGTTCGTTAATATATTCCATCCCTTCTGGTAGGGCTTCGTTAAAAATAACCCTGCCAACAGAAGTATCGATTAACTCATCTTTAATTCTTATCTTGATCCTGGCCTGTAGATCGATCTTTTTTGTTTCATAGGCCCTGATTGCCTCTGTAGGGGAGGCAAAGGTCTTACCTTCACCCTTTTTCCCTTCCTTGATGGTAGTCAGGTAATAAACTCCCAGTACCATATCCTGGGTAGGAACGGTTATCGGCCTACCATCAGAGGGGGCCAGCAGGTTGTTGGTAGATAACATCAATAATCTGGCCTCCGTCTGGGCCTCTGCCGATAGAGGAACATGAACAGCCATCTGGTCCCCATCAAAGTCGGCATTATAGGCTGTACAGACCAGCGGATGTAATTTAATAGCCTTACCCTCAACCAGAACCGGTTCAAAGGCCTGAATACCCAGTCTATGCAGGGTAGGTGCCCTGTTCAGTAATACCGGGTGATCTTTAATTACCTCCTCCAGAACACCCCAGACCTCATCATCAACACTCTCTACCATCCTCTTGGCATTTTTTATATTATGGGCCAGGCCCTTATCAACCAGACCCTTCATTACAAAGGGTTTAAACAGCTCAAGGGCCATCTTTTTGGGCAATCCACACTGATGTAACTGCAATTCGGGGCCAACAACAATTACCGACCTGCCGGAATAATCTACCCTCTTACCCAGCAGATTTTGCCGGAATCTCCCCTGTTTTCCCTTCAACATATCACTCAGTGACTTCAGGGGACGGTTCCCGGCACCAGTTACCGGTCTACCCCTTCTACCATTATCTATTAAAGCATCAACAGCCTCCTGGAGCATCCTCTTTTCATTACGGATGATAATCTCGGGTGCTCCAAGGTCAAGCAGTCTTTTTAACCGGTTATTACGGTTAATAACCCGGCGGTAGAGATCATTTAAATCGGAGGTAGCAAATCTTCCACCATCCAGCTGAACCATCGGACGTAAATCCGGAGGGATTACTGGAATGACCTCAAGAACCAGCCATTCAGGCTTAATACCGGATTTATAGAGACCATCGATGACTTCAAGCCTTCTAATAGCCCTCTTACGCCTCTGGCCGGTGGATTCCTTGACTTCTTTTTTTAATTGTTTAACCTCTTCTTCTACATCAATCTTCTTAAGTAATTTCTTAACCGCTTCCGCACCCATACCTGCTTCGAAGCTATTACCATATTTATTATAAGCCTCTCTATATTCACTCTCCGAAAGGATCTGTTTCTCACTTAAGGGGGTTTCACCAGGATCAATAACTATATATGAGACAAAATAGATAACTTTCTCCAGAGCCCTGGGTGACATATCCAGAATTAAACCCAGACGGCTGGGGATACCCTTAAAAAACCAAATATGGGTACAGGGAGCGGCCAGTTCAATATGCCCCATGCGCTCTCTACGAACTTTGGAGCGGGTAACTTCAACCCCACATCTATCACAGACGACACCCTTATACCTGACCCGTTTATATTTACCGCAGTGGCACTCATAATCCTTAGTTGGACCAAAGATCTTCTCACAAAATAAACCATCCTTTTCCGGTTTTAAGGTTCTATAATTAATTGTTTCCGGCTTTTTAACCTCACCCCTAGACCAGTCACGGATCTGTTCTGGAGAAGCAACACTGATCCTTATAGAATCAAAATTATTTACGTTAAACAAGGGTATCTCCCCTTTCTATTCGTAATTAATTATTCTTCATCTTCATCATCAGAATCATTTAAAGTAAGATCCATATCCAGGCCCAATTTTTTGGCTGTATCATTAAAGTCCTCTTCATCTTCAGCAATCTGCAGTTCCTCTTCATCCTCTGTAAATATCCTGGCATCTAAACCCAGGCTCTGCATCTCTTTGATTAAAACCTTAAAGGATTCCGGGATGCCGGGTTCAGGGACATTTTCACCCTTAACAATGGCCTCATAGGTCTTAACACGGCCTACAACATCATCGGATTTAACGGTTAACATCTCCTGCAGACTGTAGGAAGCACCATAAGCCTCAAGAGCCCAGACCTCCATTTCTCCAAAACGCTGTCCGCCGAACTGGGCCTTACCACCAAGAGGTTGCTGGGTAACAAGGGAATAGGGCCCTGTTGACCGGGCATGAATCTTATCATCAACCAAGTGGTGAAGTTTTAAAATATACATATAGCCAACTGTTACCCGGCTATTAAAAGGTTCACCAGTTCTACCATCATAGAGAACAGTTTTACCATCGCGATCCAGACCGGCCTTTTCCAGCAGGTCTTCAACCTCTTCCTCTAAAGCACCGTTGAAGACAGGGGTTTCCACATATAGCCCCAGGGCCTTTGCCGCCATACCCAGATGGGTCTCCAGAACCTGACCGATGTTCATACGGGAGGGAACGCTTAAGGGGTTAAGAACTATCTCCACAGGTTCTCCGTTAGGTAAAAAGGGCATATCCTCTTCCGGGAGAATCCGGGAAATAACACCTTTATTCCCGTGACGGCCGGCCATCTTATCCCCGACGGAGATCTTACGCTTCGTTGCTATATATACCCTAACCAGTTTATTGACACCGGGTTTGAGTTCATCACCCTGTTCCCGGGAAAAGACCTTAACATCCACAACAATTCCCTCTTCACCGTGAGGAACCTTAAGGGAGGTATCCCTTACTTCCCGGGCCTTTTCGCCGAAGATAGCCCTTAAAAGCCTCTCTTCTGCCGATAACTCGGTTTCACCCTTAGGAGTAACCTTACCAACCAGGATATCGCCTTCCTTTACTTCGGCGCCAACCCTGATAATCCCACGGTCATCAAGATTTTTTAGGGCAGCTTCACCAACATTGGGTATATCCCTGGTTATCTCCTCGGAACCAAGTTTGGTATCCCTCGCCTCAGCCTCATGTTCTTCAATATGAACTGAAGTAAAGGCATCTTCCTGAACCAGTTTCTCACTGATGAGGATGGCATCCTCATAATTATATCCTTCCCAGGGCATAAAGGCGATTAAGGTATTTCTACCTAGGGCCATCTCACCTTTATCGGTAGATGGGCCATCGGCGATTATCTCTCCCTTTTTAACCCGGTCACCCTTCCTGACAATTGGGCGCTGGTTTATACAACTACCCTGGTTAGAACGCTTAAATTTAAGTAATTTATAGCTATCAACATTACCTTCATCATTTTTAATTAGGATGCGATCGGCTGAAACTTTAATTACGGTACCGGAATTCCTGGCAAGTACTACGGCTCCGGAATCCTTAGCAGCCTTATACTCCATTCCCGTACCTATAATCGGAGCATCAGTTCTTAATAAGGGAACGGCCTGACGTTGCATATTCGCCCCCATTAAAGCCCTGTTAGCATCATCATTCTCCAGAAAGGGGATCATGGCTGCGGAAACACCAACCAGCTGTTTCGGAGAGACATCCATATAGTCAACCTTATCAGGTGGAACCTCCAGGATATCACCGCGGTGTCTGGCAATTACCAGGTCGTGTTTAAATCCATTGTTCTCATCAAAGGGCTCATTAGCTTGGGCGATTATATAATTATCCTCTTCATCAGCGGTCAGATATTCAATCTCATCAGTCGGTTTCCCATCTATAACCTTGCGGTAGGGAGTCTCCAGAAAACCAAACTGGTTAGTCCGGGCATAGCAGCTCATCGAACCAATTAGACCGATATTCGGTCCCTCAGGGGTCTCAATGGGGCAGATTCTTCCATAGTGAGAATGGTGCACATCTCTGACCTCAAAACCTGCTCTATCCCTGCTTAAACCGCCGGGTCCCAAAGCACTTAACCTCCGCTTGTGGGTCAGCTCGGAGAGAGGATTGGTCTGATCCATAAACTGAGATAGCTGACTGCTGCCAAAAAACTCCTGGATGGCAGCCACAACAGGTCTGGTATTAATCAAAGCCTGAGGGGTGACAACATCTATATCCTGGATTGTCATCCTCTCCTTAACCACCCGCTCCATCCTGGATAAGCCAATCCTGAATTGATTTTGGAGAAGCTCACCAACGGTCTTTAAACGCCGGTTGCCGAAGTGATCAATATCATCAATCTCGGCATTAGGGTGATTATCTATAATCATAAGCATATACCTGACCGTTTCAACTATATCCCTCTTATCCAAACATCTCTTATCTGGGTCAACATCAAGCCCCAATTTTTTATTTAATTTATAACGGCCTACAGCCGCCATATCATACCTTTTTGGATCAAAAAAGAGAGAATTAATCAGATTCTTGGCGCTCTCTATTGTCGGGGGTTCCCCCGGACGTAACCTTTTATATAATTCAATTAAGGCCTCATCCTCTGAATCGGTATTATCTCTTTCAATCGTATCATGAATAACCTCATGATCATTAAATAAATCCAGTAATTCGGGGTCACTACCATAACCCAGTGCCCGGAACAACACGGTTGAGGGCATTTTGCGGGTTCTATCAACCCTTACAGATATAATCCGTTTCTTATCATATTCAAATTCAATCCAGGCCCCTCTATTGGGGATAATATTAGCAGAGATTATCCTGCGACCATCTTTAGTTCTCTCTTCACTAAAATAAACTCCTGAAGAACGGATAAGCTGATTAACTACCACCCTTTCAGCCCCATTAATAATAAATGTACCCTTATCAGTCATCAAAGGGAAATCTCCCATAAAAACTTCCTGCTCTTTAACCTCACCGGTCTCTCTATTAATTAGCCTTACCTTAACCTGTAAAGGGGCAGAATATGTAGCATCCCTGTCACGGCATTCTGCCACCTCATAATTGGGGTCACCTAGATGATAATCAACAAACTCCAGAATAAGGTTCTCCGAGAAATCTTCAATCGGTGAGATTTCATCAAAGACCTCTTTTAGCCCTTCTTTCAAAAACCAGTTATAGGATTTAATCTGTGTCTGGATCAAATCAGGTACATCTAGTGCATCTTTAATCTTGGCAAAACTATATCTTTCCCTTCTTCGAGCTGCCATTTTTGCACCCCCAGGAATCAAAAATTTATATATAACATTATTTAAATTATATATAACATTATTTAAAGCAAGGCTAAAAAACCTCGCTTAAATGACATAATTTATACATGGCATAAAAAAACGATATTTATATTATAACCCGATATTTTTATTAATATACATTTAATATATCTCCATAAGCCAATTTATTCCCTTACCTTAAAATAACTACAAATAGATGTGGAGAGATGTTTCTACTAAATCAGAAACATCTATTTGTAGTTTCCAAAAAGAAAATTCCTATGATATTATAAAGTATAAAATAACCATTTTATTATCTTACTATCGACAATAAATAATACTATCACAATCAGGCCTGCTTGTCAAGAATTTTTTCCCCAATTGACCAAAAGAAAAAGCACCCTGAAATCAGAGTGCTTTTT
Source organism: Halanaerobiales bacterium (assembly GCA_029981855.1). Taxonomy (GTDB): domain Bacteria; phylum Bacillota; class Halanaerobiia; order Halanaerobiales; family DTU029; genus JARRCS01. The sequence goes on along the minus strand of JARRCS010000035.1, from coordinate 3,859 downwards.
CACTCTTTTTTAGTTATTAACATAATAAGTTAATTTATCCCTACTTCAGTTCAACGGTAGCTCCTGCTTCTTCTAATTTTGCTTTCATCTCTTCGGCTTCTTCCTTACTTACACCCTCTTTTACATTTCCTGGTGCGCCGTCAACCACTGCCTTGGCCTCTTTCAAACCAAGTCCAGTCAGTTCACGAACTACCTTAATAACATTAATCTTCTTTGGTCCAACCTCGGCAAGGAAGACGTCAAATTCAGTTTTTTCCTCTTCCTGAGCGGCACCAGGTGCACCCGGAGCAGCAGCCATAGCTACCGGAGCGGCAGCACTAACACCAAACTTCTCCTCTAATTCTTCTACCAATTCAGCCAGTTCCAGCACTGTCATCTCTTCAATCGCTTTAATAATTTCCTCTTTTGTCATCATTAATAACCTCCTGTTATTTTTATGCTTTTTGTTCTTTAATCTGATTCAATACCTGAACCAGTCCGCGTAAATTGCCCTGTAAGACATTAACTAATCCACTGATAGGTGCTTTCATACCGGCCAGGGCCTTAGCCAACAGAACATCTCTTGGTGGAATCTTAGCCAGAGACTTAACCTTATCGATATTGATAATTTCTCCGTTCAAAGCCCCACCCTTAATCTCCAGTTCATCATGGTCTTCAGAAAAATCGACCAGAATCTTGGCTGGAGAAACTGCATCCTCAATTCCAAAAGCAATAGCGGTCGGGCCAACAAAAAAATCAGTAATAGTTTCTATACCAGCCTGTTTGGCAGCAAGCCGGGCCAGTGTATTTTTAACAACCTTATACTCAACCCCGGCCTCTCTCAGCCTTTTACGTAATTCGGTAATTTCGGCAACATCCAGCCCCATGTAGTCTGTAACAACCACTGATTTAGCATTAGTAAGCTTCTCAGCTAATTCCGCAACCGTAGCCTCTTTATCAGGCCTTGCCATCTATTTTCACCCCTTTCCTTAGGCATGAAAAAAACCCACCATAGACAGGCAGGTAGTAGGGTAAGTAGATGTGTTTATTTCAACACTAACTAATAACCTCGGCAGGAAATTAAGTCTTAACGACACCTGCTGTCTATGGTTATATTTTTTGTTTTTTAAACAAATCAATCATAATATATCATAGGTCAAAGCCGCTTGTCAATACCCTATCTTCCAATCAGGGTCATGACATCAGCAGAATTTATTCTCACCCCTGGACCCATTGTAGAAGAAACAGCTATACTTCTTAAATATTTTCCTTTAGCAGCGGCAGGTCTTTCTCTAACCAGGGTATCCATGATTACCTTGAAATTTTCCAAAAGAGCCTCCACCGAAAAAGAAACCTTACCAATAGGTAAATGAATAATTCCAGCTTTATCAACTCGATATTCGATCTTACCTGCCTTTATCTCTTTAACCGCCTTACCTACCTCAAAGGTAACGGTACCAGCCTTGGGATTAGGCATTAATCCCTGGGGGCCTAAAATACGCCCTAATTTACCAACTATACTCATCATATCCGGAGTGGCAACGGCAACATCAAAATCTAACCAGCCACCCTCAATCTTCTCAGCCAGATCTTCGGCACCAACCACATCTGCTCCTGCTTCTTCTGCTTCCTTAACCTTTTCGCCCTTGGCAAAAACAACTACCTTAACTTCCCTTCCGGTTCCATTTGGTAAGACAACTGTACCCCTGACATTCTGATCGGCGTGTTTGGGGTTTACACCTAGTTTAACGGATAGTTCTACGGTTTCATCAAAATTGGCTGTAGCTGTCTCCTTCACCAGTTTTAAGGCCTCTTCAGGGGTATACAAACGTTCCCGATCAACCTTATCTTTAACCTCTAAATATCTTTTACTATGCTTTGCCATTATAATCTCCTCCTTGTGGTTATACGGATTAAATCCTCCCACTTTTTTAAATTAATGCCTCACTCCGTTCGGCAACTTATTTTACCTTCAACAACTGCAAATAGATGTTAGAGAGATGTTTGAAAATTTTTTGTATATGACTCTTAGTGAATCAAAAGCATCTATTTGCAGTTTCTAAATCTAAAAAGAAATGGTTAATCTTTTACTTCACAAGTATCCCCATACTACGGGCTGTACCTTCAATCATTCTCATAGCTGCTTCCAGACTACCGGCATTTAAATCAGGCATCTTCAGCTCAGCAATCTCCCTGACATCATCTTTAGTTATAGTTGCTACCTTATCAACATTAGGCCTACCTGAAGCGGTATCAATACCTGCTGCCTTCTTTATCAGGATTGCAGCCGGAGGGGTTTTAGTAATAAAACTAAAGGAACGGTCAGCATAAACAGTTATCTCCACAGGGATGATCATTCCTGCCTGATCGGCTGTTTTGGCATTAAAAGCCTTACAGAATTCCATAATATTTACACCGTGTTGTCCTAAAGCCGGACCTACCGGTGGTGCTGGATTAGCCTTACCTGCCGGAATTTGTAATTTTATCTGACCGATAACTTTCTTCGCCATATATTTTAACCTCCTTTCCAATCAAGCCTTTTCTATCTGAGAAAACTCTAATTCAAGAGGTGTCTCCCTGCCAAACATAGATACCAGTACTTTAGCTTTGCCCTGATGGGGGTGAACCTCCTGAATAACTCCTACAAACTCTTCAAAGGGGCCATCAATAACCCTTACCTTGTCCCCCTCTGCAAAGTCCGTTACCTTTTTATCCTCCAGGCCCATTCCGCGGAGAATATGGTTTACTTCTTCAGGTTGTAATGGTAATGGTTTGGTCCCACTACTGACAAAACCCGTTACTCCGGGTGTATTCCGTACGACATACCAGGAGTCATCACTCATCTTCATCTCTACTAGTACATAGCCCGGAAATACCTTTTTATTGACAACCTTTTCCTTCCCCTTTTTTCGCTCAATCTTTTCTTCAGTGGGCACCAGAATTCTGAAGATCTTATCTTCCATTCCTGTTGTCTCTATCCGCTTCTCTAAATTTGCTTTTACCTTATTTTCATGCCCGGAATAGGTATGGATAACATACCACTGCTTTTCTTCTACTCCCATAGCAAAGGATTCTACTCCAGGTAGAATCCCCACCTCCCTACTTAATAATAAGCGGAGTAATACTTTTGGTTAAAAGAAAATCAATTACCCCGATAAAAGTAATCAGCACCAGTACCGTAACTATCACAACCAAGGTATAGGATGATATTTCATCACGATTAGGCCAGTTTACCTTTTTCATCTCAGCCTTAACTTGACGGAAGAACTTGCCTATTTTGCCAAAAAAACCAAGGTCAGCCATCTGATCACCTCGTCAATCTATTAAAATAATACCTCATTCCATTCGGTAATTTTGAACAAATTGGCCTTCGACCATTATATTAAATAATGTGAATTTGTTAATGTCGCAAATTATCCACAGAATATCTGTACCGGATTCCACCTAACAGACCACCCGTTATTTATTATGGTACATTTTAGCAAAAATATGCTTACCTGGTTTCCCTGTGAATAGTATGTTTTTGGCAAAATTTACAGTATTTTTTGGTCTCCAGGCGCTCTCTATGTTTCTGTTTATTCTTAGTTGTAGTGTAGTTACGATTCTTACAGTCAGTGCATTCCAAGGTAACAATCTCTCTCATCTACTGCCACCCCCTCGATTAGCTATAGGTGTAACATTAACTACTTTATCATATTCTCCAGGTGATGTCAATAATTTTTTAAGCATGTGCCTTTAATAGCACATGCTTTTAGGTCTTCTCCGGATTCTTAAATTCTATTCAATAATTTCGGTAATTACTCCGGCACCAACGGTGTGGCCACCTTCCCGGATCGCAAAGCGTAATCCCTCTTCCATCGCTATCGGGGTTATCAGCTCT
>JARRCS010000016.1 GCA_029981855.1 Halanaerobiales bacterium | reverse complement strand
ATAATGTTGGATAAATTTTTTGGCATATCTGACGTATGCATCAACTGTCTTGGGACTATAACCTTTTAATTCTAGATCCATCTTCATGCTTTTAAATATATTTGACATTTTAAATCAACTCCTTTTGATATTCTGATATTGACATTATATCAATTTTATATCAAAAGGAGGATGAAATTTTCTTGGATTAAAGCCACCGCCTCCGGCGGTTTAGTTCAACACAGTATTTACGCTGTGGGCTAACGCTCTTGCCCTTCGGGACATAGTCCTCTGGCACAAGGCTTGCAATTTGGTTTTGAATGATACGAGCAAGCCTTGTGCCAGTCCTACGGAACGGGCTACGTCGTGAATACGAAACGTTATCTGAAATCTTGCATGTTTTGGTTAGATATGTATGTTATAATAAACATATAATCCAGTATAAATAGGGGGTATTTAAAATGAAGTGGGAAGGCTTGAGAAAAAAACATCCCGATAGTTGGGTTTTGTTTGAAGCGGTACAAGCACATTCTAATGAGGGAAAAAGAATTGTGGAAGATTTATCTGTTCTCGATATTTTTAATGACAGTGAGGAGGCTATTAAAGCTTATCGTAAATTACACAAAAAAGAACCTCAACGAGAATTATATGTGGCCCACACTAAAAAAGAAAATTTAGAAATACAAGAGAGAAAATGGTTGGGTGTTAGAGTATGATTTATAAACTGAAGATAATAGATAATCTACCTTTTGTAGAAATTAAAGTTAAATATAAAGAAAAAGAGATAATATTAAAAAATGCACTTATTGATACTGGATCTGCAAGAAGTATTTTAAAAGGTGAATTAGTTGAAAAAATCGGTATAAAACCTGAACCTCATGATCTTCTTGGAAGTGTTAGGGGTGTTGGAGGTTCAGAATTTGTTTATATAAAACAAGTAGATTTATTATCTCACATTCCGCACCCTAAAAAACTAATAGTATTATTGGTCTAGCAAGGCCTGAAGCTTAATTTACTCTTAAAAAATAATACATAGTTGAAGGTGTCATATAGGAGATGATAAAATGGCCAAGGGGATAAAGAAAGGGGATATTGTTGAGATTGAGCTGGATAATCTGGCCCATGGCGGGGAGTCTGTTGGCCATCTGAAGGGACTGGCGATATTCGTCCCCGGAGGTATACCGGGTGAAAGGGTTAGGGTTAGGATTACTGAAAGCAAAAAGTCCTATGCCCGGGGTGAATTGCTCAAGGTTCTGAGGCCTGTTGAGGAAAGAATAGACCCGGCCTGCCCCGTTTTTGCTGCCTGTGGTGGCTGCCAGCTGCAGCAGATGGATTATCCACTGCAGCTAAGCCATAAAAGAAGGATGGTAGAGGATCTTCTGGAGAGGTTGGGAGGGTTAAAGGGGGTAAAGGTCAACCCGGTTATCGGTGCCGATTATCCCTGGGGCTATAGAAATAAGGCCCAGTTCCCCTTAACTGTAGATGAAGAAGGGAAGATTGTTGCTGGTTTCTACCGGAAGGGTACCCATGAGGTGGTGGTACATAATGATTGTTCAATCCAACACCCGCTTATTAATAGAATCCTCAAGGAAACCATCGTGGTTTTAAATCAATACCCCCTAACCGTCTATGATGAAAAGGAACATACCGGACTATTACGCCATCTGGTAATCCGGGCAGGGATCTGTACCAACCAGGCTATACTGACTATCGTTACCAGCAGGAACAGGTTCCCCCACAGAGAGGAGATAGCGCAACAACTTCTGGATAGAGTACCTGAACTAACCGGGATTCTGCAGAACATTAATCCTGGCAAAACTAACGTTATTTTAGGGAAAAGGACGGAATTAATTGCCGGTGAAGATTACTATCTTGACTATGTTGGTTCTATCAGATATGCAATCTCCCCCGAATCCTTTTTTCAGGTTAATACCCTGCAGACGGAGAAACTCTATAGTACTATACTTGAATATGCCGGATTGACCGGTAAAGAGCTGGTTGTTGACGCTTATTGCGGTATTGGCAGTATAGCCCTTTATATTGCCGGTAGGGCTGGAAGGGTATTCGGGATTGAAGAGGTAGCCGGGGCAATTGAAGATGCTAAAAGGAATGCTGAGCTGAATAACATTACCAATTGTACCTTTCAGGTAGGGAAGGTGGAGGAGAAATTACCGGAACTGCTGGCTCAGGGGATTAGGCCGGACCTGGTCATCTTTGACCCCCCGAGAAAGGGGCTGGCTGAAAGTGTAATCGATACAGTGCTAACAACCAGGCCAGACAGGCTTATCTATGTCTCCTGTAATTCCGCCACCCTGGCCAGGGACCTGGCCCTGCTGCAGGAAAGTTACAGAATATGCCGGGTTCAACCTGTAGACATGTTTCCCCAGACCTATCATGTAGAGACCATGGTCCTCCTGGAAAAAATTTGGGAAGGAGAGGAGTTAAGATGAATCTATTTCTGCTAATCTTTTTTATCATTATCGGGATTGCCGGCTTATACTTTAAAGTTGAAACCGGGGTCTTTGTAGGGCTCGGACTCATTCCCTGGCAGGTTATCAGAATGAAAAAGAGTAAAAAAATGAATCTACTGGTCATTATTATAACAGGAATAGCCGGTAGTATCTTTTTTGCCTTGATCAGGGAATGGGTTCTACTGGGCCTATTTATCTTTATCGAATTTTATAACTACTGGGGCCATACCAGAACAAAGACGGAAGCATAGATACTTGACAAAAATAAAATATTTCATATAAAATATATTTGGGACCCCGGCAGTATAACCATGGTATTAATTTCTCGGTCCCTGGAAAAGGTTATAAATTGCTATAGATTTGCAGGAAAAGAATAAACTGGCCTTCGACCATAATCATTACAAAAGAAAGGACTGAGGAAAAATGCCCACATATCTCTATGAATGCGAAAACTGTGGCCGTTTTGAGAGGTTTCAAAAGATCAGCGATAAGCCACTGGAAGAATGCCCTGACTGCAAGGGTTCGGTAAGGAGAATTATCGGTGCACCGGGGATAATCTTCAAGGGTTCCGGATTTTATTCCACCGATAATAGATCAGCAAGCAATACAATTAATGGAGCAGATAAGAAAGAGGACAGCAGCAAGAAAGAGGTTGCTGCCAGTAAAGACAAGAAGGTTTCTTAAGTAAATGATACTGGTCAGTGCCTGTCTGCTAGGTTCTAACTGTAAGTATAACGGGGGAAATAATGAAGTCACTACTCTTCTGGATTTGCTGCAGGGGCAGGATATAAGACAGGTCTGCCCTGAGGTAGCAGGGGGGCTTCCCATTCCCAGACCCCCTGCTGAGATTATTGATGGTGATGGGTTTGATGTCCTGGCCCAAAAGGCCAGGGTTATGAACATAAAAGGCGAAGATGTAACCGAGAATTTCCTTAAAGGCTGTCAGGAAATGCTTAAAGGTATTAATCTAGATGAGATTGATTTTGCTATCCTGAAGGAGAAAAGCCCCAGCTGCGGTGTTAGAAAAATCTATACCGGGGAGTTTAACGGTACCTTAAAACCGGGTACCGGAGTAGGGGCCGCCTTTTTAAAGAAGAAAGGTGTAACGGTCTACTCGGAGGAGGACCTTGAGAAAATTAAAGATAGATTAAATTAAAGGGCTGACCTGGATAAAGGGTCGGCTCTTTTTTTTTATTCTTTTTTCCCTATAAATATCCATAATCTACGAGTAACAATAAAAACATGAAAATAGCTGAACTGCTATCTTCAAAGTAAAAAAAAAAGGAATAAAACCCGGGTAATTTGAGGCAAGATATATATGGAGAGAAATAAATACCTGAAAGGGGTTAGATGATGAGTAGAAAGACAGTTAATCTGCTGATTTTAATTTCTTTGACTCTCTTAATCATAGCATTAACAGTTTTCTATATCCCGGAAAGCTATGCAGCCCGTCCCACCCTTTACTGGGGTGCTAGAGGGAGAGATGTCAGGTTACTCCAGTGGAAATTACAGCAGTGGGGATATTATGATGGCAGGATTGATGGAATCTACGGTACTAAAACAACATTAGCAGTAAGGGATTTTCAGCGGAAAAACCGGCTCCGGGTTGACGGAGTAGTAGGTCCGGAGACCTGGGCAGCCCTGGGTTACAGAGGTGTGACTACGCCCAGAACCCGCATGGTAGCCGCTGCACCGGTTAATAGAAGTGATAATGTAGAGCTGATCGCCCGGTTAGTTCATGCCGAGGCCAGGGGTGAACCCTTTGAGGGACAGGTGGCTGTAGCGGCGGTTTTACTCAACCGGGTTGAAAGCCCATCCTTTCCCAATTCAATCAGCGGGGTTATTTATCAACCGCTGGCCTTTGAATCGGTTGCTAACGGCCAGTTTAATCTACCCCCGAATCAGGAAAATATCAGGGCAGCAAGATCGGCCCTTAATGGCTGGGACCCTACCCATGGAGCATTATTTTTCTGGAATCCCTCCAAACCTGTTAGCAGATGGATCTGGTCCCGCCGGATTGTAAGAAGAATCGGGAGCCATGTCTTTGCATTATAATTTCATTAAAGGGAGGTCTTTAAAATTAAAAGAAAGTGGATCATACCGGTCTTAATCGGACTTATTGTGGTAGGACTTGCCGGTTACTGGGGTTATGACCAGTACAGGCAGAGGCAGCAGTTAGAAGTATATCTCGGAAATAAATACCAGCAAGCCTTCTATGAGATGGTTGACCATATCGAGCAATTACAGGTCCTACTGGGAAAATCACTTGTTTCTACCTCACCCCGGCAGAATATTATGATTCTGACCGATATCTGGAGCCATGCCAATATAGCCCAGCAGGAATTAACCAGACTGCCCCTGGCCGCAGAGACCGTTTATAGGACGGCCAAGTTTCTAAGCCAGGCAGGTGATTACGCCCATGTAATGGCTAGAAACAATGCTCAGGGAAGGGTGCTAACAGAAGATAACCGGAAAAAACTGAATGAATTACGCCAGCATGCAGCCCAGATAAGTGCATCCTTACATGAACTGGAGAGTCAGATCTTTTCAGGGGATGTAAACTGGATTGAACTTGTAAGAGGGACAAAACAAAGGATGAGCCGGGATGACCGGAGACCCGTACCCATCAGGGATGGTTTTGATGATATCAGAGCAGAACTGGAGAAATATCCCACCCTTATCTATGATGGCCCCTTCTCGGACCATATAACCGAAACCAAACCTAAGGGGCTTAAAGGGAGTACCATCTCCAGGGAAAGAGCCAGGGAAAAGGCCAGGGAGGTAGTAGATTTTCAGGATAAGAAGGATATATCTATTACCGGAGGTACTTCTGTCAATGGGAAGATCCCCTCCTATAACTTCCAGGTTAAGAGCGATAATGAGGGCGTCTACTCGGTTGATATCTCTAAAAAGGGCGGTTATCTGGTGGATCTTTTAAATAACCGTTCTCTCAAAAATGCCAGGTTAGATCAAAAAGAGGCGGTTGAAAAGGCGAGAGATTTCCTGGCCAAAAATGGCTATCCTAATATGGAACCAACCTACTCCGAAGTTAATGAGAATATTGCCTATATCTCCTTTGCTTATAAGCCGGAGGATATTATCTATTATCCCGATATTATTAATGTTCAGGTAGCCCTCGATAATGGTCAGATACTGGGAGTTGAAGCCTTAAGTTATCTAATGTCACACCGCGAAAGAGAAGTTGAGAGACCCAAAATTACCCCTGAAGAGGTGAAAAAACTGGCCGGTAATACCCTTGATGAGATTGAGGAGATCCGGCTGGCTGTTATTCCCCGTGCCAGTTTAAAGGAGGTTTTAACCTATGAGATTAGAGGTAATATTGGTGGTGAGACCTACCTGATCTATATTAATGCTGAGACTGGTGATGAAGAGCAAATACTAAAGGTAGTCAAGGGTAAGAAAGGAACCTTTGCCTTGTGAGACATTAATTTGCAATATAAGAAGGAATAAGACTGAGAGCTCTTTCTTCCCTTTTTTCTATATGTTATAATTAGAAGTAGCTAAATTTCTTTTTAATAATACAATATAGATGTTTCCGATTCAGTAGAAAAGGGGAAACGATGGAGAAAGTAGCTATTATCCGGTCACAGGATTATAATGAGGAAAGATTACATAGGGATGTAAGAGTTTTACTGGATTTACTTGGCGGAGTAAAAGAATTTGTCAGGCCCGGTCAGAGGGTGTTATTAAAGGTAAATCTATTGATGGGCAAACCACCGGAGGCTGCGGTAACCACCGCTCCTGCCCTGGTCAAGGTTATTACCAGGCTGGTACAGGAGGCGGGCGGTAGGGTTATTATCGGGGATAGCCCCGGTGGGCCTTTCACAGTTAAGGCCCTTAAAAGGGCCTATGAAAAAAGCGGTTTAGCCAGAGTTGCCGCTGAAACAGGTGCTGAGCTTAATTATAATACCGGTCAGGAGAGGGTTCCCTTCGCCGGCGGTAGGTATAACAAGTCCTTTGTACTGGGTAAGTTTATCAGGGAGGCGGATGTAATTATTAATCTCCCCAAACTGAAAACCCATGGACTGACGATGTTTACAGGGGCCGTTAAGAATCTCTTCGGTGCTATTCCCGGTCTTTTGAAGGCAGAATACCATTTGAAGATGCCGCGGATAGATCTTTTTTCCCAGATGCTAATCGACCTTGCCTTCTGTGTTAAACCCGTCCTCAATATTATGGATGGAATTATCGGGATGGAGGGTGAAGGCCCCTCGGGGGGAAGCCCCAGGGAGTTCGGTTATTTACTAGCCAGTCCATCAGCGGTCGCTCTCGATGTTGTTTCCGCTCTTCTCTTAGGGATAACTCCTTTAAGTAAGGCGCCTGTTATAGCAGCTGCCGGAGAGAGGGGGTTGCTGGCAAGCACGCAGCTGGAGATTGTGGGGGACAAACTAATACCTTATCGAGATGTTAAGATCCCTGTAATTGAACAGAAATCCAATCTGCTTGACCAGAAATTACCCGCACCTGTTAGTAACCTGCTGGATAAGTTTTTAAGACCAAAACCGGTATTTAATCATCAAAAATGCCTTGGTTGTGGTGATTGTAACAGGTGCTGTCCGGCAGGTGTTATTAAAATGGCAAAAGGGAAACCTGTGGTGGTTCTGGAAAACTGTATCAGGTGTTTCTGCTGTCAGGAGTTATGTCAGTATCAGGCTGTCGAGATAAAGCGCCCTTTATTGGGTAAATTAGTTTTTGGTAACTACTACAAATAGATGTTTCCGATTTTAAACATCTCTTCAACATCTATTTGCAGTTATCGCTGAAGGGAAATGAGGTGGAGAGATGAAGATTGGCGTCCTTGCCGATACTCATATACCTACAAAAGCAAAAGAGCTGCCCGGGAGAGTGATTGAAGGGTTTAAAGATGTAGATTTAATTATCCATGCCGGTGATATCGTCAACCGGGAAACACTGGAGAGATTGCAGGAGATTGCTCCACTTAAAGCAGTGGCAGGAAATGTTGACTCTCATCAGCTGAAAAAACAACTTCCGGAACGGCTTGAACTTAACCTGGAGGGTTATAAAATTGGGGTTACCCATGGCCATAACCTTAAGGGGCATATCATGGATAAACTCGGCTATATCTTCCCCGAAGCGGACATTATTATCTTCGGTCATACCCATAGACCCTGTAACCAGAGGATAGAAGGCCAGCTCTATTTTAATCCCGGTTCGCCCACCGACCGGCGTTTACAACCCCACTATTCTTTTGGTATAATTGATCTAGATAATGGTATCAATAGCCAGATTATTGAGTTTGATTGAAGGAGGGATAATATGGCTGTTTATGATTTGGCCCACCGTCTGGCCAGGGGGATTAAGGATTCCGATGAGTACCGTACTTATTCTACTTTGCGCAAAAAGATTATGGATGATGAAAAAACAAAGGAAATGCTGCTGGATTTTCAAAAAGAGCAGTTGAAATTACAGACAAAACAGTTATCGGGTCAGGAGGTAACTGAGGAAGAGAAGGAGAGATTTAATAAATTAAGGGAGATTGTTGAGCTCAACAAAAATATTAAAAGCTACCTTGATGCTGAATACCGGGTAGGTGTACTGCTTAATGATATTCAGCGGATTCTATTTTCCGATCTGGAGATTGGAATTCCAAAAGAAGAAAAAAAGCACCCTGATCAGTAGGGTGCTTTAAGTTCCGGAATAGTGTTAGACTGGCCTTACCTCTTTAACTCCCGGTACATGTTCTTTTAGGGTTCTTTCTATACCATTTTTAACAGTTAGGGTTGACATTGGACAGCCGTGGCAGGCACCTAGTAATTTTACCTTGACCACACCATCTTCATCAACATCGACCAGTTCAACATCTCCGCCGTCAGCCTGCAGGCTTGGCCTGATTTTATTAATGATTTTTGCAACCTCTTCTTTCACATCTACACCTCCTATCAATATACTCCTTCTTATTATACCATGATAATCTTTTAATATAAAGGTATCTCATTTACATTTTTGAATATTATGGCCTAAGGTCGGTTTATTATTCTAACAGAATATCATAATTTTGATGAAATCATATTTTTCTCGGGCTGCTTATTCCGGCTCTTCACCCTTTTTGGTACTCTTTACTTTAATATATAGTTGAAGTTCTTCGGTGATTACCATAATCTCTAAGTGGAGGTGGAAGGTTTTATCTTCAACTGGAATATACCGGTCATTGATAACATCCCATAACAGGAGAGGGTCTATACTTTTGATCTCCTTCCCTAATAGACCCGATAATAAATCCCGGATTTTATTTTTAATTACCTGCTGGGTGTGTTTATTTACGTCAGTGTCCAGGTTAATGGTTAATTTCCTGATGTAATTATATTTATATTTATTTTCTTCTAGCTGTTTGATCTGGTCTTCCTGTTCTTTAACCTTGACCTCAAGATCTTTTTTTTCCAGGATTAAGCGGTCGACCTGCTGGCTAAGAAAGAGGTTTAACAGGGTGGCTCCGATGATAATTCCTAGCAGGAAAAGGACCAAGAGATAGATTAACTCATTCCTGGTAAAGACAAAAAAGGGGGTAGCCAAATTACTTACCTCCGCAGAAGACAATTATTAACCAGTAGCCTAACTGGGCACCCAGAAAGGCACTCAAAAGGATAATAAACTGTTGAAAGATAATCAGGGGCTCTCCCTGAAAAAAGACACCTTCCAGCAGGCGCAGATTGGTAAAGGTTCCTCCGATAGCACTGATAATGGCATACAGTTTCAGGTCATCTGCTATATCGGCCATGGTTTTCAGAGGGGACTGATGAATCAGGACGCCACCGATACTACCGATAAAGGAGCCACCCAGAACCACACCCAGGGCGATAAAAAAAACAGGGATAATCCGGTTCATAAGCTTTCACCTCATTATATTATAAGTGGGCAAAATTGCATTTATGACATTTTTCTGCTGCTCATCCTTTATTGCGGCGAACATATGTGTTATAATTATGTTGATGTCAATTTATATTTTAATAAAGGAGGAAGGCTGTTTCCTCCCTAGACTAAAGTCCAGGGTTTCCACAGCCAAATATTTATGACTGAAGATAAAAAAAATGCTTTACCGGAAAACTTTGTTCACTTACATTGCCATACCGAGTATAGCCTCCTGGACGGGGCGATCCGGATTGAAGATCTGGTAAATCAGGCCAGGAACCTGGGGATGCCTGCTGTCGGGATGACAGACCACGGGGTTTTATACGGGATGGTTGATTTTTATCACCGGGCAAAGAAGGCCGGAATCAAACCGGTTATTGGCTGTGAGGTCTATCTAGCTCCTACTTCCCGCTTTGAAAAAAATACCCGGGAGAGGTATCATCTGGTTTTGCTGGCTAAAGATAACCGTGGTTACCATAATCTAATCAAGATTGTCTCCCGAGCCTGGCTGGAGGGTTTTTACTATAAACCGAGGGCCGATAAAGATCTCCTCTATGAGCACAGGAAGGGTCTGATAGCCCTTTCTGCCTGTATCCAGGGAGAGATTCCGCAGCTTATTCTACAGAATAAATTGCAGGAAGCGGCAGAGGTGGCCCGGGAGTATCAGGCGATCTTCGGTCATGATAATTTCTTTCTTGAGCTCCAGGACCATAACCTTCCTGAAGAAAAAAAGGTCAACAGTAGGTTAATTCAGCTGGCCAATAGACTTAGTCTCCCTTTAGTTGTTACCAATGATGTCCATTACCTTAAACAGGAGGAAGCTGATCTTCATGATGTTCTACTAGCCCTGCAGACGGGTAAAAAGCTCAGTGATCAGGACCGGATGTCCTTTCCTAATGACCAGTTCTATTTTAAAAGTCAGGAGGAGATCTACAGACTCTTTCCTGAATTAAGGGGGGCCTATGAAAACACCCTGAAAATTGCCGAAGAGTGTGAGGTTAAACTCGATTTTAATACCTTCTACCTCCCCGATTTTCCGGAAAGTAAAGAGGGTAGATCACCGGCAGAGATGCTAAGGGCTAAATGCAAGCAGGGTTTAAAGAATAAAGGGCTGGCTGATGATCAAGAGGCCAGGGAAAGGATGGAATACGAACTTAAGATTATCGAAGAAATGGGTTATGTTTCTTATTTTCTGATAGTCTGGGATTTTATAGATTATGCCGAAAGAAATGGTATCAGGGTTGGTCCGGGTAGGGGGTCTGCTGCCGGCAGTCTGGTCTCCTATCTCCTGGGAATTACTAAGATAAATCCCCTGAAATATAATTTAATCTTTGAGAGATTTCTTAATCCCGAGCGGATTACCATGCCCGATATAGATATAGATTTTGATGAACAGCGGGATAGAATTATCGAGTATGTTAAAAGGAGGTACGGCAAGGAGAAGGTAGCCCAGATAGGGACCTTCGGAACAATGGCTGCCCGGGCTGCTATCCGTGATGTGGGCAGAGTTATCGATCTCCCCTTAAAAAAGGTCGACCGGATAGCCAAGATGGTCCCGGGGAGGCCGGGGATTACCCTTGAAGAGGCACTGAAGACTAATAAACAGTTAGCCGAATATTATGAGCAGGATCCTGATGTCAGGAAACTGATTGACTATGCCCGGGGTGTTGAGGGATTACCTCGCCATATCTCCACTCATGCCGCGGGTGTAGTGATCGGTCCTACTGACCTGAGTGGGATTATACCCCTACAGACTCAAGATAAGAGCATTATTACCCAGCTGCCGATGAATGACCTGGAGGAACTGGGGTTATTAAAGATGGATTTTCTCGGATTACGGAACCTGACAATCATTGGTAAGACCCTGGAGCTGATCAGGGAGAGGCATAATAAAGAGATTGATATAGATAATATCCCCCTGGATGATCCTAAGGTTTACCGTTTGCTCCAGCAGGGTAAAACCCTGGGAGTCTTTCAGATGGAGTCCCACCTTTTTCAGGACCTCAATCAAAAGCTGAAACCGGACCGTTTTTCCGATTTGATTGCCCTCCTGGCCCTGGGAAGACCGGGACCTTTGGGCAGTAATCTTGTCGATCAGTTTATTGAAGCCAGACATGGTAAAAGGGAAGTAGAATACCTTCATCCCAGTCTGGAACCCATTTTAAAGGAGACCTTTGGCCTGATCCTCTATCAGGAGCAGGTGATGGAGATAGCCAGTAAACTGGCAGGTTACACTATGGGTGAGGCCGATCTCCTGAGAAGGGGTATGGGTAAGAAGAAGAAGGAGTTAATCGCCAATGAACGGGAGAAATTTGTTCAGGGGGCTGTGGCCCGGGGGATAGAGAGGGCAATTGCCAATGAGATCTTCGATCAGATGGAGTACTTCTCCGGATACGGTTTTAATAAATCCCACAGTACAGCCTATGCCCTTCTGGCCTATCAAACAGCCTACCTAAAGGTAAACTACCCGGCAGAATTTATGGCTGCCCTGCTTTCAAGCGTGATGAACAACCTGGATAAGGTTGGTCGTTATATCCGGGAATGTAAGGAGATGGGGATAGAGGTGCTCCCGCCTGATATTAATTTAAGTGATTATGAATTTAAACCGGTAGCCGATGATAAGATTCATTTTGGTATGAAGGCCATTAAAAATGTCGGGGAGAGTGCCATTAAGGCTATTATAGACGAAAGAGAGAAGAAACCCTATAAATCACTGGAGGATTTTATCAAGAGGGTGAATCTAAGTAAGGTCAATATTCAGGTGATCGAATCCCTAATTAAGGCAGGTGCTTTTTCTAATTTCAAAGAGTATAGGTCTCAAATGCTGGTTAAATTTGAAGAGATATATGAAAAGGTAAGCTCTAGCCACCGGGAACATTCAACCGGTCAGACCTCCTTTTTTGATCTGGTCGATCAGGAAGAGGCCTTTTATCAGGATACCATTAACTATCCGGAGATAGATGAACTCAGTCTTGAGGAAAGACTGGCCCAGGAGAAGGAGTATCTGGGGATCTATCTCTCTGCCCATCCCCTTGATCAGTATAAGGAGAAGATAGTCTACTTTACCGATAGTGATAGCCAGAGATATAAGGAAAGGCAGTGGGCAACCCTTGCCGGAATGGTGGTGGAAATGAAGGAGCATATTACCAAAAAAAATAACCAGATGGCCTTCTTGACAATTGAAGACTGGTTAGGTAAGATAGAGGTGGTTGTTTTTCCTGACCTATATAGTAAAGTAAGAGATTTCCTCGATCCGGGGGCAAAGTTGCTCATCAGGGGTAGGGTAAATGAAGATAATCTTCTGGCCGAAAATATACTCTCCTTAGATTGGCCCTTTCTAGAGATTAAACTTAAGGAGGATTTCCTTACAGACCTTTTAAAAATATGTCAGGCCAACCGGGGAGATACCCCCCTCTTTTTTAAGGTATCTCAGGCCGGTAATTCCTACTTAATTTTAAGCAGTAGTAGATACTGGGTTGCCCGGAAGGAGGCACTTAAGCAGGACCTAATTAACCTGGTCGGCGAGGATGGATTTAGGTATTATTGATGGGATACATATGGAGGAATGGTTATGGATAATGCTGTTTTTCAATGGTTTAATCATTATTTTTCCCGGGAATGGGCTGTTTTCTTTACTGCCTGGTTGCCGGTAGTTGAGTTGCGGGGGGCTATTCCCCTGGCAATCTCTCTGGGGATACCTCCGCTGAAAGCCTTCTGGCTCAGCGTTATCGGGAATATCATTCCGGTTATACCTTTGCTGCTTCTCTTACAGCCCCTCAGGGAGTTTTTATGTAAACATTTTGCGCTTGTAGAGCGTTTCTTTGCCTGGTTAGATAGAAGAACGGTGAAAAAGGGCGGATATATAGATAAATACGGGGCTCTGGGGCTGATTCTCTTTACGGCAATCCCCCTTCCTACCACCGGAGCCTGGACGGCCAGTTTTGCGGCAATTATCTTTAAGATCAGGTTTCGTTATGCCTTTCCGGCTATCCTGGCCGGTATTTTACTGGCGGGAATAATTATGTTAGTCTTAAGTTTGACCGGTAAGGCGATTCTTTAACGGTGCTCGTAGTTTTCTTGACATTAAAAAGAAAACAGTGTATGATAAAAAAAACAGGGGGTTGAGAAGATGGATATTAGCGAAAATATGGATATTAAAGCTGATTATATTGTTGTCAAGGCCCTGGAGGATGGCGTGACCATAATAGGGTTAACCAGAGGTAAGGAGACCAAGTTTGCTCATACCGAAAAACTGGACAGGGGAGAAATACTTGTCGCTCAGTTTACTGAACATACATCAGCAATTAAAGTACGAGGAAAAGCAGAAATTTTAACCAAACACGGTTCAATTACTTCGGGAGATTGATTACCAGGCTGAAGCAGGGCTGGTTTTTCTGTTTTTCTTTTGCAAAGTTAGAAAAATATTAGATTGTGAGGGGGAAGTATGTGGCAGGTTGTCTATATAGCTACAGATGAATCTGAGGCCTGTAAGATTAAAGAACGCCTGACAAAGGAAGGTTTCCTGGTTAAAATAGAGGCTATGGATGATGGTGGTTATCAGATATTGGTTCCGGAAATAGAGGCTGAAGATGTTCATCAGTTTCTAAATGAATCTTATTAAGAGCCTGAGGTGAAATTAATGTTTAAGGATCTCTTCGGTAAGTCTAAATATGTAACCGTTAAAACTATAGAAAAAAGGGATAAGGAAGAGGTCTCTCCTGACAACCGTCTCTGGACAAAATGCAATAGTTGTAAGGAGATCATCTTTAACAAAAAATTAGTCGAGAATCTGATGGTCTGCCCCAAGTGTGGCTATCATTTCAGATTGACTGCTAAAGATAGACTGACCATTACCCTGGACCAGGGTAGCTTTAAACCCTTTGGAGAAGATATCTACAGTCTGGATCCACTGGAATTTCCCGGCTATAAAGATAAAATTGCCAAAGCGAAGGCCAAAACCGGTATGGATGAGGCTGTAATTGTCGGTGAAGGTACCATCAAAGAACACCCCGTTATTATCGGAGTAATGGATTTTAATTTTATGGGGGGAAGTATGGGCTCGGTTGTCGGGGAGAAGATCACTCTGGCTATTGAGAAGGCCTTAGAGACCAGAAAACCTCTAATTATCTTCAGTACTGCCGGTGGTGCTAGAATGCAGGAGGGGATGTTCTCTCTCATGCAGATGGCTAAAACCAGTGCTGCGGTCAAAAGGTTGCATAAAGCAGGGGTTTTATTTATATCCGTTATGACTAACCCTACCTCGGGTGGGGTTACAGCCAGTTTTGCTTCCCTGGCTGATATTATTATCGGTGAGAAGGGGGCACTGATAGCCTTTGCCGGACCGAGGGTTATTAAGCAAACTATAAGTGCTGATCTCCCCGAAGGATTTCAGAGGGCCGAGTTTTTGTTAGAGCATGGGATGCTCGATCTGGTAGTCTCCCGTGATCAGCTCCGGGATGAACTTGCCAGGATTTTAAAAATCCATCAAGCCGGGGTGGTAAATTATGGTGGGTAATATCCTTGATTTTGAGAAACCCTTGATTGAGTTAGCTGAAAAGATCAAGGAACTACAGTCCTTTATGGATGAAAAAGGAATAGATTTGAGTGATGAGATTAACCGTTTAAAACAGAGGGCGAGGAATTTACAGCAAGAGATCTATGCCGGACTCACTACTAAACAGATTTTGCAGATAGCCCGTCACCAGAACCGCCCTACCGCCCGGGAGTATGTCGATCATATCTTTGATGAGTTTGTTGAGTTACATGGTGATAGACGGTTCGGTGATGATCCCGCTCTGCTCGGAGGAATCGGCTTAATTGACGGAATCCCCTTTACCCTGCTGGGCCACCAGAAGGGCAAGTCTACCAAGGAGAATCTTAAGGGAAACTTTGGTATGGCTCACCCTGAAGGCTACCGCAAGGCCCTGCGCTTGATGAAACAGGCCGAAAAGTTTAACCGGCCGGTTATTACCCTGATTAATACACCGGGGGCCTTCCCCGGGGTGGGTGCAGAAGAAAGGGGACAGGCTGAGGCAATCGCTACCAATTTAATGGAGATGTCCGACCTTAGGGTGCCAATTATTGTTATTGTTACCGGTGAAGGCGGAAGTGGTGGTGCCCTCGGAATCGGTCTTGGAGATAAGGTTATGATGCTGGAGTACAGCTATTACTCGGTTTCTTCTCCCGAGGCCTGTGCTGCTATTCTCTGGAAGGATGCCGATAAATCTGCTGAGGCCGCTGAGGCTCTGAAGATTACCTCCTCAGCTTTATATAAACTTGGTTTAATCGATGAAGTTATCAAAGAACCAGCAGGGGGAGCACATAAGGATCCCGGAAAAGCAGCTATGTTAGTCAAAGAGGCGATTCTATCCAGTCTCAAGGAGCTATCCAAGCTTTCTATAGAGGAACTAATCAATCAACGATATCAGAAATACAGACAAATAGGTGAATTCAGCAGAATTTCTCTTAGCGAGGAGGGATTGGGATGAAGAAGATTGGTGTTTTAACAAGCGGGGGAGATGCCCCGGGCATGAATGCTGCCATCAGATCGGTTGTCAGGACCGGTCTTTATTATGGTCTTGAGGTAATAGGTATCAAAAGGGGTTATGCCGGTCTGATTGAGGCTGATTTTGAGCAGATGAACCGCAATTCTGTCAGTGATATCATTCAGCGCGGAGGTACTTTTTTACTTTCTGCCCGCTGTGAGGAGTTTAAAACAAAGGAAGGCCGGGCAAAGGCTTTTAAAAATATGCAGCAGGAGGGAATCGAGGGATTGGTTGTTATCGGTGGAGACGGCTCCCTTAGGGGGGCGGAAATTGTCAATAAGGAACTGGGGATTCCGGCTATCGGTATCCCTGGGACGATCGATAATGACCTGGCAGGAACCGATTATACTATCGGTTACGATACCGCCATGAATACGGTTCTCGATGCCATTAACAAGATAAGGGATACAGCTACTTCCCATAAAAGGACCTTTATTATTGAGACTATGGGTAGATTGGCCGGTTTTTTGACCATGATGACCGGTCTGGCCGGTGGGGCCGAGGCTATTATCATTCCGGAGATGGATTTTGATATCGATGAGATCTGTCAAAAACTAATTAAGCGCTATAAAATGGGAAAACTACATAATATAGTTCTGGTGGCTGAGGGCGTCAAGGAGGACTTCAGAACCAATCAACCTGCCCATGATAGTAGTGCCTTCTCCATTGGTCAGATCATAGCTGAAAAGACCGGTCAGGAAACCAGGGTTATTATTCTGGGTCATCTCCAGAGAGGTGGTTCGCCTACTGCCTTCGACCGCATTCTGGGTAGCCGGATGGGGGCCAGGGCAGTAGAGTTATTGATGGAAGGTGAAAGCAATAAAATGGTTGCTTTTTCCGATAATAAAATTATCAGCCGTGATCTGTCTAAGATATTAAGCATGAAAAAGGAGATCGATATGGATCTCTATAAACTGAGCCAGATTCTATCGTCTTAACTTAATTACTGGGGGATAAATAATGCGTAAAACAAAAATCGTTTGTACCCTGGGCCCGGCAAGTGAGAGCAAGGAGGTATTAACTGAACTCGTTGCAGCCGGCCTAGATGTTGCCAGATTAAACTTCTCTCACGGTGATTATGAGGAACATGGGAGGAGGATTGACCTGATCAAAGAGGTTGAGGCAGAGCTGGGAAAGCCGATCGGTATTATGCTGGATACAAAGGGTCCGGAGATCAGAACTGGAGTCTTAAGGGAAGATCAGGTTGAACTGGTTAAAGGCGAGGAAATTATCTTAACTACCGAGGAGATTGCCGGAGATAGTTCGCGTGTCTCCATAAGCTACAAACACCTACCGGAGGATGTTCAACCGGGTAATAGTATCCTGATAGATGATGGCTTGATCGGCCTGGAGGTTCTTGAGGTTCAGGGTAATGAGATCAGGTGTAAAATAATCAATGGTGGTATCCTTGGCTCCCGTAAAGGGGTGAATCTGCCGGGGATTTCTCTCAAACTACCCGCCCTGACCGAAAAGGACAGGGAAGATATATCCTTCGGCATCAAAAAGGGGATCCATCTGATAGCGGCTTCCTTTGTCCGTAAGGCCAGTGATGTCCTGGAGATCAGGGAGTTGTTAAAGGATGAAGGGGCTGAAGATATCAAGATTATCTCCAAGATTGAGAATCAGGAGGGTGTAGATAATATTGATGATATCATCCAGGTTTCGGATGGAATTATGATCGCCAGAGGGGACCTGGGGGTGGAGATACCTGCGGAAAAGGTACCGGTTATTCAGAAGGAAATGATCAGAAAATGTAATAGAGCGGCAAAACCGGTGATTACCGCTACCCAGATGCTGGAATCAATGATCCGTAATCCCAGGGCAACCAGGGCAGAGGCCTCTGATGTAGCCAATGCCATTTTTGATGGCACCGATGCAACCATGTTATCCGCTGAATCAGCTATCGGGGATTATCCAGTAGAGGCCGTAAAGACTATGGCTAAGATTGCCGAAGAGGTTGAGGGTTCTTTCGCTTATAAAGAAAAACTCAAGCAGCAGACTAACAATTATTCCAGGACCGTTACAGAGGCGATCAGCTTTGCCTCTGTAAAGACAGCTACCGACTTACAGGTTAAATGTATTATTACCTCAACAAACTCCGGTTTTACAGCCAGAATGGTTTCGAAACACCGTCCGATGACTCCGATTATAGCTGTAACCCATAATGAATTTGTAGAACATACTTTGACCTTAAGTTGGGGAGTCTATCCCTTAAGGGCTCCCCGGAGTAAAACTACTGATGAAATGATTCACAATGCCATTTCAGCTGTTTTAAGACATAAACTGGTTGAAACAGGGGATTTAGTGATCATAACTGCCGGTGTTCCAGTAGGTATCTCCGGGACAACTAATCTGATTGAAGTTTTAGTTGTTGGGGAAGAATAGTAATATATCTCTCCAACATCTATTTGCAGTTGTTTTAAGGCAAATTAAGTTGCTGAACAGAGTGGTATTAATTAATAGTTATCTACATAAGGCTGATTTTCTTGACATAAAAAGAAGGGATTTAGTTATTTTTCTTGAATTAATTATGAAGATAAAGGGGGTGTTTAAAACATAAATCAGTCTTTTTCCCGTGTTAAGAGGAGTACCATGTTTTTGTAAGTATATAAGGTAGAACTAAGACAAAAACTAATGATGTAGGAGGTATTAAATATGGCTAAAGAAAAGTTTGTCTATTCCTTTGGTGGAGGAAAGGCCGATGGTAAGGCCGATATGAAAAATCTTCTAGGTGGAAAGGGTGCTAACCTGGCAGAGATGAGCAATCTCGGCATCAATGTGCCACCTGGATTTACCATTACTACCGAGGTTTGTACACTCTTTTATGAGAATAATAGGAACTACCCTGAAGGACTTAAAGAGCAGGTTGATGAAGCTATAGCAAAGGTTGAGAGCATTATGGGTAAAAAATTCGGTGATACCGAAAATCCCCTGCTTTTTTCTGTCCGTTCCGGGGCCAGGATCTCCATGCCCGGTATGATGGATACAGTACTTAACTTAGGGTTAAATGATGAGACCGTTCAGGGCCTAATCAAGCAGACCAATAACGAGCGTTTTGCCTATGATTCCTACCGCCGTTTTGTTCAGATGTACGGTAATGTTGTTTTAGGTGTAGATGGTGCTGACTTTGAAGAGATACTAGAGAAGAAAAAAGAAGAACTGGGTGTTACCTATGATACCGAACTGACAGTCGATGCTCTGAAGGATCTTGTCAAACAATTTAAAGCCCATATAAAAAAGGAGACCGGTGAGGACTTTCCGGAAAAACCTGAAGACCAGCTGTGGGGTGCTATCGGTGCTGTCTTTGGTTCCTGGAACAATGAACGGGCTATACATTACAGGAATATCAATGATATCCCGCATCACTGGGGTACTGCTGTTAACGTTCAGACCATGGTTTTTGGTAATATGGGCGAAAATTCCGGTACCGGTGTTGCCTTTACCCGTAACCCCTCAACCGGTGAAAACGAATACTGGGGCGAATATTTAAAGAATGCCCAGGGTGAAGACGTTGTTGCCGGTATCAGGACTCCTAAACCAATTGCCGAGCTGGAAAAGGAAATGCCTGAAATTTACAAGCAGCTGACCGAGATCTTTGATAAACTTGAAAAACACTATACAGATGTCCAGGATGTTGAGTTTACCATCCAGGAAGGCGAGCTCTTTATGCTCCAGACCCGTACCGGCAAGAGAACTGCCAGGGCTGCTGTTAAGATTGCAGTAGATTTGGAAGCTGAAGGCTTAATCGATAAGAAAACCGCTGTTTTACGCGTTGAACCACAGAAACTCGATGAACTGCTACATAGGAGAATTGATCCTGATGCAGATGTAACCTTACTGGCCAAGGGGCTTGACGCATCACCGGGTGCTGCTACCGGTAAGGTTGTTTTCGATTCTGACGAGGCAGCTGAAATGGGTGAACATGGTGAGAAGGTAATTCTGGTCAGGACTGAGACATCTCCTGAGGATATCCACGGTATGGCTGCTGCCCAGGGTATACTGACATCCCGTGGAGGTATGACCAGCCATGCAGCTGTTGTTGCCCGCGGTATGGGTAAACCTGCTGTTGCGGGTTGTGAAGATATTAAAGTTGACTATAAAGCTGGGCAGTTTACAACTCCTGATGGTACTGTAGTTAAGAAGGGTGACTATATCACCATCGATGGCGGTACCGGTAATGTTTATCTTGGTGAAGTGCCTACTATTGACCCCGAGATGGACGAGAACTTCGAGAAATTGATGAGCTGGGCAGATGAATTTAGAACAATGCAGGTCAGAACTAATGCCGATACTCCTGAAGATGCTGAACTGGCCGTTGGTTTCGGTGCTGAAGGTATCGGTCTCTGCCGTACAGAGCATATGTTCTTTGATGAAGATCGTCTACCTATTGTTCAGGATATGATTCTGGCCGATACCAAAGAGGAAAGAGAAAAGGCTTTAGAAAAACTTCTGCCTATGCAGAAGGGTGACTTTAAGGGCATCTTTAAGGCAATGGGCGAACGTCCTGTAACCATCAGGTTACTTGACCCACCGCTTCATGAGTTCTTGCCCGACCATGATGAGATACTGGTTGAATTGACAGAGCTCAAGGTTAAGGGTGGAGATGAAGCAGAGATTGCCGAAAAGGAAAGCCTTTTGAAGGCTATCGAACGTTTGCATGAGATGAACCCAATGCTCGGACACCGTGGTTGCCGTCTGGGTATTACCTATCCCGAGATCTACGAGATGCAGGCCAGGGCTATCTTTGAGGCTGCTACTGAACTGGTTAAGGAAGGAATCAATGTCCATCCTGAGGTTATGATTCCTCTGGTTTCCCATATTAACGAATTTAAGCTGATGAAAGAGGTAGTTCAGAAGGCCGCAGAGAAGGTTATCTCTGAAGCCGGGGTTGAACTTGAATATACCATCGGTACTATGATTGAGCTTCCCAGGGCATGTATGACTGCCGATGAAATTGCTCAGGAAGCACAATTCTTCTCCTTCGGAACAAACGACCTGACCCAGACTACCTTCGGATTTAGTCGTGATGATGCTGAAGGTAAGTTCCTGGCTTATTATCTTGATTCCGAAATCCTGGAGAAGAATCCCTTCCAGGTTCTTGACCAGAAGGGTGTTGGCCAGTTAGTTGAAACCGGTGTAACTAAAGGACGCTCTACCAATCCAGAACTTAAAGTGGGTATCTGCGGTGAGCATGGTGGAGAACCAAGTTCTGTTAAATTCTGCCACCGTATAGGATTAAATTATGTATCCTGTTCACCCTACCGTGTACCGATCGCTAGACTGGCTGCCGCTCAGGCCCAGATTGAAAATCCCAGGGCATAGAACCGGGAAGCGAAGGCAAAAGTATGAATAGAGCCCATGCAGATTTGCGTGGGCTCTTTTTTCTGCAAAATCCGGAAGGAACACCTGGTGATAAATGCATAAATATACATAAATATACATTAATATAAATATTTATAATTTAAAGGAATTCAGTAAATTACTATTTATTATTTATTGAAATTCCCTGAAAGAGATGATATAATTATGGATAATTGAAAGCAGGACAGCAAATGATTTTTTTCACAAACATAAGACTCATAAGTAATATAAGGAGGTGTTGGCAGAATATAACTGTTGCGTCAATTTATAGTTATACATTACATAGGGAAGGGGGTAATAAGTTAAATAATGGAGATTTTATCTGAAGGCCTTAAGGTAACTGTTATAGGAATGGGGGTAGTATTTTTAGCCCTTTTCCTCCTTTCTGTAATTCTTAGGTTTTTTGAGCCATTTTTCTATAAGGAAGAAACTGAGGTGAAAACTCCACTGCCCGAGATAAAAGAGGGTGAAAGGTTAAAAGGCAGAGAAGGAGAGGATATAGAAGAGGTAGTTTTAGCTATCAGTGCAGTAATGACCAGTATACTAGATGATAACGAGTATATCTGTAATATTCGTCAGGTGAATTAGATATTTTTTCTAAATCAAGAATATTATCCTGTTATGAAAGGGGTTTAAGCTATGAAAAAATTTAGAGTTAGGATTAATGATCAAACCTATGAGGTGGAAGTGGAGGAGATTAAAGATGCTGTAGTAAAAAAAGAAACACCCAGGACGGAAACTAAGGTAGAGAAGCCGGTAGAAAAAGCAGCACCTAAACCGGCGGCTGCTCCAGGAGATGTTACAGGTGAAAAGGTTGTGGCACCACTACCTGGTACTATTTCCCTTGAAGTTAGTGAAGGAGATTCCGTCTCAGAAGGAGATGTCTTATTTGTACTTGAAGCAATGAAAATGGAGAATGAGATTACCGCACCAGTATCTGGTACAGTTAAATCAATCTTTGTTTCAGAAGGAGCATCAGTAGATACAGGTGATCTTTTAGCAGTTATTGAATAAATATTGGAAGAAGAGGAGGGAAAAATGTCGTGATCGATAGCATAGTTAAATTTGGTGCGGAAACTGGTTTTGCTAATATAACATTTAAAGAAGTTATTATGATTATTATTGCCTGTGTGTTGATTTATCTGGCAATTAAGAAGGAATATGAACCACTTCTTCTTTTACCTATTGGTTTTGGTGTTCTTCTGGCAAATTTACCCCTGGCTAATTTAATGGAAAAGGGCGGATTGCTTTACTGGATATATCAAGGTGTTAAACTGGGGATTTACCCCCCTTTAATCTTTATGGGTATAGGGGCAATGACGGATTTTGGTCCCCTGATCGCCAATCCTAAAAGCCTTCTCCTCGGTGCAGCTGCCCAGTTTGGTATATATATTACCTTTATCGGATCTTTAATCCTCGGGTTTACTTTACCCCAGGCCGGTGCGATCGGCATCATAGGCGGGGCTGATGGGCCGACCGCTATCTTTCTTACTTCCAAACTTGCTCCTGAATTACTTGGTCCGATAGCCATTGCTGCCTATTCCTATATGGCTCTGGTGCCGATTATTCAACCGCCGATTATGAAGGCCTTAACTACTAAAGAGGAGAGGCAGGTCAAGATGGAGCAGCTCAGACCGGTCTCTAGATTAGAAAAGATACTCTTTCCGATTGTGGTAACCATATTAACGGTTTTACTCCTACCTTCAGCCGGAGCTTTAATCGGTTCCTTAATGCTAGGAAACCTGATGCGGGAGTCGGGGGTAGTTGAGCGCCTATCCAAGACCGCTCAGAATGAACTGATTAATATTGTAACCATCTTTCTGGGGCTGACGGTAGGTGCTACCGCTAATGCCGAGAGCTTTTTAAGTCTCAGTACCATCAAGATAATTGTCCTTGGTCTGGTGGCTTTTGCTATCGGAACTTCAGCCGGAGTTCTCTTCGGAAAATTAATGTATAAACTGAGTGGTGGTAAGGTTAACCCCCTGATCGGTTCAGCGGGTGTTTCTGCTGTACCGATGGCTGCCAGGGTATCTCAGAAGGTTGGCCAGGAAGAGAATCCCCGTAATTTCCTCTTGATGCATGCCATGGGACCGAATGTAGCCGGGGTTATTGGTTCTGCTATTGCTGCCGGTACCTTGCTATCTATGCTGGGGTAGAATAAAACATCCTCTTCAAGATCTATTTACGGTTATTACCGAACGAAAGTGAAGTATTAATTTACTGGTTAAGTATAAAGATGATAATGAAGAGACCTTTTTTAGAAATTAATTGTGAAAAGGGAGTGAAAATATGGGAATTGCAATCACTGAGACTATTTTAAGGGATGCCCATCAATCCCTGCTGGCAACCCGGATGTCTACTGACGATATGTTGCCTGTTGCTGAAAAAATTGATAAGGTTGGTTATCATTCTGTAGAGATGTGGGGTGGGGCTACCTTTGACAGTGCTATGAGGTATTTAAATGAAGACCCCTGGCTCAGAGTCAGAAAACTTAAGGATAAGATGCCTAACACACCATTTCAAATGCTTCTAAGAGGCCAGAATATAGTAGGGTATAAGCACTATCCCGATGATGCGGTCAGGGAATTTGTCAGACTGGCCATTAAAAATGGAATAGATATTTTCCGTATCTTTGATGCCTTAAATGATGTTCGTAACATGCAGGTAGCGATTGAGGCAACCAAAGAATATGGCGGCCATGCCCAGGCAACTGTTGTTTATACCACAAGTCCTGTACATGATATAGACCATTATGTCGAAACTGCTAAGAAACTACAGGAAATTGGGGCAGACTCTATCTGCCTTAAGGATATGGCAGGTTTATTACGTCCCTATGAAGCCACAACACTAATCGGTACTTTAAAGAAGGAATTGAGTATCCCAATTCAATTACATGCCCATTATACCAGTGGGTTGGCTGCAATGACCTATCTTAAAGCAGTAGAGGCAGGAGTAGATGTAATTGATACTGCCCTCTCGACACTGGCGTTAGGTACTTCCCAGCCAGCTACGGAGACCATTATTGCTACCTTTGCCGGAACCGAGTACGATACCGGCCTCGACATAGAGTTAGTCTCTGAAATCAACCGCTATTTTAAAGACGTTAAAGATAGACTTAAAGAGTATAAAGCCCCTGGTGAGGTTGACCCTGAGGTTTTAATCTATCAGATACCCGGTGGCATGATTTCCAATATGAGAAGTCAGATGAAGAAGATGAATATGCTTGACAAGCTGGAGGAAACACTAAGAGAAGTACCGAGGGTACGTAAGGACCTTGGTTACCCACCTCTGGTTACCCCGATGAGTCAGATAGTTGGAACCCAGGCCGTTTTTAATGTTGCTACAGGAGAGAGATATAAGGTTGTCAGCAAGGAGATTAAAAAGTATCTCCAGGGTTATTACGGTAAAGCACCCGGAGAGATTGACCCTGACTTTAGAGCCAGGATTATAGGTAAGGATGCCGAGGTTATTGATCACAGGCCCGCTGATGATCTGGAACCGGTTCTGGATAAAGCCAGGGAAGAGCTAAAGAGTAAGGGTTATTATCAAAAGGAAGAGGATGTCCTTTCCTATATCCTTTTCCCTTCAGTAGCCGAGAAATTCTTTGAAAACCGAAAATCATAGTAAATATTAACTTTACTAAAAATTATACTACAAAGGAGTGAGTAGAGAGTGTCAACTATAGAAAGATTTGAGAAAAAAGAGATCCTTTCAAGAATAAGAACAACGGTTGAGACCGCTTTTTACAGGAATAATGTGGTTCGTCTGGATACCCCGTCTGAGGCCTATAGACTGGCCAAAGAAAGCCCGGGGACAATAGTGACAGATATGCCCATCTATCAGCCTGAAAAACTGGGATTGCCCCAGGATGCTACTGTTCTTCTTTTTAACGATGGTGCGGTTAAGGGCCGCTGTGCAGCAGCCCGGCGGATTGTCGGCGAGCCGGGAGTTGAACTTGATGATTATGCCGCCAAAATAAGGGAGGCCATCTATGATACCCGTTATAGAAAGATGTATCACTGTCAGGCCTATGCGGGCTTACACGAGGATTTTATGGTTAAGTTACACCTTTTAATTCCGGAGAATCACGAGAATATTGCCCTCTCCTGGTTGCTGAACTTCCAGTATATCAATGAGTTCTACTATAATATGTATGAAAACTCAACTAAACTTGAAAATGAAGGCGATATCTATATTTTCTCCGACCCTGACTGGAAACATCCCGATCATCCGCTGGGATTAACCTTCTTTGATCCGGAGCATAATGTTGCTGCCCTGCTGGGTATGCGCTATTTCGGTGAGCACAAGAAGGGTACTTTGACTTTAGCCTGGGGTACTGCCAACAGGAATGGCTACGCCTGCTGTCATGGAGGATTGAAACGCTACAATCTCGAGGATAAGAATTATGTTGTAGCTGTTTTTGGGCTCTCCGGTTCAGGAAAATCAACCATCACCCATGCAAAACATGGTGGTAAGTATGACGTAACCGTTCTGCATGATGATGCCTTCATCATCAATGTTGAAGATGGTTCATCTATTGCCCTGGAGCCTGCCTATTTTGATAAGACTCAGGACTATCCCATGGCCTCTGAAGATAACAAATATATTTTGACTGCTCAGAACACCGGGGCAACTGTTGATCAGGATGGCAATGTGGTTCTGGTTACCGAGGATATCCGAAATGGTAACGGCCGGGCTGTAAAGTCCAAACTCTGGTCGCCTAACCGGGTCGATAAGATTGAAGAAAAGGCAGATGCAGTCTTCTGGTTAATGAAGGACCCCACTTTGCCTCCGGTTGTTAAAATCAACGGTTCTTCTCTGGCTTCTGCCATGGGAGCAACCCTGGCTACCAAGAGGACTTCTGCCGAGAGATTGCCTGAGGGTGTTGATCCCAATGCCCTGGTTGTTGAGCCCTATGCTAACCCCTTCAGGACCTATCCACTGAAGGACGACTATATGAAGTTTAAGGCCCTATTTGATACCGGCATTGATTGTTATATCCTTAATACCGGTGAGTTTATGGGCAAGAATATCACACCTGCAGTAACCCTGGGAGTAATTGAAGCAATCATTGAAGGACGGGCCGAGTTCAAGCAATGGGCAAACTTCTCCGATCTTGAAATTATGGAGATCGAGGGTTATGAGCCTGATTTTACAGATGAAAACTATTTAAAACAGTTTAAGGCTAGAATGGAAGACAGAGTAGCCTTTATTGAATCAAGAAAGACAGAAAGAGGCGGCCTTGACCAGCTGCCGGAAGATGCCCTTGAGGCTATCAAGAAGGTTGTAACAGAAATAGAGAATCTTGATGAGGTTATCGACCCGCTTTAAAAGCAAATAATGCTCCTATAAAAGGACCCCCGGTTATCCCGGGGGTTTATATATATATATATATATCGCTCTTCTCAAAAAACTACAGTAACAAAATACAGTAAATATAACTATTTTACTATATTTTTCAAGGTCCAGTCTATCTATTTTTTACAAATGCCTGATCAATAAAAATTAGCCTGAAATGGTAACTTTTATTCTTTTGATTTAAAAGCTCATACCTATTATCCATGAAGCAGTTCTAAAGTAAGTAATTAGGGCTGCGGCATCTACTATTGTTGTAATGAGTGGGCTGGCCATAATTGCAGGGTCGATTTTTAGACTCTTGGCTATAAGGGGCAGTATTCCACCTAATACTTTTGCTACAACAATAGTTACTACTAAGGTTATTGATACGGTAAGAGCTACCTGTATACTACTACTTTCAATATACAATATCCGTATAAAATTAATTAGACCCAGTGCAGTACCTACAAGCAGGCTAACCCTTATCTCTTTCCATATAACTTTAAGAAAATCTTTAAGCTTAATTTCTCCCAGGGCAAGACCACGGATAACCAGAGTAGAGGACTGAGACCCCGCGTTTCCCCCTGTATCCATTAGCATTGGCATAAAGGCTGCAAGCACGACCATCGATTGAAGAACTGCCTCATATTTACGGATTATATAGCCTGATATTGTGGCAGACACCATTAAGATAAGCAGCCACTGTATTCTTTTCCGGGCAAGGCTAAAAATACTAGCAGATAGATACAATTCATCCGAGGGCTGAATTGCAGCCATCTTATGAAAGTCTTCAGTATTTTCTTCATCTATAACGTCAACAATATCGTCTATTGTAATAATTCCCACAAGCCTGTTTTCCTGGTCTACCACCGGTACTGATAATAAATCATATTTTTTAAAAAGTGCTGCTACTTCTTCCTGGTCGCTATATGTGTTAACACTTATGAAGTTTGTTTTCATTACATCTTTTACTTTCTTCTGTGGATCAGCCAGTACAAGGCTTTTTAAGGATATAATGCCTTCCAGAATCCTTGTACTATCAATAACATAGCATGTATATATAGTTTCTTTATCAGGGGCAGTCTTGCGTACATGTTTCAGTGCCTCACCAACTGTCATACCAGCTTTTAAATCTACGTATTCTATTGTCATAATACTTCCTGCAGAGTTATCCGGGTAATTCAGAAACTGATTTATTAGTTTTCTTTCAACATCGCTTGTATTTTTCAATATCTTTTTTACTACGTTGGCAGGCATTTCTTCAAGATAATCTATCATATCATCAAAATGTAAATCTTCAATAATATCCTTTAGTTCATTTTCATTAATCAATATAGATAATTCAGCCTGTTTGTCTCTAGACAGGTATGAAAATGTTTCTGTTGCCACTTCTTTTGAGAGTAACCTAAACGTTAGCAAGCTGTTTTTCCCGTCCATTTCATTTATTATTTCTGCAATATCTACTGCCTGCATTTTTTTTAGTTGATCCTTTGCAATTGAAATTTTTCTATTGTCTATAAGTTCCATTAATTCTCTTGTCATACTCCCCCTCCTTACATTTTAGTATCACAATTATTCACTGGAAGATTACCCCGGGAGAATATTGACTCCGGGGTAGCAGAATAACACTATCCCTTTGCTGAAGTTCAATTGTATTTTTTACTTTTAAATCGTCAGGGTCCGCGTCCATCCTACCACCCCTTTCATAAACATATTTTGAACAAAATAAAAAAACCTTTCCATACGAGTGGAAAGGTCTAGTATTAATCATACTGGAAGATCGGTCCCCACTCGTTGAGCTTTAGCACTATACAGCTTTGGATTATGTTAAATCCAGCTACATTAGGTAAAACCTTATTCCGGTAATACCTGTTAACCCATTGGCATCTTTCGATGTTTCCGGGCAGTAGCATATATCTGTATAGAAGCCTCACCTAACGGAGGTATATTCTATTGTGTTCGGAATAATTATAGCATATAACAGGCTAAAAGTAAAACATCGGATGGGATAAGTCTGAAATTATTGACTTTAGCACTTGTATCATTGTCTTTTGTCTTATATCATAATTTCAGTAAAGTTTAATACTGGATAAAAAATAATGGTGCCGAAGGTGGGGGTCGAACCCACACGAGCTTTAAAGGCCCACTGGATTTTGAGTCCAGCGCGTCTGCCAATTCCGCCACTTCGGCACTATATCTGACACTTATATATACTAACATATTTGCGGGAAAAAAGCAAGACAAAATTTAACCGGGAAATTGAGATGTTAGAATATCCCGGTATATATTTATTATTATACTTATGAAATCAGATCAGAGTCAAGTACCTCCTGGACCAGACGTTGGATTAGTTCAATCTGAGCATAAGATTTAATTTTATCCCAGTCCCCATTTAATAAGCTCCTGGTAATATCGAGAGGTAGTCCGGTCTGAATGGAAATTGCTTCAGAAAGTCTTGCTTTGCTAAGAGTTTCTAATTTATCCCAGTCCGTTGACATGATAGCAATTATCTCTTCAGCAGTTAACCCCTGATCTTGTAATTGTTTTTCAATGGCTGTTTGCAATTTAGGTTTGAGAAAATTAAGATTACCACTGGCCAGTTTTTTAACATCACTGGGTTCCAGTATTCCCTGAGTCATAGTACTTACTTCTGTAGCTAGGTCATCCTGGGTAATCATACCATAGGCCTTAATATATTTGACTTCATCATTATTCTCGGCAACTATAAATACCTTATCGGTCTTTAGTATATCATTAATATCGACCAATCTATTATTTCTTCCAACGAGGGTATTTTCATTGTAGTTTAATACTTCTCTTTTACCGTCTAAGAGATTGATCGATATCTTCTGGGAAGTAGGATACACATCAGTAATGTAGCCGGTATTTGAGGAAAGTGAAGCTAATTTTGTCAGGTATTTTGCTGCCTCAGCCCTGGTTATACTTTTTTGGGGGTAGAAATTATTTAAGGAATCGCCCATAACTAACCCTAGTTTTTCTGCGATCTTAATCTGGTTTAAAGCCCAGTGGTTTGCAGGTATATCGTTAAATGTCTGGTAATCGTCAAGATTAATTGTTACTTTTTCATCATTTATACCTAATGATCTTATTAGTATGGAAACCGTTTCCGCCCTGGAAATAGGTTTATCCGGTTTGAATGTACTATCAGGATAACCATTAATAATTTTCTCCTTAACTAATGCATTTATTAAATTATAGCCAGGATAATCTTGTAAATCGCTAAACCGTATGTTATTATCAGGTAATAGGTTGATTTGTTTTGCCAGAGCTACAGCAAATTCACCTCTGGTAATAGCCTGATCTGGTTTAAAAGTGCCATCCGGATATGTTTCCATAATATCATTATTGACCAGGTTAAGTATATAATCCTGTGCCCAGTGATTGCTTATATCAGTTGGTTCTGTGGCCAAAACAAATTGTGAAGTGAAAATAACGAAGAACAGTAGAAATATAAAAAACATCTTAATTTGCCTGAACATATCTTAATTCTCCCTCCAGTTATATTGATCTTTATATATTAAATGATATACATCTATATACAAATAATATCATATATACTAATAAAATACTACATTGTGTAGCTATGTAATTTATGGAAGTAGGGATAAAAAATTCATTAAAATACTTGCCAGTAAATTAAAATTATGCTATAATATCTTTAGTGAGCGGACATAGCTCAGTTGGTAGAGCGTTGGCTTCCCAAGCCAAAGGTCGCGGGTTCGAGGCCCGTTGTCCGCTCCATTTTTATTTGTTGATATAGCAGGGAAGAGAGCTATTTTTAATTTTAGCTTTCTTCCTTTTTTTATTGCTTTTGATCTGATTATGGCGTTATGCATTTTCTCTTAAGGACATTTTTATATGAAAATATGAAACAATAAATTATTAAAAAATAATTGGTATAACTAATGCAAATTTATCTATTCTCAAAAATAATAAGGCAAAAGCAGAATGGTTTTAATTCTGGAAACAATTTGTCGTGAATTACAGTGTCAATCTGGGGATATATTGGGGTATATTGAAGAATAGCTTGTATGGCATGAAAAAAAGGCCAACCGTGCGTTCCAGTTGGCCCAAAAAAAGGAGGATAAAAATGAAAAAATTGTATGTTATCCCCTTATAATGATCAAGACATCATAACCTCTTTTCTTATATACTTATGATCTTATAAGGGGTTGTCTATATTATATATCAATCTTATGCTCTAGTAAAGTAAAATAAACAAAGTTTTAATTTTAAAACTCTTTTCATAATTTTCTAATCCATTCAGATTTTGCTCTGTTTCATTTTTGAAGAGATATATTTATTTTACTGATTGGGAATAATACCAGAATAAGAGGTGATATTTATGAGAACAATCTGGAAGGGGGCCATTAGTTTCGGCCTGGTCAATATTCCAATCAGGCTATCAACTGCAACCAGTAAAAAGAATATCCGTTTTAAATTATTGCATAAAGAATGTAATACCCCGGTAGATACCAAGAGATACTGTCCTAAATGTGACCAGGAGGTAGATTATCAGGAGCTTGTTAAGGGATATGAGTATGAAGATAATAAGTTTGTAGTTTTAAGAGATGAGGATTTTGATAATATTCCCGTTAAATCCACCAAGACCATCGATATTGTTGACTTTGTTAAGCTAGAGGAGATTGACCCTGTCTATTATATTAAAACATATTATTTAAGTCCTGCCGAGGGGGGAGAGAAACCCTATCTATTATTAAAAAGGGCCATGGAAAAAACCAATAAGGTGGCTATTACCAAGATAACTATTAGAAATAAGGAGAGTCTGGCTGTTATCAGGGTAATGAATAATGCTTTAGCCCTGGAAACTATGTATTTTGCCGATGAGGTGAGGTCCGCAGATGAACTCGGTATCAATGAAATGGGGGAAAAGATAAGCATCAATGATAAGGAAGAGAAACTGGCTGTTGAGATTGTCAATAACCTGACTGCTGAATTTAAACCTGAAAAATATACTGATGAATATAGGGAGGAATTAATGAGGATAATTAGGGAGAAGATCGAAGGCAAGGAGGTTGAAATACCCGAGACAGTTAGTGAAGAGAACAAGGTTCTGGATCTGATGGAAAGATTAAAGGCCAGTGTTGAGGCCAGTGAAGAGAAGAAAGAAAAGAAGGTAAAGAAGAAAACCGGGTAGTTTTTGATGTATTTTTAATAAGTCTGACCAGAGGTCACCTTTTTCATCAAGACGGTCTTTTATATTAGCCAGGGTAAAATCTTCCGGTTTTATACCTGCTGAAAGCTCTTCCCATTCTAATGGGGTAGAGATAGTGGCATTTTCGGTTGGTCTGAGGGAATAGGGGGCAGGTATTGTCTTGGACCGGCTATTCTGGCGGTAGTCGATATATATCTTGCCTTGACGTTCCCTTTTTCTCCATTCGATAGTTGCTAGTTCGGGTTTTAATTTAATCACCATCTCGGCAATAGCTTTCAAAAACCCTTTTACCTTTTCATATTTGTAAACTGGTCTCAGTGGTATATAGATGTGAAGGCCTGATTTGCCTGATGTTTTAATAAAGGAGATTAGTTTTAATTCATCAAGTATTTTCTTTATTAAGAGGGCAATTTCAATGGTATCCTCAAAGCCTGTATTAATACCTGGATCAAGGTCAAAGACTGCAAAGTTTGGTCTCTCTAGATCTCTGGTTGTTGAAAACCAGCCATGGAGTTCGATTGAAGCACTATTGGCAACCCAGATAAGATCCTGCAGCTTATTGACCATAACCCAGTTTATTGCCTCCTTTCTATGACTGGAGTAAATCGGAATGATAGTTAGCCAGTCAGGGGCATAATCGGGGGCATTTTTTTGATAAAATGATTTACCATTGATACCATCAGGATAAATTTTTAAAGAGAGCGGCCGGTCTTTAAGGTAATTTTTAATCAGGGGATAGACCTCTATATAATAGTTGATCATATCCCCTTTGGTAAAACCATGTTTAGGCCAGAAAACCTTATCCAGATTGCTTATTTTTACCTCTATATCAGCTACTAATATCTTATTCATATTAAACTCCTTAAACAACTATTAAACTAATAGTTTAATCACATAACCGTGCCGAAAGGTTTCATTACCGGTAATCTCGGTAAATCTCACTCTACATTTTATGGAAGGCTTTACCCAGTTAACATTAGAAATTTGCGGTTCTTCCTGAAAGGGGCTTTTTTCTATTTTGATTGAGGGAAGAAATCTAAAAAGGGCCTCTTCTTCCTCCTTACTCAGGGCCAGTTTTATCTTTCCCATATGTATAAAGTTGTTATCTTTAAACTTCCCAACTACTAACCCCGTTCTATCCAGGCTATATCCTGCTATAAAGGTTTCGGTATATTGCCAGATCTTAATTTTATACCAGTATTTACTCCGTTTGAATTCATAAGGTGAGTCTATCTTCTTGGCTATAATCCCCTCAAGGCCTTCAGCTGCTGCACTTTTGTACAATTGTTTACCCTCTCTTTTTATATAGGGTGAAAGGTACAAATTCTTATCTGGTCTTACTATCTCCTTAAGATATTTTTTCCGTTCTATTAATGGTAATTTATAGATATCTTCATTCTCAAAGGCCAGGAGGTCCCAGATAACTAGGCTTACCGGGTATTTTATCTTTTCTTTCTTATCGTATTTTTTCCATATTCTGCCCTGTAAAAATTCAAAAACCGGTTTGCCTTCTTCATTAAGATAGCATATCTCTCCATCAAGGATAGCCCTCTTACTGTTGACCTGTTGATAGACCTTTTTTAATTCAGGAAAATAGGGTGTGAGGTCCTTTTGATTTCTGCTCTGGAGATAGACATCTTTATTTTCGGTAAAGACCAGGCTCCGGTAGCCGTCCCATTTTATTTCAAAGATAAAATCATCTGAGTTAAAGGGCTTCTCTAAATCGGTTAATAACATGGGTTGAAGTGGTGGCTTTAACATTGCTAAACCTCACTGAAATAAGCGGGAAATTAATCCCGCCCTGTTTCTATTTACCTTTCTTTTTTGGTTTATAGGTTACACATTGTGTCCGATTGGAGGAACCGGCATCTTCTCCTAACACACCGGCTTCCATGTCCGCACCACCGGTAAAGTTATTGGCTACTTCAATGGTGTCAGCTTCACAGATATCACCTTCACCCCAATAATGGCAGTCGTCAACAGTACATTTTATTCTTGCCAAGTTTATTTCACCTCCCTTTCAATGATATTTTTCCACATAAAGAATTAATTATACTTATTTCAGGTTTAAATCTACCGGGAGGTGTTAATAATAGATAAATGAGGTGGTTTTAAATTATGAAATTATGTCCTTTATGTGAACGAATAAAAGAAATAAGAATACAACAGCGAAAGAGTTACCTTACTGATTTATGTCCGGAATGTAGGGAAAAGGAAATATATAGGCGGATTAAAAGTGTTAAAAAAATAGTTGTAATCAGTTGATTTCGATTTAGTTATCTGGTAAAATAATTTCCAGGCCGGTGTAGCTCAATTGGTAGAGCAGCTGAATCGTAATCAGCATGTTGCGGGTTCGAGTCCTGTCACCGGCTCCATTGATATATCAGGGATTATTGCCCTTTTACATATAGTGGGAAAATACGGTTTGACAGCAACGCAATACTTAGGTAAAAAAAGTTCTTAGCATGAAAAAGTAGATTTATGATCATCCACGGATTATTTGGAATAAATTGCAAAAATGACTGGATAAATTGCTCTTGAGCATGATCTGTTTTGGTAAAGTCCATAGAAAAGAAGTTTCTACCCAACTAATCCCAATGCTATGGGAAGGCAAACGGCGCAAGCGGTGTTTGTATAATGGAAGTGTCATAGTAGAAAAGGCAAATGAAATACTTGTTGCGAGAAGACAGAAACATACTTCAATGCAATGGACACGTAAGGGGGGTGATGCTTTGCCTTGAAAACTATTCAGCTGAGGAATGGGATAATTATTGGCTGCAAAAAAGTGTTGTATAACCAACCGGCTTTTTCATGCTAACAAAATAATTGACTTTTTAGGACTCAGTGAAAATTGTTTTGGCTGGAATGGAGATAGCAAAGCGCCTGATGGTTAAATATTTAAAAATGCAAATATTTAACTATGAAATTTTTATGTTGTATTATACGTAATATGAGTTATTTTGTAACTTAGCAGGATTAAAAACAGAGGAGGGAATTTAATTGAAGAAGGTTATTAGTCTATTACTGGTTTTAGTAATGCTTTTGGGTATAGCAGGTGTGAGTAGTGCAGAAGAACCCCAGTATGGAGGTACCTTAATCTATGCTCATGGGGCAGATGCTGATGCTCTGGACCCCCACATGACTTTACTAGGTACTTCCGCCGACATTATAGTCAATGTTTTTGATGGTCTGGTGCGGTTTGAGCGAGGAACTACGAAGATAGAGCCGGCTCTGGCTACTTCCTGGAATGTTTCCGATGATGGCTTGATCTGGACCTTTAACCTGCGTAAAGGTGTAAAATTCCATGATGGGACTCCATTTAACGCGGATGCAGTAGTATTTGATATTGAGCGACAGATTAACCCCAATCACCCCTATTATCTGGAAGGGAAATTTCCCTATGCTGGGTTTTCTCTGGGGATGATTGAAAAGGTAGAAGCTGTTGATGAATACACTGTAAAATTCACACTGAAACATCCATATGCTCCTTTCCTGAAGAATCTGGCTATGTTTGCTACCTGTATTGTCAGTCCTGAGGCTGTTAAGAAGTATGGAGAAGAGATATTCAAACATCCTGTAGGTACCGGTGCCTTTATCTTCGAGGAATGGGTGAAGGATGACCACATTACAGTTGTAGCCAACGAAGACTACTGGGATGGTCGTCCTTATGTAGATAAGGTTATCTTCAAGGTGATTCCAAGAAATGAAGTGCGCCTGCTTGAGCTGGAGAAGGGCAATATTCATATTATGGAGGGTCTTAATCCTACCGATATTAAAAAAGTTAAAGATAATCCGGACCTGAAACTTCTGGAGCAGCCCGGACTGAATATCGGGTATATTGCCTTACACAATGAGAAAAAGCCATTTGACAATAAACTTGTCCGTCAGGCAATGAATTATGCCATTAATAAAGAAGAGATCTGTAAATATCTGATGAAGGATCAAGCAATTCCGGCCAGAGGTCCACTACCTCCTACCATCTGGTCTTATGATGATACTTTGAAGGGTTATCCCTACAATCCTGAAAAAGCTAAGGAGTTGCTGAAAGAAGCAGGTTATGGTGATGGCTTTACCTTTACTCTCAGGACTTATTCGGCACCAAGGGGTTATAACCCGGTAGGAGCCAGACTGGCCACCGCTATCCAGCAGTACTTAAAAGAAATTGGTGTCAATGCTGAGATTGAGCAGCTTGAATGGGGTACCTATATTAAAGAAGGTAAGGCCGGTAAGCATACTGCCGCACTGTTTGGCTGGATGGCTGATAACGGTGACCCGGATAACTTCCTTAATGTATTTTTTAACTCGGCAAACCAGGGTTCCACCAACAGGGCCTTTTACACCAATGAGAAAGTAGATGAATTGCTGATTAAGGCACAGAAACTTAGTGACGAGAAAGAGCGCGAAAAGATATATAAAGAGGTTCAAAAAATAGTTGTTGAAGATGCACCGTTTGTCTTCCTTAACCATATGAAACAGATGCTCCCGATGAGAACCAATGTGAAGAACTATGTTCTCTACCCGACCTATAACAAGTTCTTCCACAAAGTCTGGTTAGAACAATAAAGGAGATAAAGGGGGTACCATCATCGGGGCCCCCTTCAATAAATATATGGATGATTTGAGTTCCTGTACAACAAGAATTTATATCATAAAATAAAGCATATGGCCGCCAGGCCAATTTATTTTTATGGGGTGAAGACGATGCTTAGTTATGTTATTAGACGAATATTATACTTAATACCACTTTTGATTGCAATATCTATTGTTGTCTTTTTAATGATACACCTTATTCCCGGAGACCCGGTGGAGATTATGCTGGGAGAAAAGGGTGCGGCAGAAGATATAGCTCGCTTACGGGCTGAGCTAGGACTGGATAAACCCCTTTATATCCAGTATGGCAAGTTTTTTAGTAATCTACTTCATGGTGATCTGGGGCGGTCAATCCGTAACCATAATAAGGTATCAAAAGAAATAGCAGCTTCATTCCCGGCAACGATAGAACTGACTATCTTAAGTATGATTATTGCAACGATTATCGGTGTTCTTGCCGGTGTAATCTCGGCGATCAAGAAGTATTCCTGGGTAGATAATCTAACGATGGTCGGAGCTCTGCTTGGAATTTCCATGCCTGTTTTCTGGGTAGGGATGATGTTAATGCTTATCTTCTCCTGGAAGTTGGGCTGGTTACCCATCTCCGGGCGGATAGATCTGCAGACAAATCTGGAGGCGGTAACCCAATTTTACCTGCTGGACAGTATCCTGACCAGAAACTGGGCTGCTTTTAAGAGCACATTCTTGCATTTGATTCTACCATCCCTGACCCTGGCTACTATTCCTCTGGCGATGATTGCTCGGATGGCCCGTTCTACCACGCTGGAAATACTAAATCAGGATTATATTAGGACTGCCAGAGCCAAAGGACTTCCTGAGAAGGTGGTTATCTGGAAGCATGTGCTGCAGAATTCCCTGATTCCGGTTGTAACCATAATCGGGCTGCAGTTCGGCAGCTTTCTAGGAGGGGCAGTCCTTACAGAGACGGTCTTTGCCAGACCCGGAGTTGGTCGTCTGTTGATAAACGGTATTCTGGGAAGGGACTTTCCGGTAATTCAGGGGGCAGTACTGGTAATTGCAA
Organism: Halanaerobiales bacterium; assembly: GCA_029981855.1. GTDB lineage: Bacteria > Bacillota > Halanaerobiia > Halanaerobiales > DTU029 > JARRCS01. The sequence goes on along the minus strand of JARRCS010000016.1, from coordinate 26,489 downwards.
CCTTCTTTGTTTTTATCAATCTAGCAGTAGATATCCTCTATGCCTATCTGAATCCAAGAATAAGTTATTCATAAAGGAGGAATGAGATAATGCGGCAGAAATCTGAAAGCCTCTGGACCTTATCCTATAGAAAATTTTGCCGAAACAGGACTGCAATGGTCGGGGTAGTAATTCTACTTTTTTTTACAGTAGTTGCTTTTCTTGCACCCTATATATCTCCATATGACCCCCTGGAGCAGAGCTTTATTAAATCATTACTACCTCCCTCTAAGGAACATCTTTTTGGTACTGATGAATTTGGTCGGGATCTATTCAGCCGTCTTCTATACGGAGCCCGTATTTCTCTCCAAATAGGATTTATTTCGGTTACCATATCACTGGTAATTGGGGTTACTTTAGGTCTTATTGCAGGTTATTACGGTTCCTGGCTTGATATGGTAATTATGCGGGTAATGGATTTAATGCTCTGTTTTCCATATATCCTGCTGGCTTTAGTTATAATGGCCATTCTCGGACCCGGATTATACAATGCAATGATTGCGATCGGAATTGTCTATATACCTACATTTGCCCGGATTGTCCGTAGTTCAGTATTGACGATTAAAGAAGAGGAATATATTAAAGCAGTTAAATCGCTCGGGGCTGGAGATCTCAGGATATTACTGAAACACGTCCTGATCAATGCTATGGCTCCGATAATTATCCAGGCTACTCTAAGTATTGGGCGGGCAATAATAAATGCTGCCGGTTTGAGTTTTCTCGGTCTCGGGGCCCAGCCGCCAACTCCGGAGTGGGGAGCTATCCTGAGTAATGGGCAGACCTTCTTAAGGGATGCCCCCTGGGTGGCGACTTTCCCCGGTATCGCCATAGCTCTGCTGGTTCTGGGTTTTAACCTGGTCGGAGATGGTCTAAGAGATGCGTTTGACCCTAAATTAAAGAGGTAATGAGCTGTTAAAAACATTTATAGGTATTAATTAAAGGATGGTAGATAAAGGAGGCGGCAAATCTTGAACAAAATTGTTATTGTCCTCTTGCTTAATAAGAGGTGTCAGATATGAAAATTAAGGATATAAAGATTGGATTTTTAACCATTCCTTACAAGAAACCTTTTAAGACATCCGTCAGAACAATAGTAAGTTCTGATAATATCCTGGTGAAAGTAATTACAGAAGAGGGGACGGCAGGATTTGGTGCTATTTCTCCTACAGCAGTAATTACAGGAGATACAAAGGGAGCTATTGTTGGAGCAATAGAGGAACATATAAAAAAGAATATTATTGGTCTGGAGATAGAGAACCTAGAAGAAGTTATGGTTAGATTGAACCAGTCATTGGTCGGCAATACCAGTGCCAAAGCGGTTGTTGATATGGCCTTATATGATCTATATGGGAAACTGTATAAAGCTCCTCTTTACAGGCTGCTGGGAGGGTACAGGAGTGAGCTGGTCACAGATATGACCATCAGTGTGAATGACCCGGAGGTTATGGCCCGGGATGCGCTGGAGGCCGTGGAGAAGGGTTTCAGTATTCTCAAGATTAAATTAGGTAAGGATTCTGATATAGATTACAGCAGGATGAAGGCCATCAGGGATGCTGTCGGTACAGATATAATGATCAGGATCGATGCCAATCAGGGGTGGAAACCCAAGGAAGCGGTCAGGTTTTTGAGAAGATTGGAGGATTTAGACTTAAAGATTGATCTGGTCGAGCAGCCGGTAGCTGCCCATGACCTTAGAGGGATGAAATATGTAACTGAAAATGTTGATATCCCCGTACTTGCTGATGAAAGTGTATTTTCACCGGCCGATGCACTTAAAATTATCGAAATGGGAGCTGCCGATTTAATCAACATAAAACTTATGAAAGCGGGTGGTATATATAATGCCCTGAAGATTTGTGCTGTTGCAGAAACCTATGGGGTGGAATGCATGATCGGCTGTTCCTCAGAGGGTTTAATCGGAATTGCTGCTGCTGCTCATCTGGCTGCAGCCAGGGCAGTTATTACCAGGTATGACCTTGACAGTCCCCTGCTACGCAATGAAGATAATGTTGCTGGAGGACTGGTCTATACAGGCGAGAAAATTAGTTTTCTCGAGGAACCCGGCCTGGGAATTACAATGGTTGAAGGGGTATTCAATGATTAAATATCCCGGAGGAGAAAGAGATGGAGGAGTGCTTGAAAAATTAAAATTTAATTAAGATGATTAAGGATAAATGCTCAAGAGAGGAAAAAATCCCTCTCTTATTGTTTTATTAGTGAAGGTAGTGTAAAAGACGTAAAACCCATTGATATTGCCTTGTTTCCAGAACTGATGATGAACTGTTATGGGATGACACCCCGCCTTGTTTATATTGAAGTCTAGAATAAGATACTAGACAAACAACAACCTGGTAATAATATAGGCAAAAAAACCAATAAAAATCCAAACAGCAAAACCTACATAAAAGGGTCTTATCCCTACTTTTTTTATCTTGTTAAAGCTTGTTTCAAGTCCCATCCCTGCCATAGCCAGGGTTAGTAAGAATTTATCAACTGCAATTAATTCGTTAACCATATTTTGCTCAATAATATTTAAAGAATTGATTATTACCACTGCTAAGAAACCAAAGACAAACCAGGGGATAGTAATCTTTTTAAAATTTAGTTTTGACCTACTTTTGGTTTTTTCCATCTTGATCTGTCTTATACCTAAAACAATAGCCAATGGTATTACCAATAACACCCTGGTTAGTTTCACTAATGTCGCCAATTGTCCTGCTTGATTACCTGCTGCAAAACCAGCTGCCACGACCTGTGCTACTTCATGAATTGATGATCCGGTCCAGACAGCATATAAAAGGGTGGGCAAATGGAAAGATCTAAATATTATTGGATAAAGTAACATAGCCATAGTACCGAATAGTGTTACCGTTCCTATCGCGAAAGTTATATCATCTTTAATATCATCATCTTTTCCTGTTAATACAGGAGCCACGGCAGCAATAGCAGCAGTACCACATATAGATGTTCCTGTTCCAATTAACAGAGCGAGGTTTTCACTGAGTCCAAGCTTCTGACCAAACCACTTTGCAAATAACAGGGTGAAACCAGAAACAATTAATACCAGAATTAACCCCTTTCCACCGATACTAGCCACCTGTGTAAAACTTAGTTTAAAACCTAACAGAATAATTGCTAAGCGTAATACCTTTTTTAAAGAGAAGTTAATCCCTGGTTGCAAAATTTTAGGTGATCTAAATATATTCCTGATTATCACTCCCAGGAGAATGGCGATTATTAAAGAACTAAAGTGCATCTCCTTGATAAAATTAATTCTTTGAATTTGAAAAGAGGATAAAGCAATAATTGTTGTGAAAAATAAACCCGGCAAATATTTTTTGATTTTCTCCATGAGTTGTCTCGATCTCCTTTACTATTATTTTCTAAAACATTATAACAGACAAAAAAAATTATAACAGATAAATTTGCATATTTAAAATAACATGATATTATAATATCCATAATAAAATAGTTATGAGGTGAATTAATATGAATTTTAGGCAACTTAAAATTTTTGTTATGGTTTGTGAAACAGGGAGCATGACTGAAACAGCTAAAAAAATCCACATGACCCAACCGGCTGTAAGTCAGACTATACTGGATTTAGAAGAAGAACTCAATATAAAATTATTCGATAGGATAAAAAACAAACTGGTTTTGACTAATTCAGGGAAGGTTCTCTTAAATTATAGTCAAAAAATTTTACGCTTAGTTAAGGAAACAGAAGATGTGATAGAGCAAATTACAAATATTAAAAAGGGAGAATTACGGATCGGTGCCAGTATGACTATAGGAACATATTTACTACCAGAATTAATAAAAAAGTTTAAAAGGATATATAGTGGCATTAAACTGCCACTGGTGATTGATAATACAGATTTTATTGTCGATAAGATACTTGGTAATGAGCTTGACATAGGTTTAGTAGAAGGACGGGTTGATTTAGAAGATATAATTATTAAGCCTTTTCAGGATGATGAACTGTGCCTCATCTGTTCCAGGGACCATCAGTGGGCAGAAAAAAAGATTATTGAACCGGCTGCAATTAAAGAGGCTGATTTTATAATTAGAGAAGAGGGTAGTGGGACAAGAGAGATAATTAAAAGGACTTTTTATAAACATAATTTGGCCTGCAACATCAAACATGTATTTAATAATTTTGAAGCAATTAAAAACGCAGTTGCAGCCAATATTGGGGTATCTATTGTTCCTAAAATTGCAGTAAGTGAAGAAATAAAGCGAGGGGAAATTGTAAAAGTTGATATAAAGGATATACAGCTCAAAAGGAAGTTTAACATTATTTATCATAAAGATAAATATCACTCAGAACTATTTACTCAGTTTCTTAATTACTTAAAGAATTAAAACTTACAAAATGGAGAGAGTTTTATCGAGGACATAAGTTATTACTTATAGACAACATAAAAATATATCATTTTACTAATGGTTTTGTAAGTTTTATAATGATATTGGTAATCCTAAATGCATTATTGTACGAAGCGGAACAAACTAGAGCAATTAAGAATTGGAAATTTAATAAGCTGGAGTACTGGATTTTAATTTCCAAGTTAGGTGAAAATGAAATGATAGACAAAAATATCTTCATAAAAGTTTTGATAGAAAGAGCTAAGAAACTTCCTGTTGGGCATTATTTAGATATCAGAAGTTATAAAAGAAATCGTACTGTATTTGTAGTTAAAGAAGATCATGACTCTTTCTTAGTTATAGAAGATGGTTTTTTCAAAGAAGAATTTCGTGTAAATTTAGCAAAACTAAAAAAACTATTTAAAGTAATTCTTAAGAAAGAGTTTCCTCGTAGTCACAAAATTCGGTTATATACTATGGGCAAATACAATGAAAAAGACACTAAAGTTATTAAAAGAAAAAAAATATAACACTTCATTAAAAATGTACAGATTTTATATATTAAAAGATAAATCTATTTATGAAAGGCAGTAAAATAAAATGATGCTTGACTGGGATGTTTTGGAAGAAAATGATCTTAAAATTTTACAATACCTTTACAATATTGAAGCGGACTGTGCCAAGTTTATAAGTCGTAGATTGAGGATAAGCTTAGAGGAGACAATGCAGCGTTTAAAACACTTAGAGAAATTAGGATTTTTAGAGCGTGTAAAAGGGACCTTTCTTAAACGCAAGGACCTTTATAAGCCTAAACATATGAACCACACATATTATAAACTAACTCGTAAAGCTCGTCTTGATATAAGATGTTGGTATAGAGAAGGATAGAAACCAAAATACTTATATATTAACTTCTTTAATTTTGATGTGACCATTATCAAAACAAATTACAGGTTTATTCCCATTTTTCTTTTCTCCAATGCCTGTTGCAATGTTTTCTCCAAAATTAAGGGGTTAAGCCGCTTTCTTTGAGTATTGCGATGAACTAAAAGATATACAATTTGCTGAAGCATTGCTTTTAATAATAAATCTTTTCAAAAAGACTCTTAACGACTGTTTAGTAATTACTGAGGAGAAAATAAATGAACTATTAGATTACTTTTTTGGTCTTCTTCCCAATTATATCAAGAAACCATTAGGGATTTTGACCTCTGAAAGTTGAGTAAATAAAAATAAGAAGGGTGGGGACAAAAATTAAAGTTCTGATAAGTGATAGTATTTCAGAAAAGGGTGTTAATCTATTAAAAGAAGAGGTAGAGGTTGATATTAAAACTAATTTAACTCATGATGAATTAATGGAAGAAATAGGTCAATATGATGGCATTATTGTACGAAGCGGAACAAAGCTGGATAGTGAGATTCTGGAAAGGGCAGATAATCTAAAGGTAATCGGTAGGGCAGGGACAGGTTATGACAATATTGATGTTTCTGCTGCAACTAAAAAAGGGATTATCGTATTTAATACACCAAATTCTAATACAATTTCAGCGGTAGAACATACAATGGGGATGCTGCTTGCCCTATCAAGAAATATTCCCCAGGCCAATGAATTGACAATAAGGGGGATATGGGACCGCAAGAAATTTTTGGGTGTTGAGTTATACGGTAAGGTACTTGGAATTATAGGGCTTGGTAAAATAGGTAGTCTTGTAGCAGAAAGAGCCCAGGCCTTCGGGATGAAGGTTATAGCTCATGATGAATATGTTTCCTCAAAACACGCCGAAAAAATGAATGTAGAGCTGGTAACCCTGGATGAGTTACTTAAAAAATCGGATTTCATTACACTCCATACACCGCTAACGAAGGAAACATTCCACTTACTAAGTACTGAGGAATTTGCAAAGATGAAAGATGGGGTAAGGATTATTAACTGTGCCCGGGGTCAAAATATTGATACAGAGGCCCTTGCTCGAGCAATAGAGAGTGGGAAAGTAGCCGGTGCAGCCCTTGATGCCCATGAAAAAGAACCTTTTGACCCGGCCGAAAATCCTTTAACCCAATATAAGGACAGGGTAATTATGACCTGTCATCTGGGTGCAAGTACGGCTGAAGCAATGGACCGGGTAGCTATAAATGCTGCAGAACAGGTTCTGGAAGTCTTAAAAGGGAACTTACCCTTATCACCCTTGAACATCAGTAGTTTTAACCCACAGGAATTTCCTGCTAAACCGGTCCTGGAGCTGGCGGACAGGCTGGGTAATTTTCTATCCGGATGGGCCGGTCCAAAGAAAATTGAAAAAATAGAAGTGGAATTTGGGGATAAGGCGGAAAGCAGTCAAAATGAGTTGATATTAATACATATAATCAAAGCTATTTTAGACTCTGTACTGGATAGTAGGGTTAATCTGGTTAATGCATTATTAGTTGCTGAAGAAAGAGGTATCAATATCAAAAAGAGTTATATAGAAGAACCTGGAGGATACAATAATTTCATCCGGGTAAATATAAAATCCGGTGACAGATATTATAGTATTGCCGGAGATATTGAGGTGGGAGGACCTCACATAGTTGAAATAGATGGATACAGGGTTGAACTTGATTTAAGCGGTAAATTCTTATTAATCTTTTACCGGGATAAACCCGGGGTAATTGGGAAGGTCGGAACAATTTTAGGAGAAAGCAATATAAATATCGGGAGTATGCATGTAGGAAGAAATAAACAGGGAGAACAGGCGATAATGCTAATTAAGATTGATTCTGTTGTAGAAGCAGATGTAGTGGATAAACTTCAACAGATAGATGGAATTGGTATAGAAGAGATAAAATATATAGAAATTAAGGAGTGATATTAATGATGAAATCTGGAAAAAACCATCAAATTCACGCTTTTCTTCCGGGCCATGTGCAAAGTATCCAGGCTTTAATCTTGATGCTCTGGCAATAGAGAAAACAAAAGAAATTTTAAAGCTACCAGAAGATTATAGAGTGTGGATAGTTTCTGTCTCTGATATCAAAACCCTTGTGTTCCTGGGAACAGGGATAAGGGCCAGTAATAACATTACGGGGGTAAAAACCATGACGATGTAATCTTCCTTGATAGCCACATGCTTTACAGCCATAATGAGGAAACACAATTGTTTTTCCCAATTTAGCATATTCAGGTATATTTTTAAGAAAGTTGGCCATAATAATCATTGGAATCAACTCAAGAGAGGGAAAAGATGTAAACCAACGTATACCACTAAAAAAATACCATATATCCATAATTAAGGGTTGAATAGAAAAATAAAATCTTTATTTTTTAAATATCAAAACGTGAGCTGCAACATCAAACATGTATTTAATAATTTTGAAGCAATTATTTAATCGACGACATAAGTTATTACTTATAGACAACATAAAAATATATTATTTTACTAATGGTTTTGTAAGTTTTATAATGATATAAAGGGATAATAAAGTTTAGATTCCTATATCGGTTGTTTATTTAGACATTGTAAAATTTTTTTATTCTAGGAGGGATGATATGAGTTACAGTGTGAGTGTCAAAAAAATGAATGAAATCTTGAAAGAACTTCAGAAAGACTACAAAGTATATGCTCCAAAACGTTTTGAAAAACGTGGACGTTATTCTGACACTGACCTAATTCGTTATGCAGAAATTAGTATGGTTGAAGAGATAGTATATGATGAAAAGGCTGATTTTTCACCGAAAGAAGTCATCTATCCCATAACTCAGACCCTATTTTACTTTACTGAACATGAATATAAGGAAAGCAAGGTACATGATAAGGGTATATTGATTTTTGCTCGCCCTTGTGACATCAATGGTATTAAGAGACTTGATACCATTTTCTTAGAAAATGGAGATCAGGAAGATATCTACTATAAGCGTTTGCGTGAAAAGGTAAAGTTTATTTTGATGGAATGTAAAGAAGGCTGGGATACCTGTTTCTGTGTTTCAATGGGATCCAATCAAACCGATAACTACAGCTTAGCGGTTAGGTTTGCTGAGAATAACCTACTGGTTGAAGTTAAAGATGAAGCATTCAATAATCTATTTGCAAATGAAAAAACAACCGACTTTACTCCTGAGTTTGTTACTTCAAATCAGGTAACAGTTAAAATCCCTGAGATTGACAACAAAGAAATACTGAAGAAAGTCCATGACCTGGATATGTGGGAAAGTTATAATTCAAGATGTGGAAATTGTGGAGCATGTACTTCTGCCTGTATAACATGTAGCTGTTTTACTACTTCAGATGTTATCTACAGTGAAAACGGAAGAGCTGGAGAAAGAAGGAGAGTCTGGGCTAGCTGTCTCCATGAAGACTTTACTGAAATGGCCGGTGGCCATAGTTTCAGAAATACTCCTGGAGAAAGAATGAGATTCAGGACTCTTCATAAAGTTTACGACTTTAAAGCCCGTTTTGGAGAAGAACAGATGTGTGTTGGTTGTGGACGTTGTACTGATAGATGTCCGCAATTAATCTCGTTTGCAACAACTATTAACCGATTAAGTGAAGAAGTTAACAAGCTTAAAAATAAAAAAGTATCTCAAGTACAAGCTGCGTCCAAGGAGGTGGAATAAATGAGTAAGAATCTATTACTTCCCAAGCCACATGAAATTTTAGAGATCATCCGTGAGACAGAAATCGAGTATACATTTAGAGTTGAAGCTGATTTGAAGGTTGAGCATGGACAATTTTTTCAAATATCGCTGCCTAAAATCGGTGAAGCCCCAATATCTGTGAGTGCTATGGGAGATAATTGGCTGGAATTTACCATCAGAAAAGTTGGTAAAGTTACAAATGAAATTTTTAATTTGCGGCCTGGAGATAAACTATTTATGCGTGGGCCGTATGGCACATCTTTTCCCATAGATAAATACAAGGACAAGGATTTAGTTGTCATAGCCGGTGGTACCGGGGTTTCTCCTGTTAGAAGTACTTTAAAGCATTTTTACCAAAATCCAGATGACATAAACTCATTATACTTTATTGCTGGATTTAAAGATAAAAAGAGTATTTTGTTTGAAGAGGATTTAGAGAACTTCAAAACAAAATTTAACACAATCTATACCCTTGATAACGAACAGGTTGAAGGATTTGAAGTTGGGTTTGTAACCGAACACATTAAAAAAATTCCATTTGATACCTTTGAAGATTATAACGTAATCATTGTAGGGCCTCCAGCAATGATGCATTTTGCTGCTTTAGAATGTTTAAAGAATGGAGTGCCTGAAGAAAAGATCTGGGTGTCCTTTGAGAGAAAGATGTCCTGTGCTGTAGGCAAATGCGGTCATTGCAAGATTGACGAAACTTATGTTTGTTTAGAGGGACCAGTATTTAACTACACTAAAGCCAAAGAGTTATTAGATTAATTAGGGGGTGTTAAACTATGAATCATGACATTAATATAAAAGAACTGCAAAAGAATTGTTTTCGTCAGTCTAAAGTACCCGGTGAATTTATGCTTCAGATGCGTGTGCCCGGTGGTGTTATAGAGGCCAGGCATTTATCGCTGGTCCAACATATTGCTGATACCTGGGGCAATGGACAGTTTCACTTAGGAATGAGACAAACTTTTTCCTTACCCGGGATTAAGTATGAAAATATAGAGGCAGTTAATGAATATATAAAATCCTATATTGAAGATATTGAAGTAGAGTTATGTGATGTTGATATGGATGTTAATGATAAAGGTTATCCAACGATAGGTGCCCGTAATATCATGGCTTGTATAGGAAATAGTCACTGTATCAAAGCAAATATTGATACAACTACTCTGGCCAGAAAGTTAGAAAAACTTATCTTTCCCAGTGATTATCATATAAAAATGAGTGTAGCTGGTTGTCCTAACGACTGTGCCAAGGCTCAATTTAATGATTTCGGTATCATTGGTATTGCCAAGATGGAATATGACTATGATCGTTGTATTTGCTGTAAAAAGTGTGTTGAAACCTGTGCCCACCATGCAACTGGAGTCTTATCTGTGGAAAAAGGAAAGATTGTTAAGGATACCTGCTGCTGTGTTGGTTGTGGTGAGTGTGCCACTGTCTGTCCAACTGGTGCCTGGACCAGAAATCCTAAAAAATTCTATAGAGTAATAATTGGTGGTAGATCTGGTAAACAGTATCCCCGGATGGGCAAGATGTTCTTAAACTGGGTGACTGAAGATGTTGTTCTGGGTGTTATTGGCAACTGGCAGGAATTCTCTGCTGAGATTCTGAACCATAAACCGGTATACCTGCACGGTGGACATCTGATTGATAGAGCCGGATATGATAAATTTAAAGAAATGATCCTAAAAGGTGTTGAGTTAAACCCGGAGGCTGAGGTAGCTGACAAAATTTACTGGGCAGAGACTGAATATAGAGCCAATATACATGTTAAACCTGCCTGTAATACTAAATAAGGACGGATAACTAAATATTTAAGATAATTATGGGTGGGGGTGTATATGCTTCCACCTATAATTATTTTTAACTCAGGCTCAACGGTATAACAAGTAGTTTGAATAAATTATTGATAAAATATATAATTAAGGTACTAAAGTAAAAAACAGCTAATAGATCTTCGAGGTGATAAAGGATGGAATTAGTCGTAATAGGGGCTAATCATAAAACTACTCCCTTAGCGGTAAGAGAACGCCTATCACTGTCAACCAGGGAGCAGAATAATTTGTTATCTTCTATAAAGTCCAATCCTGACTTGAAAGAAGGGGTAGTGCTATCCACCTGTAACCGGACAGAAATATATTTAATAGCTGATGATAGAAGCAATGCTGAAGATTTTACCCTGACCTATTTGAGTCAAATCTCCCATTTAGGGATTGAGGAATTAAGGGATTATATCTATATCCATTGTGGTCCAGAAGGAATAAAGCACCTATATCAGGTAGCAAGCGGGATAGACTCTTTAGTTATTGGGGAGGATCAGATCTTAGGACAAATTAAAGATGCTTTTCAAAGAGCGAAGACACTGAAAGTAGTAGAGGGTTATTTACACAGGCTCTTTACTGAAACTTTGCGTGTAGGGAAAAGGGCCAGGACGGAAACGAAGATTAATTGTAATGCCGCCTCAGTCAGTTATGCAGCTGTAGAGCTGGCCAGAAAGATTTTTGGTTCATTATCGGGAGAGACTGTTTTAATCCTGGGGGCCGGTGAGACCAGTGAATTAACCTTAAAGAGTTTGGTTGATTATGGTGTTAAAGGGGTAATAGTAGCTAACCGGACTTATGAACGTGGTAAGGAATTGGCTGCAAGATTTAATGGAGAGGCTGTTACCTGGGACCATTTAGAGGATTGGTTAAGAAAAGTGGATATAATAATTGCTTCTACAGCAGCTCCCCATTATGTGCTTCATTATAAGATGATTAAAGAAGCTATGCAGGAGAAAAGAGGCCCTCTATTCTTAATTGATATTGCAATCCCGCGGGATATTGAACCAGAGGTTAATGAAATCCCTGGTGTTCATTTATATGATCTTGATGATTTAGAATCAGTAGTAGAAGAGAATCTGACCCAACGTAAAGAAGAAGTAGAGAAAGTAGAAAAGATAATCGATGAGGAAGTAGTCCAATTTAAAAAATGGTTAAAAACACGACAATGTGTACCGGTAATTAAACAGATAAGACAAAAGGCAGAAGAGATAAAAGAAGAAGAGTTAAGAAGAGCATTAAAACAATTATCTTCTTCAAATGCTCAACCCGAAGAGATAATTTCAAGTCTAGCCCATCGTTTAGTAAATAAGTTGTTACATGCACCGACTATAGGTATTAAAGCATTAGCCAATAGTGATGGTGATAGTCAAAAAATAGAGGTAATCAGGGAATTGTTTACTGAAGAATTATAAGATGGAGGAAAAAATGAATCCTTATCCTGTAAATATTGATTTAACGGATAGACAGGTATTAGTGGTAGGAGGAGGTAAAGTAGCCTGGCGTAAACTAAAACGGCTTTTGCGTGCTGGTGCCAGGATTACGCTTGTAAGTCCCCGAGTTATTAATAGAGTTGCTGGTTTAATCAATAGTGAAAACATAACATATTGTAAGAGGAAATTTGTACCCGATGATATTAAAGGATGTTTTATGGTAATCGCTGCCACTAATGATAAACAGATTAATAAACAGATTGGAGAGTTAGCCCTGGCAGAAAACAAACTAGTAAATGTAGTTGATGATGCCCAATTATCAAACTTCACTCTACCGGCTATAGTAGAACGGGGTGATCTGCTGATAACCATTGCTACAGGAGGGAATTCACCAGCTTTAGCAAAAGAGATTAGAAAAAAATTGGAGGAATATTTTGGGGAAGAATATGCTAATTTTTTGCAGGTAATGGGTCAGCTAAGACCAGTGATTATCGATAAAGTTGTTGCTGAAGAAGAGCGAAGAGAGGTTTTTAGAAAATTAGCTAATCTAGAGTTGTTGGCTTTGTTAGCTGCAGATAAAAATGCCGGTATCGACAAGATAAAGGAAGTTTTACAGACTGAACTGGGTTGTGAGTTTATAATAGGTGGTGATGTTAGGATTAAGGCTTAAGGCTTAAGTATTGAGATTAGCGGGAAGGTAATTTTAGAGGAGGATGGTATGAAAGAGATTATTATTGGAACACGGCCAAGCAAGTTGGCTGTAGCCCAGGCAGAGATAATAGCCAATATGTTAAAGGAAAAGTATCCTGGCTATAATTTTGAATTAAAAAAGATTAGTACTAAAGGTGACCGAATTTTAAACAAGCCCTTAGCTGAGATTAGTGGTAAAGGATTATTTATTAAAGAAATAGAGATAGCTTTATTAAATGGAGAGATTGATCTGGCAGTGCATAGTTATAAGGATTTACCGGCTGAATTAGCCCCGGGACTGGGAATAGGAGCCATACCTGAACGGGTCACGGCTTTGGACAGTTTAATTGCTAAAAAAGGGTTTACATTAGATCAGCTACCCCCAGGGGCTAAACTGGGAACCGGTAGTTTAAGGCGAAAAGCCCAGTTGCTTAATTACCGTCCCGATCTAGAAATTTTGCCGATCAGGGGTAATATTGACACTAGATTGAAGATATTAAATGAGACAGAGTTAGATGGGATTATTTTAGCAGCAGCTGGCTTAAAAAGACTGGGCTGGGAGGATAAAATAACCCAGTATCTAAATCCAGCTATCTGTATTCCAGCTGCAAGACAGGGTGCACTGGCAGTTGAAATCAGGGAAGATGATCAGGAAATGAGAGACCTATTAACAGCAATTAATCATCAATCTACTGCTATTCTTGTAACAGCTGAACATGCTTTCTTAGATTATTTAGATAGTGGTTGTAAGGTTCCAATAGGGGCTTATGCTCAATTTAAGAATAATAAACTGGTTATTGAGGGAATGGTAGCTAGAGTGGATGGTAGTAAGGTGCTAAGAGAAAAAGTTACAGGAAGTAAAGCCAGTAAAACTGAAGCCCGTTTGCTGGGGATTAAACTGGCTAAAAGATTAATCGCCCAGGGAGCCAGGGAGATTTTAACTGAGATTAAGGAAGGAAAGAAGTAGTCATGGAGGGAAAAGTATACTTAGTTGGCGCCGGTCCTGGAGATGAAGGTTTAATTACAGTCAAGGGTCTTAAAGCGATTAAGGAAGCAGATGTAATATTATATGACTATCTGGTCAATGAGAGATTACTTGCGGAAGCCAGAGATAGTGCAGAATTAATATTCGTTGGCAAGAAAGCTCATAATCACTATTGTACCCAGGCAGAAATAAATCAGTTGCTGATTGAGTACGCCAGGGAAGGCAAGATTGTTACGAGATTAAAGGGGGGAGACCCCTTTGTTTTTGGCCGGGGTGGTGAAGAAGCTAGAGAGTTAGCCAGGGAGAATCTTAGATTTGAAATTATACCAGGGATAACTTCGGCCATTGCTGGGCCTGCATATGCTGGCATCCCGGTTACCCATCGTAATATTAGTTCTTCTGTGGCTTTCGTTACTGGCCATGAAGCATCCGGTAAAGGAGAGTCAGGCATTAATTGGAATGAGTTAGCTACTGGAGTAGATACATTAGTGATTCTCATGGGGGTAGGCAATCTACCAGAGATTGTTTCAAAATTGTTGGAAGCTGGACGTGATGTTGATACCCCGGTGGCTTTGATCAGATGTGGTACGAAAGGCGGACAGGAAACCCTGGTAGGTAGTCTGGATAACATTGTTGCTAAGGTAAGAGAGGTCAATTTTAAACCGCCAGCAATTATAATTGTAGGGGATGTAGTTAACCTGCGGGCGGAGTTGAATTGGTTTGAAACCAGACCATTATTCGGTAAGAGCATTGTGGTGACCCGTCCAGCCAGGCAAGCCACTTCCTTTTGTAACTCTTTACGAGAAGCAGGAGCAAATGTGATTAAAGCACCAGCTATTAAGATTCTACCTCCTGAAGATTATAGTCAATTGGATGAGAAATTAGAAAAATTGGCAAGCTATGACTGGGTAGTATTTACCAGTGTTAATGGGGTTAAATATGTTATCGAGCGGTTATTTGATTTGGGAAAAGATGTGCGGTCTTTTGCCGGAGTTAAACTCGGGGCTATTGGTTCTGAAACAGCAGCTCAGTTAAGAAAAAATGGTTTACAGGTTGATTACCTTCCAGATGAATATGTTAGTGAAGCAATTATCCAGGGGTTTAAAGGGCAGGATCTGACCGGTAAGAAATTCTTGTTACCGAGGGCTGATATTGCCCGAAAGAAGTTACAAAAAGGTCTGGAGGATTTAGGGGCTGTTGTTGATAATGTTACAGCATACCGTATTATCAGAGGTGATAACAATAATGTTTTAATCGCTAAATTAAGAGCCAATGAAGTTGATCTGGTAACCTTTACTAGTTCTTCTACGGTTCATAATTTTATTCAAGGGCTAGCAAATGATTATCAGCAATTGCTTAAAGGGGTTAAAATTGCCTGTATAGGTCCTATTACAGCTCAAACAGTAGAAGAATATGGATTAGAAGTTGATATTGTGGCAGGGGAGTATACAGTTAAAGGATTGCTGACAGCTATACAAGATTATTATAAAAGTCTGGAGGGATGACAATGGATTTTATTCATCGACCACGCAGGTTAAGACGGACAGAATCAATCAGGAGATTGGTCAGGGAAACTAAATTGAGTTTAGATGATTTAATATATCCTCTATTTGTAGTCCCTGGAACTGGAGTCAAAGAAGAGATTCCTTCTATGCCTGGTATTCATCATTTTTCTTTAGATCTATTAATGTGCGAAATAGAGGAATTAGTTGAGCTGGGAATAGGTGGCATAATTTTGTTTGGTCTCCCTGAATCTAAGGATGAAAAAGGCTCTAGTGCCTGGGCAGAAGATGGTATTGTCCAGCGGGCTTGCCGGAGGATTAAGAGTGAGTATCCTGGATTACTGGTGATTACAGATGTTTGTCTATGCCAGTATACCAGTCATGGTCATTGTGGAGTTATTAAGGATGGCTATGTGCAAAACGATGTCTCATTGGAGTATTTAGCCAGGGTAGCTGTGTCCCATGCTCAGGCAGGGGCAGATATGGTAGCTCCTTCAGATATGATGGATGGACGAATAAAAGCTATACGCCGCAAATTAGATGAAACAGGTTTTAAAGAGGTATCGATTATGGCCTATTCAGCCAAATATGCATCCAGCTTTTATGGTCCCTTCCGTGATGCAGCTCATTCGGCTCCCCAGGAAGGAGATAGGAGTACTTATCAGATGGATCCCGCAAATAGTAATGAAGCATTGAGGGAGATTGAGTTAGATATAAAAGAGGGTGCTGATATTGTAATGGTTAAACCTGCTTTAGCCTATCTTGACATTATCAGACGGGTTAAAGACAATATTAATTTCCCTTTAGCTGCTTATAATGTTAGTGGGGAGTATGCCATGGTTAAAGCGGCGGCTGAAAAAGGCTGGCTTAAGGAAAAAGAAGTAGCTTTAGAGATCTTAACAAGTATAAAGCGAGCTGGAGCGGAAATAATTATTACTTACTGGGCCAAGGATGTTGTAGACTGGTTAAAGAGTAACTAAGTAATTACTGGGGTGAAATTATGTCAAAATCAAGGAAACTTTTTCAGGAAACTAAACAGGTTATTTCCGGGGGAGTAAATAACCCTCCTGCCCGGGCTTTCTCTGCTGTTAATAATGACCCGTTATTTATTGACAGGGGTGATGGAGCATTAATCTATGATGTTGATGGTAATGAATATATTGATTATGTTGGGTCCTGGGGAAAGAGTGTGATACAGATGCTTTTGCAATATATTTTAATCATATGTTGAAAGAAGGGATCTATCTGCCGCGGAAAAAACATGAATATTTTAGGCATTAAATAAAAGTTATGCCTGAGTAGTTACGATAAATCAGTGTAATTTAAGAATAGTCTTGACAATCAAGATCAATTATATTATACTATAACCAGATTAAATCGGATGTCCGAATTAAAAAATATGATTAGATTATTAATGACAATTCAATCACAGTAGAACTAATTATTTTAACCGTAATGTGATTTTGGAAAAACGATTTTAGGTGGGGTTGCATAAGGTTATTACCAAAAATTTTAATTTTGTTAAAGGGGGGAACAAAATGGCAATTAATTTTAACTTTGCCAAGAAATTTGCCGCTGAACAAGTACTTAAGCAGACTATGAATTATATTAAGAAGGATCCTGAAAAAAACTTTCTGAAGGTCCTGAATCTTGCTGATAAGATAGCAAGTACTGAGAATCACCATAAACAAATTGCTGCGATAAGAGAGGGTTTCAAAAATAATTCAATTGTCAGGGATTATGTTAAAAAGTTTACCGAAATAGCGCCCAGTTACCAGGAAGGTCTGGTTATGAACTTCTTTGTTAATTCCGGTTTACTTGGTATTCCCCAACAATTTAAGGTTGCAGATGAGTTGGGAGTAGATGTGCCTTGGACTATTTTGATTGACCCAACCAGTGTCTGTAATCTCAAATGTACAGGTTGTTGGGCCGGTAAATATAGTAAAAGTCATAGTTTAGAATTTGAAACAATAGATAGAATAATTACTGAGGCAAAGGAACTTGGAATATATTTTATAGTTCTTTCTGGCGGTGAACCAACACTATATCCATATCTATTTGATATCTTCGAAAAACACAGTGATGTTACCTTTATGATGTATACAAATGGTACTTTAATTGATGAAGAAATGGCCGATAAAATGCTTAAAGTCGGTAATATTACTCCCGCAATCAGTCTGGAAGGCTACAAAGAAGCCACTGATGAACGGCGGGGAGAAGGTGTTTATGATAAAATAATGGCTGCCATGGATAGACTCAGGGAACGCGGTATAGTTTTTGGAACAAGTGTAACGGTTACTCGCTATAATGTTAAAGAATTATTCAGTGATGAGTTTATTCACCATCTTATTAATAAGGGTGCAACTTATAGTTGGTCTTTTCATTATGTTCCCATCGGCCGGAATCCGAACCTTGATATGATGCTTACTCCCGAGCAGCGGGAATGGCTGGCTTATAGAGTTCCGGAGATCAGGAGCAATTTTCCATTGTTTGTTGCTGATTTCTGGAATGACGGTACTTTTACTGGTGGCTGTATAGCTGGAGGAAGGCGTTATTTCCATATTAATGCTATGGGAGATGTGGAACCCTGTGCTTTTGTTCATTTTGCCGTAGATAATATTAAGGATAAGAGTTTAAAGGAAGTATTACAGACACCGTTATTTAAATCTTACCAGAAACGTCAGCCCTTTACCGATAATTTAATGGCACCCTGCCCGATTATAGATAATCCCCAGGCTTTAAGGGATATAATAGAGGAATCAGGTGCCAGGCCAACTCATCCGGGAGCAGATATGGTTCTTAAGGGGAATGTAGCTAAAGAGTTAGATGAGCTTTCAAAACGCTGGCATAAACGTTCGAGACATATTAATGATGAACGTATGAATACCGAAAAAAGTGAAAAAGAATTTGAGAAGAAAGCACAATAATTAAAGCACAATAATTTAAATAAGAACAATGGTAGTATAAAGAAACCTTCGTTTTGGAACTTTTTATTGGATACCTAAATGAAAAAGGGTGGGGTACTTCATGGATAACCAAAAGGAAATAATAACCCAGGAAGAAAAGATTTTAGATGCGGCTTATTATTGTATTTCTACAAGTGGCTATGCTAATATCTCACTAAGACAAATTGCTGAGGAAGCAGGTGTTGCCTTAAGCCAATTACATTATTATTTTAATAATAAAGAAGGTCTTCTTACCGCTGTGGTAAATAAGGTTATTCATAAATATACTGTTCAGATTGAACAACACTTGCGAAAAGGCAAAACTGCTAGAGATAAAACTCAATCTCTCATTAATTTTTTTGAAAAAATTTTAAAAGACGACCCCGGTCTTTTTCGTTTGTTATATGATTTTACCAATTTGGCTCTCTGGTCAGAGTCTTTTAATGGGCAATTACAGAGATTATATGAAAATTTATCCAATATGATCAAAAAACATATATTGGATAACATCTATATAAAAGATTTTTTTAAGGGTTATTCCCCCAGGGCTTTGTCCAGAATGATTTTAGGGGCGATGTTTGGAACAGCAATCCAGGTATTATTGGAACCGGAAGAGAAAGAGCTGCCACAGGCCTTAAATGCAATTCAAATTATCTTTGATAAATAATTTACTGAAATATAAATAAATGTTAGGAGTCCGCTTGGAAAGTAGGATTCCCGGAAAACCAGTTGGTGTAAGGCCCTAATCAAATTTCCAATTTTACTTTAAAAAGGTCAATTTGATAATACCAAAGTTCAGGCATCAAAACGGAGCAGACGGGAGTTAGGCCGATTACGATAAAGGCTGTTTTTCTGTCTGACCGGAGGAAGTTTAAAACAGCCCGTAATCGGCCATAATGGGAGCCGTTGCGGAGGTTTTGGGCCAGAGCCAATGGTTTTCGAGCAGGTTCCTAGATCTGAATAAGGTTTAAAGGATTGAATATTATTATAAGAGGAGGATTATAGATGATTAATGTGCTTGAAAAGTCAATTAATTTTGGGCTCGGTGTATTTTCATATTCAAGAGAGAAAATTAAAAAGATTATAAAAAAGGATGAAACAACAGATGAGGATACCCAGAATCTTATTGATGAATTTGTAAATAAAGGTAAGAACGAGAGGGAAAAGTTGAAAAAATTTATTAGAAAAGAGATTACAGGATTATTAGATTTAAATAATTTAGCTCGAAAAGAAGATTTGATTGGTAGAGAAGAGATTAGAGGGATAGTTAGAGATGAAATTAGAAAGATATTAGATGAAAGGGATTAATAAAATTATTTGTTTTTTCTCCAGAATTGAGGCTTATTTTTTTATTCGGTTTAGCTGGTTCTAAACTTATTTATACTTTTTAATAATCTCGAATAGTATATTATACAATAAGCAAATTTAATCGGATGTCCGAATTATAATCAGGGGGTTATTTTAGACAAAGCAAATAAAGATAGAATGTTATACTTGGGGTGCTTTTATGGTGAATTATTATTATAATATGGGGGTAATGATTAGTGAAAAAAATAAACCAGTTATCGGTCTAGCATTAGGTGGAGGTGGGGCTAGAGGCTTTGCCCACCTGGGTATACTTAAGGTTTTAGCACAATATGGTCTTAATATAGAGATAGTTGCAGGTACCAGTATTGGGGCTATAGTAGGAGCTGCTTATGCTGCCGGTTATCCTATAGATGAAATGATAGCAATTGCCAAAAGCAACGATTGGAAAAAGTTACTCAAGATGGTTGATCTTTCGCTGCCAGCAAAGGGATTGATAAAAGGTAGAAAGATAGAAGATTATTTAAGAGGGCTTTTAAGAGATAAAAATTTTGCTAATCTATCTAAAAGATTGGTAGTTGTGGCTACTGACATCGAGACTGGTAGAGAAGAATGGATAGATAAAGGAGATATTATCAGGGCAATTCATGCTAGCATAGCTATTCCGGGCATTTTCGAACCTGTTAAGATTAATGATTCTATCTATGTTGATGGCTCAATTACTGCACCTGTCCCGTGGAAGGCTGCCTTTGCGGCAGGAGCTGATATAGTAATTGCAGTTGATGTTAGTTCACCAATGACTGGTACTGAATATTTATATAAACTTTCATATATCTTTCAATCTGATTGGTATAAACGAATTTCACAAAAAACAGGAGTTGATTATTATGTAAACAATATCCTGCCAGCAAGTATCAGGATTGTAAGTAAATCTCTAAAGTTAAATAAAATGGTAAGTAGGTCTGATCATATTAATAGTCGAAATATGTTTACCGTTAGGCCGGATTTAGGAGATATTCGTTGGTATGATTTTCATCGGATTGAAGATTGTATAACTGCCGGTGAGGTAAAACAAAAGAATATTGAGGAAAAGCTATTTTCTGCATTTAAAACTTCTTTTACTAATACGTTGGGATGGGAAGGAAAGGAGTTAAGTCAACATGCTCTGAATCGATGGCAAAATACTGATTTGTAAAAAACTCTTGACAACAACTATCTGAATAATTATAATAAAAGTAAACTGACTAGTCGGTATAGGAGGCGAATATAAAGAGCTAGCGATTGCTGTTTTTTTTACTTATGGTTTTTGCCGTGTTTTGCGGTACTGTCGGATATTGTATTTATATTTTTTTATGATTACTAGACCGACTGGAAGGTTGAGTAATATACTATTATATTATTAATATGAAAAAAGGGAGATTAATAGACAAAACTTCCTTTATTATAATACAATATGTCTAAACTGACTGGTTGGTATAGGATGGAGGTGGGATAAGTTTGGCATCAAAAAAGAAGATTATAAAAGCTGCTACTGAATTATTTGCTAATTATGGTTATCATAAAACGACTATGGATATGATAGCAGAAAAAGCAGGATTAAGTAAAGGGAGCCTTTATTGGCATTTTGCCAGTAAAGATGAATTATTTAGAGCGATTTTAGAAACAGGTTTTAATGATTACTTTACTTTTTTAGAACAGACAAGTAATAAAAATAATCTTTCATGTTCACAGAAGCTAAAGGCTATTATTGATTACAGAATGGATTTTTTATACCAGCATAAGTCATTGGCCAAGATAATCTTAAGTAATCTTGAGGGGATAGATAAAGAATTCAAACAAAAGGTTTTAAAAGCAAGACAGAAACATGAAGAAATTCTAACAGAAATATTTGCTCAAGGGATAAAAAATGATGAATTTAAATTGCAAGACCCGCATATAATGGCTATAGCCTTTATAGGAATTATTAATTCTATTGCAAGTTATAAGGATTTAACTAAAGAAAATCTAAATAGGATAGCTGAAAACTTACTGGAAATCACTCTAAAGGGAATTTTAAAAGAGAAGAAAGAAGATAATTAAGATGAAAAGCCTGCTTTAAATTAATTAAAAAAACAATAAATCAGGTAACAGGCTTAATCTCAATAGATGACTTAGTTTTTAATTTCTAAAACAACATGTGTAATAGTGCAATTTATTTCAAAATAAAGGGGTGGTATATATTGTCAAGATTTAATAAGTTTGTACTGGATAATCCTAAAATCATTATTGGGGTTCTGGCGATCATTACCATAATTTTTGCCGCTTTTATACCTCAGATCAGTTTTGATGCTGATATGGAGCAGATGATTCCCGATGATGACCCGGTAATTAAGGATTTAGAAGAGGCGATAGAAGATTTCGGTTCTCAGGATTTTTTAATGATTGCCCTGCGTAGTGACAATATATTTAATGCCGGGACATTAAAAAAGATTGATGAACTGACGAATAAGATAGAGAAGTTAGATGGTGTAAAAAAGGTAATGAGTCCCCTCAATGTTGATCTCATTGAAAGTAGTGTCATGGGGATCGAGATTAATCCCATTGTTGATAAACTGCCTCAGACTGAGGAGGAGATAGACAAATATCGTCAAAGAATACTTAACAGCTCAAATGTTGGTAAATTAGTGACCGCAGATGGGAAAGCAGCAGCAATTATGGTGACCATGGAGCCCTTTGGTGATTTATCTACCCAGAAGATGAAAGCCTTAACTGCTAAGATAGATAAGATTGTCAATTCCTACCGGGACCCGGAAGAAATCTATATTGTGGGAGATACCTATGTCGGACATTATGCCGAAAATGCCATGGGTAGTGATATGAGGGTTTTAATGCCCTTAGTTGTCTTGATATTAGTTGGTATCTTATACTGGAGTTTCCACAGTGCTCGGGGAGTTTTACTACCACTTGCCACTGTAATAATCAGTGTTATCTGGACAGTAGGTTTAATGGTTATCCTGGGTATTCCTCTGACTATTGTTACTATGGTGATGCCGATCATTCTGGTGGCGATCGGTAGTGCCGACGGGATCCATATTCTCAATAAATACTATGAGGAATTAGCCCTGGGTAGATCTAAAAGGAAGGCCTTAGAGGAAACCATGCGGGAGATGAATGGTCCGGTAATTATGACCTCCCTAACCACAGGTGCCGGTTTTGCCGCCTTAATAACCTCCTTTGTAACTCCCATTCGTCAGTTCGGACTTTTGACAGCTTTCGGGGTACTGGCAGCTATGTTCTTCTCTTTGTTATTTATCCCTGCTGCCCTGGTTTTACAAAAACTGCCGGCTCATTTTAATGAAGAAACAAGAGAACATAAGGAATGGTTGGTCAAGGGATTAACTGTTTTAGGTAAATTTATGGCAAAACACGCTAAAGTAATTGTTGGGGTTTCTGCTGTTATCTTACTTATCTTCATCTTTGGGGCCTTTAATCTTTCTCTGGAAAGTAATATGATGAATTATTTTGAGGAAGATAGCCCTATTGTCAAGGGTACCGACATTGTTGAGGATGAATTCGGTGGTACCATACAGGTTTCAATAGTTTTTGATACCGGCAAGAAAGATGGGGTTAAGGAACCTGTGGTTTTAAAGAAGATGGTAGAGACCCAGGAATATTTAAATTCTTTACCCCATGTAAGTCAGGCTTCTTCTCTGGCTGATCTGGTCAGGGAATTAAATCAGGCTTTAAATATGGGAGAAGAGGAGTATTATCGGATCCCTGATACCCGCCAGGCAGTGGCCCAGGAGTTGTTATTATTCACCATGCAGGGGGGATCAGGAATAGATTCTATGGTAAGTTATAATTTTGATAAGGCGATAGTTAATGCCAGGATAGAGAATATGGGTTCAGGTGAGTTGGAGAAGGTAATTGATAAGATTGAAGGCTATGTCGAGAATAAATTTGCAGGTGAGGATGACCTGGAGGTTAAAGTGGTAGGTTTACCAAAGGTTATGTTAAGGCTGATGGATCGTTTTGTTGCCAGTCAGATCTCCAGTTTAGTAACCTCTGTTGTAACAGTAGGTATTATTGTAGCCCTCTTAATGGGCTCCTGGTTAGCTGGACTGGTTAGTATTTTGCCTTTAGTCCTTACTGTTGGCATTAATTTTGGCATTATGGGTTATTCAGGTATTCCCCTAGATGCTGTAACAACTATGATCGCCAGTATTGCCATTGGAATCGGTGTTGATTATTCAATTCATTATCTCAGTAGATATCGGAATGAAATCAGAAATGGCAAAAGCCAGGATGAGGCGATTGCTATTACCAGTGCCACAGCCGGTAGGGGTATCTTCTTTAATGCTCTGACCCTGATTTTAGGTTTTGGTATCCTGATTTTCTCCCATTTCCGGGCCATTGATGTCTTTGGTTATTTAATTGCCCTGACCATGTTGATAAGTTCCTTAGCTTCGTTAACCGTAATTCCTGGGATTTTAAGGCTGATGCCAGCTAGGGCTATTCTCAGGAAAAAATATAGAGAACTTGACTATGAATATGTAGAAGCAAATTAAAATAAGGAGTGATTCTTAAAATGAGTTTAAAGAAAATTAGTGTTATGGTTTTAACGGTCATGTTGTTGGGGAGTGTCATTGTTGGGGCAGCCGATGAATTAACTGGTGATGAGATACTGGATAGGTTAAAGGATGATTCAACCCTGACAGGTTCCGGTACGGCTATTATCAATCTGATTACCGAGAATGAGAAGGGAGAACAAAGGGTTAATAAGTTAAAAATCTATCGCAAGGATGATGGTAAGCTGGAGAAACAGTTGTTAGAATATCTGGAACCGGCCGATGTCAAGGGGACAAAGTTCTTATCCATAAATAATACTGAAACAGATGAGAATCAGATGTGGTTATTTTTACCTGCCCTGGGTAGAGAACGCCGCATAGCTGGCCATATGACCGAGGATAAGTTTATGGGTACAGATTTTACCTATGATGAGATCGGTGGCGGCCAAAGTTATAGTGATGATTACCAGGCAAAACGTCTTGCTGATGAAGAATTTGCAGGCTATAACTGTTATGTTCTGGAAATGATTCCTGAAGATAAAGACAGTGATTATAGCAAGGTAAAGATGTGGGTCTGGCAGGATGAGATGATACCTCTGCAAATTGAGTTTTATAACCTGGATGGACAGTTAAGTAAGAAACTTGTTTCCAGTGAACTGGAAAAAGAGGATGATGGTGATTATATGCCTCATAAGGTAGTAATGTCAGATGAACTGGCGGGCACCAAGACAATTATTGAGATTCTGGAGAGTAATGATGAAGAAGTAAATGATCAGTATTTTACTATGAGATATCTGCGCAGATAAGAAGAAGATCATCTATTTACTAATGAAATGCATAAAAATATAATTGAAAGGTGGGAATAGAAAAAGAATGCGGAGATTAAAAATGTTTTTACTTACATTTTTATTGCTAGGAATTATGACTACAGCAGTAATGGCTGCTGACCTGGAGATTAGTGGAGAACTGAGCCAGGGATTAATCTACAATTTTGATGAGGAACAATTAAGTGCTGCAGATACAAACTATAAACTTGAATTAGCAAAGGAACTCGGCTTTGATGGAAAGCTTTATCTCTCCTTTAAAGGAAACTATGATTTGTTAAACCAAACAGGTGATATTAATCTTGATGAAGCCTATACCTCCATTTATTTAGATACAACCGATTTAACCATTGGCCGTCAGGTTATTAACTGGGGTACAGCCGATGGTATTAATCCCACTAACAGTATTAATCCCAAGAGTATGGATTCTTTTACTAATGGTGAATTAAATGGTGAGCCGGTTCTGTCCGCCCAGGCAACCTATTATGGTAATAACTTTAATTTGACGGGAGTAGTGATACCTGATTTTGTTCCACAGGATATATCAAGTTTTAGTTCTATGGGCGGGGGAGAAGAATATTCCGATTTATTTGCTAATCTTGACTTAACCAACGATGAACCTGAAAATAAACTAGAAAATATGGAATATGCCCTTAAAGCAGAGACCAGAGCAGCAGGTTATGATCTAAAATTTAGTTATTTCCATGGCTGGGAAGATGTACCTGCATTGAAAATGAGATTAAACTCGGAAGGAAATCCTGTTATTAATCCTGAAACAGGTCAACCGGTTCTTTTTGCTCAATACCGTAAAGTGGATAAATTAGGTCTGGCAACAGCCGGAACATTAAATAATGTCGGAGTCTGGGCAGAGGCTGCCTATGTTATCCCTGAAAAATTAAAGGTAGATTCGGCTGCTGGTGAGGTTTCCATGTCCATGAACGAACCCTATCTTCAGGCTGTAATTGGTAGTGATTATACCTTTGATAATGGTATTTATGCTGAAGGACAATATCTCTACTATGGTAATGGCTCCCTTATTATACCTTACAATTTAAATCCAGGTGAAGAGGTAGAAGCAGGCCAGTACTTAATGAGTCGTTTTTCCTATGATTTTGATCAGGATAATACAGTGGAATTAACCAGTATTATTAATCTAGATGACCAGAGTGGTCTAGTTATACCTGCTTATACCCACAGGCTAACCCAGGTTACTGATCTGAAGGTAAGTCCTATTCTAACAATCGGTGAAGATGGCGAACTCTCTAATTTGCCACAGCAATTAAATGTTTCTATTAAAACCAGTTTTTAAGTTTGAATACTATAGCGTACTATTGTCAAATGTTTTTTTGGAAAAAAAGCGCAGACATCCCCATCTTACTAATTTATCTTAAAAATTTGGTAAAAATTAGCAAC
>JARRCS010000034.1 GCA_029981855.1 Halanaerobiales bacterium | reverse complement strand
AAGCGGCTGCTGAGGTGATAGAAAGATCGATACCTCCGGTCAAGATAACAATCATCATCCCCAGAGTAATTATCCCAAACTCCGGAATCTGGAAGGCCATTGTCTGTAGGTTATATAAGCTCAAAAACCTATCAGGAGATAAGATGGCTAATAGTATGAATATGAGAAAAAATATCCCCAGTAAAAATTTATTATTCTTCATAAATTCTTATCCTCCTAACCTATTCTTCAACATCAATTTTGGCCATAGCTCTTTCGCGACGCTTATTCTGAATAACATCGATACTTACTGCAATTAAGATAATCACGCCAACAATTATCTGCTGCCAGAAGGTTGGAATCCAGGCCAGAATTAATCCATTGTTGATAACAGCCAGC
This sequence comes from Halanaerobiales bacterium, assembly GCA_029981855.1. Classification (GTDB taxonomy): domain Bacteria; phylum Bacillota; class Halanaerobiia; order Halanaerobiales; family DTU029; genus JARRCS01. The sequence goes on along the minus strand of JARRCS010000034.1, from coordinate 15,018 downwards.
ATAATTACACCGAGAAAGGTTCCGAAGACCGAACCTTCTCCTCCCATAATATTGGCACCACCCAGGACTACCGCAGCAATAACTGTTAATTCAAATCCCAGGAAGGCATTAGGGTCAACCTGCCTAACAATTGAGGTATGAACTACCGCTGCCAGTCCTACCAAAAATCCTAGATATGCCCAGATAAAAATGATCAGCTTATCCTTCTTAAATCCAGCCCTGGTTGCAGCCTCAGGATTACCTCCGATAGCATAGATCCCCCTACCGATACGGGTATATTTAAGGATAAAGAAGGTCAACAGGGCGGCTCCTAACCAGAAAAAGACCTGAATCGGAATACCGATAAGCCTGATCCTACCGAAATTAATAAACCATTCCGGTATATTCGTTATCCAGGAACCGTTTGTAAAATAAAGGATAGTACCATTGAAGATACTCATCGTTCCAAGGGTAACAACTATAGCCGGTATCTTCATCCTGGCAATAAAAAAACCGTTTATAACTCCCAGGATTATCCCGCTGAGACAGCCTACGAGAAAGGCCAGCAAAAGGTTTCCCCCGAAATTAACCATAAAGGTCCCGACAATAACTGTAACTGCCGCAACCATGGCCCCAACCGAAACATCAATTCCTCCGGTAATAATTACCAGCAACATTCCCAGGGCCACAATACCAGGTACGGTATTATTCTTCAGTATATCCAGCAGGTTACCGGGGGTGAGAAAAACACTGTTCTTCAGTGTAATTAGAATAGAAATTAAAATAACTATCGATAAGATACCCATTTCTTTCTTTTTGAAGATAGATTTCATACCTTTAACACTCCTTAAACACCTAAAGTCTTTAACCTGCTTTAGTAATTGCTTTATTCAGTAACTCTTCCTGAGTAACATCATCACCGGTAAACTCACCGGCAATCCGTCCCCTCCTCATCACGAGGATGCGGTCACATATTGCCAGAACTTCCGGTAATTCAGAGGAGATAACAATTATACCCATCCCCTCTTCTGCCAGATCCCTTAGTAACTTATGAATCTCACTCTTAGCGCCTATATCAATTCCCTGTGTCGGCTCATCAACTATCAATACCTTCGGGTTATAGGCCAGCCATTTAGCAATAACCGCCTTCTGCTGGTTACCACCAGAGAACTGGTCTATCTGCATATCAGGATAAGCCGGTTTGATATTTAACTTATCGATCCACTCTCTAACAATACCGGTTTTTAGTCTTTTATCGAGTAGATTTAAACCATTGGTGATTCTGTCCAGGATGGTAACGGTAATGTTATCGGCCAGGCTCTTGCCCAGAACAAGTCCCTGAGTCTGACGAGACTCGGGGACATAGGCAATACCTGTCTTAAGAGCCTTGCTGGTAGAATCATTATTAATTCTCTTACCTTCTAAATATATCTCTCCACTATCGGGAACGTTATTGCCGAAGATTGCCTGAGCAACCTCCGTTCTACCTGCACCAACAAGACCTGTTATCCCCAGAATTTCTCCCCTGTTAAGGGTAAAAGAAATATCCTTGAAGTTATTTTTCTTGCTTAAATTTTTAACCTCCAGCAACGGTTCTTGCCGTTTCCTTTTATCATAGCGGGTATAACGGACCTTCCGACCAACCATATAGGAGATCAATTCATCTTCGGTTATCTCTTCTTTCGGGTATGTACCGATATACTTCCCATCCCTGAGAACGGAAATCCTATCGGAGATCTCAAATATCTCATCCAGTTTATGGCTGACAAAGAGGATAGACATTCCTCTTTTTTTGAGGAGATTAACCACTCTAAATAAGGCATTAATATCCTCTTTCGCCAGGGAAGCGGTAGGCTCGTCCAGAATTAATAACTTGGCATCATGGACCAGGGCTCTGGCAATAGCCACCAGCTGCTGATTTCCGATAGATAAATAACCAAGTTTTTTATTGATATCAAGTTTCACTCCCAGTTCATCAATCGCCTTTCTGGCAATTCTCTTCATTTCACTCCAGTCTAAAACCATATCTCCCTCTTCTATCTTTCTACTGATGGAAATGTTTTCAGCGACTGAAAGATTGGGAAAAAGGCTTAGATCTTGAAAGGTTACCGCAATTCCTTTCTGCAGCGCTTCTAAAGGATGTGAAAATGATTCCACTTTGTCATCAATTAAAATCTCACCCTCATCAGGTGTTATTACACCGGCTAATATTTTAATCAGGGTAGACTTGCCCGCTCCGTTCTCTCCAACTAGAGCATGTACCTCTCCTTTATTAATTGTAAAACTAACATCATCCAGTGCTCTAACACCAGGATAAATTTTAGTTAATTTTTTGATTTCAATTAACCTTTCCATTTATCAACATCCTTTTCCTCTCATCATTTTATTCACAGTAAATCTCTTGCCAATTTATTACTTTTGAAATTATAACATATCTCTACATATAATTCAACACTTTTTTATTATGCAACAAAAAATTATATTATTTTACAAAAAACAAGGGGGTACTCCCCCTCAATTAGTTTAATTAATGTAATATTTAAATACTGATGATAGGTCTAAACCGGTCAGATTATATTAAATCAGATAGTTAAGACTCAGGTAGAAACTCCTTCAACTCAATAGATCTCCGGACTAGCTCTCTTCCTTCTTCTAGATCAGCAATCTCACCCAGAGCCATCAACTGGGTTATTATATTTCCCATAGCGGTAGCCTCAACCGGGCCGGTAAGAACCCTTTTACCGGTTATATTGGCCGTGAACTGGCATAATATCTCTGCCTGGATACCACCACCGACCATATTGATAGTCTCAATCTTCCTATCTGTCAGGTTTTCTAACTTCTCGATGACATCCTTGTAACTGAAGGCCAGGCTTTCATAAATACCCCGGGCCATCTCACCGTAATCCTCCGGCACCTCCTGTCCGGTTTCTTTACAGTATTCTTTGATGGTAGCAGGCATATCTGTTGGATTCAAGAAACGGGGATCATCAGGGTTTAATCTGAAGATAAAGGGCCGGGCCTTAGTAGCAGCCTCACTGATCTCAGCATAACTCAACTCCAGTCCATCTCTCGCCCAGCAGCGTTTGCATTCCTGAATCAACCATAAACCGCTGATGTTTTTGAGGAATCTCACCTTCCTGGCCACACCCAGTTCGTTAGTAAAGTTTTCCTCTAAGGTTTTCTCATTGATTAGCGGCGAGTCCAGTTCCATACCGAGGAGTGACCAGGTACCACTGCTTAAGAAAACACTGTTTTCCCTTTTCTCAAAAGGGGTTGCTGCAACAGCTGAGGCAGTATCATGACTACCCACGGCAATTACAGTTAGCTCCTCCTTTATTCCGCATTCTTCTTTAATATCATCCAGAAGCTTCCCTATTCGTTCCCCAGGGTAAACAATCTGCTGCAGTATTCTAGTCGGAATTCCCAGTTCTTCCAGTATAACACTAACCCATTCATTTTTCTTCGGATTAAAAAACTGTGATGTTGAGGAAATGGTATACTCGTTAAACTTTTCACCTGTAAGGAAAAAATTAAGCAGGTCAGGTGTAAATAACAGCGTACTGGCATTATTCAAGATCCAGGGCCTATACTTAAGGTCAGCATAAAGCTGAAATAGGGTATTGAGCTGTATAGTCTGGATTCCTGTTTGCTGGTAAACCTTTTCCTTAGGTACCTTTCCAAATACTTCTTCCACCATACCATCTGTCCTGCTATCCCTGTAATGATAGGGATTAGAGAGAAGATTATCATTCTTATCCAACAGGCCATAGTCCACTCCCCAGGTATCTATGGCTAAACTAACCAGGTTGCTATCTGTCTGGTTTTCTGCCTTATGCAAACCTGTTTTAATTTCGTGAAATAAACGCAAAATATCCCAGTATAGCTCACCGTTTAACCTCTCCGGTCCATTGGGAAATTTATGCAGGACCTCCAGTTCAATCTGATTACCGTCATACTTGCCGAGTATTGCCCGTCCATTTGATGCACCCATGTCAAAGGCAAGAACATTAAGACTCTTATCACCCATCTAATAACCACCTCTTTTTTAATTAATTCCTCTCTATCGTTATTTTTCCGGCAACAAACTTATACCCTGCCTGGAAACTATGTTATGTGGAGAACATAGTTCCCGGCATCAATAAATACACTTTTTAGATGATTATGGCCGATAGGCCAACTTGTTTAAACAACTGCAAATAGATATTGAAGAGATTTTTAGTCCCGTTCCTGCGCAATCTTTTCGGCATAGCCGGAATCACGGTAAGCCTTGAGAGGATCCGGATCCAGACCCATCTCTTCCCGGACGGATTCCAGTAAGGGCCGGACATCGGTCCGGTAAGCAGATAGGAGGGTCTCTTCTGCCAGAACAACATCACCCTTTAGCTGGGCCTCCTTCAGGGCCTCCCGGTCTACCAGCAGAGCCTTGGCATAGGCCTCCTGGATATTTATTACCGACTGAATCATGGCTTCAATCTTAGGTTTAATATTATGGCTCTGGTCGATCATATAGGCAACATCCGGATCAGTATCTGCTCCACCGGCCACCAGTTCATTATAGATTAAGAATAATTCATAGGGATTAATCGAGCCAACGGTCAGGTCATCATCGGCATATTTTTTATTATTAAAGTGGAATCCCCCCAATTTGTCCTCATCGATTAGAAAGGCAACAATCTGCTCTATATTCGTTCCAAGAGGATGATGGCCCAGATCAACCAGGGTCTTGGCCTTGTCCCCCAGTTTTTTGGCCAGGAAGGTCGCCATACCCCAGTCGCCGATATCGGTAGAATAAAAGGCAGGCTCAAAGAACTTATATTCAATCAGGATCTTCATATCATCTTCTAACTCCTGGTATACTTCCTTAAGGGTTTCCTCCAGACGGTGTTTCCGGGCTCTAAAATCACCCTGGCCGGGGTAGTTGGTACCATCGGCCAGCCATAAACTTAAGAATTTGGAGCCGGTCTGTTTCATAATCTCAATACATTCATACATATGGTCCAGGGCCTTTTTCCTGATATCTGCATCGGGATGGGTCAAACTACCCAGTTTATATTCCTCTTCCTGAAAAAGGTTAGGATTAATAGCACCGATCTTTAATCCCTTATCCCCGGCATATTCCTTTAACTCCTTCCAGTCATCAACCATATCCCAGGGAATATGCAGGGCAACAGAGGGGGTTACCCCGGTATATTTATGCACCTGAGCAGCATCATCAATTTTCTCATAGACATTCCGGGCAGCACCCGCCTGGTGAAAGACCTTGAATCTAGTCCCACTATCCCCGTAACCCCAGGAGGGGGTTTCAATTTTCTGGTTTTTAAGCTTTTCCTTTATAGCTTCTTTGTTCACAAATTTTCACCTCTCATTTATATATATATATATACTTACAACTATGTATTATTATTAAACATTTAAAGGTAAATTCCTTCTTTTTAGATATTCCCAGATAGCTTTTAATATGATAAAGTACTACATATAACTATATTTCTCTAGAGAACATCAGTTGAATCCGAAAAATGCTGAATTCATTTATTAATACCGTCCCACCTTCCAACCCTCATCGAGCATCGCCAGAAAGTTATTCACCGGAATGTAATTGGCCACACTGTTACCGGTCCCCAGGGCATAGCCGCCTCCGGGCATACAGGCCTCCAGAACCTCCCTGGTCCTCTTTCTTATCTCCTCTTCGCTGGCCCGGCAGAGAAAATCCACATCTATCCCTCCCAGCACCGCCAGGTCTTTACCGTACTTCTTTTTAAAGTCAATTACACTGATAATCTGGTCCTCAAAGGAGTGCTTGGCATCAATCCCGCACTCAATGATATCATCCATCACCGCTTCCAGATTCCCGCAGGAATGGAGAATAATAGGAATATCGTTCTTATGGCAGGCCTGAACAAATTTTTTATACCAGGGGAAGACATATTTCCGTAAGACATCCGGCGAGAACATGGTAGCGGTCTTAAAACCGAGGTCATCGGAGATCTCCAGAGCCCCTACCCCCTCAATCTGAGCACAGACCTGGTAGGCGTAGAGAAATATCTCTCCTACCTTCTCAAACACGGCCTCAACTAGATCCGGCTGATCATAGAGGGCATAGGAGAGTCTCTCATAGCCCATCAGATTCATCGGGTATTCCAGCTGATGGCCGATCCTGACAATAACCCCCATCCCCTCGGGAACCAGTTTAACGGCCTCTTCCACCGGGGAAAAATCTATCTCCTCCTTCACTGGCCAGGGGTATTCCTCAAAATCCTTCCAGCTGTGGATAACCCCCATTGATGCGGTATTAAAGACCCTCTCCCCCTTGGACAACTCCGCGGTATCCTTTCCCACACCGAATCCTTCCGTGGGAAATTTAAAATTGGGGATGTGCCTTGAGGCGGATAGAGTCACATAATCATAGCCTAGCTTATACTGATACTCGATTAAATCTTTAATACCTTCAACCGGTTTGCCCAGGATAGCCTCCATTATAGGTTTGTCGGCAAAGAGTTCGTAAAAAGGAACCCTGTCGGGCTCCCCCTCCCTTTTTAATACCTTTCGTAACCGGTTAAAATCCGGCTCGGGTTTAATATTTAACACATTCACACACCCCCTCAAAAATATCGTCAAATTGAAATTTAAGTTCAACTATTAAAGAGAAAAAAGCAAGACTGCTGATAAGTAAATTAGGAATTATCAGTACATAAAACAAATTGGCCTTCGTCCATAATATTTAAAAAGAAGTTTCGTTGAGCCAGAAACTATGTTATCGACATAACATCAGTTTCTTAGGCATTAAAAGCAATTTTGCTCAATTTAATAACTATATTATATCATATTACATTTATAAGTGAAATCAAAATAATTAATTATACTTTCTACCCTACTGGCTTAGTAGACATACAGAAAAGAAAAAAGCCCTACCGAGAGCAGGGCAATATTTTACGAATTTGTTGTTTCAGCAATCCTTTTTGAGATCTGTGCTTTTTCCGACCTTTTATTGCTGTAGTAGTTAAAGACCATGACCAGGATCAAGGCGCTCCCCCAGATTAAATCCTTGATTAAATTACTTATCGAAGGAAACATATTGAAACCTGATGACAGGAACTGCAGGATCAGAATGGCTACTGTAACTCCCCCAACTGTTCCAAAACCACCGCTAGGATTAACGCCACCGAGAACCCCGATCAGTACCGTCTGCAGGATATAAGAAGATCCGAAATCGGCTTTAGCAGAATTAGTACGAGCCAGCATGATCAGGCCTGCCACAGCAGAGAGAATGCCACCGTACATATAGGAACGGATGGTCATAATAGCATTATTGATACCCGAAAACCTTGAGGCAGTAGGATTGGTCCCCATCATATACAATTTTATACCGAAGGAAGTTTTATTCAACAATAATCCAATTAAAACTGCACAGATTGTGTAAATTATAAGCGGAACGGGGATAATACCCCCTATTGCCGCATTACCTAGTTCGGAGTACATATAGGGAATTCCCACAACAATCCTACCCTTGGTGATAACAATGGCAATACCCGTAAAAAGCTGCATGCTTCCCAGGGTAGCCAGAATATCAGGAATACCAAATTTCGAGATGATAAATCCATTAAAGGCTCCGCAGAGAGCACCTATCGCCAGGGCCACAATTATCGCTACTCCGATCATCAAAAGTGTATAACCCGGATCAGCATCATATGGTACAAATTTAATCAGTAGCTTAGCTGCCAGGATGGCAGATAGATTTGCTATCCCGACAATTGAAAGGTCAACACCTCCAATTAACAAAGAGAGCATCATGGCAATCGCCAAAACTCCATATTCGGGAAACTGGTATGCCATCGAGGTGAAATTATCTAGTTTAGGGAAGATACTGGGCCTGAGGGTGGACATGAGAGCAAATACCGCAATCAGCATGATAATCAGGCGGAAAAGGTTGTTATCACGGTTGGCAAAATTAATTAACTTAAATTGATTTAGCTTCATCAGAATCAACCTCCCAGTTAAATTGCAGACGATCCGGTCGTATTTTTCTGCGTTTCTTTCGAACCCTTTTTGCCCAGTTTCATACCACCGTGTACTTTATTTTTCTCCTTCATTGTCTGATAAGCAGATAACCCGGTACCGATGATGATGAGTGCACCGGTGAAGACCTTCTGCCAGGTAGTAGGAATACCCATCAGAATCAGGCTGTTACTGAGGACTGTTATCAGAGCCACTCCAAGCAAAGTACCGGTGATTGTACCGCGGCCACCGGTAATACTTGTACCCCCTAACACCACTGCTGCTATAACGGTAAGTTCCATTCCCATCAGATTAGTTGGATGCACGTTAGCCATCATTATAGCACGAGTCATTCCGGCAATACCAGAGATTAACCCCACAAAAGAGTAGATAAAAAACTGGATTGCGATAATATTAAAACCCGCCCTCTCTGCAGCAGTACGGTCACCACCCAGGGCATATATTCCGCGTCCCAGCATTGTATATCTTAAGATAAACCAGGCGATAATAATCAGGGCAACTAGAATCAGAAAAACAACAGGTAAACCGCTTGATACGCCCAGTTCTTTATTATACACACGGAAAAGTTCGGCCCGGGAAAACTCCAGCATCGGTTTTGGAATATCGGAAATTACCCTGCTGTGCAATATTCCCTGCATAAAACCGATAAACATGCTTGAAGTACCTAGGGTAACGATGATTGTCGGCAGGTTATAGAAGGCAATCAGGGAAGCATTAATAAGCCCCAGCAGAAGTCCGATGGCACCGGAGATGATAAAAGCCATGATTACATTGCCTTCATAGTTCCAGATCATCAAAATCTTCGTTGCAGAATACATACTTAATAAGGCAATAGCAGTAAAGGATATATCGATACCACCGGATACCAGGACCATCAGGACCCCGATGGAAAAGATACCGGGAACAATCATCGCCCGTAACATATCCACTATATTATTACTGGTAAAGAACTGGCCGCTCTGTATCTCAATGAAGATAGTCAGGGCGATAAAGACCAGAAAGATATAAAATTCAGTCGAACGCGTCAGTTTTTTCATTATCCATCTACATCCTTCCTTTATCAGAAGTCAAAGCTGATCATGCTCCAGCCATCAGGTTGGTGAGTTCTTCTGCTGTTATCTCTTTTCCGGGTACTTCATCAGTAATCCTTCCCTCACGTATTATCAGGATGCGATTACAGTTATATAGTACCTCGGGAATGTCGTCAGAGATGATAATAACACCGATTCCCTGTTCGGCAAGACCTCGTAAAATCTGATGGATGTCATACTTGGAGCCTATATCTACCCCCACAGTCGGACCATTTAAAATCAATATTGAAGGTTGTGTAGCCAGCCACTTTGCCAGCACTACCCTCTGCTGGTTCCCCCCCGAAAGTGCCTGTACCGGTAACTCAGCAGAAGGGGTAGCAATGTTAAACTGATTGATAAATTCTTCTATTTCATCTTCCATTTTATCTTTATTTATGAATCCAAACTTACTCAGAAGAGACTTGATGTTGGAAATAATGATATTTCGACCGATGGACTGTGGCATAAATAAACCTTCGGTTAATCTATCTTCCGGAACATAGCCGATTTTATTCTTAATTGCATCCTGTACCGATCTTATTTTAACAGGCTTACCTTTAATGTATATCTTACCAGAGTCTGCCGGTAATAAGCCAAAGAGTGACTGGGCCAGTTCATTTCGTCCCGAACCCAGTAGCCCGGTAATGCCCAGGATTTCTCCAGGATATAATTCAAAGGAAACATCCTCAAAACTATTCTCCAGGGAAAGGTTCTCCACCTTCAGTAACGGTTCTTCCTGCCGGCCTTCGAATTCGAAATAGGTATCTTTAAACTTTCTACCTGTCATATAATAGGCAAATTGGTCATTATCAAAGTCAGCAACTTCCCCGGAAATAACATTCTGCCCGTTTCTCAAGATGGTAATCTTCTCTGATATTTCAAAGACTTCGTCTATCTTGTGGCTGACAAATAGAATTGAAATGCCCTGTTTCTGCAGGTTTTTAATAATCTTAAAAAGTGCGGCTACTTCTTTTTTAGTCAGGGCTGTTGTCGGTTCATCCATGATAATTAATCTAGCATTATGCAGTAATGCCCGGGAAATGGCCACCAGCTGCTTTTCAGCTACAGAGAGGTTCTCCACCCTCTCATCCAGGTCGATTTCAAAATCGATTTTACTAACTGCCTGTTCGGCAATCTCCCTTACCCTACTCCAGTTGACCAGTTTTCTTTTATTAGATAGTTCATGGTTCAGGGCAATATTTTCCGCTACGGTTAAATTAGGGAAGATGGACAGATCCTGATAAATAATCTGCACACCCTGTTCGATCGATTCCATCGGGGTTAAACGGCTATATTTTTTGCCGTTTAATTCAATCTCACCCTCATCAGGCACATATACACCAGAGATTATTTTTATCAGAGTGGATTTCCCACTCCCGTTTTCTCCGGCCAGACAGTGAATCTCTCCCTTATGAATAGTAAGGTCGACATTCTTTAAAGCCTGTACTCCTGCAAATGCTTTACTGATATTTTTTGCTTTTAAAATAACATCTGCCATAATTTATAACCCTCTTTTTTTAATGTTTAGGATGTTAAACTTCGTAATGATGTTTCAACATTATCATTTTATAATGATTATAGTAGGAATAAACAGGCGCTAAGCCTGTTTATTCCATTAACATAATCAGATTTAGAACCAATCATATTCAGCCATGTTTTCCTTGGTTACGGCAATCCAGCCAGAACCAACGAGAACTTTACCCTTAAGGGTCATGTTTTCGTAACCTTCAACACCCAGGTTGAGACCGGTCTTAATCTCATCTTCTCTACCCTCAAGGATCATCTTAGCCAGCACATTCATGGCATAGGCGGCCTTGGCCGGATCCCAGAAGGTAATTGTATCCAGGGTGCCGTTTTCCAGGAACTTCTCGGCTACAGGAACGATGGAAGAACCGGCGGTAAATACCTTACCCTTCTTGCCCATCTCTTCGATAGCCTTGGCAGCACCGGGTGCGTCATTACTGGAGGTTCCCATAATACCCTTAAGATCAGGATACTTTTTCATTAACTCTTTAGCCCTCTCATAGGCAGTTTCCTGGTTATCTTCACTTTCAACTTTCTCTTCTGGGATTAATTCCATATTCGGGTATTTTTCCTTCTGGCGAGCAATACCGGCCTCTGCCCATTCATTGTGAGTCCTGGAGGTCAGGTAGGCAACCATTGTTACATATTTACCCTCATAATTCATGGCCTTGGCAAGATTGTCCATGATAAAGGCACCATAGGCATTATTATCAAAAGCCTCGATATCATAATATGTATTTCTCTGGTTGGAAGCTTCATGGGTTACAACCACAATACCCTTGTCCATTGCCTTTTTGAGAACGGGCTCAAGAGCTGGCGGGGAAATAGGTACGACACAGAGGGCATCGACGCCTTGGGCAATCAGGTCTTCTATGACCTGTACTTGTAAAGCCACATCGCACTTATTGGGTCCCTTCTGGAAAGCATTGATGCCAGTATCGGCCGCAAATTCTTTTACCCCTTCCTCCATTCTAATAAACCATGGGTTAGTACTATCCTTGACGACGGTAGCAATCTTCCAATCTTTAGCCCAGGCAGTAGCAGCAAAAAGGCCTAATGCCAGGCAAAATAAGACTGCTAACAATACAGCTTTTTTCACAGTTTATCTCCTCCTTTAGTTTTAATTTTTTATATGAAACGGGCCTGTGATACCCGTTCCACACCTATTTAATTAGACTTACCTTCCCATTAGATACTTACGTATCATCCGGGTAGCTTTAGTAGCGTCTCCACTTTTAATGACGCCTTCTACTTCGGCTTCATCCATCTTATTTATAATATCTACAAAGGCTTCGAACCACTGGATGCTTTCGTTGACGGCTTCACGTCCATCCTCACGGTACGGGTACTGGTCGGTTGAGATCCAGCCCTGATAGTCGGTCCTCTTTAACCAGTAGAAGAACTCGAGATAGGGTATAGTATGAATGCTGCCTGTGATCATATCATCATCCCAAAAACCATAGTTATCGTTCATATGAACGTGAAATAACTTATCTCCGTACTTCTTCAGGATAGCAACCGATTCAGCTACATTTTCGTAAGCTACCTCCGCATGGCCGTAATCAATGGTTACACCACAATTGGGCTCATCAATCTCCTTTACCATCAGCAATGTTGTACCCACATTCGAGGGGTAACTTCTGTTCCTCGGTTCCTTTATCTTATACTCAATAGCCACTCTAATATCAGAACGGTATTTACAACATTCCTTGACTCCTTCTTCAAACAAGCCTCTCTCCTCGATGTAGTCTCCCTGGAAGGGGTAATCATATCCGTCCTGTCCGGGCCAGAGACTAATCAAGTCACACCCTATTTCGGCTGCGACATCCATCATTTCCTTAGTATGCTGTACTGCTTCTGCCCGGATAGCCGGGTCCTTTGAGGTAAAGGCCCCTTTACCCCATTTCATCTGTCCGAAATGGTCAGGTATAATGGAAATTGGCTTTAGGTTAGTCCTCTCCAGGTTCTTTTTGATCTCCTCTACATTTTTAGTAGTGATATGCCAGTTGCCAACAAGCTCTACACCCTCTACCTGCTCGATTGAAGCAACACGGTCAAACAATTCTTCCAGGGTAAAAGGTTTACTATAACCCCCACCCATAAACCTATCACTACAGGACCCAACATTGGCCAGTATAACTGAATACTTAGGTTTATACATTATTAAAATACCTCCTTTTTTTATGCGTAGGAATTTATGTTATTATAAATAACATAAATTCCAGATCAAATAAACTTTACATCATGAATGATTATGGCAGCCTGCAAGATAAAAAATTGTTCTTAGTCCTAAAATAGAATATTAGAAGATATTAACATTTTGAAAGTATTTTATAAATATTTGAAAGCATTTTATTAAATATATTGTTTCTTATCCATTTTTATAGCTTTTATAAGTATTCATTAACCTATTTTTGTTTGACTCTGCAGGTAGATTCCCTTGCTATAAGTTGGTGTTCTAAAATAATCTGTTTTTCTTCAACAGGATTACCATTAATTAACTCAACCAGAACCTTCGCTGAAAGAGTACCCATTTTACTTAGAGGTTGTTTGATAGTAGTAAGACCCGGACAGATATAAGACGCGGTCTCAATATCATCAAATCCAGTTACCGACATATCGTCAGGAACCCGGTAACCTTTCTCTCTGATTGCCTTAATGGCACCTATTGCTAAAAGATCACTGGTAGTTATAATAGCAGTTGGTATTAAGGGTGATTGGGCGAGAAAATTAGAGGTAATCTCATAACCTCTTTTAATTTTATTAGTTTGTAATACACTTTCAATCAGAATTAAGGAATTATTAATGGAAATACCGGTTTCCCGGAAAGCCTCTTTATAGCCTTCTAGCCTATCTCTTAAAGTTTTCATGCTTGTGGGCTCACTTATGTAAGCTATATTCTTATGGCCCAGTTCAATTAGATATTTTGTCATATCCTTCATTGCCTTTTTATGATCAATCGTAATAATTGGTATATCATTATTAAATGAATTACTACGGTCGGTAAAAACGATTCGAGTATTTGATTTTTCATGGATTTCGGCTATTAAATTTAAGTCCTGTTCACCAGTAATAAAAATCAATCCATCAACATTTACCTGTATCAGCTTATCCAGATATTTTTTTTCCTGAGCCAAATCATAGTCTGTATTACAGAGAACTACTGAAAAACCTTTCTGATTCATATATTTTTCTATTCCTTTTGATATTTCAGAATAAAAAGGGTTATTAATATCCGGAATTATTAAACCGATAAGCTGGGTCCTATTACTTCTTAATCCTCTAGCCAGGTTATTGGGTTTATACTGAAGTTCCTCAATCACCTTAAAGATTCGTTCTTTAACTTCCTTACTTACAGGAGCTGTATCATTAATTGCATTCGAAACTGTAGACCTTGCAACTCCTGCTAGCTCAGCTACATCGTCCATTGTTGGAGGTTTATACCTCTTTCTTGCTTTTTTATTATTTATTCTCTTCATAATAGACTCATTCCCCATATGTATATAATGTATATAATGTATATATTATTTATTTTAAATATCTTATAAAATCGTTTCAATAGTATTTTACAACATAATATTACTCCTGTCAATATTATTTTTCTTATTTTTTATAATACATAATTTGAATTATTTCAAAACACAATATCAAGACAAAAATTATCAATAATAATGAAACGTAAAAGTATAACCACGTAAAATAAATATTTTAATTATCAGATATTTGTTTCTGGAATTTATACAGATACTTACCCCTGGCTTTCGGCCATATAATACTGAACAAATTGGACTATCGGCCACCCTACTGTAATTGATATTTAATTAAACTTACAGTAGGGTTTATCTTTTAAACCGCACATTGTCCCATTTTAAAATTGGTTTTTTAAGTCATTTTATTTCATACTTTTTCATCTGGTCAGATTAAATAATCTGACATAAAATATGCAAAATTACTTGATCCTTTCTCATAATATTAGCACTTATTGGTAATAATATTTTCCAGACAAAAAAATAAGGGAAAAGCTATTGTACTAGCAATTTGCTTTTCCCTTTAGAAAGGTATCCACTTGATGATTATTATTACCAGCTATCTAAAAAGTATACCTGAATACTTCAAATTAGGAAAAGTAAATGTGTTTTCACCTTATTATGGATGTAAAAATTGCGGTTATGAAGCAAAGCTCCACCGCCATAGTTTTTATTCGCGCAATGTTATCACCTTCTCTGGTATTTATAGAATCTCCATCCTTCGTCTTAAATGCCCCTCCTATAATAAAACTTACTCCCTTTTACCCTGTTTTTTAATCCCCTATTATCAGTACTGTTATTCTTTTATCTTCCTTTGTCTATACTACACCTATTTGCCCAAACTTTCTTATTCCCAGTTTGTTAGTGTTATCAAAAAGCTAAATCCTGATAGTCTGTTTACT
>JARRCS010000033.1 GCA_029981855.1 Halanaerobiales bacterium | reverse complement strand
GGTAACCTAAATTTTTCCTGGAGATGAACCTTAGAGTCATCAAAAAATTTCCACTGAATCGGAAACATCTATTTGCAGTTTTAAAAAAGGAATTTCCTAGTAGTATTAAATTACCCTTGGGCAATTAACAAACAAATTGGCCTTTGGCTAATCGGTTACAACACCCTTTTTCAGGATAATATTGGCATAAAGGGCACTCTCACCAGTAGCTACAATTGCATAGGCCTTTTTAGCCCTCTCATAGAAGGCAAACCTCTCAACAAATTCAAAATCCTTAAAATCTGGCTCATACTTTTGGATAATAGAGCGGTATTCCTCCCAAATTGTTGGTTTAGTGGAGTCCCCTTCTACAACAGCCATCAGAGCAGCCGGTTTCTCTACGTACTGATCCAGGGGAAAGAATTTCATGATAGCATCAAGAAGCTCCGGGACCCCATGGCCGTCACACCTGACTAACCGCCGGGCATTACTAGCCGCCGGATAATTCCCATCACCAATTACAAGCTCATCCCCATGCCCCATTTCCATTAGAATCTTAAGTAGATCCGGTGTAAGTATTGATGGAACACCTTTTAACATTTAAATCACCCTTTCATAAATGTTTAAATTATCAGTAGCAAAAAGCGATTGGCAAAATCTTGTCTGCTACCCAAAAACAATTCCCTATGGCATTATTAGCTAACTAACCCATCTTCTCCTTTAATCTGAGAAGTTTCTCTATATTCTCTGGTGAAAGCTCCCTAACCCCTTCCAGTTCCCTGGTGATCATCATAACCTGGGCATAGAATTCAACGGACTCCATCCTGAAGTAGGCCTCTTTTAGGTCCTTCCCCCAGGTCAAAACCCCATGGTTTTCCAGTAAAACAGCATTATATTCATTAATGTAATCACTTATCGCATCGGGTAGCTCATGAGTAGAGGGAGTACCGTATCTGGCAACCGGAACCGATCCCAGCAGTAAGATGGCCTCAGGCATAATCTTCTTATCCAGGGGTTGACCGGCAATGGCAAAGCTGGTACCGTAGGGTGGGTGGGCATGAACGACCGCCTCTATATCCGAACGCTCCTGATAGACCCTTAAGTGCATCTTGGTCTCGGATGAAGGCTTTAAATTCCCCTCCAGCACATTACCCTCAGGATCGATCTTGATTAACATCTCGGGGGTCATAAATCCCTTGCTCACACCTGTGGGAGTGATAATTATCTCCTCTTCACTGATTTTGACCGAAATATTTCCATCATTGGCGGCCACATAGCCACGTTGATACATCCTTCTACCAACTTCACAGATAAATTCCTTAATTTCTTTTACATCCTTCATTATTTATCTCCCCTTGTTTATATTATTTAACTTATTCCAGGAGTTTAGAACAAATTGGTTTCACCACAATATATAACAAAGCAAATTTGTTGATGCCCGAAACTATGTTATCTTCAATAACATAGTTTCCAAGGCATTTAAATAATCTTTACTGACTCCAGGTATTTTAACCCCTCTATAATCTCTTCCTTTTTCACTCCAGGTTTTAACTCCATCACCTTGACGGGATCATTTTTTAAATAAGGTGCTAAATAGGCAAAATCAATTACACCCCTTCCCGGAGCCAGATGGTCATCAGTATTAACAGCATCATGAAGATGAATACCGATTAAATACCTCCCCAGCCTTTTAATAAATTCATTCCTGGGGTAAAAACTTAAGCTTTCTAATGTATGGGCATGACCGGTATCATGCCAGTAGCCAGCAACTGAACCGTACCTCTCCAATAACTCCTCCAGCTCCTCTAATAAAGGTATTTCATGGTAGTAATACCTGTTTTCAAACCCCAACTTGATACCTGCAGGCATAGCTTTAGTTATCTGATCGAGACTCCTTTTTAAAGCCTCAAAATGTGGTTTAATCAGCCCTGCCCTCTCTTTTTTCATTCTCTCAAAGGTGCTTTGAAAATCACCGGTATCTTTTTTGCCCTCAGCAAGGAGTTTGGCTAGATAATGCTGAAAATCCTTTTTCAGATTAACCTGTCCCAGATGTAGAACTACTACCTCTGCTCCCAGCCTCTTTGCCCATTTAATGGTCTGCAGGGTATACTCAACCGCCTGCAGTCTCTCACCCTCCTTAAGGGAGGATAATAAGTAGTCATCACCCTTTCCATTCTTTAAACCATCCGGTACAGGGCAGAAGTTATGCAAACTCCTTACCTTAATTATGCCTTTTTCCCTTAAAGCTAAAATGTCCGCTAACTGATCTTTAGATATATGATAATTTAGCTCTAGCTGATTTACTCCCAGCCCGGAAATTTCCTCTGCCAGCTTCTGTCCGCTATCATGTCTGCCGGCATTCCAGCTAGTAGATAAAGCTATTTTGCCTGAACTATTCCTGCTTTTGTCCATAATAAGCCCCCGGGCCGTGTTTCCTTAAAAAGTGTTTATCGAGTAGAACCTGGTCCATTGGGTTAACCCTGTCTGTTCCGGCAAGGACAAAGGTATTAAAGGCCATTTCCGCAACCTCTTCCAGGACAACCGCATTCTCCACCGCTTTTAAGGGATCCTTACCCCAGCAGAAGGGACCGTGACTGTTTACCAGCACGGCCTGTATTTGCTGCGGATCCTTATCCTGAAAAGTCTCTACAATTACCTGGCCGGTCTGCCCTTCATAGTCCTTTTTAATCTCTTCAGCCTTCATCCTGCGCGTACAGGGAATCTCCCCGTAGAAGTAATCGGCATGGGTTGTCCCTAAAGCAGGAATACCCCTCCCTGTCTGGGCCCAGGTGGTAGCCCATTTTGAGTGGGTATGTACCACACCTCCTATCCCGGGAAAGTTTCTGTAGAGGACAAGGTGGGTTGCTGTATCTGAAGAAGGGTTTAAATCGCCTTCAACAATATTTCCTTCCAGATCAACAACTACTAAATCGTCCAGCTTGAGGTTATCATAGGAAACACCGCTGGGTTTAATTACTATCAGTTCCTTATCACGATCAATGCCGCTGACATTACCCCAGGTAAAGGTCACCAGGTTATATTCAAGCAAGTCCAGATTTGCTTTAAGGACCGATTCCTTTAGCTCTTCTAACATCTTTAAGTCCTCCTTTGCTTTCATCTTGCTTTGCGAGAAATCAATTAATAATATACATTCAAGACAAGGGCACTTTTGGCAAGTGCCCTTGTCGATTTATTCCTGATATTTAACCTCAATCGCTCCCTTGACCTTACAGGTATCATAACAGATACCGCACTTGACACATTTCTCAGGATCGATCTCATGTTTTTCCTTCAGTTTACCCTCGATAGCCTCTACCGGGCAGGCCTTAGCACAGCGGGTACAGCCAACACACTTATCTGTAATCCAGATCTCTTCAATCCTCTGACCGTTAAATTCGATAGCATTTGTCGGACATTTCTCGGCACAGAGGCCGCAGTTAACACACTTATCATAATCGATAACTGCCAGGTTATCCTCCATGGTTATGGCATCCACAGGACAGACCTTAGCACAGATACCACAACCTATACAGCCTACCTCACAGATCCTCCTGATAACCTTGCCGTGGTCATGGGAGGAGCACCTGATATGGTTTCGGCTAGACTCCGGAGCCAGCGTAATAATATTCCGGGGACAGACCTCAACACATTTGCCGCAGCCGGTACATTTTTCAGGATCTATCACCGGAAGTCCGTTATCACTCATGACAATAGCATCAAAGGGGCAGACCGCCGCACAGTCGCCCAGACCAAGACAGCCGTACCGACAGGATTTAGTTCCTCCATTGATCATATTAGCTGCCCGGCAACTCTTGACTCCTCTGTATTCTGCAGGCTGTGAGGTCTCCTTCCAGCCGCCATTACACAGAACCTGGGCAATCATCCTTTCACCGGCAGATGCATCCGTTCCCATAATTTCACCGAGCTTTTTAGCAACCTCCTCACCTCCGACAGGACAGCCATCTACAGCTGCCTCCCCGGTGACAACTGCTTCGGCAAAACTGCTACAACCAGCAAAGCCGCAGGCACCACAGTTTGCTCCGGGCAGAGCCTCTTCTACCTCGTCTATTCGCTTATCCCTCTCTACATAAAAGGTCTTTGAGGCAAAGCCCAGACCGGCAGCCAGCAAAGCCCCCAGCCCTCCCATGCTGAGCAGAGAGTAGATATATACTGGTTCCATCTTCTCACCTCCGCGTTTACATTGCTTATTTGGTCATTAATGATTATCTATCGAATAACTACAAATAGATAATTCTAGAAAGGTTTCTGCAATCGAGAATATCTATTTGTAGTTTTAAATCGAGATCAAGCCCGAGAAACCCATAAAGGCCATGGCCATTATTCCAGCGATAATCAGGGTTATCGGTACACCCTTTAAGACCTCGGGTACATCTCCAAATTCCAGGGTTTCACGTAACCCGGCCATTAAGACGATCGCTATGGTAAATCCAACACCGGCACTGAAACCGAAAACAATACTCTCGATAAAGTTATATCCATTCAGCGGAATTAAGAGAGCCAATCCCAGAATTGCACAGTTGGTGGTAATCAAAGGTAGAAAGATACCGAGTGCTTTATAAAGGACGGGACTGGTCTTTTTGATAAACATCTCTACAAACTGAACCAACGATGCAATCACTATAATAAAGGAAACATATTGCAAAAAGGGTAAATTTAATGCTTCTAAAATATAGGTATTGATCAGATAGGTAGCCATACCGGTTAGAGTCATAACAAAGGTAGTAGCCAGCCCCATGCTGAAGGCGGTCTCCACCTGTTTAGAAACACCTAAAAAGGGACAGATGCCTAAAAACCTGATCAGAACAAAGTTATTAATTAAAACAGTACTGATAAAGAGTAGAATAACCCGGGTGAATTCTTCTGACATCTATAGCTCACCTTCCTTTAATGGCAATGAGTATCCCTGGTGGTATTTTTAGTTATATAGTTCATAATCCCAACCAGGATACCGAGACTGATAAAAGCACCAGCTGGCAAGACCATAATAACCATCGGTTGATACCAGGCACCAAGGATCTGAATACCAAACATAGAGCCCATACCCAGAAGCTCGCGTACGGCACTTAAAAGCAGCAGGGCCCAGGTAAAACCAAAACCCATCCCCAAAGAATCAGCAATCGATCTATGCAGAGGATTCTTAGAGGCGAAGGCCTCTGCTCTCCCAAGTATCAAACAGTTAACGACGATTAATGGCACAAAGAGACTTAAAGAAGCAGCGATCGGTGGAAAAAAGGCCTTGAGAAAATAGTCAACAAAGGTCACAAAGGTAGCAATTACTAGAATATAGCTGGGTATCCGGACATCATTAGGTATTAACTTCTTAATCAACGAGATAACAATCTCCGAGGCCAACAGCACAAAGGTTGTGGCCAGACCCATGGCCAGACCGTTGGTCATGGTATTGGTTACTGCCAGAACCGGACACATACCAATAACCAGGCGAAAGGTCGGGTTCTCATTCCATAAACCGTTTTTAAAGTCATTCAGTAATTGCATCAGGCACCACCCCCATAAGCACGCTGGATATCCTTAATTGCCTTTTCAACGATACTAGTAACCTTGGTCGACGAGATAGTTGCACCCGAAATGGCCTCTACCTCATAGGGACTGGTTGCCGGTCTCTTGACCACCTTGTAATCACCAAAGGGTTTATCAATAAAATTGGCTTCATACTTTTCCCCAGTAATAAATGCTCCCAGACCAGGGGTTTCCTGATGCTCTAAGACCTGAATTCCGTATACTTTTTCAGCCTCAGGGTCGGTTCCAACCATCACCGTAATCATTCCTTGAAAACCGCCACCGGTAGCCTTAATAGCTACCCCGATGCGCTTACCTGATTGATCAAAACCCTCAAAAAAGACCTGGCCATCCTTCTCAACCTCTTTGTAATCACTTGCTCCCGGCAGAACGGCAAAAACAGCCCTCTCCTGGGCCTTTGCCTGATGTTTAATAATATAAGGCAAGGTCCATTGAAAAACGAAAGCCAGAATAAAGGCTGAAACTAAACCGAGAACTGTCAAAGTAAGTATCAATCTTCCTGTACTATTATTCATCAGGTCACCTCCCCTAAACTCCGGGGTCTTGTATAACGGTTCAGCAGAGGAACCGTGGTATTCATTAATAAGATTGAATACATGACCCCTTCAGGATAACCGCCCCATAACCGGATAATTACTACAATTAAACCAGCTCCTATACCAAAGATCCAGCGACCCCTTTTGGTAATCGGCGAAGTAACCATATCGGTAGCCATAAAAAAGGCACCGAGAATCAAACCACCGGCAAAGAGATGAAAAATAGGGTCTTCCCCCAGGATCAGGGTTAAAATAAAGACCGTGCCCAGCATCCCGGCCGGAATTCTCCAGTTAATATACCCTTTATAGATTAGATAAGCAGCACCCAACAAAAGGGCAAAGGCCGATGTTTCACCCAGTGAACCACCAACATGGCCGATAAATAAACTCCAGTAATCTGTTCCCAAACCTTCCATCTTCATTAAATTTAAAGGAGTTGCAGTCGTCTGACCATCCAAAGTCCAACTTGTCATCAAAACTGGATAGGCAGCCATCAAAAAGGCCCTCCCTACCAGGGCCGGGTTAAAGGGATTATATCCCAGGCCACCGAAGACCTGTTTGCCTAGGCCGATTGCTACCATACTACCCACCAGTACCATCCACAGAGGGGAGGTAGGTGGTAAGGTTAGAGCCAAAAGAATTCCTGTGATAACTGCACTTCCATCTGTAATAGTAACCCTCTTTCCCCTTGCCTTCTGAAAAAGAAATTCGGTAATAACTGCCCCTAGCACACTCACCAGAATAATTCCCAGGGCCTGAATTTTAAAATAATAAACCGCAGCCAGCATTGCCGGTATAAGAGCAAAAACTACCGACCACATAATCTGACTGACAGAAGTATCATCCCTAACATGGGGTGAAGAAGTAACTACCAGTTGCTCGTTATTCATAACCATCCCCCTTACTGTGCCTTTCTTTTTCGAGCTATTATTTCAGCTTTGCCTAGTTTAATATAATGCATTAAGGGTCTTTTTGCCGGGCAGATGTAAGAACAGGAACCACATTCAATACAATTAAGAACATTATATCTCTCCAGTTTGTCATACATCTGATGCTCGGTAAAATTAGCCAGCTGGACAGGCATCAGGAATTGCGGACAGGAATCTACACAGCGGGCACATTTAATACAGGGTAATGGATCAAACTCCTCGACCTCTTTCCGGGGTAAAACCAGAATACCGGAAGTACCCTTAACGACAGGTAGATCCGTTGTCGGCTGCGCAAAACCTGTCATCGGTCCACCGAGAATTACCTTGCCAGGTTTACCAGCAAAACCCCCGGCCTCTCTTATTAAATCATTGATTGCTGTTCCGAACCGGCAGATTAGATTTGCTGGTTCCTTAATACCTCTCCCGGTAATGGTGATTGTCCTCTCTATTAGGGGCATTCCCTTCTTGATAGCATCTGCTACCGCTACGGCGGTGGTAACATTATTAACAACAACACCAACATCAATGGGAAGGCCTCCCAGGGGAACCTCTCTACCCAGAATAGCCTTAATCAGCATCTTTTCCCCACCCTGAGGGTACTTTGTTTCCAGCACCTTGACCTCGATACCCTCTTCTCCGGCAACCGCTTCTTGCATACTACTGATTGCCTCAGGTTTATTATCTTCAATACCGATAAAACCCTTTTCAACACCAATTGCTTTCATCAGTACCTTTAAACCAAAGACAATATCCTCGGGACGGCTGATCATCATCCTGTGGTCTACAGTGAGATAGGGTTCACATTCGGCCCCGTTGAGAATGAAATACTCGGCTTCCTTCTCTTCCGGGACTGAAAGCTTTACATGTGTAGGGAACATCGCCCCACCCATACCTACTATACCTGCTTCCCGGATTATCTTTCTGATCTCCTCCGGGCTCAAGTCTTCAAGATTACCCTTAGGAGCAATCCCTTCAGCCAGGGTATCTTCCTCATCAGCTTCGATAACAATCGCCAGAGATTCCTTTCCGACTGGAGTAGGAACCTTCTTGATCTCCTTGACTACTCCCGAGACCGATGCATGTACAGGGGCAGAAACAAAACTATCACTATCACCTATCTTCTGCCCCAGATCAACATGGTCTCCCTTTTTTACTAAGGGTTGACAGGGGGCACCGATATGCTGCTGCAGGGGTATTGTTACCCGGGCAGGCCTTTTAGCTTTCCTAAAGGGTATATCCCTGGTCAGCTCTTTATTGTACTCCGGATGAATACCCTGTTTAAATGTTAATACACTCATCTCTCTTTTCACCTCTTTACGAAAAACAGTATATTTTCCTTACCATCACTTAAATTAGCACCTTGCTTCCTTTCTGCAATAACTGCAAATAGATGTTGGAGAGATATTTGGAATCGGAAACATCTATTTGTAGTTTTCAGTACATTATTAAAAGCCAATTTTACATCTATAGCAAACGGCCAAAACCGGTTATTAAGAATTAAAACCACACCAAACATATTATAACTCAAAAGCGCGGCAAAAACAACCAAAAAAAAATTCCCACTATTCAGTGGGTTATAAAGGCATCGTATCCAAGTGCCTCTAGCTTCTTCTCCGTTTCTTCAGCAACCTTTCTGTCAATGGTCGCTCCCAGCTGCACCTTGTAAGGCACCCCTTCTGTAATCACGGCCTGAAAGCCATCTTTGGCCAGTTGCTCTTTTAAGGTCAGGGCATTTTCATAACTCTGAAAAGCACCTACCTGGACCACATAAACATTTCCCTTAATCTGTTCCCTGACAGGTTTTTGCTCATCTTCCAAAATAAATTCACCTTGCTCCAGAATAAATTCATCTTGGACACTCTCTAAATCATTATTGGATGACTCCGTTTTATCATCTTCAACAATAATCTCTTCCTCAACTACCTTATTTTCAACAACCTGCCTCGTACCGGGAGATTCACCGGTTACCAGCTGGATAAACCAGTTACCGAGTAAATATCCAACAAATAATCCGAGCATGGCCAGAATAATGACCATGACGGTTAAGGAAAATGTATTTCCTCTCGCCATTATAGCTATCACTCCTTTCTCTACTACTATTATGAATATCGCTTTAAATTTATACCATTAACTTAATAATATTTTAGCTTCGGCAACAGTATAAAGGGAACCGGTAATACAGATAATATCATCCTTTTGCGCAGCTTTAAGGGTCTTTTCTAAGGCCTCTTTAAGATCATAACAAACCCGGTTATCTATCCCTTCAGCTTCAGCAACTCTCTGAATAACCCCGGGGTCAAGGGCCCGTTTCTCCTTATTTTTAGTGATAATTAACTTAAGGTGATCGCTAAACTTAAGTAACTTAACCATACCCTTAACATCCTTATCACGGAGTATCCCGAGGACCATAAAAATTTTCCGCCCGATCCTCATCTCCTTTTTCAGGAACTCTACCAGTATCTCCATCCCCTCCCGGTTATGGGCACCATCAAGCAGGATGAGAGGCTTATCACGAACCACCTCCAGCCTGCCGGGGATCCGCGCATCTCTTAATCCCCTGCTAAGAGCACTCTCTTCGACCGGGTATTCACCCTTTAGCTCCTCCACAGCCAGGAGAGCCAGCAGGGAATTCCTGATCTGGTGCTCACCCAGGAGTCCGATAAAATACTCCCTGACTCCATCCTTCTGAGGCCTCTTATCCAGCAAAATAAAGCTCTGCCCCTGAAGTGAACTCAACTTGGGTTGATAATCATAAATATCATAAATGCTCTTAAAGGGAGCCTTCTTCCTTTCAGCAACCGCTCTAATTACCTCCTGAGCTTCCTTATCCCTTACCCCGGAGATAACCGATCTGCCCCTCTTAATGATTCCGGCCTTCTCCCGAGCAACATCTTCTATCCTCTCCCCCAGGATCTCCGTATGTTCAAGGCTAATACCGGTAATGATACTGATAAGGGGAGAAGGTATAACATTAGTGGCATCAAGCCTACCCCCGAGGCCCGTCTCCAGCAACAGGAGATCTACCCCCTGCCGGTTAAAATAGATCAAGGCTAAAGCCGTAACAAACTCGAAATAGGTAGGCTGCCCGATATGATGATCACTAGCTATCTCTTCAACAACAGGTGCAAGCCTCTCCACTAATTCCGTTAATTCTTCTTCTGTAATATGCCTCCCGTCAATCTCGAGCCGCTCATTAAAGTTAATCAGATGGGGTGAGGTATAGGCCCCAACCTTATAGCCTGCCTGTTGATAGATATTCTTTAAAAAGGCAATGGTTGAGCCCTTGCCATTGCTCCCGGCAACATGAATAACCTTAAGAGATCTCTCCGGGTGGCCGAAGGGGGCTAATAAGGCTTTAACCCTTTCCAGGCCGGGCTTAAAACCACCCTTGCTGCCAAATTTACTTAAATTATTAATATATTCATAGGGATGCATGCTCTTCTTCCTCTCAAACTTCTGTTTCTGATGATTTAACCAATTAATAGTCAGACCACTAAGTTAGATATGTATTGAACAAAGTTTTTACTTGCAAATAAGTATATATTCACGTAAAATTAGAATGCACCCAGATAAAAAGAAGGTATTGCTATGAAAATACTTGAACTCTCTCTGCTATCTCTTATAATTGCCCAGTTCCTAAAGATATTTACGATCTTTCCGCCTGATTTCTCCAGGATAATCGGCTCGGGGGGAATGCCTAGCTCCCATGCCGCCTTTGTCTCTACCCTGGCAACCTCAATCGGTCTAAAATACGGCTTTAGTTCAGACCTTTTTGCCATTGTAACTGTTTTTTCCTTAATAATTATCTATGATGCGGGTGGGGTCAGGCGCTCGGTAGGGGAACAGGCTAAAATCCTCAACCACCTGATCCGCCATTTAGACCTTAAAAAACTGGACCGGGAAAAGGAGATAATCAAAAGGGATTTAAAGGAACTGGTAGGTCATACACCCTTTGAGATATGGGCTGGTACCTTTCTAGGAATCTTAATAGCTCTCCTCGGTCAATATCTTTAATGAAACCCTATTTCCAGTTTATCCCCATCCTCAACAGTATCCTCCAGCCCGGCGGGTTGGCCATTTATAGTAATTGCAAGGTTATCGATCACGGGTGAAACCTTATAATTAATGTACTTCAAAATGTAATTTATACTAACCGGCCGGGGTTTCAAAATAATCTCATCTCCCTCCTTAATCAGGTAGCTCTTATCAACCTTCTCCCCGTTACTGAAGATTTCTATATTGACAGGGATTGTTAACTCATTGCCATTAAAGGTAATAAATATCTCATCCTTATAGGGGAGTTTTTCAACGGTGAAGGGGGCCTTGCTGCTTCTTTTAATCTCTAAATTAAGATTATCAGTAAGGGGGCGGTTAAGATCAACAACCTCCCCCTCCTCAAGAATTAAAAAATCCCCCTCTGTCAGATAATGTTTCTCCCCGTTCAAGGTAAAAGTAAGCACCTGATTACCAAGCTCTTCAGGGGCTATTTCATATAAACTGGCAATCCCGTCCCTGATAGTCTTTAGCCGGCTGTATTTGATATCCGCCCCATCGATCAAAGGTGTCTCCAGGTCAACTAACTTTCCGTTCTGATAGATTGAGGGTTTTAATTCAACCCTCTCCCCATTGATTTTGATGGTATAGCTCTTAAGCTCTGGCACTACATCAGCAATAGTCCCGGTAGCATCCTGACCATCCTCACCCGGCATAAAAAGGATACTGTCTCCTGGACTAAGTAGGCTATCCAGCCCGGCTTCCTTCCCGTTTAAAAAAACCTTCCCCGGTTTGCCCATCGTTCCTTTTAAAACCTTCAGCTCTCCATTTACATTACAGGTTAGACCCCTTCCGGTTCTGCCCCGGAGTTTTTTCAGGTCAATCTCGGCTGCCAGCAGGGCATCGGCAATACTTGGTTTATTTAGGGTAAATAGCTGAATGGTCCTCCTATTAACCTCTACCTCCACGAAATTAACCTTATTCTTATTCTGGTAGGAAGTTAGAGCAATACCCAGCGGTGTAATCGCCTGAGCGCTATTAATACCCTTAATCATACCCGAGACACTATTAATATCCTTACTATCCTTAATTCCAACCCGGGCGGGATCTATCTCCAAAAAGTTCGCCAGTTCAGTTAATAGGGCAGGGGTTAGACTACCGCCTCCGACACAGATCACCGCCTGGGGTGATTTTTTATTCAGAGAGAGGATAGCTTCACTGATCTGAGCAGCTAGATCCTGAACCACCGGCCTAATTACCTTTAAAGCCTCCTCCCGGGTAATTATTACCTCCTGGCTAAGAATATTCCTGACCCGGTATTCCTTCTGACCCTCCTCAGACAGGGAACGCTTAATCCTCTCCCCGGTTTGATAATCCAGCAGGAAATGTTCAGCTAAGGCCTCGGTAATCTCATCACCGGCCACAGGAACCATAGCATAACCGGTCATCGCTCCACCCCTGGTAAGGGCAATATCCGATGTACCGGCCCCAATATCTATCAGAGCCAGATTAAAACTGTACATATCCCTGGGGATGACCACATTAGCTGCGGCAATAGGCTCGAGGGTAAGATATTCCACCTCCAACTCAGCCCGGTTAATTACCGATAATAATGAATCGATAACTATCCGGGGTAAAAAGGTGGCCACAATTTTAGCCTGCAACTTTTTGCCCCTCTGCCCCTCAAGATTGCCGATAAATATTCCATCCAAAAGGTATTCGACCACACTGTAGCCTACGAAGTGATAATCACCGGGTGCATTCTCCCCGGCCGCCGCCAGTTCAGACTGGGCCTCCTGGACAGCAGTAAATTCCAATCGCCGGACATCTTCCGGGGTTATTATCCTCTTATTTTCAAATTCTAATACCTTTTCATAGTTTACCGTCTTGAGAGCCCGGCCGGCAGCTGCAACAGCAACCCGTTCTAGTTTTAAGTTGAGCTCTTTCTCTAAGCCGTCCTTAACCTTTTTAACCTGTCTGGCAACTTCATTAACATTATGTATCTGTCCGTCCAGCATCGAGCGCTGTTCATGTTCAACCACCTGGGAGGCCAGTATTTTAAAAATAGAACCGGTATTTTCTATAACCAGACCGATTACGGTTCTGGTGCCGATATCCAGGGTAAAGACCAGATCGCCTTGCCTATTCACATCATTCCCCTCCTGGAAAACGAAATATACTCATTAACATAGTTCGACTATTTAAGAAATTTTCCTTCCCATACTCACATATTTATTGCTCTATACAAAAAAAGTACTCCCTTAAAAAATAAGGAAGTATACAGAAGTACGCTTCTCTATAATCCTGAAAAAAGTTACCGGAATCCTGAGAATGCCGCTTTAGGCTAATTCAGGATAAATTTCTTAACCAGCTGATTTAATTCCTCAGCCAGAACAGAGAAATTATTTGCCAGGTAAATATTAGCTTTTGATCAAAGAAGAAACGGAACCCCTTTTGATTAACCGGGGTTCAAAGACAACATCTTCATTAAACTGATTATTTTTTTCCTGAATTTTTTCCAGAATAATTCTGGCGGCCTTCTCACCGGCCTTTTTCTTGGGATGAGCAATAGAAGTAATGGAGATGTTCTGCAATTTAACCAGTTTTGAATCATCATAGCCGATTAGAGAAATATCCTGGGGTACCCGATAGTTTAAATCACTTAGGATCTCCTTTACCAGAATGGCAATCTGGTCATTAAAACAGAAGATGGCTGTAGGTTTCTCCCTGGATTGCATCAGTTCCCTTGTTAAATGAGCTACCTCTTCTTCAAATTCCTCCGGATTTTCAAACTCAGAGATATAATACTGTTTGACAAAATCATTTAAAACAGGTATATTATTATCTTCCAGGGCCTTTTTATATCCTTGAAACCGGTTGATAGCGGGTTTATGCATCGCCTTATAGATTATACCGATATTACGGTGGCCATTCCGGATCAGGTAATCGGTAGCCAGATACCCTCCCTGCACGTCATCAACGGTGACATAGTTAAATCTCTCGTTCTCAAATCTGGTATCCAGGATAACCACCGGTATCTGTTTTTCAACAAAACGCTCCAGTAGGCCGAGATTGGGGTAATTGTAGGCACCCTTTGCCGGATCAAGAATCAAACCGTCAACATTCTTCTTCAGGAAGCTCTCCAGGATCTCCCTTTCTCTTGCTTGATTATCCTGTGAATTACCCAGGAGTATCTGATAACCGTTTCTGTGCAGGACATTATCTGCCCCATTTAAAATATCAACAAAAATATAATCATAGAGGCTGATACTGATAAAACCAATATTTTTGGTCGGTTTCTTACTATTTTCACTATAAAAGGTGCCTACTCCCTGCTTTTTGTATAATAACCCCTCCTGCTCCAGGAGGTTAAGTGCTTTTCTCACGGTATGCCTGCTAACCCCGTATCTTTTTGCCAGTTCATTTTCGGTAGGTAGTTTGTTATCCGGTTCAACCTTACCCTGGTTGATCAGGTTCTCAATCTTCTTTTTTAATGCCAGGTACTTTGGTAAATGATTGTTATCAATCATTTTATTCATCTCCAGATAGGATTTTAAAGTCATCAGCTTTTTATTTGCCGCAATTTTAGCCATTTCTGCACTTTTAACCTATCTAATACTCCCAGTTTTCTTTCAGTGTCTTATACATCTCAACAATATTATCAGGGGGTATAAAGTTTTGCATATTATGGACCGCATTAAAGATAAAGCCACCACCTGGAGCCAGATCATCTATCCGGCGTTTAACATCCTCCCGGATCTCCTCCGGAGTTCCGAAGGGCAATACCCTCTGGGAATGAATTCCCCCTCCCCAGAAGACGATATCGTTTCCAAATTCCCTCTTTAATTTTGCCGTATCACCCATTCCGTCAGCCGAAATCTGAACGGGATTGAGGATATCAACACCGATCTCGATATAATCGGGAATAAACTCATAACAGGCGCCACAGCTATGCATAAAGATTTTAGCATCGGTCTTGCTGCGGATAAGATCAAAAAGCCGTTTCTGTTTCGGTTTAATATATTTGCGGTAAAATTCGGGGCTGACCATCGGTCCATTCTGTGTACTTACATCATCCCAGTAAGCGAACACCTGAATAAATTCCCCTACTTCATTCAGGTAATTTTCGGTAGCCCTGAGATAAAGCTCCATCATCTTCTCCATTACAGCTTCGACAAATTTAATATTGCTAAAAGTATCCATCAGAAACTCTTCCATCCCCCTGATTCTGGCCGGGTGTTCAAAAATCCCCCCGCCGAAGAGTGCCGAACCGACCAGGGCATAATCGGTCTCCCGGTAGAGCTTTTCCGCCCTTTCCCTCAGGCCCTCCCACCTGGCAGGATCATCGGGGTCGGGCCAGTTCATTTTATCTAAAGCCTCCAGAGTTGATTCCTTAAGGGGGAACTCTCTATAATCAAAGTAATAACCACCTTTAGGCATATAGAGTTTAGCTCCCCATTCATCTACATAACTGTAGTACTTCCCTTCATCCTTGATTTCCAGCTTCCAGGTAGAGGGGGGATTGGGAAGGAGCGGTAAGACATCTACCCCGATCCAGTCCAGCAGACGCCTGTCCAGTACCGGTAGCTGCTGGACCACATCCATTATTGCTACCTTCTCTTCGTCCAGATCAAACCCCAGGTAATCCATTAAGTCAATATAGGCACCCTTACAGATCGAAGTCACTATTGTACCACCCAGATCAACCGGTATCCGGTCAGGCTCTTTATGATTAAGACTTGTCCAGATTCTTTCCCGTGAAGTCATGCTCATTTCAGGACCTCCTTTGAATTAATGCCTCACTTTGTTCGGCAACCTTCAAACAACTGCAAATAGATGTTGGAGAGATGTTTAGAAATTTTTGCAAATGAGCCTTAGTGAATCGAAGTTAAAAATCAGGCCGAACCACAGGAGGTGGTGAGCTAATCCTAGGGTCAGGAGGACCCGTGGATTAGGAAGCCTGAATTTTTAATGGAGATGAACATAGGCGAATACA
>JARRCS010000032.1 GCA_029981855.1 Halanaerobiales bacterium | reverse complement strand
ACATATATTTACAAGTCAAAGAGGAACCGTAACAAATCATTTTAAAAAATGGTAAAATTAATTAAATTATTTTTCTATTAAAGGGTGCGAAGTGGATGTTTTATCAAAAAAGAAGGTCATTTTAACTGTATATACTTCTCTAAAATGTCCAGGTATTTCTTTGCTAAGCCCTGAGATCTTTCTTTCAATAGGGTCATTGCGCCCTTTTTCTATTTTTCTTTTATTTTTGCCTCTATTTTCCCTCTTTTTGTCCTTTTCCCAGTTTATCTAACCCCTTTTTCCTCCCTTATTTATGGTGACTTAAGTTGTTTTTCCATCCCACATAACTTTTAAGGGTTAGCTTTTTATCTCCTGTCAATAATATGGATAAAAGTATTGGAAAGGAGAAGTTTTATGGATGAAAAATTGAGACAGGAAATTGCTCTTTTTAAGTATTCCCTGATCGCACCTTTAGTGACCAAAACCTTTACGCAAAAGACTGCTAAAGAGTATTTACAGAAAGTCTGTGCCAAAACATATGATACTCCCCAGGGCAGGAAAAAAGAGTTTGCCCCGGCAACCTTGAAAGGTTGGCTAAGGCTTTACCGAAAACATGGTATCGACGGACTCTACCCAAAGACCCGCTCTGATAAGGGA
The DNA here is from genome assembly GCA_029981855.1 of Halanaerobiales bacterium. GTDB lineage: Bacteria > Bacillota > Halanaerobiia > Halanaerobiales > DTU029 > JARRCS01. Next base: position 15,814 of record JARRCS010000032.1, on the reverse strand, counting down.
AAACTGAGAAAATTACCTGATGAAGCTAAGGATTTCATTATTGATTCCAAGCTTAATTCTCCTAAAAGATCGGCTAAATCTATCTATCAGGAACTGATTGCCAAAGGATATATTCATTATGGCGATATCTCTCTATCTACCATCCAGAGATTTATTTCTCAAGCCAATCTTTCCCGAGATAAACTGGATCCGGTTGATAGAAGGGCCTTTGAGTTTGAGTTTCCCGGAGAATGCTGGCAGTCAGATATCTCAGTCGGTCCTTACCTTACCATTGATGGTAAGAAACATAAAACCTATATTATTGCCATCCTCGATGATGCTACAAGGCTTATTATCCATTGTGAGGCCTTTTTTAAAGATGATTTCTTATCCCTGCTGTCAGTTTTTAAAAAAGGCGTTGCTAAAAGGGGTATCCCCAAAAAGCTTTTTGTTGATAATGGCAAGGTTTATAAAAGCTCCCAGATGCAGTTTATCTGTGCCTCCCTCGGTACAATTCTTTGCTTTGCCCGGCCATTTTCACCTCAATCGAAGGGAAAAATTGAGCGGTGGTTCAAATCTCTACATGACCAGTGGATGAATGTCATTGACTGGACGAAGTTTACTTCCCTTAAAGAACTTAATGCCTCCTTGCAGCATTATGTTGAAGATAATTACAACAGGAAACTTCATTCGGCTATCGGTGAAAAACCTATCGACAAATATGTTAAACATATTGATAGGATAAAGTTTATCCCTTCTAAACAGGAACTGGATTATATCTTCCTTTACCGGGTTACCCGCAAGGTTAAAAATGATGCTACGATCTCTTTGCATAATATCCTTTTTGAGACGCCTTTGGAATATATCGGTCAGAGGATTAATCTCCGCTATGACCCTACCTCAATAGATAAAGCTTACATCTTTTCTGATGATGGTAAGCTCAAAGAGACGATTCTTCCTGTGAATAAAATTGATAACTCTAAAATCAAAAGGAAACAGAATATTAAACCCGTTGATTTTTCTTCCTTTGCTACTGAAAACTAATCTTAAGGAGATGATGTTATGTTTAAAGCTTTTTACGGTTTGACTGCTGATCCCTTCCCCAAAAACCAGGAGGTGAAACACTATTTTAAATCTAAAAATTTTAAAGAAGCCTTAAGCAGACTTAATTTCTTAAAGAAGACCAAAGGCTTTGGCCTTTTAACCGGCGAACCGGGGGTAGGCAAATCTTTTCTCTTGAAATATTTTGTTACTTCCCTAAATTCCAATCTCTTTAAATCTGTTTATATCCCCATCTCTACCTTGACTGTGATGGATTTTTACAGGGCACTTGCTGATAGCCTGGGTATCCAGCCAGCTCATAAAAAGATCGAGATGTTTAAACAAATCCAGGAAAGTATCTATACCTATCATCATAGCAAAAATATTACTCCCATTATTATTGTCGATGAAGCTCAGTTTTTGAAAAATTCTATCCTGGATGATCTAAGACTGATCTTTAACTTTGAGATGGATTCCAGGGATTATGCTATCTTGATTCTTTCCGGCCAGATCCCTTTTATCACCCAGCTTAACAGACAGACTCATGAAGCCTTAAGACAAAGAATTGTTGTTAATTACTGTATTAAAGGGCTTACCAGAGAAGAAACAAAAGAATATATTTTATCGAGATTAGAAATTGCCGGCTGCCATGAACCCATCTTTACTGAGAATGCCTTTGAGCTTTTGTTTTCTTCAACCAATGGTTGTTTAAGACGAATTAATGCCCTGGCCCGAATGAGTCTTATTGAAGGGGCTAATCAAAAGCTAAAATCCATCGATAATGACCTGGTTTTTCAGGTTCAAAATGAGCTTGATATATCCGATTGATATCATCCTGTGGGTGTGCCTTCTCCTTCAGAGAGGATAGGGCAATGCAGGGATGCAACCTGAGCGCTCTGAAGGAAGGTTATACGCTTAACTTCCCCTCTCTGGGGAAGAAGGTACATCCAAGCGTTAACCTTGTAAAGCGATAAATCCTGGAGGTCTGGGGGCTAGCCCCCAGTTCCTCTAAATAATCTTAGTTTGGATAAAGGAGAGATTAAGGCTATGAACATCCATATTTCAAAGCATACTCTTTATCAAACCTGGGATAAGCATACTGTCTTTGATGAGTATCCCCTTTATATCAGAAAAGGTAGTTACACCATCACCATCTTTTTCAAGGATAAAGATGCAATTAGAAAGCTTAAAGAAATTCTTCAGGTTATGATGGAAGAGATTGATGATTATCTCTGGTCAAAATCTATAGCTGAATATGATGAAATCCCTGAGTAGAACGGAAACCGTTCTACTTTTTTCATATCTACTTTCTTCATTAAGGTTAATTAATTTGTTTTATTTATTGATTTTTTGATAGATAATAGCTTTTTAGGATGATTTAATTTGCAATTTGCTCCGTATTAAGGATTAAATTATTTGAATTTTTAGGGATTAATTAATTTGCTGTTTCACACCTGTGCCATTCATGCCGTTCAGCGGGGGAATATAGGGCTGAATGATGTTGTGGTAATTGCCGGTTGCGGTTCCCTGGGCTTGGGAATGGTTGCTGCTGCCAGGCTTAAAAACCCGCGTTTGCTGGTGGCCATTGATCTCATGGATTACCGGTTGGATATTGCCAGGGCCTGTGGTGCGGATGTTTGTTTTAACCCCGAAAAGGTTAATGTAATTGAGGAGATTAACAAACTGACGGATGGATTAGGGTGCGATGTCTATATTGAAGCCACCGGTCATCCCGATGCAGTAGAACAGGGCCTGCATTCGGTCCGCAAACTGGGGACCTTTGTAGAATTTGGTTTATTTAAAGAACCTGTTACCGTAGACTGGACAATTATTGGTGACTCCAAGGAACTGAATGTTCTCGGTTCCCATCTCTCACCTTACTGTTATCCTATAGCAATTAATATGCTTGAGAAGGGCCAGGTTCCCGTGGAGAAGATCGTTACCCATACACTTCAACTGGCTGATTTTGAGAAGGGTTTCCAGATGGTTAAGGATCCCCGGGCAGAAAAGTCGGTGAAGGTAGCTCTAACACCTTAATATGCCTTTCTGCCTTAAAGGTAATATTTAAAAGTCAGTTTATGACTTTTAAACAAATATCTTATTAGGAAGGGGGTGATATATACAGGGGAGTTCTAACAATTATACTGGATAGGTTGTCAATGGTGTTGGAGAAGTTATTGAAAAATGAAAAGGAGGAAAAAGATGAAAATATCTAAATTATTATTAATACTTGTAGTGTTATTAGTTGTAGGTATGACAACTGTTGCTTCGGCTGATGCTTTTGAAACCTGGCTTAAAAGAGTAGCTGAGCCTTATAAGGATGTTACCATTAGAGGAATATCTGAAAGTACACCTCCGTCTAAGACAGTATTAAAAGAAATTGTACCGAAATTTGAAGAATTGACCGGAATTAACGTTGAATTTGAACCAACTTCCTGGGATGCCATGTACACAAAGTCTGTTGCTGATATGGTAAGGGGTAGCGGGATATATGATTTTGTATATGTAGAACAGGATATAGTTTATTCATACCTGCAGAAAAATTGGTTAACCGATTTAACCAAATTTAAGGAAGAGAATGCTGGATTAACTTGGCCTGACTTCAGTTTTGACGATTTTACTAACTTTATAGATAACTATAAAGGTACTGATAATGGCCATGTGTTCGGTGTTCCCTTTGAAGCATTCCTGAAGGTATATACCTATCGTAAGGACCTCTTCAATGATCCTGAAATCAAAAAAGAATTTAAAGAAGAATATGGTTGGGAGCTCCGTCCTGCCAAGACCTGGGATGAGTATAAGCAGATAGCCAAGTTCTTCTATGACTATGGACAGGAAAATGATCTTGACCTTTACGGACATGCAGCTCAGGCCAAGAACCATCCCTGCTTAGGATATTCATTAGTTGAAACCTACTGGCCCGCTGTTGGTATTTACAACTGGGGTATTGATTTAGAAACAATGCGTGCTGCCAACGGAACACTGAATAGTGATGTTGCCAAAGAACAGTTACAGTTATTCATCGATTTACTTAACTATGCTCCACCGGCAGTTCGCACTTATACCTGGGACGGAGTTGCAGCTGCTATGGCTTCCGGTAAGGTAGCTCAGGCTATGATTTATGGTGAAAATGTTGGCTGGATTGGTACAGATTCTGAACAGTCCAAAGTAGTAGGGAAGATCGGTGTAGCCTTACCACCGACTAAACCTGGAGTAATTGAAGAAGCCGAGGCAGGAGAAGGTTATATCGGTTACTATGATGGTGGTGCCTTTGCTATTCCTTATTCCTCCAAGAAGAAGGAAGCTGCATGGCTCTTCCTGCAGTATGTTGCAAAGAAGGAAAATGCTTTGGTATTAGCCGAGAAAGGATCTGCCGTAACCCAGAAGTCCGTTCTGAATGAAATGGTTGGTAGTGACCTAGATAAACAATTGGACGGATACTTCACTCTGATGGCAGAGAAAGGAAAACTCTTCAGGGGTGCTCCTCCATTCCCATTCCATAAACTGCTTATGGAAGGTCCCTATCTGAAGTGGATCTCTGCTGCAGTAGCAGGTGAAGTAAGTGTTGAAGAAGCAATAGAAAAATTAACTAAAGAGGTAGATAATAATATAGTTAAACTGGGCTATTAAGATAATCTACTAAATAACGATAAGCTACTGAATGGGAGGCAATTGTATTAAATGAACTTTAATTCTCAAAAGATAGCGTGGGCGCTTTTAGCGCCTTCGCTATTAATACTCATATTTATTGGGGTTGTTCCGTTCGTTAATGTGTTACAACTTAGCTTTTTTAATTTCAATATTTTCTCAGCCTTCGGAAAGGTTTTTGCAGGTTTAGAACCATATAGGGAATTGGTATCAGATCCCGATTTTTTACATTCTTTAAAGAAAACCCTCTGGTTTGTTATTGTCACAACACTGGTTCAGTTACCTTTGGGTTTTTTCCTTGCATCTTTATTAAATCGTCAGTTTGTGGGAAAAAAGCTCTTTAGAAGTATCTTTACCCTTCCATTAACAATAGCACCTATTGCTATAGGAAGTATCTGGTTATTGATGGCCAGACCGGGTGTTGGACCACTTCCTTTCTGGCTGGAAAAGTTGGGAATAAATTATAATATAGGAGAGTTTGCCGGACACGCTTTTGCTACTGTTGTGGCAATGGATGTTTGGCACTGGACTCCATTTGTAACCTTAACATTTCTAGCCGGTCTTTCATCTATGCCCGAATCTCCCTATGAATCAGCAATGATAGATGGAGCAAATAAATTTCAGATACTCAGGTATATTACCCTCCCGCTTTTAAAGCCGGTAATTATCACAATCCTGTTTATTAGGGTTATGGATGCCTTTCAAATTTTTGATGAGGTATGGATGCTGACAAGTGGGGGACCGGGTAGAGCAACCCGATTTTTAAGTATTCATTTAGTAAGAATGGTAGTAGCCCAGGGGAACTACGGGTATGCGGCAACTGTTTCGGTTTTTGTTTTATATATAGTAATAATAATCTGCTGGCTGGCACTCACCGTCCTTCAAAGAGGAGAAGAATAATGGCCGGCCGATTAAAAGGGGGTTCAATCTATGACAAGAAGGAGAACATTTAAAGAAGTAATGGTTTATGTAATTGTTATACTCCTGGCGATAATTATCCTTTTTCCAATCTACTGGATGTTTTTAACTTCGTTAAAAACCAAAACAGAGGTTTATAGTGCTCCCAACTTTGTGCCAACAAAGTTTTATTTTAAGAACTATACTGAGCCCTTTTTCAATGGGGAAATGGGTGGGTATTTATTAAATTCAGTATTAATTTCTTCATTTAATGCTCTGTTGGTTCTGGCATTGGCTATTCCGGCCACCTATGCCTTTTCAAGATTTAAGGTTTACGGGGCCAAACATATATTTTTCTGGATGATAACTAACAGAATGGCACCACCGGCAGCATTTTTACTTCCTATGTTTTTAATTTTCTCTGCTTTACATTTATTAGATACCCATATTGCATTGGTTCTTGTTTACTGTGGCTTTAATCTTCCTTTTGCTGTCTGGCTATTAAAAGGTATGATTGATAATATTCCCAGAGAACTTGATGATGCTGCCCTAATAGATGGTTGTAGCATGTGGGGGGTCCTCGGGCGGGTAATCATTCCCCTGTCCAAACCGGGGATAGCGGTTACCGGTTTATTGACCTGGTTATTTTCCTGGAATCATTATCTTTTTGCATTTATGTTGACAAATACTAACGCCAGAACAATTACAACCGGTCTGGCTGAGTACGTAACAGTAATGGGAATTAACTGGGGACAGATGGCTGCTGTTTCAATGGTAACTATGTTTCCGGCATTCATATTGGTTTCCTTTGCCCAGAAATACATTGTTTCCGGACTTACATTTGGAGCCGTAAAAGAATAAAGGAGGGGTACTTTTGGGATTTTTGCCGTTTAAAAACACTATAGGGGATAGAATATTTGTCAGTGTAGTTTCATTTATTGGAATCCATCTTTTATGGATGCGCTTTGTAGAGACTCTCTTTCCTCTCTGGGGAGCTACGGTTATATCAGTTATATTAGGTTTTGTAATTATTAAATGGGGTTAGTGTACCCTATTAGAGGTTGCCGTTATGTTAAATTAATAATATTTCATTCCGGTGAGTAATATTTGATTGATGAATAGGGAATTTGAGCAGGCCTGGTACTTAAGGGGCCTGGAGTATCTGGAGATTGTATTGAATTTTGGGGCGACCTGGGTAGCCAAAGAGGTCCCTTTTTCAGTCCTAAATTTTATAGGATTATACTGAAACCTCGGCAGAAAAGGCTAATTGAGTTTGTGAAATCACCTTCTGGGGTGGGAACGATGGTCAGAGATTATTACCTCGCGCTACCCCCGACCAGATTCGGGAAGAGATCCGTAAGCTAATAGATGTTCTGGGTGAAGGTGGAGGATATCTCCTGGCAAGTTGCCATAATATCCAGAATGATGTTCCAGCGGAAAATATTATTGCAATGTTCGATGAAACAATTAAATATGGGCAGAAAGAATAGAGCTACAAATTGGCCTTCGGCCATAATCATAATAAAGAGGGGTGGATTTTTATGGATAAAATGAAGGCTGTCTACCTGGAAAAGGTTAAGGAAATCAAGATGAAGGAGATTGAAAAACCAACTCCCGGTGAAGGGGAGGTGCTCGTTCAGATTAAATCGGTAGGTGTCTGTGGTTCTGACATACATTATTATAACCACGGGCGGATCGGTGACTTTATAGTGGAAAAGCCCCTTATTTTGGGACACGAGAGTGCTGGAAAGGTTGTTGAGGTAGGTCCCGGTGTTACTTCCCTTAAAGTAGGTGACCGGGTAGCACTTGAACCCGGTATCCCCTGCAGGAAGTGCGAACATTGTAAAGAGGGGAGATATAACCTGTGTCCCGATATTGTTTTTATGGCAACCCCTCCGGTCGATGGCGCTTTTGTGGAATACGTTACCTTTCCAGAAGATTTTGCCTTTAAGCTTCCCGACAATATGAGCTATGATGAGGGTGCCTTAATTGAGCCATTATCGGTTGGGGTATATTCCACCGAAAGGGCCGGATTAAAGGCCGGTATGAAGGTTGCTATTTTAGGGGCGGGTCCTATCGGTCTGGCAACCCTTCAAGCAGCCAAGGTCTATGGTGCCGATGTGGCCATCTCTGATATTAATGATTTCAGGCTCTCTTATGCAGAAAAGTTAGGAGCAGATAAGATAATTAATGCTGCTACCGGTGATGCCTTAGAAAAGTTTAACGAGTATTTTAACGGTGGTGCAGATGTGGTCTTTGAAACTGCCGGGACCGTTCCAACCACCAAAATGACCACTAAAGTGGCAAAGAGAGGTGGCAAGGTCGTAATTATAGGGTTGGCACCAGCAGATACAATTAACTATAATTTTGTTGATGTATCTGCTAAAGAATTAGATGTGCTCGGAATTTTCCGTTATGCCAATGTCTATAAGAGAAGTATTGACCTGGTAAGCAAAGGTGAAATAGATCTGAAATCCATGGTTACCCACAGCTTTACTCTGGATCAGGTTCAGGAAGCTCTGGAGTTTGCTGATAAGAATAAAGATAAAGCTATTAAGGTAGTTGTCCGTCCGTAATTATAACAATGCAAAGGAGGGAGAGTATGAAGGCTGCAGTTTTTGAAGCTCCTCATAAATTAGTGATTAAGGAGGTTCCCGAACCAGTTCCCGGGGATAATGAGGTTATTGTCAAGGTTCATTCATGCGGTGTCTGTGCAACTGATGTCCATACACTGGAAGGGGAATTTATCAGCAAAGAGCCCTATCCGCTAATTCCCGGTCACGAACTCTCCGGTGAAGTAGTTCAAACCGGTAAGAATGTTAAGGATTTCAAGCTCGGGGATAAGGTGGCGGCAGATCCTATTATCCCCTGTGGGGAATGTTATTATTGTAAAAGAAATCAACAGAATCATTGTGAGAATTTCGAAGCTTTAGGGACTACCGTTCCTGGAGGGTTTGCCGAGCTGGTATCCGTACCGGCAAAAAATCTCCATAAATTTAACAATGTTTCCTTTGAAGAAGCGGCCTTGGCTGAACCCCTGGCCTGTGTCATTTACGGGCATCAAAGGGCCCGGGTTAATTTCGGAGATGATGTCCTGATCTTTGGTGCCGGCCCCCTCGGCCTACTCCACCTGCAGCTGGCCAGGCATGCCGGAGCGGCCAGGGTAATGGTCTGTGATTTAAAGGAGAGTAAACTGGAACTGGCAAAAGAACTAGGAGCACATCAGGTAATTAATGCCGGTAAGGAAAACATTAATGATTTACTGGAACTGGTACCCCATGGTTTCGATATGGTTATTGATGCTACCGGTGTAGCTAAGGTGGTGGAGGATACCGTACCCTTTATAAAGAGGACCGGTAAGTTAATGGTTTTCGGTGTCTGCCCGCAAAAATCTACAATTAAGGTTAATCCGTATGATATCTACCGCCGGGATATTGAGATAATAGGGGTATTTGCCCTCAACAAGACTTTGGGAAAGTCTTTAAAGTTAATAGACAATGGGGTTATCAATACCAAAAAGATTATCTCCGATAGAATGACTTTAGACCAATTTGGTAGAGCTCTGGAAATGCTGAAAAACGGTAAGGCAGAGGGTAAGATTCAGATTAACCCTCAGTTATAAAATATATTAAGCAGGTTAAGCTTTGATGTTAGCTTAGTTACCTTTATTAAAAAAAGAGGAGTTGATTTGAATGAGTATACTTTCAAAGTTTAAACTGGAGAATAAAACTGCAATTGTGACTGGTGCTGCCAGAGGTCTGGGAATGGCTATGGCCATCGGTCTGGCTGAAGCCGGAGCCAATATCGTTATACCCGATATTGATTATGAGGAGGCCCGAAAGACTGCAAGTGAGATTGCGGAGCTAGGAGTTGAGACCCTGGCCTTGAAAACCGATGTTACTGATGAAGAGGATGTATCCAGGATGGTTGCTGAGACACTGGAGAGATTCGGGCAGATCGATATCCTGATTAATAACGCCGGGATCTGTAAGCACATTCCGGCAGAAGAGATGAGTAAGAAGGACTGGGAAGAGGTAATTAATGTTAACCTGACCGGGGTATTTTTATGTGCCCGGGAAGTAGCCAAACCGATGATTAAGGCGAAAAAGGGGTCTATCATTAACATTGCCTCCATGTCCGGTTATATTATCAATTATCCTCAGCCTCAGGTTTCCTATAATGCTTCAAAGGCCGGTGTTATTCACCTGACCAAGTCGCTAGCAGCAGAGTGGGCTAAATATAATATCAGAGTAAATGCAATTGCTCCCGGTTATATGAAGACGAAGATGACCGCTCAGTTTCTGGAGAAAAAACCGGAGATGAAGGAGTTCTGGGTTGCTCCTACCCCGATGAAGAGGATGGGGAAACCGGAAGAGCTTCAGGGAGCAGCAGTTTACCTGGCTTCCGATGCCTCCAGCTTTATGACCGGTAACGTATTAATTATCGATGGGGGTTATACAGTTTATTAAAACTTGAGGATAAAATAGTTTATCTAAAGGGAAAAAATAAAATTTAAAAGGAAACATACGAAATTACTATTTAGGTAGGTCAGCCGCAGGTTGGTCTACCTGTTTTTAATGTATTAAGAAAGTTTAAATGCTTAAAAACTTTTATCCGGAAATGTACCTAAAAGATTATTTGACAATTATATAAGATTAATGGTAGACTGTAAATAAGTAATTTTCAGGTTAACAAATATAATATTAATTAGATAAAAAAATAATGGAGGAATGAATCATGGCAAAAACATGGCTGGACTTAGAGAAAAAGACTGTCATTGTAACCGGTGGTGTTTCCGGGATCGGTAGAGCCATCGCCGAAGGTTTCGCTGAACAGGGAAGTAATGTAGTAATCGCAGATGTTAACCCGGAAGGTGAAGAGGTTATCAAGGAACTGCCCGGGGGAGCAGAAAAACATCTATTTATAAAAACCGATGTCACCGATTATGATAATGTAAAAGCAATGGTAGCCAAAACGGTTGATACATACGGAAAGGTAGATGTCCTGGTTAATAATGCAGGTATTAATTTTCCCAGGTTACTGGTTGATCCCGAAGATCCTGAGGGGAAGTATGAATTGAATGAAAAGGAATTTGATCTGATGGTAGCTATCAACCAGAAGGGTGTCTTTTTATGTGCCCAGGCCGTTGCCAGAGAGATGGTTAAGGAAGGTAAAGGGGTAATCATTAATATGAGCTCTGAAAGCGGCCTGGAAGGTTCGGAAGGACAGAGCTGTTATGCAGCAACTAAAGCAGCACTCTACTCCTTTACCCGCTCCTGGGCTAAGGAACTTGGCAAACACGGTATCAGGGTTGTCGGGATTGCTCCGGGTATCATGGAGAAAACAGCCTTAAGGTCGCTGGAGTATGAAGAGGCCCTGGCCTATACCAGAGGTAAAACCGTTGAGGAACTGAGAGCCGGTTATAAAAAAGTTTCCGTGCCTCTAGGCAGGGAAGGCAAACTAAAAGAGGTTGCCGATTTAACCTGTTTCCTGGCTTCCGACAGAGCCAGCTATATCCACGGTGTTACCTACAATATTACGGGAGGAAAGTCAAGGGGATAAAGGAGGTGACTTAATTGAAGGAATTTAAGGCTTATGATCTATCAGCAAAGACTTTTGAAGGTTATGGTTATGTAATCAGTCAGCAGTCCGGTGAACCGCTGGCAGATAATGAAGCTTTTACTTACTGGGACAAGATTGCCGAACTGGAGATTGAAACCCCGATCAGTACCGGGATTGTTGAGGGACATCAGGAGGATTTTACGGTTAATGTTGTGGAAAGGCATGTAGAGACTCCGGAAATTTTGGTGGCCTTATCGGGTGACTTTGTTGCCCTGTTGGGAAAACCGGATAACTCGACCGGTGAGGTAAAGGAATTAAAGGCCTTTTATGTTAAACAGGGTGAAGCCATAGCATTGAGCAAGGGGACCTGGCACAGTCCTCCGATCGCGGTTGAGGAGAGATGTAAGGCCCTGGTTATCTTTAAATCCGGTACCCCCGATAATGATCTAGAAGAAGTAGAGCTAGAAGAAGAGGCAGAAATTAAGGTTGAGTAGCTGCTTGACATAGTTTTACAGTATCAGACTTATACCATACTTCTAATGCCACAGTCAGGTAATATAAATAAACCTGTCTGTGGTTTTTACTTCTTTTTGGATTTTTTCAAAATTATATTATAATTTTGGTATCACCCTCCAAAGCTTTTACATTGAGTTACTTAAAACTAAATATATTTAACCAGTTATTTTAATATAATACTAACACTACAGCGTAAAAAATTCAAACCAAAAAAGTGAAAATCAGGTGTAGACAAACTGAAAAAAATATGATAAACTTCATACGGTGGGTTCGGAGACTTTGAGTGGCTTTTCGCATCATGTGATGAGACTATTTGTTCCATGATTAGTTGAGCATGCCCATATACCGGTAAACTCCGAAACCACCCAAATCAAAAACAGGATGCTGATAAAATGTACATTGATATTTTTGATACTACACCCATCGAAGGTAGTGTAAAAGACGTAAAACCCATTGATATTGTCCTTGTTTCCCGAACTGATGATGAACTGTTATGGGATGACCTGGTATATAAGTATCATTATCTCGGTTATCAGAAAATGTTTGGTAAACGAGTTAAATATCTGGCAATTTCCCAGGACAGGCCACTGGCCGCTTTGAGTTTCAACTCAGCAAGTCTTAAACTAAAAGCACGTGACCAATATATCGGCTGGACGGCTAAACAGAGAAAACAACACCTTCATCGAGTAGTTAACAACAACCGTTTTTTGATATTTCCCTGGGTACATGTGCGTAATCTAGCTTCCTATCTTTTATCTCATACTTTACGGAGACTACCTGAAGACTGGTATAATATCTACAATACTGAACCTTTAATTGTAGAAACATTTGTTGAGTTAAGCCGCTACACAGGAACCAGTTATCTGGCAGCAAACTGGGTTTATGTCGGCAAAACCAAAGGATATACCAAAGATAGTAAAGGATACAAATATCATGGAAACATCAAGGGAGTGTATCTTTACCCGCTGAAAAAAGATTTTAGAAAGATTATTGGCTGTGAAAAGCCATCTCAGACCCGAACCCTCCATAAACAGCACGGGAGGGGAAAACAAATGTTAAACCATGCCATTGAATGGGATCCAGATATTATATCAGAGATTGGGTTAAACCCAAAAGAAGTAGAGCAGTTAGCTACTTTATTATACGAATATCATGAAAGCTTTCAGGATTGTTATGGCCATATTGCTCAAAAGAGACATGGACATATATATCTGATGGGACTTATGAGCAATCTGGAGCGTAAGTCACTGGAACCTATTGCTTTGCATTTTTACGGGGAAAAAGAAGTCAGACTCCTTCAGCATTTTCTCCAAAAGGGTAAATGGGATGAAGAGCTTATGCTTTTGAAATATCAGTCCCGTTTAGCATCTATTGTAGCTTCTGAAAATGGTATGATTACAGTAGATGAATGTGATTTTCCCAAAAAAGGTAAAGAATCCGTTGGTGTTGCCAGACAGTATTGTGGTAGACTCGGTAAAACCGAAAACTGTCAGGCCGGGATCTTTGTTGGCTATACCAGTGAAAAAGGTTACGGCCTGTTAAACAGACAGCTTTACATGCCGGAAAAATGGTTTTCCGCTGAGTATAAAGAGCGTCGGGAAAGATGCGGGGTACCGGAGAATCTTACCTTTATGACCAGGCTTGAAATTGCCTCTTTATTGATTGAACAGGTAAAAACTACTGGACTTTTTCCTGCAAGGTGGATAGGCTGTGATTCTACTTTTGGTAGTGATCATGAATTTCTTGACAAGATTTCTACTGACTATTATTACTTTGCTGATATAAGGTCTAATACCAAAGTCTGGCTTGAAAGACCCGAGATTGGAATTCCACCTTACAAGGGAAGAGGCCGGCGCCCAGTCAAAAAACAACCCCTTGAAAAAGCAGTATCTGTTTCGGATATTGCTAATAACCCTTCACTGACCTGGCATACTGTTATCCTGGGTGAAGGGGCAAAAGGTCCCATAGTAGCTAGAGTTGCTTGCTTACGAGTAATCGAATGTCGAGATAATCTGCCGGGCAAGGAGGTCTGGCTGTATATCAGAAAGTATACCGACGGAAAAATTAAATATGCTCTTAGCAATGCTCCAGAAGATATGCCTCTGAAAGAATTAAATCGTGCTGCCATCATGCGCTGGCCCATTCAACAGTCATTTGAAGTTGGTAAAAGTGAACTGGGTATGGACCAATACGAGATACGTTCCTGGCGAGGTTGGCACTGTCACATGCTTTTTGTCTTTCTGGCACAGCTTTTTCTCCTGGAGGTACAACACAAGTTTAAAAAAAACTCCAGTTTTGACCTTGCCTCTAGCTAAAACCCTGGTCATTGCAGTTTTAACCCATGATAGATTAACTATTAGAAAGGCCATCAAAATCGTCAACTATTATATGCGTAGAAACAGAGATGCTTACACATCTCACAAGAAGAAACAGCTGGCATTATTACAAAGATATATCATTTAAAAATTGGATTATTAACTTATCAATGTGCTTGCATTACATTTTACGTTGTAGTGCTAATTATCTATGAAAAATATCAAATGGAGTGAAGTAAATGGTAGAAAACTTAGGTAAAAGTTTTAAATGTAGCTGTGGTAAGGTTCATACTCTCCCCATTAAAAAGATAATTGTTGAGGAAGGGGCTTTGCAGAAAGTACCGGATTTAATAAGTCGATTGACAGATGAAGAAAAGATATTTTTAATTGCTGATAAAAATACTTATCATGCAGCAGGTCATGACTTATATATCTTACTGCAAGAGAGATATAAAGTCAAAACCATTATTTTAGAGGACGATAAGGTTATACCCGATCCGGATACTATCTTTACAGTTCTGGAACAGATTAATAGAGAAGGCTATATTATAGCTTGTGGCTCCGGTACCTTAAATGATTTAACACGTTACATCAGTTTTAAGTTGGAGAAACCTTATTTAATTGTCGCAACTGCTCCTTCTATGGATGGATATGCCTCGTCTGTTGCTCCATTAACGATTAAAGGTGTTAAAAAGACCTTTTCGGCTGTACCGCCGGAGGCTATTGTTGCAGATATATCAGTGTTGCAAAATGCTCCCTGGGAAATGATCCAGGCAGGCTTTGGAGATTTGTTGGGCAAGGCAACCTCACTTTTAGATTGGCAATTGGCTAATCTATTACTTGATGAGTACATTTGTAATAAATCTATTAATTTGGTGAAAAGAGAACTCGATAAAATGGTTGAGATAGCTCATGACTTAAAGTTAAGGACCAAAAAAAGTATTGAGGTTTTAATTAATGGCTTAATTAATTCAGGATTAGCAATGTTAATGGTTGGGAGTTCCCGGCCGGCCTCAGGGTGTGAACACCATATTTCACATTTTATAGATATGTACAGTCATATGTATAATGAAGAAGTTCCTCCCCATGGTATAAAAGTTGGATTGGGAACATATTTTACATCTTCAATTTATCTAAGATTAAGGGAGATGGATTTTTCAGAATTTAATTATCGGGATAAGAAAGAAGATAGAGTACAAAAAATCAAAGATGGTTATCAAAGCAGTGCAAAAACAATTCTTAAAACTTTAGAAGAACGCTGGGAAAAAGAGAAATTAGATATAACTAAATTAAAAAAGAAAGAGGGTGAAATTAAAGACCTAATTAGTAATTACGCAAAGTATTTGGAAAAAATCAAACCACTTTTGAGAGAAGTAGGCATATTTGAGAGAAAAGATGTTCACTCATTGAAAAAGAGTTGGTTAAAATCGGCACTAAAATATGGGTTTGAAATAAGAGAAAGATACACAGTTGTGACATTATTATCTCAGCTAGGTTATCTTGATAGCTGGAGTGATGAGTTAATAAATAGTCTAGCCGAAACCTTAGATTAAGCATCTATACGACGGCTACATGAATACTATTTTAAAAGGTTGTTTTTAATTTTGGCTAAAATGCTAAAAAATTTCAGCCTCTTCTCCAATTTTCTACAGTACAATAATTAGCATTTTTAACCAAATATCTATTTTTGATGTTTAAGATTTATAGCCTGGAATATTTTCAGTTTATTATCATATTCCAGACTATTGAATTTCATCCGGGGAAGGTTTATAATGGTACTTGGGATTGGTGGCATTATTATTACTCCTTTCTGTGGTGAGATTAGAGTAATAATTCGGTGTCAATCCCTTTTTTCC
>JARRCS010000031.1 GCA_029981855.1 Halanaerobiales bacterium | reverse complement strand
GTATCAGAAAGCTTTTTTTCAACTTTAAAAACAGAATTAATATATCAAAATCAATATGAATCTCGCAGAGAAGCTAAACGTGATATATTTCAATATATATAGATATTTTACAATAGAATTAGACTTCATTCTGCTTTGGGTTATAAAAGTCCGGAAGAATTTTTAGAAACCATTTATGCATAAAACTAACAGATTGAATACTGGTCATAGCGATAATTCCAATACATAACCAAATAAATTTTATCCTGGTTGGGTTTGAAAAAAATCTGGTATATTGAAAAAAATACGAAAAAAGTATTCCAATTGTCGAGGTTTTATGATATCTTTTATTTAGCGCTTGATAGTATCATCTCCTTTGAGCAGGATATACTTACAAGCGCTATTATATATTATTTTGAATTAAATGTCCAGTCAATGGAAAATATTTACATCATTTCTTGTAAAGTGGTGCTAAAAAAACATATAAAATTATAGTTTATATGAATGGTATCAGGGGGCCAGTATCTATAGTGTCTTCTATAGTAAAGATTTCCTTCAAGTCTATAATTTGAACTGCTTCAGGGTAGTATTCAGCTGCTCCACAGCTTCATCAAGCTCCCGGGCCAGGGAAGAAAGCTGGTCAGCTGAAGAGACTTGCTCTTCACTGGTTGCTGTTACTTCTTGGGTAGTAGCAGCAGACTGTTGGGCAATCGAAGCCATATTTTCAATTTCCGTGATGGCCGTGTCTTTAAAGGTATTGATATCTTCTATAGCCACCACCATTTTATTGACCCGGTCAATAATCGTTTCCAGGGAACTAATGATTTCCTTAAAGGCTCGATTTGTTTCCTCTACAGATACCTGTTGTTGATCATAGGTCTTTTCGGCCCTTTCCACCTCAATGACCGTTTTACTGGTCTCTTCAGCTATTTCTTCGATTATCTTTCTGACCATTTCGGTAGCATTTCCTGACTGCTCGGCTAGTTTTCTAATTTCTTCAGCTACTACACTGAAGCCCCTACCGGCAGTCCCGGCCCGGGCAGCTTCTATGGAAGCATTCAGGGAAAGGAGATTGGTCTGTTCACTGATTTCTTCAATCAAATTTATAATTTTACTGATTTCCAGTGCTTTATTATTTAGCCGGGTAATGTCTTTCCGGATTATTCGGGAGGCTTTCACGGATTCCTGGCTTCTTTCATTCAGAAGATTTACCGTAGAGCCGGCATTATTGCTTATATCTCTAATTTCTTCTGTAATATTTATAACTGAATTGATGTGGTCATTAACCCGGTTAATCCTGTTTGCCAGTTGGTTCATCAGCTCCACACTGTTTTGAGCTTCTTCAGCCTGTTTTAGAGCCCCTGTAGAGATGGACTCAATAGAAGAAGAGACCTGCTGGGCAGCACTGGCGGTGGAAGCGGCCAGGATGTTGACTGTAGCGGAATTCTTATGGACCAGGTTACTGGTTTCTCTGGTATTATTAATTAAATCCCTGATTTTATCAATCATCACATTAAAACTACCGGAGAGGTGGGCCAGTTCATCCCGGCCTTTAATATTGGAGGTAACCGTCAAATCACCGGTTTCCACCCGGCTCATTAAGCCCATTATCATATTTAGAGGATTTGAGATACTGGTAGAGATCAAGATACCTATTAATATTGCAGCCAGGGCACAGATTATTCCGATTATCAGGGTGTTCTGACCTATTTTATCAATGTCTCCCATTAATGAAGCAACCGGAATGCTGGCTATCATTCGCCAACCATTTTTACAGGTGCTATAGGCCAGAAGATTGTCTTCCTGGAGAAAGTAACCGGAGTCGCTCTCTCCATATATTATTCCGTTATAATCAGTTTCAGCCAAGGTGCCGACCATTTCCCCATTGGTATGGTTGAGGATTATCTTATCTTCATTCATAATACTGATAGTGGCATCTTCACCCAGCTCAATGTTATTGAGGATGTTATTAATACTTCGGGGATTAAGGACCAGTACTAGCACTCCGATTGGGCGGTAGGTCCGGACACTTTTAAGACGCCTCATCAGAAAAATATTATCATAAATGTCATTAAACCCGGTAACCCAGACCGGATCGCCGTCAGCTTCTGCTACTTTCTGGTAAACTTCAGTTTCTTCAAAGTTCTCTCCGATATAGTTCAGGTGATTGTCCTGTTGATAGGTATGAAAAGAATCCACATTTTCTCTATATACAATTATTCCATTAAGACCCGGGCTAGACTGGACAATTGATTGTAATTCGGCATTGATATCTCTGATATTCATTAGCTGTTCAACATCATCAGCATAATTTGTTTTGGAGATAATATTCATCAGATTGCGGTTGGAAATAATCATAAATGAAGCCTTTTCAGTTTCCTCAATAATTGTGTTGACATTAATTACACTCTGTTTGATTAACTCCTGGGTGTACAATCCCACCTTGTTTTCTATAGTATCCCGGGAGTTTACATAAGAAAAATATCCGACAATAGTCAGGGGAATAATCCCGATAATTAAAAAGAAAATAATCAGCCTGGACCTTACCCTGATATAGGACAATGCATTAAAAGGAAGCTCAATTACCTTACTAAACAAACCCTTTATTTTGCTATCTTTCATTATTCCTCCTCCTTTAAAAATGTAATAAGATACCAGTAAAGCCAGTACTAAATCCTTATACAAATATACATTGCAATTTTCATTCCACACACTTCAAGGAACTTTTAGCAGGACTTTAATTAGATTGGAAGAATTATATATACATCAGGAATGAACCTTGCACATTAAATAAATAGGGTAAAGGAGGTGGGGGAGATTAAGAAGATAGATGAAGTATACCAGACTTTATTGAAACTGGAAAAACGCAACCGGGATGGGGTCTCTGCTCAGGAGCTCAGTAAAGAGTTAAAGGCTGACCGGGCTAATATAAGCCGTTATTTAAATGAATTATGTAGAAGTAATAAACTAAAAAAGATTAAGGGGAGGCCGGTTCTCTACTGCTCCAATAAAGCCCGAAAAACAGAGGACACACCTGCTAAAATAGTCAGCTCTTTTGATGACCTGGTAGGAGCCCGTTATAGCCTGGCCAGGCCAATCCAGCAGGCTAAAGCAGCCATCCTTTATCCCCCGCGGGGCCTCCATACCCTTCTTCTTGGAGAAACCGGTGTTGGTAAATCAATGTTTGCTGGATTAATGCACCGCTTTGCTATCGAATCAAAAACAATCAGGGAAGATGCCCCTTTTATTCAATTTAACTGTGCTGATTATGCCGATAACCCCCAGCTGGTCATGGCCCAGATTTTTGGTGTCAAAAAAGGGGCCTATACCGGAGCTACTCAGGATCGAGAAGGATTATTGAAAAAGGCTGACGGAGGAATTCTATTTCTGGATGAAGTCCACCGCCTTTCCCCTCAGGGCCAGGAAATGCTCTTTACCTATATCGACAAGGGGTACTTTAGGCCTCTGGGGGAAACAGAAAAAAGGGTAACCGCTGATGTCCAGATTATTGCTGCTACCACAGAAGACCCGGAGTCCTATCTCTTGGGAACCTTTATACGCAGAATCCCGATGACCATCACCCTGCCGTCTTTAAAAGATAGGGGGCTTGAAGAACGGTATTGTCTGGTCTATAACTTTCTGAAGGAGGAATCAAAAAGGGTCGGGAGAAGCATCTATATCAACAGGAATTCCTTAATTTCCTTCCTTTTATATGATTGCCCCAACAATATCGGTCAACTCAGTAGTGATATCCAGCTGGCCTGTGCCAGGGCCTTCCTCAACTACAAAACGGGGAACAAAAAGTACCTGCTCATCTCTCAAGCTGACCTGCCGGGCCATGTTAAAAAGGGATTGATGAAATTACATAAATACCGGGAAGAGATAGAGAGCCTCCTACAGGATAAAGGGGATGTATTGCATTTTTCACCTGAAGATGACCGGCAGGAAATAAGGCCTGAAGTAAAAGGGACCCGTTTCTTTTATGATATAATTGAAGAAAAACTCAATTCCCTGCGCCAGATTGATATGGATGAGGATAAAATAAACGAGATATTGAATATAGATATAGAGAGTCATTTTCAGAAACACCTGGAAAACCTGCCGGCCGTGATCAGAAAGGAAGAGATCCGGAAGGTTGTAGATGAAGAGGTAGCTAATACCGTTGATAAAATACTATCACTGGCTGCTAAAAAACTAAAACGCAGTTTTGATGAAAAAATCTATTTCGGACTGGCCTTACACCTCCAGAAAAGTATAGAGAGAATCAGTAATGGGGATAAGATCTACCATCCGGAATTAAACCATATCAGGGCCAGTCATGCCGATGAATTCATGGTAGCTATGGAGGCGGCCCGGATTATTGATAATAAATTTGGAATAGAAACCCCCTTAGATGAAATCGGTTATCTGACCATGTTTCTAATAAAAAATCCCTATAAAACCAGAGATAAAGTCCAGAAAAAGGTTGCTGTTTTTGTTATTATGCACGGTAATTCTACTGCCTCAAGTATGGTAGAAGTAGCCAATAAACTTATTGGGACAGACCATGCAATTCCTCTGGATATGCCCCTGAACATGAACCCGGAAGAGATCTTTGAGTTAGCCTTAAAAGAGGTCAATAAACTGGAGCGGAGTAGTAGTGTAATCCTGCTGGTAGATATGGGTTCCCTTACTAACTTCGGCGAGATGCTGGCAGAAAAGACCGGGAGAGAGGTCAAAACCATTGATATGGTAAGCACACCGGTGGTAATAGATGTCTGCCGGAAGGCAGTCCTGGGCCAGGATATCAATGAAATATACCGCTCCTGCCGGGGTAATAGATATTCACCTAAATTAAATGTAAGCCAGGTAAAGGCAGTCCGGAGCAGGCAGAAAAATGCAATTATAACCACCTGTTTTACCGGTGAAGGGGCGGCAGAAAAACTCAAAGAAGTCATTGAAAAAGAGCTCCCAGCCGGTAGTAATTGTGAGGTATTGCCCCTGAATATTTTAAATAAAGAACACTACCTGGCGGCTCTTAAGGAATATAAGGAATACTATAATATAATAGCAGTTGTAGGCACTGTCGAGGTAGAGCAGGAAGGGCTTCCCTTTATATCTGCCGTAGAGCTACTCTCTGGAGAGGGGTTAAATTATTTAAAAAGGGTTATTACTGAGCTTGATGTCTATTCCCGGATTAAGGAATCCCTGAAAGAGCACATCAAAGTGCTCGATAGTGAAAAACTGGTAGAAGATGTCCGGCAGGGTATTATAAATATCGAAGAGGCTTTAAAACTAAGAGTCCCGGCTGAGGTCAAGGTAGGGATTGTCCTGCATATGTCCTTTTTAATAGAAAAGCTCAAAAAGGGGATAAAAGAAACGGAATTTCCGGAATTAAAGGAATTTAGAGATAGTTACCAAAAGGAGATGGCTCTAATCAAAAAAGCCCTGGTGAGGATTGAAAAAAACTATTCGATAACTATCAGTGAAAATGAACTGGCTTATCTCTGCAAAATGTTTACCAGGAATCAAATAAGCGGCTCTACTGGAGGGGAAGGTATTGAAGACGATTATGCTGGTCTGCTCGGCAGGGATGTCGACCAGCCTGTTAGTGAATAAAATAAAAGCAATTGTTAGTAAAAAGGGACTGGAAGTAAATATTATTGCGGCCTCAGAGGCTGAAGCTAAAAGCTATCAGGGAAGGATTGATGTCCTGCTTTTAGGCCCCCAGGTAAAGTTCCTCTTAAAAAAAATGGAAGACCTGATGACCCCTCAGGGAACGAAAGTTGCCGTCATCAATAGTCTTAGTTATGGTACCCTTGATGGGGAAGCAGTCTTAAAACAGGCCCTGGAACTTTTATAAATGGATATTATTTTCTCCCTAACACTATTCTGAATATATAAATGTATAGATAGTGTCATGATGTGCTTCTTAATACTTTCGTCCTGTACTGATACTGACACATAAAATCAAAGGAGGATAGTTAATGAGAGGGTTAATTAGTTTTATGGAAAAATACCTGGTACCAGTGGCAGGGAAAATTGGCTCCCAGCGCCACCTGGTAGCTATCCGTGACGGGTTTATTTCCATTATGCCTCTGGCTATAATCGGTTCACTGGCTGTTTTGCTCAATAACTTTCCAGTGCAAGGCTATCAGGACTATATGGTTTCCGTTTTTGGTAACTCCTGGACCAGTTTTGGTGGTTATATCTATAATGGAACCTTTGCCATTATCAGTCTCTTGATTGTTTTTTCTGTCAGTTATAATCTGGCCAGGTCCTATAACTTTGAGCCCTTACCGGCCGGATTGGTCAGTTTTTCTTCCTTTATCATTCTCTTACTCCAGTCTGATGGAGCCTCTTTTTTCATTTCTTTCAGATGGCTTAATGCTTCCGGATTATTTGTGGCAATCTTTGTTGCTCTTATCTCTACGGAAATTCTGGTACATTTAATGCAATACACTAAAACAAGGGTAAAAAAATTGGAGGGGATGACTCCGGTTCTAACCAGGTCATTTGCTGCTCTCTTGCCAACCGCCGCAGTCTTAGCCCTTTTTTCCACCATTAAAATAGTTTTTCTGGTTATGGGGATAGAAAACATCCTGGAGGCCTTATATAATATGGTCCAGGCTCCGCTGGCAGGGATGGCCAATACCCCTGGTTCCGCAGTAGTAATTGTCTTCTTAAGTCATCTGTTCTGGTTTTTGGGACTACACGGCACCAATATTCTGGAACCGGTTATTCAGGCTATGTATATTCCGGCCTTACAGGAAAACATGGTCGCTTTAGCCAGTGGGGCTGCTATTCCCAATATCTTTACCAAGCCCTTTTTTGACTCTTTTGTTTATATGGGTGGTTGTGGAACAACCTTCAGCCTCTTAATCGCCTTCTTTATTTTTTCCAGGAAAAAGAGGTTTCGGAATCTGGTTAAGTTGACCACTGCCCAGGGTATATTCAATATTAATGAACCGGTCTTATATGGTTTGCCAGTAGTCATGAATCCCATCTTTTTAATACCCTTCATTATGACACCGATTATCCTGACCATTACCAGTTATTTTGCTACCCTCATAGGCCTGGTACCCCGGACAATAGCCATGGTTCCCTGGACTACCCCGCCAGTTATCAGTGGTTTTCTGGTAACCGGTTCAGTTCTGGGTTCATTATTACAGGTTGTAAATATTATTATCGGTGCCATGATCTACCTACCTTTTATGGTTATGGCAGAAAGAACTGAGGTTATCGAATATGAGAGTAAAGGAGAGAGTGCCAGTGGATATAGAACAGACGGTTTTTACAATCATAACCCATAGTGGAGAGGCCAGGAACCTCTTTATGAAGGCCATAAAATGTGCGAAGGAGGATAATTCTGAACTGGCCCGGAAATATCTTGAAGAAGCAGAAGACAAGTTAACAAAAGCCCATAAAAAGCAATCAGAATTAATCCGCTTAGAAGCCAGTGGACAGAATATAAATCCGACTATCCTGCTTGTTCACGGACAGGACCACCTGATGTCGGCGATGCTAATGAAGGATCTCGCCGAGGAATTCATTGAGCTATATTCCCGGTTAAATAATAAATCAGAAAAAGAAAAGAATAGTGTGTAAAGTATGTAATAAAGTGTGTAGTAAAATTACACACTTTATTGCTTTTCAGGTTAGGTTTTTACACAAAAAGCTGGATAGGGGAATCTGCCCGGAAAACTAAAAGAAATATGACAAAAAACAAATTAAAGTGGGTTTACAGAGGAGAAGACCTAAATATATTTTTTAATAAGGAAAAAAATACAAGCAACACCAGGAACCCAATAATGACAGGCTTTACCCCCACCATCATTATATGCTCTCAGGATAAAAAGACAAACTGGCATGGTAGTTGCAATTGTATATTTACAAATAAAAACAAGGGGGTAAAATTTAGTGAAAAAGAAAGTGTTGTTATTGTTGGTTCTGGCTTTAGTATTTTCAGTAAGTGTTGTTCAGGCAGCTGATAAGGTTACCTTAAGGGTGGTAACCATGTTTGCCGGTGCTGACCCGGTCAGTGAAGTCTATCAAGAAACTATTGAACAGTTTATGGCCGAAAATCCAAACATTGAAATTATTGATGAATCTGCTACTTTTGATGATAGTGTCAAGGTCAGATTTGAAAACGACTTTGCCGCCGGTAATGAGCCTGATATTACCATGTATTTTACAGATGCCCAGGCTGCCCCGATTGTAGAGTCTGGCAAGGTTGTACCACTGGATGACCTGATTGCTGATGGTGTCGTTGGCGAAGGTATCCTGCCCTCAGTTTTAGAACAGGTCCGGTATGAAGATGGTAATGTATATGCTATTCCGATAACCGGTTTTTATGAAGGTTTAATCTTAAATGTTGATCTCTTTGAAAAATATGATGTAGATTATCCCACCAGCTGGGAGAAATTAGTGGAAGCCATCGAGACCTTCAAAGCCAATGGTGTTACTCCGATGGCTGTAGGTCTGGGGATTATCCCCCATTATCAGATTGAGCATTCTATCCTGAAGGTTGGCGGAGCAGCTGCCCATGATGCCGGTTTCGAGAATGGTATCCATCCTATGTGGGTTGAAGGTTTGAAGAATATTAAGACCCTTTATGATATGGGAGCTTTCCAGAAAGACACCTTAACCCAGGGTTGGGAAGGGGCCCGGGCCCTTTTCAAACAGGGTGAAGCGGCCATGATAGTTGAAGGTTCCTGGGCAATTGCTGACTGCCAGAATGAAGGGGCCAATACCGTGACCATGATTGCCTATCCGAAATCTGGTCCACTGGGTAATCCCACTGACATGATTGCCGGGTTTACCTCTGGTATGTATATGAGTAAAGAAGCCTATAATGACCCTACCAGACAGGAGGCAGTACTCAAGCTCTTTAAGACCCTCACCAGCCCGGCCTTTATCAAGAAAGCTGCTGAAGCCAATGGTGGACTACCGGCTGCTAAAGTAACCCCTGAAGGACTGGCTCAGCCCTACCTTGATGGTCTGAAAGCCTTCCAGGAAGCTGAACACATCAGTCTACCCATTGATGCCCAGATCCCCAGACCAGCCTGGACTGAAATCGTCAATGGTATTGCCTATATCTGTGTCGGTCGGAGAACCCCTGAAGAAGTCCTTCAGGCTGCCTATGATGTTTACCTGGAGATTGAGGGTCAATAGATAAAGCAATAATGGGAGACAGCATTCTTTGCTGTCTCCCCACTCAATGGGGGTGATTAAAATTAAGACCAGACAGGATAAGAAAATAATCTTTCTCTTCTTACTTCCCGCACTGTTAATGATGACAATTTTCCTTTTCTACCCCATAATCCGGAGTATTTACAAAACCTTCTTTATTGCAGTGCACAATATTAATCCCAGGTATGTTGGGTTACGAAACTACTTGAAGCTGATTAAAGACCCGGTTATCACCATATCCATTAAAAATACCTTTATCTTTATGGGGGCAGTGATTGTCTTTGAAGTAGGACTGGGAATTTTACTGGCCTTATTTGTTGATATGATTAAATATGGGAAGCAGTTCTTTAAGACAGTTTACTTTTTCCCGATTGTAATGTCTGCCGCTTCCCTGGGGTTGTTATTCAGGTTATTATATAATTATAATTCAGGACTCTTAAATTCCATACTGGAATACTTTGGCTATGAGCCGGTTTTATGGCTGGATGCTGGTAAGGCTCTGTTGATGGTGATGATTCCCACCATCTGGCAGTATGTGGGCTTCTACTTCGTAATTATCCTCACGGCCCTGACCAAAATTCCGGACCACCTGTATGAAGTAGCCTATCTGGAAGGGGCTTCGCCCTTTCAGAGGATCATCAAAATAACCCTGCCCTTAATCTTTCAGGATATCCGGGTCTGCCTGATTCTGGCGATAACCGGGGTCTTGAAAGTATTCGATATGGTCTGGATGATAACCCAGGGTGGCCCCTTTGACTCCTCCCAGGTACTGGGCACCTATATGTATAGTACTGTTTTTGAGAGGAGACTATTTGGTTATGGCTCCACCATTGCTATTCTGATTATTGTTCTGGGAATTGTGGTAACTGCAATCACCAATAAGATACTGGGACACCGGGGTGTGACCATTAATTAAACATGGGAAGGGGTGTTTAAAATGACAACAAATATATCTTCTAAAACAGGTTTACTAACCAGAATTCAAAACTACTTTGAAGATCTTAAACCCGGTAAATTTTTCATCTATATGGTCTTAATTGCCTGGGCCTGTACAACTATTTTGCCCCTGGTCTGGGTTACCAATAACTCCTTTAGAACCACCAGCCAGATAGTCAATGAGCCCTTTGGTACTCCTGACTCCCTTAATCTGGAGAACTACCAGCGGGCCCGGGATAGAATAAATGTTTTAAATAGCTACAAAAATAGCCTGATTATGTCCGGGACTACGGTTATTCTGGTCCTGCTTTTCGGAGGGATGGCTGGTTATGTGCTTTCCCGATTTGATTTTAGATTTAAGGAAACGATTAATATGTTGCTGGTAGTTGGCTTCATGGTCCCGGCTTTTGTTACGGTAGTACCGGTTTATGAGATACTAATAAAATTAGACCTGGTAAATACCTATCTGGCATTAATTCTGCCTCACACAGCCGGTAATCTGGTTTTTGCCACCCTGATGCTTTCCGCCTATATGTCTTCTCTTTCCAGTGAGCTGGAGGAAGCAGCCTTACTGGATGGAGCTACCCGGTGGCAGATCTTTACCCGGATTTTTGTACCCTTATCCCGACCGGCTTTTGCTACTGTAGGGATATTTACCTTTCTCTGGTCCTATAATGACCTCTTTTTATCACTGGTCTATGTTAGCCACAAAAAGGTCCAACCGGTAACGGTTTTATTAAGTCAGGTCAGTACCATGTATGGAACTGACCTGGGATTACAGGCTACGGCAGTAGTAGTCACCGTTATCCCTGTACTTATAGTCTATATTATCCTCCAGAATCAGATTATCAAGGGTTTAACCCAGGGGGCTGTAAAGGGTTAAACTCAAGTAGTAGAAAGGATGAAAACTATGCGCTATGGTTATTTTGATAATGAAAATAGGGAATATGTAATCGAACGTCCTGATGTTCCAGTATCCTGGACCAATTACCTGGGAGTTAAGGATTTATGCACCGTTATTTCCCATAATGCCGGGGGTTATTCCTTTTATAAAAGGGCCCAGTACCACCGGATTACCCGTTTTCGCCAGAATGGGGTTCCACTGGATAGGCCGGGCCATTATGTCTACCTCAGGGACGATGATATTGGAGATTACTGGTCTGTATCCTGGCAACCTGTTGGTAAAGACCTCAGTCAGGCCAGTTACCGGTGCCATCACGGCCTTTCCTATTCCAGGTTTCTTTGCGATTACAGTGATATCAGTGCCGAACAGGTCCTATTTATCCCTGTAGATGATGATGTAGAGCTCTGGGATGTCAGGATTAAAAATAACAGCTCAAGGGCCCGGAAGTTAAGTATCTTTTCCTATCTGGAATTCTCCTTTCACCATATTGATATAGATAACCAGAACCTACAGATGAGTCTTTATGCCAGTGGCTCAAGTTATAAAGATGGAATTATAGAATATGATCTATTTTATGATCCTGATAAATACCACTATTTTGCGGCCAGTTTTGAACCCGATAGTTATGATTGTGTAAGGGACCGTTTTCTGGGGAACTACCGGACAGAAACCAATCCCCTGGCTGTAGAGCGGGGTGAATGCCATAATAGCACCGAACTGGGTGGCAACCACTGTGCTTCTCTCCATAAACGCTTAAACCTGTCTCCGGGAGAAGAAACCAGAATCATCTTTATGCTCGGGGTTGGCAGGAGAGAAAAGGGCCAGGAAATTAAAAATAAGTATTCCCGGCCAGGGAATGTAGACCAATCCTTTCAGGAACTTAAGGATTACTGGGAAGAGAAACTGGCAGCCTTTCAGTGTAAGACTCCCCATGAGGGTTTAAATACGATGATCAATACCTGGAACCTTTATCAGGCTGAGACCTGTTTGGTCTGGTCCCGTTTTGCTTCCTTTATCGAAGTCGGTGGACGGACCGGACTGGGGTACCGCGATACAGCTCAGGATGCCATGGCTGTCCCCCATACCAACCCGGAAAAGACCAGGCAGCGTATAATCGAACTTCTGCGGGGGCAGACCAGTCAGGGGTACGGATTACACCTCTTTGAGCCGGAATGGTTTGACCCGGAGGAAAAGGAGAAACCAGTATTTAAGTCACCAACAGTTGTACCGACTCCCAATTTAAATGATGTTGTTCACGGCCTGGAAGACACCTGTTCTGATGATGCTTTATGGCTGGTGCCTACCGTCTGTAACTATGTTAAAGAGACCGGTGAAATCGACTTTTTTGAGGAGATAGTAACCTTTGCTGATGGGGGGAAAGCCTCTGTTTATGAGCACCTGAAACGTATTCTGGACTTTTCGGCCGAACAGGTCGGGGCTACCGGTATCTGTAAGGGGCTCCGGGCAGACTGGAACGACTGCCTTAACCTGGGAGGGGGAGAGAGTGCCCTGGTTTCCTTCCTCCATTACTGGGCTCTGGAAAACTTCATTGAAGCCGCCCATTACCTGGGCAGGGAAGAAGCTGCAAGTAAATACCGGGAAATAGCCAGAAGGGTTAAAAAGGCCTGTGAAGAAAACCTCTGGGATGGGAAATGGTATATCCGGGGGATTACTGCTAAAGGAGATAAAATAGGGACCCGGAATGATAAGGAAGGCAGGGTTCACCTGGAATCCAATACCTGGGCAGTAGTCTCGGGAGTTGCTTCTGAGGAGCGGGGTAGGCTCTGTATGGATGCCGTTAATGAGCACCTTTACTCTAAATATGGCCTCCACCTGGTCTGGCCAGCCTATTCAGAACCTAATGATGATATCGGGTTTGTTACCAGGGTCTATAAGGGAATTAAGGAAAATGGAGCTATCTTCAGCCATCCCAATCCCTGGGCCTGGATTGCCGAGTGTAAACTGGGGCGGGGTGCTCGGGCCATAAAATACTATGATGCCCTTTTACCCTATAACCAGAATGAAGAGATTGAGGTCCGGGAGGCAGAACCCTATTCTTACTGTCAGTTTATTATGGGAAGGGACCATACTGCCTTTGGGCGGGCCAGACACCCCTGGCTGACTGGAACCGCTGGTTGGGCCTATACGGCTGTAACCAACTGGATCCTGGGAATACGTCTGGACTTTAACGGACTGGTTATCGATCCCTGTATCCCTGCAGACTGGCCGGAATTTAAAGTAACCCGCCGCTGGAGGGGAGCTACCTATAAGATTACCGTTAAAAACCCGGAAGGGGTACAAAAAGGGGTTAAGCTTATTACTCTTGATGGGCAAAAGGTTGAAGGACTGCTACCTCCTCAGAAAGAGGGAATAGAACACGAAGTCATGGTCATCATGGGAAGGGGGAGCAACCAATGATCAGGTTTGGTACCGGAGGCTGGAGAGCCTTAATTGGAGAGGATTTTACCAGAGATAATGTCCAGTTTCTCGCGCAGGCCATTTCACTTTTGATGAACGAACAGCAATGCACCCGGGAGGGCTTTGTTATAGGTTATGACCGCAGATTTCTATCTGATAAGGCTGCCCGCTGGCTCGCCGAAGTAATCGCCGGGAATGGTATAAAAGTTTATTTTATCGAAAGAATCGCCCCTACTCCCATGGTCATGTATACAGTAAAAAGCAAAGACACCTATTATGGTGCTGCCGTCACCGCCAGCCATAATCCGGCTGATTATAACGGGGTCAAGGTCTTTACCAGAGGGGGAAGAGATGCCACTGAAGAGGTAACCAACAGGATCGAAGCCATCATTGATAGAATTAGCCCTGCTGATATCAAAAAAACTGAATTCAAAGAGGGTTTAAAAGAAGGAATTATCGAAAAGATTGACCCCTTTAATGACTATATTGATACCATTATCAGTATGATCGATACCGAAGCTATCAAAAAGAGGAAGATGAAGATCCTGCTGGATCCCATGTTTGGAGTATCCAGAACCTCTCTCCAGGCCATTCTAATAACCGCCCGGTGTGAGGTCGATACCATCAATGACCGGCATGATACCCTTTTTGGGGGAAGGCTACCTTCTCCCAATACCCATAATCTTGGCCGTTTAAAGGAGATGGTAGTGGAAAAGGGTTATGATATCGGTATTGGTACAGATGGTGATGCTGACCGTCTGGGGATAATCGATGAAAAGGGCAACTTTATTCACCCCAATGATATCCTGGCTTTACTCTATTACTACCTTTTGAAATATAAAGGCTGGAAGGGTGGAGTGGTCCGGAATGTGGCTACTACCCACCTCCTGGATGAGATTGCCAAGGGCTTTGGTGAAGAGTGTTATGAAGTTCCGGTAGGGTTTAAATACATCAGCTCCATGATGGAGGCCAGTAATGCTCTCATCGGGGGAGAAAGCAGTGGTGGTCTGACCATCCGCGGCCATATTAAGGGAAAAGACGGAATTTTTGCTGCCAGCCTCTTAATCGAGCTTTTGAGTGTAACCGGCAAAAGCCTTTCCGGGTTAATGGAAGAGATTCACCAGCAGTTTGGTTACTATGCAATGGTCGAGAGGGACTATAAGTTCAATGGACATGATAAAGCCAGTCTGATGAAGAAACTCTTTATTGAAAAAGAACTACCCGATTTCGGTTATGAGATTAAGGATATCAGTTATCGGGATGGGGTAAAGGTTTATTTTAAAAATGGAGGGTGGCTCATTGCCCGTTTTTCCGGTACAGAGCCCCTCTTAAGGATTTTTGCAGAGATGGAAAAAGAGGAAGAGGCCAGTAGACTAATCAATGAGGTGGTTACTTTTTTAAAGCTTGGTAAATAAACCGGCTATTAATTAACAATCATTGGAAAAGACTGAGCAGGTAGGTTTTCTACCAGTCCAGTATAAACAGGGAAATATTGGAGAGATCTTTAAGTTGATATGAAACGGTTGTTAGAATATATTGTTCATTAAGTCTATTTTGGTTAGTTGTAAATAATTATTTGGGATAGATTTAGTTTATATAGATGCCTGTACTAATAATAAATTGGTACGCATCTTTTTTTTAGATAGAATTCATAAATACTGCTATTTATTAAAATGATAAGTAATTGAATTATTAATTATTGGACAAAAAGTGGTTAGGCATGCTATAATAAATTGGTACAGACCAAAAAATGATTGGGAGGCAAGATAGATATGGAATCAAATGATTTAAAACGTAATAGTACTAAAACATTATATCAACAAATTCGGGAACACATTCTAGATAAAATCAAAAGAGGTATATATAAACCTGGCGAAGCTATACCAACTGAAAGAGAATTATGTAAAAACTTGGATGTAAGTAGATACACAGTAAGAAGGGCTATCCAGGAATTAGTTCATGAGGGTCATTTATATCGGGTTCAAGGTAGTGGTACTTTTGTTTTTGATAATACTAATGCATTTGAGCACTTCGGTAGTAGTATTGGTGTAATCTTAACTCATTGTGAACATGAGATGGAAGCAAATATTTTAAGTGGAATTGAAAATATTATTCAAGAAAAAGGATTTAGAATGACTTTTGTAAGTTCCCATGATGATTACCAAAGAGAGGCTGAGTATATTCATAGGATGAGACTAAATGGAGTTAAAGGATTAATAATTATGCCTGCTGAGGATCAAAAGGAAAGTAATGCTATTACTGATCTAAAGAATGAAAAATTTCCTTTTGTTCTGGTAGATAGACGTCTTCAAGATTGTGAAACTGACTGTGTTATGTCAGATAATATTGATGGTGGGTATAAGGCAACAGAATACCTGATTGAAATAGGACATACAAAAATTGGATTTGTAAAAAGAAAATATAGTAAGACCAGTAGTATTACTGATAGAATCATTGGTTATAAAAATGCTTTAAAAGAATATGGAATTGAGATTTTACCGGAACTGATATTTTCCTATGACGAAAATTTGCAGGAAGAAGAAATACATTCTAGTCTTAGTAAATATGTTAAGAATACTGGGGTAACTGCCATAGTTGCGATTAATGATTATGTTGCTCTGGATATTATTAAAATGAGTAGGAAAAGAAATATTCAAATCCCCGAGGAATTATCATTAATTGGATTTGATAACCTGGATTTTACCAAACACCTTGAAGTGCCTTTAACTACTATTGCTCAGTCTCCGAAAGAAATAGGTGAAGAAGCTGCTAAATTACTGGTAGAAAAAATTAATAATCAACAGGGGAACAATAAAATGGCAAAGCATATCTTAACACAGAAGTATTTTCCTGTAGACTTAATTATCAGGGAATCCTGTTCCCCAAGATAAAATGCCTAATCTTCATAAAGAAGCAGCTTTTCAATAAAATAACTCATGGTTAAATTATTATAAAAAAAGCAAGGGTTCGAGAGGGGTTTATATGGAGGCTATATCAGAATCTAAAAAAACTGAAAAAAATATGGCTTTAGATGCAGAACTATTATTCACTGAAACTTATAAAATGTATAAGAATGCTCCGAAGGCAGTAAGGGAATTGGAATGTTTAAAGGTGCAGCTTCCAACCATATTAGGGCCTATGAGTGAGAAGAATTTAATATCTGGAAGAATAGATGTAAAACAGCAAATTAAATAATCCCTAAAAAGTCAAATTATAAACTGGGGTTCCCCCGTTAAATTAGACACATAGTTTAGACGTTTTTCTCTCGTTTTCATATTCTTCCGGACTTTTATAACCCAAAGCAGAATGAAGTCTAA
>JARRCS010000002.1 GCA_029981855.1 Halanaerobiales bacterium | reverse complement strand
TATTTTTTCATTGTAAACGCTCCTTGTTAGTGGATTATGAGCATAATGTTGATGACCAATATATAGCTCACAATCCAATCATATAATATTTAGAGCGAATTGTCCAGTCATTTGACAATATTTACCAAAATTTTTGCATTTGGTTACCAATCTACTTTTTCATGCTAAGAAAAATTTCCAAACATCTCTCTAACATTCATTTGCAGTTGTTTGAAGTTAAAGTAAGTTGCCGAACAGAGTGAGGCATTAATTTAAAAGGGGCATTTAAAATATGCGTAAAAATTTAAAGGATGAACGCGGCTTTACCCTGGTGGAGCTGCTGGTGGTCATTGCCATTATCGGTGTTCTGGGCGCTGTTGTTACGCCCAGTGTTTTTAGGGTTGTGGAAAAGTCTAAAGTAGCCCGGGTTGTCGCCGATGTGCGGGCCATAAAGGCGGCCGGTTACGCTTATTACGCCGATACCGGTGACTGGCCGAAGGCAGGACAGGATTCCTATGACCCTGGATCCGGCGACGACTACGGTTTCCTGTACTTCATGCAGGCCGACGGCAGCAGCGGCTGGAACGGGCCATACCTGGAGAAGCCGCCCGGTACCACTCCCTGGAGCGGCCAATACCGTTACTGGAAGAGCAGAATAACCGGTACTGTCTATGACGCCGCTGGCAATCCGATTGCAGTTAACAATACCAAATGTGCTGTGGTCACCATTGGCGGTATTCCCGAGCAGAGTATCTGCGACGCCGTGGATCAGCGCATCCGGGAGAGTGTCGGTTATTCTTATGTAGGAGAGGAAAGCGGCACGTACTACATCTCGGTGATTATTTGGATGGAGGGGTTGTAGTACCAGCGCGGTAGAAGGTTGATGACCGGTGCCGGGCGGGTACACCGCCAATAATGATTTGCTGGCGTGGCTTTGCCAGGGCGGCCTGAAAGTGGGGTTGCCGGCTTTGCAGCGCAAAGTCTCATAGCGGGATGTGTCTGCGAGGCAGAGTTATGTGGAATCGTATTTCAGACAGAGTGGATTCAGTTGGACAAGGTGCCTGGTATTACAGATAAGCCATGGAAGGAGCCAATCACTGCTGCAAAGCATTTACAAGACATTTTTGGGCCGGAACTCGTCTACATAAAGTAGGGTACCTATGACGGTAGTTCTCCTGGGCTAGGGTATATCAAGTTGATGATTTACAACTAACCAGGGGGGCATGTATATTCTTAGTTAAGTTGTTAAGGTAGTGAGTGACGCAGATCCCACGCTGTTTTAATTAGAAGTTGGTTTGCGGAAGGAGGGATATTTCATTATGGTTGGAATAAAAAAACTTAAAGAAACTAGTGGTTTTACCCTGGTGGAATTACTGGTAGTTATTGCCATCATAGGTATCCTGGCAGCCGCCATTACTCCCAATGCCTTCAAGGCGGTGGAAAAGGCGAAGGTGTCCCGGACGGAATCAGACCTGAAGGCATTTAAGTCAGCAGCACTAAATTATTACACAGACACTGGGGAGTGGCCGGCGGATGAAATACCAGGTAATGACCCAGGGTTTATGACCAATGTCGGTGACGTAGATGGATGGGACGGTCCTTACCTGGAACGGTGGCCCGATACCACGCCTTTCGGCGGGCAGTATGACTGGGACAAATGGAGCGATAGAGCCGGGATTACTATTGCACGTGCACCTAATCTGACGGAAAAGCTCATGCTATTGATTGACAAGGACATGGATGACGGTAATTTGAGTACAGGCAACGTGGTAAAGTTGGATTATGGGTTTCAGGTAATTTTGCAACGGTGGTAAAGGCTCAACGAACAGACAGTGGTGTTTGGGTTGACGAGCTTACGCAGCGACAACCGCGGCTTTACCTTGGTGGGGCTTTTGGTAGTCTACCATATAATTACCAGGACAGGTGACCTCCCCGGTTTTCAAATCTATCTTGAAATCATCTTTTGTAAAAGAAGAATGAGGGTTAAAAGCAGTTCTTACTTTGGTGCAAAACTTAATGCCATCCGTGTTTTCTCGTTTTTCTATTTCTTCCCAATCAGAATAGGCACTGTCGCCAAGTATTTTATCGAGTTTATAACCGGGGAAAATTTAAAGCTACCTAATCCAATGTGACCTCCTGACCCTGAATAATCAAATTGGTTTCGCCATAATCCTTTTAAAGGTAAATTTGATAATGCCATAAACCGGGCACCATGCTCGCCACGTCCTGTGGCTCGACCTAATTTTCCCTTTCGATTAACCAAGAGTCATTTACAAAAAACTTCCAAACATCTCTCTAACATTCATTTGCAAGTTGTTTGAAGTTAAAGTAAGTTGCCGAACAAAGTGAGGCATTAATTTAATTTTGCTAAAAGCTGCCAGCGATTCCTGGCAGCTTTTAGTTTAATAACCAATTATCTTTATAATTGTTTTATTACTACAGCGCAAAAAATTTAAACCTAAGAACGTAACTGCAATCCGCTTTTTTAAACAAGTGTTTTTATATTTTTAAGGATTTAAGCAATATTTGCAGAATAAATGATGTCTTTTTAGGTTAAAAATATCTATTCTTTTGAACAAATGTACGAAAAAGCGAATTGCAGAAGAACGTAAATTAAGTGTAAACAAATTTGACAAAATATGATAAACTTATATACGATGGGTTCGGAGATTTTGAGAGGGTTTTTTAATCATGTAATTATGGGAAAAAATATGTTTTTTAGCAGGATCTTTGTCCTATTTGACGAATAAATTAAATAAAAGTATTTATTTTATATGAATTTAGCAAAAAGCTCCCGTTTCTATAGGTGGGGTAGTTTACTAACTAAGATGGTTTAATACGAAAGAAAATGAGGGGATTTGACATATGGTTAAACATCATACAAAAAAATTGGGAGAACTATTACTTGATTATAATTTTATAACTGAAGAACAATTTAAAGATGCCCTGGATAAACAAAAAAATAGTGACAAAAAATTGGGGGAGTTGCTGGTTGATTTAGGTTATATCAATGAAGATGATTTGATCCAGGTTCTGGAATTTCAATTGGGTATTCCCCATGTTGACCTGTCTAAATATATTATTAACCCTCATTTAGCTCAGTATATACCTGAGAATATTGCCCGACGTTATAATGTTATACCCCTGGAACGGAAGGGTAATATACTTAGAGTGGCTATGGCTGATCCTTCTGACCTGGTGGCCATCGATGATATTGAGATGATTTCTGGTCTTAAAGTAGAGCCATTAATTGCTACCCATAAGGAGATTAAACAGGCAATTGGACAGATATATTCAGTCTCTGATTCTGATACGGCTGAGGTCTTTGCCACTTTGAATGATTTTCAGGGTGATAAAGAACCAGAAATAGATGAGCTAAAAAAGATGGTGAAGAATGTTCCTATTGTTCGTCTGGCAAATATTATTATCAATCAGGCTGTCCAGATGAGGGCCAGTGATATTCATATCGAGCCTCAAGCTGATAAAGTCAGGATCAGGTACCGGATCGATGGGGTTTTGACTGAAAATATGAATATCCCTAAACATATTCAGGCTGCCTTAGTATCTCGTTTAAAGATCATTGCTGATCTGGACATTACTGAGAGAAGGATTCCTCAGGATGGTCGGATAGAATTGAATATTAGCGGGATTAAAGTGGATATGAGGGTTTCCACCTTACCAACTATTTATGGAGAAAAAGTAGTAATCAGGTTATTGAATAAAGATGAACGATTATTAAATCTTGAAGAGATTGGGTTTAGCCGTGATAATTTAGATAAATTTAAAGGTTTAATTGAACAACCTCATGGTATTCTTCTGGTTACCGGCCCGACCGGTAGTGGAAAATCAACTACATTATTTGCTGCTTTAAACAGGCTGAATTCAGCTAAAAAGAATATTACGACGATTGAAGACCCGGTTGAATATCAGCTGGATGGTATAAATCAGGTTCAGGCCAGACCTAAAACCGGTCTTACCTTTGCCAGAACTTTGCGCTCGATTTTACGTCAGGATCCTGATATAATAATGGTCGGAGAGATAAGGGATGAAGAGACGGCTGAGATTGCTGTCAGAGCTGCCCTTACCGGCCATCTGGTTTTAAGCACTTTACATACGAATGACGCTGTTAGTTCTATTGTTCGTCTGGTAGACATGGGAATTCCTCCTTATTTAGTAGCTTCTTCAGTAATCGGGGTAGTAGCTCAGAGATTAGTAAGGAAGATCTGTACCAGTTGCAAAGAGAGATATAAACCAGGGATTGAGGAATTGAAGTTTTTAGGTAATACAAATGTAGATTTCCTTTATCATGGTAATGGGTGCAAAAAATGTAATTCTACCGGGTATCGTGGGCGTTTACCATTACATGAGATACTGGTTCTTGATAATCAGATAAAACAGATGATTGTTAATCAGGCTGATGAGAGAAAGATAAAAGAATATGCCATCCAGCAGGGAATGGTAACATTAAAAGAAGATGGAATAAGTAAAGTTATTGATGGTTTAACAACTTATGAAGAATTGGTTAGAGTAATTATTTAAGAGGTGAGTAGATGGATATTGAAGGATTATTGAAAAAGGTTGTCGAAGATGAATATATTTCAGATCTTCATTTAACGGTTAATTCTAAACCGGTTATACGTTATAATGGTGATTTACAGATATATGAAGAATTTCCATCTGAATTAAGTTTTAATGATCTGCAAGATATTGCCAAAAATTTGATGAATAAAGAACAATGGGCGATTTTTCAGGAGAAGGGAGAACTGGATTTTTCCTATAGTGTTCCCGGGTTTTCCCGTTTCAGGGTAAATGCTTATTATCAACGAGGGGCTATTAGCCTGGCATTAAGGGTTATTCCTACTAAAATTCCCACTATTGATGAACTGGGTTTGCCTGATATCTTGAAGAAACTGGCTTTACAGAGAAGGGGACTGGTTTTGTGTACCGGGCCTACAGGGAGTGGTAAATCTACTACTCTGGCGGCTATGATCAATGAGATCAATGAAAGGCGTCATTCTCACATTTTAACCCTGGAAGATCCTATAGAATATCTTCACCATCACAAAAAAAGCCTGGTTCACCAGAGGGAGATCGGTATTGATACCAATTCATTTGCCAGTGGTTTGAGGGCTGCCTTGCGCCAGGATCCGGATGTTATTCTGGTAGGAGAAATGAGGGATTTAGAGACTATTTCAACTGCTCTGGAAGCGGCTGAAACCGGTCATTTGGTTTTAGCTACTTTACACACTAATGATGCTCCACAAACGGTAGATAGGATTATCGATGTTTTTCCTCCCCACCAGCAGCAACAGATAAAGATTCAGCTGGCTACTGTCTTAAATGGTATTATATCTCAGCAGCTATTACCAAGGCGTAATGGTGAAGGAATGATTGCCGCGTTGGAGATATTAATTGGAACCCCGGCAGTAAAAAATATAATCCGGGAGGGGAAATCCCATCAATTATATTCTATGATGCAGGCAGGTGCCAGGTTTGGAATGGAGGTTATGGATAGCTATCTATTGAAATTATATCAACAGGGTTTAATCGAGCTGGAAGTTGCTTTGCGCAAGGCCAATAATCCTGACTATATAAGAAAACGGTCAAATCAAATGAGTATGTAGATTAGAAGTCAGATGTTAGAAATCATAAAACGAAGATATAAGAGGATATATATAATAATGAAACAGTCTGAAACCAGAAAAAGGTGATGGGATAGATGGCACCAGTTTTTAATTATGAAGCAAAAGATAAACACGGAAAAAAGATAGCAGGGAGTATTACTGCTGATGAAGCATCTAAAGTTGCCAGTCAGTTGCGAAAACAGGGTTATTATATTACTTCTATTGAGAAAGGAACTGAAAGTAAGCGAGACATTAAAGATATTATAAAATTTAATAACCGTGTTAAGACCAGTGATCTGGCTGTTTTTAGCCAGCAATTCTCGGTACTGATCAATGCTGGTATCTCGCTGGTTGATTCCCTGGAGATTATGCAGGAACAGACTGAGAATGCTAAATTAAAAGAAGTACTGGCTAGAGTACAGGAAGATATAGAGGCTGGTTCCAGCCTCTCTGAAGCTATGTTACGTTATCCTAAAGTTTTTCCCGAATTTTATTGTCAGATGATAAGAGCTGGTGAGGCCGGAGGTATGCTGGATCATGTTTTGGTCAATCTGGCTGGACATTATCAGCGTCAGAATGAAATAGGTCAGAAGGTAAAATCTGCTCTTTATTACCCTGTAATAGTCCTGGTTGTAGCTATTGTAATTATTGTTTTTCTTATAATCAGTGTGCTGCCCAATTTTGTCAATATATATGCTGGTTTTGGGGCTGAATTGCCTTTGCTTACCAGAATTTTTTTAGAATTTGGCGGTTTTATGCAGAAGTATTGGTGGCTTGTCTTTGGGATTATAATTGCTATTATTCTTACTTTAAAAAGATATAGTAAAACCCCTTCTGGCAAATATAAGTATGACAGGATAATGTTGAAATTACCTGTAATAGGGAAGATAATGCAGAAGATTGTAATTTCTCGCTTTGCCAGCACTTTAAGTATTCTGCTTGACAGTGGAGTAAATCTTCTGGAATCATTGGCTGTTGTTGAGGAAGTGGTGGGCAACCAGGTAATTGCTAAAGTATTGATTAGAGCCAGAGGACGACTCAGAGAAGGGACAAATATTTCTGATCCCCTGGCTGAGAGTGGTGAATTTCCCAAGATGGTTGTTCAGATGTTGAAGGTAGGTGAAGAGTCAGGGGCAATTGATGAGATGTTGAAGAAGGTAGCTGAGTTTTATGACAGGGAAGTGGAAACGGCGGTAGAAGGAATTGTTTCCCTCATTGAACCGGTGTTGATTATATTTTTAGCCCTGATTGTTGGCTTTATAGCTCTTGCGATCATATTACCTGTATTAAATATGTATTCTATTATTGGATGAATAGGATTGTCAAATCGAGCTGGTCTTACATTAATTGATTTCTAGTTACTTCTTCTTAAGAGGCGAATGTCGATACTGTAAAGCCCCGATTAGCTTGCAATAACCAGCAGTAGAATTTTTAATGACAGTCTTTACTTGGAATTCTAATAGTCTTTTTTCGGTATAATTATGATAATATTTAAGAATAAAGGTTTAAAGAGCAAATTGGCTTTTGGCCTTTTTTGGCTGCAGCGACTATAAGGGGTGATTAATTTGTGGGACAGGCTTAGTCAGAGAGAACGGATAATAATTTTAATTATGGTACAAAGATTATCAGGCAGGAGGACTTGATTGATGAGTTCAAGATTGTTAAGATAACGGAGGATAGTCTTGTTGCTTTATATAGAGGGATAACTTTTAATATTGAGATATGGAGTGGTTCAGGTGCAAGCTAGAAGAGGTATATTCCCGGCCTTGATTCTTTTTCTTTTATTAATCTCCGTAGTTAGCCTTGCTAATGCAGAGTCAGATGATCAATTAATCAATATGAATTTTAAGGAAGCAGATATCAGAGATGTCTTACGGTCAGTCGCTGAACTCGGTAACTATAATCTGGTTATCGATGGTTCGGTGGAGGGGATGATTACCCTTCATTTAAGGGAAGTCTCCTTTAATGAGGCCCTGGATTTGATTACCCAGACCCATAACCTTGCCTATAAATGGGATGGAAATACCGTTGTAGTAGCTACACCTGAACGCATCGAAGATATTTATGCTAAAATTATAACCAGAACTGTGGAGATTAATTATGCCGAGCTGGTTGATTTGAAAGGTATTATTACCGGTATTCACCCCGGTTTAAATGTTCAGCTGGATCAGAGAAATCACAGTTTAATTCTAAAGGGAAAGGAAGAAGAGATATCAGAGGCAATAGACCTGATCAAGAAGATTGATATTCCCAGAAAAGAAGTTGTCAGGGCTGTAAAGATAGAATTTGCTGACCCGGGTAACCTGGAAAAACATATTAAGGGTATTTTTCCGGAATTAAGATTAGAGCTGGATAAAATAAACCGGCAATTAATTATCCATGGACTGAAGGAAGATGTAGAGAATGCTCTCCTGCTGATTGAGAGGTTAGATATTGCTCCGGAAGAAGAGGTTATTAAGACCATAAAGTTAAATTCCGGTGAACCAGACAATATTAAGGAGCAGATAAAGGGAATCTATCCTGATCTAAAGGTCCAGGTTGACCAGCTGAATGACCAGCTGATAATCTCCGGAAAAAAAGCTGAAGTCGAGAAGGCAGTTGAGCTGGTAAGGAAACTGGATATTCCCCGGGAAGAGATAACCGATGTTGTTCAGCTTAAATTCGGGCAGCTTGAGGAAATAAAGAACAGGATTATCGAGATTGCACCTGATTTAAAGATTCATCCTGTTGAAGAAAGACAGCAGTTAGTTATTACCGGTAAGGAGGACGAAGTTAAGTTAGCTGTCTCCCTGGCCCGGAAGCTGGATCAATTAGATAAAGAGGTAACCGAATTTGTGCGGGTTGACTATCTTGATTTGGAGGAAACCGAATCAATTCTTTCCGGGTTTCATCCGGAGGTAAAATTGCAATTCAATCAGAAGAAGAAGGAATTGATTATCAACGGTAAAGAGGATGATGTAAGGGAGGCTATTGCCCTTATCAGGAGATTGGATACTCCCCGACGGCAGGTTATTATTGAGGCCAGGATTGAAGAGATTTCCAGAACCGAACTTAAAAAACTTGGGATCTACCCCGATAAATTATCAGAGATAAATTTCGTCAAGGATGATGGGAAAATTGATTCTCTGAGCATATCTTGGCCAGATGCAATAAAGGCACTGGAAGAGAGCGGTAGTGCCAATACCCTGGCCAATCCCAGACTGATGACCTTAAATGGCGAAAAGGCCAAACTCCTGATCGGTGACCGGATACCGGTAGTTGTAGAAGAGGTAGAGGAAGGAATGGTAACCAAAACAATTGAATATATTGAGGCCGGTATTACCCTGGAGTTTAAACCCTGGATTACCGGTGATAACCAGATTGTCCTGGAGGTAAGTCCTAAAGTCAGCAGTATCGGGGAATCTATCGGCTCCAGCTTACCTCCAATTAATACCAGAGAGGTAGAAACCAAGATCCGTTTAAAGGACGGAGAGACATTTGCTATCGGTGGTCTGATACAGGATGATATTATCGAGAGTGTATCTAAAGTACCTGTACTGTCCGAGATTCCTATTTTAGGTGAACTTTTCAAACATAGAAGCCGAAATAATATCAAGACGGAGCTGATCATTTTCATTACCCCGCATATTGTCAAAGAAAAAAGAGTAGAAGATAAAAGCATTGAGAATGATAATATAGATAATATAGAGGAAAATGAAAATGTAAATGATCCGGTCGAGGAAACTTCAGTTGAGCGGAAACAGGTGGAGGAACCGAAAGCGGCAGAGGAACCGGAGCGGGAAAAAGTTCAATCCGGGAAGTTGGTCGGATTGACTGTTGGAGAGATTGAAGGAATTTTAAATAAGGAACGCCGAAAGAGGGAAGGGCAAAAAGCAGATGACCTGCCGGCATTTCTTAATGTAGTCTATATCGTTAATGAGAAGGAAAGCATTGTTGATATTGCTTTAAAATACGGTTTGCCGGTAGATGATATTTGTTTTGTTAACGGGCTGGAGAAGAAGGAGGTTGAACCGGGAAGTAGGATAACAATTCCTGTCCCAAAGAGCCACCTTTACCGGAGGCATGAAGGCGAAACCCTTCGGGACATCTCTCAAAAATTTGGAGTAGAGGAGGAGAGGTTAAAAGAGATTAACAATATTGATGACGAAAGAAAGGTACCGGAAGATATGATAATTATAGTACCGAAGGTTATTGGAGATTAGATTTTAATTCAATATAAACATTATTTTAAAGCAACGCTTAAAAAGCGTTGCTTTAAAATATAAGGAAACTTGCCACATGGAACTCCCAAAAAATCCATTGAGGTTGTATCATTTCACTGAGGATGTATCGTATGTGGATTGATTATTTTCCTCGTTATGTTAATAGCCGGTTTGTTCAGAAAGAAAATTTAATAAAGGAGATTCTGCCCTTAATGTAGAACTATAATTAGAGGGGTGATAGTATGCTTGAGTTTAAAACAGCAGGAGAATCCCATGGAAAGGGTTTAATGGTTATTATAGATGGAATGCCGGCAGGAGTGGAGATTGATATTGACCTAATTAATAATAAACTGGCCCGCCGCCAGGGTGGTTACGGTCGTGGGGGCAGGATGAAGATTGAGAGGGATAAGGTAGATATTTTTAGCGGTATTAGACATGGTAAGACAATCGGGAGCCCGGTCGGGCTCTTAATTTATAACCGTGACTGGGAAAACTGGCAGAAAGTGATGGCACCTGTTGCTGATAAAGATTCTGAACTTGAGGAGATTACCCTTAAAAAAGATGGCAGGCTTAAGAAGATTAAGGCTGAAGTAACTAAACCCAGACCAGGACATGCTGACCTGGCCGGGGCCTTTAAGTATAATACCGATGATATCCGTAATATACTGGAGAGGGCCAGTGCCAGGGAGACAGCGGCCAGGACGGCTGCTGGGGGGTTAACAGATAATCTCCTAAAATACTTTCAAATTGAGATTATTAGTCATGTTGTCCAGATAGGTGAAGTCAAGAGTGATTTACCTGAGGTAA
Source organism: Halanaerobiales bacterium (assembly GCA_029981855.1). Classification (GTDB taxonomy): domain Bacteria; phylum Bacillota; class Halanaerobiia; order Halanaerobiales; family DTU029; genus JARRCS01. Next base: position 165,544 of record JARRCS010000002.1, on the reverse strand, counting down.
GCTTTTCTCAATTAAAAGCGAGGGTTTCAGACTCTCCCCTTCATTGCTATGACCCGGAGAAAGAAAAGGAAATGATTGCCTATATAGATAAAATTAAGAGGGAAGGAGATAGTCTGGGGGGAGTGATTGAGATTCGTACCACTTCCTTACCGGTGGGGCTGGGCAGCCATACCCAGTGGCACAGGAGACTTGATGGGAGGCTTGCTCAGGCTTTGTTAAGTATTCCGGCAATTAAGGGGGTAGAGATAGGGCCTGCTTTCAGCAATGCTGGTAAAACCGGCTCTCAGGTTCATGATGAAATCTATTATAGTGAGGAAAAGGGTTTTTATCGAAAGACTAACCGGGCCGGGGGTCTGGAAGGTGGAATAACTAACGGGGAACCTCTGGTTATCAGACTGGCGATGAAACCAATCCCTACCCTCTATAAACCCCTGCAATCGGTCGATATTCAGACAAAAGAACCCTTTAAGGCCAGTGTGGAGCGCTCGGATGTAACGGCAGTACCCGCGGCCGGGGTGGTTGCTGAAGCGATGGTCAGCTTTATTCTGGCCCAGGCCCTGCTGGAGAAGTTCGGGGGGGACCATATCGAGGAGATACTTGATAATTACCGGAGCTATCTGGAGAAAATAAAGGATTATTAATATCATGCTAGTATTTAAGCAAATGATATAGTAAAGGGAGGGGATAAAAGATGAGAATAGCCCTGGTCGGCTTTATGGGTACCGGCAAGTCAAGTGTGGGAAGGCTGCTGGCCAGAAGACTCGGCCTTAAATTTTTAGATACTGACCTTTTAATCGAAAAAAAGGAAGGGCGTTCAATACCGGAGATATTTGCTGAAGAGGGAGAAGAATATTTTCGCAGGGTTGAGAGTGAGGTCCTGGAAGAGATTATTAATTCAGATGATAGTTTTGTCCTGGCAACCGGGGGAGGGATTGTCATCTCTGCTAAAAACAGAAGATTACTCAAGGATAGGACCTTCCCGGTTTTATTAACGGCCTCTCCTGAAACAATCTACCGGCGGACTTCCGGCGGGGGCAGGCCACTTCTTAACCTTACCAAACCTGAAAAAAGGATTAATGAGTTATTAAAAAAACGGGAAGTTTATTACCGGGAATTTAAAAACAGGGTAGATACAGAAGGGAAGACCCTGCTTGAGGTTACCGGGGAGATACTAGCAATGATAGGAGTTGATAAAGATGCCGGAGATTAGGGTTGAGATCGGAGAAAGGAAACGCAGTTACCCGATTTTAATTGAAAAGGGGATTAAAGAGGAGATTGGGCGGTTATTGACTGCCAGATATCAGGGTGATAAAATCTTATTAGTTACCGATAAAAATGTCAGAGCATATTATGCTGAGGTGATAGAGGAACTCTTAAGGAAGGCCGGGTATGAGGTTGTTATCTATACCCTCCCAGCCGGAGAACAGGCCAAGTCATTTAAGTATTTGCATAAGGGTTATGACCTGCTGTTAGAGAAGGGTTTTAACAGGGATAATCTGATTATGGCTCTGGGTGGCGGTGTGGTCGGTGATCTGGCCGGTTTTCTGGCAGCTACCTTTATGCGGGGGATATCCTTTGTACAAATACCAACAACCCTGCTGGCCCAGGTAGATAGCAGTGTTGGTGGGAAGACGGCCATTAACCACCCCAAGGGTAAGAATCTTATCGGTGCCTTTTACCAGCCTGAACTGGTTGTTATTGACCCCGATTTTTTACAGACACTACCGCTAAGGGAATTAAAGACGGGGATAGCCGAGGTGATTAAGTACGGCCTGATAGCCGACAGGGATTTTGCCATCTATCTAAAGGAGCATAAGGAAGCAATCTTCAATCTGGAGACAGAGGCCCTGCTCCACCTCATTACCCGTTCTTGTGCCATTAAGGCCGAGATAGTCAGGGAGGATGAGAAGGAGAAAGGGGTCAGGGCTCTTTTAAATTTTGGTCATACCATTGGTCATGCTATTGAGGCGGTGACCGGCTATCAGGTGTATAATCACGGAGAGGCTGTAGCCATCGGTATGATCGGGGCCGGAAGGCTCTCCTGTAAGCTGGGTTTTCTTACCAGAGAAGACCTGGAAATCCTGGGGGATATAGTCAGACTATACGGGTTACCCTTTTCCTGCCGCTATGGTGAAGATGTTGAAGGCCTTTTTCAGACACTTTTTTATGATAAAAAGGTCAGGGAAAATAAATTAAGGTGGATTCTTTTAGAGAGGCTTGGGCACGCCTTTATTAAAAGCGATATAGATAATCAGCTGGTAAGAGAAATACTGGAGGGATTAGTTTGATAAAAATTGCTGTTATTCATGGACCTAATTTAAATTTACTGGGAGTGAGGGAGCCTGAAGTATACGGGACAAAAAATCTGGAGGATATCAATAAGGAGATCCTAAAAAAAGCTGCTCATTTACAGGCAGAAGTAGAGATCTTTCAGAGCAACCATGAAGGGGAGATTGTAGATTTTATCCAGCAGGGATATAATAAGTTTAAGGGGATTATCATTAATCCGGCCGGACTGACTCATTACAGCATTGTTCTGCGTGATGCCCTGGTGGCGATTCAGCTGCCGGTTATTGAAGTACATATCAGTAATATCTACCAGCGGGAGGATTTTAGGCACAGGTCAGTTATTGCTTCGGTGGCGGTAGGTCAGATAAGCGGACTGGGGCCTGATGGATACCTCTATGCCCTTGAGGCAATGCTAAAAATTATTAAGAAGGGGAGTTTTTGATGGAGGAAAGGATTACCAAAGTCCATAAACTGATGGAGGAAGAGGGGCTTGATGGGCTTTTAATTGATTCAGCGGTAAGCCGCTTTTATCTGACCGGTTTTACGGGGACTGCCGGTAGGGTTCTCTTTACCAGGAAGAATAATTATTTTATTACCGATTTTCGTTATACAGAACAGGCCCGTCAGCAGACCAGGGGCTTTGAAGTACTGGAAGTAACCCGGAACCAGGTGGAAAAAATTGGCGAATTAGCAAAGGAGGACGGGGTGAAAAAATTAGGCTTTGAGGCCAAAACCGTTTCTTTTGCTCAGTTTGAAAAATACCGGGAAAAAATGCCTGAGGTGGAACTACTCCCAACCCAGGATTTGATTGCCGGCCTGAGGATCATTAAGGATAAGAGTGAAGTAGAAAAGATCAGGAAAGCTGTGGAGATTACCGATAGGGCCTTTGAGCATATCTGTAATTTTATCAAACCCGGTTTGACCGAGAGGGAGGTTGCCCTGGAGTTAGAGTATTTTATGAAAAAAGAGGGGGCAGAGAAGAATGCCTTTGATTTTATTGTAGCCTCCGGTAAGAGGTCATCCCTGCCTCACGGGGTGGCAACCGATAAGAAACTTAAAGTAGGCGATTTCATCACCATGGATTTCGGCGCCGTTTATCAGGGTTACTGTTCCGATATGACCAGAACCGTTGTTCTGGGTGAGCCCACAGCTAAACAGAGGGAGATATATGAGATTGTTCTTAAGGCCCAGCTGGAGGTGATTGAGAAGATTAAACCGGGAATGACCTGCCAGGAGGCCGATGCCCTGGCCAGGGATATTATTGCTGAGGCCGGTTATAAGGAGAATTTCGGCCACAGCCTCGGTCACGGGATCGGGGTGGAGGTCCACGAAGGTCCGCGTGTTTCCTATGCCTCGGAGGAAGTTCTCAAAGTAGGGATGTTAATAACAGATGAGCCCGGAATCTATATCCCGGACTGGGGTGGTGTCAGAATAGAGGATGACCTATTAATAACTGAGGATGGCTGTGAGGTACTGAATCAATCTCCCAAGGAGTTAATTATCTTATAGTAAGAGATCGTTGTTACTTTTTAGCAAGGTAATATATAGGTTCTCACATCAACAAATTCACCTTTTTAGATGATTATGCGAAACAAATTTGTTATAATAATGTAGGAGGCATTCTATAATCATCTAATACCTGACAGTACATTAGAGTAAGGAGCTGAATTAATATGATTTCAACCAATGATTTTCATAACGGATTAACCATTGAACTTGATGGAACCGTCTATCAGGTAATTGACTACCAGCATTCCAAGTTGGGAAGAGGTGGGGCTCTTGTTAAGACCAAACTAAGGAATCTTAAAGATGGAGGGGTTATTGAGAAAACCTTCCGGGCCGGTGAAAAAGTAAACCGGGCTCATGTGGAGCAGAAGGAGATGCAGTTCCTCTATCAGAGTGGAGGAGATTATGTCTTTATGGATAATGAAACCTTTGAACAGATAACCCTGACCAAGGAACAGCTGGGGGATAAGGTTAATTTTCTTAAAGAGAATATGACTCTGGAGGTAGCCATGTATGAAGGCCAGCCTATAGATATTACCCTGCCAACTTTTGTCGAGCTTGAGGTTGTCCAGACCCAGCCGGGAATCAAGGGAAATACTGTTTCGGGGGGTTCCAAACCGGCCACTCTGGAGACTGGGGCGGTAGTCCAGGTGCCCCTCTTTATCAGTGAGGGAGATGTGATCAAGGTTGATACCCGGACCGGGGAGTATATTGAAAGGGTATAATGTTATTAAAGGGAATTATTAGGTCCAGAAAGAATCGTTTTGCCCCCCTGGTCAAGGTTGATGGTGAAGAGAGGCTAAAGAGTCAGGTGTAGAGGTCTATGCTTATAACTGTAGAGTCGATGAAGAGAGGATTGAGATTAAGGATAGAATAGAGATAGTGTTATAGAAAAGGGTAAAGTTGAGATCTGTTGTCTCAGCTTTACCCTTTTTGCTTTGGAGGTGATTTTTCTATTTTACTGTTGGTCTCTGGGTATCAAGCAGTCCCAGAATTATATGAGCAATTCCGAAACCCAGTATACCGGCCCCCCATAATGAGGGCAGCAAACTCCACCCTAAGGCTGCTACGGCTACTCCTATAGCTGCAACCGTCCAACTGGTTGTTTTGGCTTTCTCCATAAAGATACACCTCCAGAATTAGCTTAACAATTTATTCTGGTGTTTATACCTTTCTAAGTTTTAATTACAACTTTCGCATATAATGTGACGCCAGGTTAGCCATATTCTGAACGAACGTTAAAAAAGCTCCGACCCCGCATTGGAGGCAAGGAGCTGATAAAAAGTTGATTCTTAATTCCTTAAGCTATTAATCGGGGCGGGAATTCTGCCACCCCTTGCGATAAATTTAGTACTGGAATAATTGCTAACGGCCATAACCGGCGCCCTCCCCAGTAATCCTCCAAATTCGACAATCTCTCCAACGGATTTACCGGGGACGGGGATAATCCTGACCGCAGTGGTCTTATTATTAATTACCCCAATAGCAATTTCATCGGCAATAATAGCCGAGATTGTCTCAGCCGGTGTATCCCCGGGGATAGCAATCATATCCAGCCCTACTGAACAGACACAGGTCATTGCTTCCAGTTTCTCCAGACTGAGCGAACCCTTCTCCACCGCCTCAATCATACCGGCATCCTCACTTACTGGAATAAAGGCACCGCTGAGGCCTCCTACATGGGAAGAGGCCATTGCCCCTCCCTTTTTGACCGCATCATTTAACAGGGCCAGGGCGGCTGTAGTTCCCGGTGCCCCGCAGCTTTCAATCCCCATCTCTTCCAGAATCCGGGCAACACTATCACCAATGGTCGGGGTTGGTGCCAGGGACAGGTCAACGATACCGAAGGGAACACCAAGCCGCTTTGCCGTCTCCCCGGCTACCAGCTGTCCCATCCTGGTTATCTTGAAGGCGGTTTTTTTGATGGTTTCGGCTACCAGATCAAACCTTTCTCCTCTAACCTTCTCCAGGGCTGCCTTTACCGTTCCCGGACCGCTGATGCCGACATTGATAACGCATTCGGGCTCTCCGATTCCGTGGAATGCTCCGGCCATAAAGGGGTTATCCTCGGGCACATTAGCGAAAACAACCAGTTTAGCACAGCCAAGCCCATCCCTGTCAGCAGTTAGCTTAGCTGTCTCCTTGATTATCCTTCCCATCTCCTGTACGGCATCCATATTGATACCTGCCCTGGTGGTGGCGAGATTAACCGAGGAACAGACCCGTTCTGTTTTCGCCAGGGCAGCCGGAATTGACTTTATCAATCTTTGATCTCCCTCTGTATAGCCCTTATGGACCAGAGCAGAGAAACCCCCGATAAAATCAACACCGACATCCTTGGCAGCCTGATCCAGTGTTCTGGCAAATTCAATATATTCTTCCTCATCTGAAGACTCGGCAACCAGAGAGATCGGGGTTACGGCAATTCTTTTATTAATAATCGGGATTCCATACTCCAGCTCTATCTCTTCCCCAACCCTGACCAGATTTTCGGCAAGACCGGTGATTTTATCATAAATTCTCTTTCTGGCTATTTTCCCATCGGGATGGCTGCAGTTACGTAGGGAGATCCCCATTGTAATTGTACGGATATCCAGCTTTTCATCTTCAATCATCCGGATCGTTTCCATTATTTCATATGAATTTAACAACTTCCATCACTCCTATATCCGATGCATTGATTTAAAGACATCTTCGCGTTGTAACTTGATTGATACTCCCAGGGACTCCCCGGTTTTATCTAAATTCTCCTTAAGTTCATCCAGTGGCAGGGTAGCCCGGGAGAGGTCAACCAGCATCATCATGGTAAAATAATCCTGCAGAATAGTCTGGCTGATATCGAGGATATTAACTTTATTTTCTGCCAGCACCTGACTTACCCCTGCTATTATCCCAATTTTATCCTTACCAATTACCGTAATAATAGCCTTCATAAATAAATTCCTCCGTTCTTTCCAGATATTAATGTTACCAAAGGTTAATTTCTTGTTCAACTATTAAATTAGTACCTCACTTTCCTTCAGCAATAACTGCAAATAGATGTTGGAAAGATGATCCCACTGCGACGGCTTCGATGGCCTAATGCAAAAACCATCCATGCGCAAGTAAAAAGAAGGTTTTTGCAATCGGAAACATCTATTTTAAGTTTTCAAAAAGAAAAGTAAGGGTGATATTCTCTTACTAAAGATATTTTATTAAAAACACGAATATCCTTCTTTTTTTTCAGATCAGATAAAGTTGCCAAAAATTTAAATTGTTTCAAAAGATTAAATACCATCTTTTATGCATATTTTGCCAGCTGATAAATAATTATTATATATAATCTACCGGACAAACCTGGGGTGAGATTATGGCAGCTGGGTTGATTGATTTTCTTCCTGCGAATATTGCTCAGATTATCAGGGGGTTAGATAACTACTTAGCAGAAGAATTAATAGAGATCAGACTCAGGGTTAATCAACCACTCCAGATTATTACCCATTATCACGATTACTTCCTGAATAAAAACGGTCAGAGGGTCGAAAAACCGGAGGACGGATATATAGTAAGCGAAAAAGATTTAGAAAGGGCCTTTTTAATCCTGACCAGAAATTCCCTTTATGCAATAGAGAGGCAGTTGGTCGAGGGTTTTATTACCATACCTGGTGGTCATAGGGTTGGCTTTACGGGACAGGCTATCATGGAAAATGGTGAGCTGAAGACGATTAAAAATATCAACAGCTTAAATTACCGGCTTACCAGGGAGATGATCGGAATCGCGGAGGGGGTAATCGATAAAATCTATGACAGCGAGAATGACTACATATATAATACTCTGATTATTTCCCCGCCTATCTGCGGAAAAACGACCCTGCTTCGTGATTTAATCAGACTGATTAGTCAGGGTGTACCAGAGATCGGTTTAAGGGGGAGAAAGATTGCAGTAGTTGATGAAAGATCGGAAATTGCAGGGGCATATAATGGGATTGCTCAGAATAGAATAGGGAATAGGACAGACCTGTTAGATAACTGCCCGAAAGCCAGAGGGATGTTAATTCTCATCAGGTCCATGTCCCCCGAGGTATTAGCAGTTGATGAGATTGGTAGAGAGGAAGATGTAAGGGCTCTTGAGGAAGCAATAAATGCCGGGGTTAGCCTCTTGGCGACCGTGCACGGCAGAGATATTGATTCCGTCAAAAGGAGGCCGAGTATCAGACACCTGATTGATAGCAATCTCTTTCAGCGCTATATAATTTTGAGCAGGAAAAAGGGAATCGGGACAATTGAAGGAGTTAAGGATAATCAGGGTAAGGAGGTTGTTTAGTTTGACCATTAAAATATTTGGCGCGCTATTAATCCTGATCTCTGGGAGTTCCATTGGCTGGATAATCGGTACTCAGTATCTAAACCGGGTTAAGGAATTACGGGAGCTACAGTTAGCAATTAATATCTTTGATACAGAGATAAGTTACGGACAGACCATCCTGCCTGAGGCCCTGAAGTTTACAGCCTCCAGTCTTAATAGTTCACTCTCTCATCTCTTTGAGGAGGCGGCTGAAGACCTCTCTAAGTCCGGAGGGCGCACTTTTAGTGAAATCTGGCATGATAAATTAAAGCAAAATTTTCATACTAACTGTCTGTTGAAGGAGGACATACAGATACTGGAAGAATGGGGGCAGCAGATTGGCAATTCCTCCCTCACCAACCAGAGCAAGGCAAACAGACTGACTATTAAAAGACTGGAACACGCGGAACAGCGGGCCCAGGAGATAGCCGATAAAAGGGTAAAACTGGTCAGATATTCGGGGGTACTGGTAAGTTTAATGGTAATTATACTTTTTTATTAAGGGGTGATGGGTATGGATATAAGTTTGATCTTTAAGATTGCCGGTATCGGGATCTTAATCTCTATTTTCAATATTATTCTAACTCAGGCTGAAAAAGAGGAACAGGCTCAAGTGTTAACTATAGCTGGTGTAATTATTGTGTTGATGGTTGTAATTCAGCTAATTGGTGATTTATTTAATGATGTCCGGACAGTCTTTAAATTTTAGGTGAGCTGCCATGGTTATCCTGCAGATTGTCGGAATCGCTATCCTGGCTGGTATCTTAATTATTGTTATTAAACAGGAAAAGCCAGAACTCGCCTTTTTACTGAGCCTGATTACCGGTCTGATTATTTTAATCCTGGTGCTGGATCAGGTTGGGGTTGTCATTGATCTCCTCAATCAACTGGCAGAAAAGGCGGAAATAGACCTTATTTACTTTAATACCATCATCAAGATTATAGGGATAGCCTATATAGGAGAATTCGGTGCCGAGATAACCCGGGACAGCGGGGAAACAGCTCTGGCCAGTAAGATAGAGATGGCAGCCAAGATTATTATTATGATTCTGGCTATACCGATTATGCTTTCACTGATTGAGACAATCATTAAGTTGATACCATAGAAAGGGAGGATAATGAAAATTGCAAGGACCCTGTTGGTAATTGTTATTCTGTTTTTACTCATTGAACCGGTATTTGCCGAAACCGGTATCCAGACCGAAGATATTATCCTGAATCAGCTGGATAAGATTAATTTAAGTGACCTCCAGAGGGAGGTTAATAAAATCAACAGTGAGGTAGAAGATTACCTGCCGTCTCTTAACCTGAAGGAGATCCTGCTAAACTTTATTCAGGGTAAGCTCGAGGTTAGCTGGGAAGAGATTATCCGCTCTACCTTAAAATACATGGGGCGTGAGGTGACTGCCAATTTTTATATTCTAGGCCAGATCATCATCCTGGCGGTGATCAGTGCTGTACTCGGCATCTTCCATAAATCCTTCTCCAGCCGGACTATCAGTGACACCGCCGGTATCCTGATTTTTTTGGTTCTGGCCGTTATTATCCTGCAGGCCTTCCAGCTGGCAATCAGTATTGGGATTAAGGCAGTCGATAATATGGTCTCCTTTATGCAGGCTCTCTTACCGGTGTTACTGAGCCTGCTGGTCAGTATGGGGGCATTGACCTCAGCAGCTATCTTTCATCCTCTTACTTTTATCATTATCACGGGTTTAAGTTCGGCAATTAAATATATCGTCTTTCCCATGATCTTTATCTCTGCTGTCTTAAGTATAGTTACCAGGATAAATGATGGTTTTTCCCTTTCCCGGCTGGCAGGTCTTTTTAAGGAATTTAGCCTCGGTTTACTGGGTTTAATTATGATTATCTTTATTGGGGGTTTACTCCTCCAGGGAGGGGCAGCGGCTTTAACCGATAGCCTTTCCCTGAGGACCGCTAAGTATCTCACTGGTACCTTTGTCCCGGTTATCGGTGGTATTTTCTCTGATGCTATTGATTTAATTGTTAGCTGTTCATTAATTTTAAAAAATGCCCTTAATATCTTTGGGATGCTGGCGATTATCTTTATTGTTGCCTATCCCATTATCAAAATCATTGCCCTGGTTATTATCTATAAGCTTGCTAGTGCCCTGGTTCAGCCGATAGCTGATAGCAGACTGGTTGATGTTCTTAATGATCTGGGAAACAGTCTGGTCTTTATCTTTTTAATAGTCAGTGCGGTTTCAGTTATGTTTTTTATCATTATAACTGTGGTAGTGGGTACAGCTAATCTAACGGTAATGATGAGGTGAGCGGAGTGAGTGCTATCTCTCAGTGGGTTAAAAACCTAGTCTTTATCATCCTTTTTACTACTCTGTTGGAGATGTTTCTGCCCGAAAATAATATGCGGAAGTATGTTAGGGTTGTGATGGGTTTTTTTATCATTACCGTCTTTATTTCCCCCCTGGCGGTTATTTTCAACCAGGACCTAACAACAATAGACAGGATTATACCGGGAAATATTATCAATGATAACTGGGAGGAGATCAAAAGGAGAGGGGAAGAGATTGAGAATGCCAACCGTTCTTTGCTTAAAGGTTATTATGAAGAGAGAATTGAAGAGAGGGTCAGGGAGATTATTGAGCTTAATTATTCCGAATATGGGCAGGTTATTGAGGTCGGGGTAAATGAAGAATATCAGATCACCTATATAGATATCACCCTGATTAAGCAAGATAGTATAGAGAGGGTAGAGATAAAACCGGTGGAGATTGGCAGGGAGAAGCCGGAAGAGAAGCAGGCCAGTAGGATGGAGATGGTTGAACTCAAGAAAAAAATAAGCCGGATCTTTCAGGTGCCCATTAACCTTATAAATATAAGAGTAAAAGACGGGAGGGAGTAAATTGAGGATCATAGATGACCTAAAAAAGATAATTAAGGGAGGAGATGAGGATGATCATGGTAATAGTTTGTTCAGGAATATCCTTATTTTAGGTATGGTCGGGATTCTGCTCTTATTACTGAGTAATAGTTTTATAAATAATCAGACTTCAACCCCATCAATTGCTGACAAATCTCCACTTATAGAAAAGAGGTCCCTTTCCGGATTTGAAGAGAGGTTAGCCCGGGACTTAGAAGAGATTATCTCCCTGGTCAAGGGAGTAGGCAAAGTTAAGGTTAAGGTTTATGCCAGAACAGGCCCTACCTATGAATATGAATTTGATCAGCACTATACCAATAAGATTACCAGTGAAACGGATCAGAATGGTGGAGAGAGACAGATAGAGGAAGATAACAGGGAGAATAAACTGGTGGTCCTCAAGGATGCTCAGGGCAATGAAGACCCGGTTATTAAAAGAGAGGTATTTCCGGTGATAACGGGGGTGTTGATCGTTGCCCAGGGAGCTGAGGAGAGTGAAATAAAATATAAAATAATTAGGTCAGTGAGCAGTCTATTAAATTTACCTGTTCATAAAATAAGTATTTTACCCTATGAAAGGAGGTAAGTGGATGATGCTAGGGAGAAAATTTATCTGGCTAATGATCTTAATGGTCTGGGTTGGTATGGTGACTTCAATAATTATCTACCAGGGTAAAGACTACCTGACTTTAGAAAAGACTACATCGGGAAATGTTGAAATTATTGAAGAAGAGCCGGTAGTTGAGCTTAAGGAAAATAACCCGATAGATATTAATTTTACCCAGGCCAGGGAGGAAGAACAAAGAGAAGATTTCTTTATAGAATCTAAACTGGAGAGGGATAAATACCGGAGTGAACAGATAAGTAACTATAGAGAGATAATCAATAATCCCAAGTATAGTGAAGAGGCTAAAAAAGAAGCCCAACAAAAGATATTGCAACTGACAGAAGAGATAGAAAAGGCTATGGAGATAGAGAGTCTGATCAGAGCCAGGGGTTATAAGGACGCTATAGCCTTTATTCATGATAATGCAGTTGATGTAGTAATTGAGACCAATGGGTTGGATAAGAGTGATGTTGCCAGGATCGGGGATATTATCCATAAAGTTACCGGCTTTAATTTTGAAGATGTAACTATAATTGAAAAAAGGATTGAGAAGGGCGAATAATTTTCCCTTACAGACCTGATATTAAAGCTAATTTTTTTGAAAGCTGTTGACTTATTGAGTCAGCAGCTTTTTTGTGGCAATCGAAAACATCTATTTGTAGTTTGCAATAAGCAAATTACCGTAGGATTTAAAGGATTTTTAGCCTTAATCTAGAATTAATACTATATGAACCTAAAATCCACTTGCATTTGGGACTTAAATTGGATAAAATAAATTATCAAGTGGTAAAATATATAAGATGTTAAGTAAGGGGGATCCTGCATGAATCTAGAGGAAATAAAGTCATTAATTGACATGATTTCAGAGACTGATATAACTGAAATAGATGTTGAGGAAAAGGGGGTAAAGGTTAGAATAAAAAGGGGTTATTCGCGGGCCAATGTTCCGGTGGAAACAAGAGAGCAGCCACCAGTAGAGAAACCGGCCCCGGAAGGGGAGGAAGAGAATATTCCCAAGAGGGAAGAAATTGTGGCCCCTATGGTAGGAACCTTCTACCGGGCACCTGCCCCTGACGCAGCTCCTTTTGTAGAAAAGGGAGATATTGTTAATGCAGGGGATACCCTGTGTATTATTGAGGCTATGAAACTGATGAATGAGATTGAGGTAGAGACCCGGGGTAGGATTATCGATATTCTGGTAGAAAACGGGCAGCCGGTTGAATATGGCCAACCCCTCTTTATCATTGAGCCATTATAAGGGGTGAGATTGTGTTTAAAAAAGTTTTGATAGCAAATAGAGGAGAAATTGCTGTACGTATTATCCGGGCTTTAAAAGAATTGGATATCCCTTCTGTAGCCGTTTATTCAGAAGTTGATAGAGATTCACTTCATACAAAACTGGCAGATGAGGCTTACTGTATCGGTCCTGCCAGTTCAACCCAGAGTTATTTAAATATACCCAGTATAATGAGTGTTGCCGAGGTTTCCGGGGCAGATGCTATTCATCCGGGGTATGGTTTTCTGGCTGAAAATGCTCATTTTGCTGAAGTATGTGAAAGTAGTGGGGTCAAATTTATCGGCCCTGATTCTGATGTAATTGCCCTGATGGGTGATAAGGCAAAGGCCAGAGAGACGATGATTAAGGCAGGGGTTCCGGTTGTCCCGGGAACGGAAAATAATCTGGAGGATCTGGAGAAAACCCTTCAGCTAGCGGAGGAGATCGGCTATCCTGTTATAATTAAGGCCTCTGCCGGTGGTGGGGGTAAGGGAATGCGGATTGCCCAGAACCCCAGGGACTTAAAGCAATCGATTCAGACTGCCCGGGCTGAGGCCAAGGCAGCCTTCGGTAACTCAGCAGTTTATCTGGAAAAATATGTAGAGGAACCCAGGCATATCGAGTTTCAGATTCTGGCAGATGAATATGGTAATATAATTCACCTGGGGGAGAGGGACTGTTCTATTCAACGCCGGCACCAGAAGATTATTGAAGAGTCACCCTCACCTGTTTTATCCGATGAATTAAGGGAAAAGATGGGTAAGGCAGCTATTAAGGTTGCCAGAGCGGTTAATTATACCAATGCCGGTACCGTGGAGTTCTTACTGGACCAGGATGAAAACTTCTATTTTATTGAGATGAATACCAGGATTCAGGTAGAGCATCCGGTAACAGAACTGGTTACGGGGATTGATCTGATTAAGGAACAGATTAAGATTGCCGCCGGTGAAGAGTTAGAGTATACTCAGGCTGATATCAAGATCAGGGGAGCTGCCCTGGAATGCCGTATCAATGCTGAGGATCCCGCTAAAGGCTTTATCCCGTCACCTGGTAAGATTGAAAACTTAATTGTTCCGGGTGGACCGGGGGTCAGGGTAGACAGCGGTGTCTATCCCGGTTACTTTATCCCACCTTATTATGATTCGATAATTGCCAAATTAATTGTCTGGGAGGTTGATAGGGAAAGATTATTAATGCGGATGGAGAGAGCTCTTGAGGAATTCTATGTTGAGGGTATCAAGACAACTATTCCCTTTCATCGCCAAATTTTAAATAATGCCTATTTCCGTAAAGGAGATTATCACACCAATTTCATTCATAGAAGGATTAATCTGGAAAAATAAAAGGGGTGAATTATGATGGTGGAAAATGGAAATTTAGGTTCTATCAAGATTGCTAATGAGGTTGTGGCCATTATAGCCGGTCTGGCTGCAACTGAGGTTGAAGGTGTTGCCGGCATGAGCGGAGGGGTTGCTGGTGGAATTGCCGAAATGCTCGGCCGTAAAAACCTCTCCAAAGGTGTTAAGGTTGAAGTCGGGGAGAAGGAGACGGCAGTAGATTTATTTGTTATTGTTGATTATGGCTCCTCTATACCTGATGTAGCTTGGAGGATTCAGGACAATGTAAAACAGGCAATTGAAGGAATGACCGGGCTTGATGTAGTAGAGATAAATGTTCATATTCAGGGTGTCCATTTTGCCAATGAAGAAGAAAATGAAGGGGAAGAAGATAAAACCAGGGTTAAGTAGGTCCTGCTGATACTGACTACCTATTATGAATTGGGGGGAAAAGGTTTGAATCTATTTTATAGATTTGTTCTATTTGTCTTAACCATCTTATTTATGTTCGTTTCTCTTCTTCTGGCCATTTATGCCTTCGGCCTTTCCAGAAGCAACTTACTGCCGGAGATAATTCAATCTCTTTACAACCGCTGGGAGATAGGATTACTATTTCTGGTAGGATTTATTGCCGGGGCCTGGGTTATTTACCCTTTCTTTATAAAGGAGGGTAAAAATACTACCCTGATAAGCCGGTCGGATCTGGGAGAAGTGGATATTAGCCTGGATGCCCTTGATAACCTGGTTTATACCGTTGCCATCCAGCAGGAGGGGGTAACGGAGATCTCCAGCAGGCTTAAGGCAAATGAAGATGGGCTACATATATTTCTCAAGGGTAAGATTCTACCTAATATTACTATTCCGGAGCTAACTGAAACCCTGCAGACCATTGTTAAATCATATATTGAAGATACTACCGGTGTTAAGGTGGCAGAAGTCAGGGTTTTAGTCGAAGGTATCAGTGAAGAGAAGAAGACCAAGGTTGAATAAAGGTGGTAGCTTATGGCTAAAGAATACTGGCAGGATCTAATCCAGGTATTTACTTTAAATAAAGGTAAAATCATCGGTGCTTTTATCGGCTTTATAGTCGGAATTCTGGTTTTGTTCATCGGTTTATTGAAAACCCTTTTAATACTGGCATTTACTCTGCTGGGTTATTATCTCGGATCCAGGTGGGACCTGAATGGTGATTTTAAGAAATTATTGGACAAACTATTACCGCCGCAATTTAAATAGCTAGAAAAGGGGAAATCGGATGGTTAGGGTTACAAGACATCAGCAAAGGGTGTGGGCATTACAGATTTTATACTGCCTGGACTTAACCGGTGAGTTAAATCTAGCTCAGGCACAAAAGCATTTTCGAAACTTAAGAAGTGCAAATGATCTGGATGAAGAGGATTATTATTTCGAGGAGATTGTTGAGGGTGTAATTAAAGATTTAAACAGGTTTGACCGGATTATTGACCGGCAGGCAATTGACTGGCAGATAGAGCGAATGGCTTATATCGATCGTAATATATTAAGGATAGCCCTTTATGAAATGGAAAACGAGATCCCGGTAGGGGTAGCAATCAATGAAGCGGTAGAACTGGCAAAGGAATACGGAGACGAAAAATCAGCCGGGTTTATCAATGGTATTCTGGCAAAGGTAAAAGGTGAATAATACAGTGTCTAGTTATCTCCTATCAAAAAAATGATGGGAGTTTTGTTTTTATTCTATTATTGTATGAGTTGATTCATAGTTGCATAAGCTACTGAATTAAGAATACTAATAGGATGGGTGAAAAAGAATTGCGTTGCAACTGCCCCCTATAACTTCAAATTTACCGTCGGAGACAAGAATGGCATTCATTTTTTCAAGTTAAGGAAAAAAGAAGGGATTATTTAATGTTTATTGAATTTTAATATGATAGGATATATAGATATAATAGCTAGGGATAAGAATACTTTTTCTGAGGTGTTGGGACATGATTAGAGTAGAGAATTTAAAGAAAAGATACGGAGAGAAGGTGGCCCTGAAAGGGATTAGTTTTAAGGTGCAGCCGGGAGAGATTTTCGGATTACTCGGGCCTAATGGGGCAGGTAAGACTACCACCATCAAAATTCTCACAGGACAGTTATTACCTGATGAGGGGGAGGCTAAAATCAAGGGGAAGGATCCCCTGAAGGATAGGGAAAAGCTCAGGCCGGTAATGGGGGTTGTTCCGGAACAGACCAATTTGTATGAGCGACTGACTATAGGGCAGAACCTAGAGTTCTTCTGCCGGCTTTATAACTGTAACCTGCAAAATATAGATGAATATTTGAGACTGGTGGATTTATTGGATGAAAGGGATACCCAGGTTAAAAAGCTATCCAAGGGAATGAGGCAGAGGGTTTTACTTATCAGGGCACTCCTGCACCGACCGGAGGTACTCTTTCTGGATGAACCCACATCCGGACTGGATCCTTCTTCAGCAGATAATATTCACCGTTTATTAATCAGGCTGAATATGGAAGGGCTGACAATTCTACTTACCTCCCATAACATGGAAGAGGTAGATAAACTCTGTCACCGGGTAGCTTTCCTTGATAAGGGCTCTATTGTTGTCATGGGCTCACCGGAGGAGCTCAAGCTTAAGTATACCAATCGTAAGATGAAGGTGTTAATTAAAAATGGTCAGGAGCTTGAAGAGAGAATCCTGGAGATGGATTCCGAAGAAAGTGCCCGCCTTTTAGCCGAATGGATACAACAGGACAGGCTTCAGGCGATTCATTCCTGTGAACCGACCCTGGCAGATATATTTGTCATGGTTACCGGGAGGGATATAACATGATTATCAATAAAGGGAGAATAAAGGCTATTCTAATAAAGGAGAGTCAGGATATCCGGAAGAATACCAATGTGATCTACATGTACCTCCTGCCTATTGTGCTGACGATTCTCTGGGAAAGGTTTATCCCCGGTATGCCTGAAGGGTTTGCCCTTGGTTTCGGTTTGATGTTTCTGGTAGTGATGGCCGGAATGTATGTTCCTTCCATGATTATTGCCGAGGAGAAGGAGAAAAAGACCATCGAGGTTTTACTGCTTTCGCCGGCTACCCCTGCAGAGGTCTTTATTGGTAAGGGGCTGCTTACCTTTATCTTAATTATTATTACCGCAATCATTTTAATCTTTATCTCCGGTAACCAGCTGGCTAATCTTACTTTAATTCTCTTAGCTACTGCTCTGACATCTATTTTTTCAATCTTCCTCGGGATGATGGTTGGCCTCTTAGCCCAGAATCAGATGGCTACCGGTGTTATCGGTTTACCCGTTTACCTGATCTTACTACTGGTTCCCCAGTTTGCCATGATGGGGGTTGAATTGATGAAAAATATCGGCAGGTTTCTTCCCACCTATTACTATTTTGATCTGCTCCGGCTGATAATAGAGGGAAAAGGGCTGGGAGAGATGCACCTACATCTGAGTGTACTGTTTGGCAGTATTCTAATCACCTTTTTCGTTCTATTGGTAATTTACAACAAGAGGGGAATAGAATAAGTTTTAAGAGACAAAATTTGCGATTGAATGAAAAGCAAGGTAATTAGTATGACTTAAGCCAATAGAATAATAATCATTGTATTCCTTCTTTTGATTATAATGATTATGGCGAAGCCAATTTGTTTAAAACCGGGGTGTTAAGATGAACATAAATGAGATTAAACCTCTGCTTATTATACTGCCTGTCCTAACCCCTATATAAATGATGCTGGCTCATTACGTTGAAAAGGGTTTTAAGATTAGATATGATGCCAGTCAATTTTACAGGCTGCTCCATAAACACTTTGTTAAACTTGATGGTTACTGGTACCTTGAAGATCAGGTAGAGGATAGAAAGGGTGATTTAGGTGAATAAATTTTTTTGTTCCTGGAGCGGTGGAAAGGACTCATGTCTGGCACTTTATTATGCAATCAGGGAAGGGGGTAATCCCGGCAAATTACTAACGATGCTAATAGGGGATGGAGAAAGGTCCAGATCTCACGGGCTTCCTTTAAATTTATTAAAAAAACAGTCTCTATCTTTAAATATTCCGCTTATTACCCGTGCTACCTCATGGGAGGATTATGAGGAGAATTTCGTTTCTATTCTCAGGAAGATTAAAAGAGAAGGAATTACGGCCGGTGTATTCGGTGATATTGATCTGGAAGAGCACCGTGTGTGGGTGGAAAAGGTATGCGCCCGGGTAGATATAAAGCCATATCTTCCTCTCTGGAAGAAACCGCGTAGAAGATTGTTGGAGGATTTTATTGAGAGTGGTTTTAAGGCAACTATTGTTGCAGTAAAGGATGGTGTTCTTGATAGGCGGTTTCTAGGTGAGGTTTTAGATCTGGATCTGATTGAAGATCTGGAAAATGAGGGGGTGGATGCCTCAGGGGAAGAAGGGGAATTCCATACAGTGGTAACAGATGGCCCGATTTTTTCTTTTGAAATTTCTTTAAAGAAAAAAGAGCAGGTTTTCAGTAATGGCTACTGGTTCCAGAATGTCGAAGTAATCGAATAGGGCAAGAAACTTTTTTTAAATTAACCCTTGACAAATATCTCTAATATAAATATAATTATAGTTGTCCTAAGGAGTTAATCAAATAAATAACTCTATCAAACGTGCTGAAGTGGCGGAACTGGCAGACGCGCATGATTCAGGGTCATGTGGTCGCTACGACCGTGGGGGTTCGAATCCCCCCTTCAGCACCATTGTTATTTCGGGCCTCATGGCCCTTTTTCTTTTTGGGGGCTCCGACAATCTTCCATTTTTTAGATCTCATGTTATTATAATTGAATCTTTAATTTCTATATGGTATGGTTATAATATATATAATCTCACTGAAAGGGGTTATATAGATGACCAATAATTACAAACAGCGGGTTAGAACGATAAAGTATGGTGGAATAAAGTATATTAATAATGTGCCGACAGAGCAGATCAATAGATTTGTCATGGAACTACCTGAAGAGAGGAGGTCCAGTATGGCAGAAGTAACCCGGATACTAGAGGAAGAAGGGCTCATCAGCCTGATTCATGATGATCGCCCAAGTCCCCCCTGTGAATAAGAACAAAATTGTCTTCGGTTATAAATATTTAAAATACCATGACCAATTTGCAGGATTTTAGCTATAGATTAAAGAATAATTAATATGATGCTGTAATGAATAAAATTAGTACTGAAACCTTCCTTGTATATAAAAGAAGGTTTTGGTGAGCCGGAAACTATATTCTCCAAGTACTACAATTTTGACATTAGGCTGTGTTATCCACATAACATAGTTTCCTGGGCATTAAAAAATTTTAGATTAAAAAAAGAAAGGGATGAGGGATGACTAATGTTTGAAATACTGGAAAAAGAGGTCCTGGCTCCGGGGATTAAAAAAATCACGGTAAAAGCCCCCCTGATTGCCCAAAAGACTAAACCCGGGAATTTTATTATCCTCCGGGTCAATGATGAAGGAGAAAGGATACCTCTAACGGTTGCTGATTACGAAAGAGAAACCGGAATTATCACTATCATCTTTCAGGAGGTTGGTTATACAACCGAGTTGCTGGGTAGTTTAGAGGTTGGTGACTATATTAAGGATATTGTCGGCCCTCTCGGACACCATCTGGAACTAGAGGGTTACCAGAGGGTAGTCTGCCTGGGTGGTGGCTCGGGAACCGCTCTGCTCTATCCCAAGGTTAAGGGCTTTTATGAGGCTGGTGCTGAGGTGATTGCTATTACCGGTGCCAGAACGAAGGAGCTAATAATTCTGGAGGAGGAACTGGCTGAGGTCAGTAATAAATTATATATTACAACCGATGATGGCACCTACGGCCACCACGGCTTTGTTACCGATATCCTTAAGGATGTACTGGAAACAGAAGAGGTGGATCTGGTTGTGGCTATCGGTCCAGTACCGATGATGAAGGCTGTTTCAGAGATGACCAGGCCTTACGAAATAAAAACAATTGTTAGCTTGAACTCGCTGATGGTAGATGGAACAGGTATGTGTGGCGGTTGCCGGGTAACAGTTGGTGGTGAGACCAAATTTACCTGTGTGGATGGTCCTGCCTTTGATGGCCACCAGGTGGATTTTGATGAGTTAATGAACAGGCTTACCTACTATCAGGAGGAAGAACACCAGTGCAGGTTAGCTAAAGAGGTGAACAAATAATGGCTATTCAGAAAGAAAAAACACCGATGCGTAGTCAGAGTCCTGAAGAGAGGATCAAGAATTTTGACGAGGTTCCTTTTGGTTATAATAAGGAAGAGGCCCTCCGGGAGGCCGAAAGATGTTTGCAGTGCCCCAAATCTCCCTGTGTAGACGGCTGTCCAGTTCAGGTGCCGATTCCCCAGTTTATTAAAGCCCTGAGGGACGGTAGTGTTGAAGAGGCCAATGAGATCATTAAGAGCAAGAATAATCTACCGGCTATCTGCGGACGGGTCTGTCCCCAGGAAAGCCAGTGTGAAAAGGTCTGTGTCATGGGGAATAAAAAAGAGCCGGTGGCCATTGGCCGTCTGGAGAGATATGTTGCCGATACCATGCTGGAGAGGGAGAAGAACATTTCTGCTGATACAGCTGAAAAGAATAAAGGGGCTGCAGATATGGCTTTAGAGGTAAAGAAGGAGAAGAAAAGGAAGGTAGCTGTAATCGGCTCCGGACCGGCCGGGTTAACAGCAGCAGCGGACCTGGCCAAGGAAGGCTTCGCCGTTACCATTTTTGAGGCTTTACATGAAACCGGCGGAGTCCTGCGTTATGGAATCCCTGAGTTCCGTCTCCCCAAGAAGATATTAGATCAGGAGGTCGATTATATAAAGGGACTAGGGGTCGAAATCCGGGTCAATCATCTGGTCGGCAAATCCGTTACCATAGATGAACTCTTTGCAGATGGCTATGAGGCCATCTTTATCGGAACCGGGGCCGGGCTTCCCCGTTTTATGAATATTCCGGGTGAGAATCTCAACGGTGTCTATTCGGCCAACGAATTCCTGACCAGGGTTAATCTGATGAAGGCTTATAAATTCCCCGAGTATAAGACGCCGGTTAAGGTGGGGGAAAAGGTGGCGGTAGTAGGGGCCGGTAATGTAGCCATGGATGCGGCCCGTACTGCCAAAAGGCTGGGTTCTGAAGAGGTAGTGATTGTCTACCGCCGTTCGGAAAAAGAGATGCCTGCCAGGGATGAAGAGATCGAACATGCAAAAGAAGAGGGGATTATTTTTAAACTGTTGAATAATCCGGTTAGGCTCTACGGTAAAAATGGCAGGGTTGCCCGGATGGAGTGTGTAAAAATGCGCTTAGGTGAAGAGGATGCCTCGGGGAGGAGAAGGCCGATTCCGATTGAGGGTTCTAACTGGATAATGGATGTCGATACTGTGATTGTAGCTATTGGTCAGACCCCTAATCCCTTGCTGCCCAAGAATACACCTAACCTGGCCACCGAATCCTGGGGCGGTATCATTGTTGATGAGAAAATGGCTACCAGCCGGAAGGGTGTTTTTGCCGGCGGAGATATTGTTACCGGTGCGGCAACGGTTATTGAGGCTATGGGAGCAGGTAAGAAGGCTGCTCAAAGCATAAAGGAATATCTGGAAAAGGAGAAATAGGAGGGGGTCTCGAAATGGAAAACTTGGGAAAATTAATTGATGGCAAGAAGATTGCCGGGGAGATCAGAGAGGAGTTAAAAAAGGAGGTAGAGAGGTTTAAAAAGGAAGGCAGGGAGCCGGGTTTAACCGTTATTTTAGTAGGGGATAATCCCGCCTCCCAGACCTATGTTAAATTTAAGGAAAAGGCGGCTCAGGAGATAGGTATCCGCTCCCAGATTATTAGGATGGATAAGGAGATCAGCCAGGAAGAATTAATGGGGGAGATCGCCAGATTAAATCAGGATAAGCAGGTAGACGGGATTCTGGTTCAGTTGCCCTTGCCCGACCATCTTGATGAAAAGGAAGTGATTGAGGCTATCGATCCCTCCAAGGATGTAGATGGTTTCCATCCGATTAATACTGGTCGGCTCTTCAACGGCCAGGATGATGCAGTCCGTTTTGAGGCCTGTACTCCCCTGGGGATAATGGAGCTGCTGGACAGAGAGGGTATCGAAATCGATGGCAAAAAGGCCGTAGTTGTTGGCAGGAGTAATATTGTCGGTAAACCTATCGCCCACCTCTTATTGAGCAGGCATGCTACGGTTACTATCTGTCATTCCCATACACCTGACCTGGCCGGTGAGACCCTGCAGGCTGATATTCTGGTGGCTGCTGTTGGCAGACCAAAACTAATCAAGGGAGATATGGTTAAAGAGGGTGCTACGGTAATAGATGTAGGTATTAACCGGGTTGACGGCCATCTGGTAGGGGATGTTGATTTCGAAGCGGCTAAAAAGAAGGCCGGATATATTACCCCGGTTCCCGGTGGTGTTGGCCCGATGACAATTGCCATGTTAATGAAAAATACCCTAAAAGCCAGGGAGTATCATGGAGTATAAGACGTTTACCATTTCTGAGATAACCAATTATATTCAGGAGCTATTAACAGGGGATCCCCTTTTAAATGACCTCTACTTAACAGGGGAGATATCAAATTACCACCATCATAGTTCGGGCCATATGTACTTTACCCTGAAGGATGATTCGGCCAGTATCAACGCGATCATGTTCAGGAGTAATAACCAGCATCTTAAGTTTGCACTGGAGGACGGTTTAAAGGTCAATGCCCATGGTTATATCAGTCTTTATAGACCGAGGGGCATCTACCAGTTTTATGTTGATAAAATCGAGCCGGCCGGGAAGGGTGCCCTCTATCTGGCCTTTGAACAGCTGAAGGCCAGGTTAGAAAAAGAGGGTCTCTTTGCTGCCGAACATAAAAAGGATATCCCTCTTTTACCGAAGAAGATCGGGATTGTTACCTCCCCGACTGGTGCCGCTATCCGGGATATCCTCTCTGTGGTCAGGAGGAGATTTGATAATGTCTCTGTCCTGATCGTCCCTTCCCTTGTTCAAGGTGAGCAGGCGGCTGATCAGATCGTCCGGGGTATTGAATACTTAAACTTAAGGGACGATATCGATTTAATTATTCTCAGCCGCGGCGGAGGCTCCATCGAAGACCTCTGGCCCTTTAATGAAGAGAAGGTAGCCAGGGCTATCTATAATTCCAAAATTCCGGTAATCAGCGGGGTTGGTCATGAGACCGATTTTACTATTGCCGATTTTGTAGCCGATCTACGGGCCCCGACTCCTTCAGCTGCTGCAGAGCTGGCCATTTCTTCGCGGCTAGAGCTGGAGAAAAATCTGGCTGGTATCTATACACGTCTATGTAAGGCTGTCCAGTATAAAATTGAAAACTATCAGGAGAGGGTAGCTGCCCTGGCCCGTAAAAGAATTTTTACCAACCCGGTTGAGCTGGTTGCCAGCCAGTTCCAGCAGCTTGATGATCTCAGCAGAAGGCTGCAGTGGGGAATGGAGAAGACCCTTGCTAAAAATCAGGAAAGGTTTAGAATATTAAACGGGAAACTGGAGAGTTTAAGCCCGCTTAAGACCCTGGCCCGCGGTTATTCCATTACCACCGCGGAGGGCAGGGTTATCAAAGATATCAGCCAGGTTGAAGTAGGTGATCTGGTCTCTACCCGGGTAAAGGATGGGGTCATCTTCAGCCGGGTGGAAGGTAAAAAGAAGGAAGGTGGGTTAGATGTCTGAGATTGAACTTAAGTTTGAAGAGGCCTTAGATAGATTAGAAGAGATCGTTAATAATCTCGAATCCGGTGGTTTGACTCTGGAACAATCACTGGAGAAATTCTCGGAAGGGGTTAAATTAATTAAGTTCTGTAATCAGGAATTAAATAAAGCTGAAAAAAAAATCGAGATGGTTTTATCTGAAGAAGAGGAATTTACCAGGGTTATTCCCTATATTGATGAGGAGGACTGATTAATTGGAAGAGATAAAGAGATTACTGACAGAGTATGCTGCCGAAACAAACCGGATTCTGGATGAAATAATGGATATCGAAGAGGATTCAATTTCTGCGACCCTCCTATCTGCTATGAAATATACCCTCTTTTCCGGGGGTAAGAGAATAAGGCCCATCTTAACTAGAATGGTTGCCGAGATGGTAGATGGCAGGGTCGATTGTGCCCTGAGAGTCGGGGCAGCCATTGAACTGATTCATACCTATTCTTTGATCCATGACGACCTCCCCAGTATGGATAATGATGATTACCGCCGGGGGAAGCTAACCAATCATAAGGTCTTCGGACCAGGTATAGCAATCCTGGCCGGTGATGCCCTCCTAACCTACGCCTTTAATATCTTAAGTAAGCTGACCCTTCCTCCGGCAAGGGTCATTAAGATTATTGAACTGGTTAGTGAAGGGGCCGGCTATCAGGGCATGGTTGGCGGTCAGGTACTGGATCTGGAGGCAGAAGGAAAGGAGACTGGCTTAGAAAGGTTAAAGCAGATTCACCAGGCTAAAACCGGGGCTCTATTCCGGAGTTCAATTCTGGCCGGGGCTTACTGTGGAAACCCTTCACCTGAAGAGATTAGTGCTTTAAAGAATTTTTCCCACTACCTGGGGCTAACCTTTCAGATTGTTGATGATATCCTGGATATTATCGGGGATGAAGAGAAACTAGGTAAAAAAGTGGGAAGCGACCAGGAACTTGATAAGTCAACCTATCCCCGGTTACTTGGCCTGGAGGGGGCTAAAAGGGAGGCTAAAAAAAATGCCCGGCTGGCCAAAGAGGCGCTGAACTCCTTCGGTACAAAGGCTATAAACCTTCAGGAATTGGTAGATTATATTGTAGTACGTCAGTCATAATTGAAACTATTATCTTATATATGTTATAATAAAAATTACTGAATGGATGGTGCAGTATTCTAGTCAATACCCTATTTCTGAAGGCGGGCCTAAAAATCCGTCACGGGCACATCGATGAAGTTCCTGGTGTTGGCTGCTGACGCCCAGTCGGGGGCTGGTGCTGGGAGTTAAGGGTTAGGGGCGATCCACAAAGGCATGTGGGCGTTGACCCCTTTCCCGCGGAGGCTCAGATTCTTATGGCTACAGAATCTGGGTGAACCTGCATCTGTTGCAAGATGGGTGCAGTGTAGCCTGCTTTGAGTGGTTCAGGGGGCTGGAAACCTGAGCTGCAAAAGAAGCTAGGAAATAGGTAAGTATTGTCAAGGAAATCTTCTAGACTGTCGGACAATTGTCCGGGTATAGCAGGGATTAAAGTGTGGTCTAAGTGGTAATCCAGTCCTGTACCGGGTGACCATACAGTCGGAATTTAAAGGGAAACCGCCTGTCTGGTGACAGCAGGTAATTCCGGGGGAAAACCTACTGGACCTAAGCCGCAGCATTGACCTGCTATACTACCATCCATTTAATCTTAGTTTGGGTCTTCCTGAATATTCGTAGTCGTTTTAGAGTAGAGCCGAACAGAAGTGAAGCCTAAATTGATGTCTAGAAAGGTGAAATTTTTCTTGGAAAATCTCAGAGGTAGCTTATTAATCGCTTTATTTACATTTTTAGCTGCTATTTTGGTTACACTAATTTCACAGTCGGGGATAAGGTATGTATCTCTGGTACCGGCAATCATAATTTTGAGCATAATTATCTTTATCGGTATTATCAGCGATATGGTAGGTGTGGCTGCAACTGCCGCTGAGGAAAAGAGCTTTAATGCCAGGGCTGCTAAAAAGCTATTTGGTGCCCGAGAGGGCCTTTTTCTGGTAAGACATGCTGACCGGGTATCAAGTCTGATGTGTGATATTATTGGGGATATTTGTGGTACGGTCAGCGGGGCACTGGGAGTGGTTATTGTCATCAGGATTATAGATAACTGGGGTGGTTCTGAGACATTAATCAATTTAATTATCATCGGTCTAGTTGCAGCCCTTACAGTTGGAGGTAAGGCTTTTTTTAAAACTTACGGTATTAAAAGGGCTGATGATATTATCTTTTTTGCCGGCAAATTACTGGCCGGGCTTAAACTGGTCAAGGGTTTTTTTAGGGGTGAGAATTAATGGTCCGTTTATTAGATAAGGTTAATACGCCGGGGGATTTAAAGAGATTGTCGATTCAGGAGTTATACCGGCTGGCGGCGGAGATCAGAGATTTTATCGTTAGAACGGTTGCTACCACGGGGGGACATCTAGCTTCCAATCTGGGGGTTGTTGAGCTAACTCTAGCTCTGCATTACCATTTAAACAGTCCCAAGGATAAGATAATCTGGGATGTAGGGCATCAGAGTTATACACATAAAATCCTTACCGGCAGGAAGGATAGGTTTTCTACCATCCGCCAGTACGGAGGATTAAGTGGCTATCCTAAACACAGTGAAAGTATTCATGATGTCATTGAGACGGGTCATAGCAGTACTTCTATCTCGGCAGCCCTTGGACTGGCTCTGGCCAGGGATCTAAGAAAGAGGAATGACCGGATCTATGCCGTTATCGGTGATGGGGCCATGACAGCCGGTATGGCCTTTGAGGCCTTAAACCATGCCGGACATCTGGGAACTAAGCTGACGGTTATTTTAAATGATAATGCTATGTCTATCTCGCCGAATGTGGGGGCACTCTCCCATTACCTGTCAAATATCAGAACCGACCCCAGGATTAATAAACTGAAGGAAGATATCGAGTTTCTGATCAGTCGGATACCGAAGATCGGGTCTGCTGTTTCCAGGAGTGTAGAAAGGGTTAAAGATGGTCTGAAATACATAATCCTCTCGGGAATTTTCTTTGAAGAGATGGGATTTACCTATATCGGCCCGCTGGACGGCCATAATATTGATGAATTAATCGATAATTTTACCAGGGCCGACCGGATTGAAGGGCCTGTGTTGATTCATGTTAATACCAGGAAGGGTAAGGGTTATCAACCGGCTGAAAGGCAACCCAGCAAGTACCATGGTGTTAGCCCCTTTAAGATTGACAACGGGGAGAGCAAAAAGGAGAGGCATAATTCTACCTACAGCCAGGTATTTGGACAAACTATGGTTAAAATCGGAGAATATGATGATAAGGTTATTGGGATAACCGCTGCTATGCCTGAAGGAACAGGCTTAAGTATTTTTAAAAAGAGATTTCCGGAGCGCTTTTTTGATGTCGGTATTGCTGAACAACACGCCGTTACTCTAGGTACCGGGCTGGCCAGAGGCGGGATGAAACCCGTCGTAGCAATCTATTCCAGCTTTTTTCAGAGGGCTTATGATCAGATAATTCATGATGCCTGTATTCAGGATCTGCCCATTACCTTTGCAATTGACAGGGCCGGAATCGTAGGCAGTGATGGCGAGACCCATCAGGGTGTCTTTGATATCTCCTTTCTGCGACCGGTACCGAATATGTTAATTATGGCCCCTAAAGATGAGAATGAACTGCAGCATATGCTCTATACGGCCATTAATCATCAGGGCCCTGCTGCTGTTAGATATCCCCGGGGAGAGGGTACCGGAGTTAAACTGGATAAAGAGTTATCCCTTCTTCCTGTTGGCCAGGGGGAGGTTCTCAGACAGGGTAAGGATATCCTGATTATCGCCATTGGTTCTACAGTCAAGCCCTCTTTAAGGGCAGCAGAGATACTTGCCGAATATGGGGTTCAGGCCGGAGTTATTAATGCCCGGTTTATTAAACCTCTTGATGAGGAACTTCTGCTGGCAGAGATTAAAAAATATAAAAGGGTAATTACGGTGGAAGAGCAGGTGCTGGCTGGTGGTTTCGGTAGTGCTATTCTGGAGTTGATCAATGATAACGGAATCCGGGGTGTTAACCTGCGGAGATTAGGTCTACCGGATCACTTTATACCTCATGGTTCTCAAGAGGAGATAAGGTCTTTATATAAACTGGATTGTCAGGGAATTATGGAAACGGCCCTGGAGATGATTAACGACAGGGTGGAGGTAAAAGTATGGCCCAGAAAGAACGCCTAGATGTTTTACTGGTAGAGAAGGGGCTTTTCTCCAGCCGTACTCAGGCCAAGAGGGCAGTTATGGCCGGTGAGGTTTTTGTTGATAATGAGATGGTTGATAAGGCTGGAACAAAGGTTAGGGAAGATGCTGAAATAACTGTCAAGGGGGAACAGATACCCTATGTCAGTCGTGGAGGTCTGAAGCTGGAGAAGGCCCTGGAGGTTTTTACGGTCGACCCCCGGGGGAAGGAAGTGATCGATATCGGTGCCTCCACCGGTGGTTTTACCGATTGCCTTTTGCAGCACGGAGCAAGCAGGGTTTACGCCATTGATGTCGGTTATGGCCAGCTTGCCTGGAAATTAAGACAGGACGAGCGGGTTGAGGTTATTGAAAGAACAAATTTTCGCCATTTAACCCCAAAAGATTTACCGGTAAAGGTCGAGTTGATTGTTACCGATGTTTCTTTTATTTCGCTCCGTTTAATTATTCCACCTGCAGTCCAATTTCTTAAAGAGGAGGGAGATATTATAGCCTTGATCAAACCTCAGTTTGAGGCTGGTCCCGAGCGAGTGGGTAAAAAGGGGGTTGTTAGGGATAGCTCCATCCACAGAGATGTTTTAAGAGAGATCAGTTGCTTTTTTGCCGGAGAGGGCCTATTGTTGAAGGATTTAAATTATTCGCCTATTACCGGAGGTACCAGTAAAAATATAGAGTTTCTAATTCATCTGAAAAATAGCCCCGGTGAGAATAATTTTCAGCTCTGGAATAAAAAAATTGATCAGGTAGTTTGCCTGGCCCATCAGGCTTTAGGAGGGGGATGATGTTATTCCGACTATTGGTTTAGTATTAAATACGCTGAAGCAGGAAGCTCTTCCGGTGATTCAGAGGGTTATTGCCTGGCTCTCTGAGAGGAATGTACCCTATTTAATTGAAGAAAAGGCTGCTAAAATACTGGGGGAAGAGGAGAGAAGGGCAACATATACCTGCTTGAGAAAGAGGGTTGATCTAATCATTATTTTCGGAGGAGATGGAACCTTTTTACATACAGCCCATCACTTTTTCGGTTCAAATATTCCGCTACTGGGAATAAATATAGGACGCTTAGGTTTCCTCACTGAGATTGAGATTAATGAACTGGATGAAGCATTAAACTACCTGCTGGAGGAGAAATACCAGGTTGAGAAACGCATGATTCTAAGTAGCAAGGTTTTAAGTAAGGGCCGGGAGGTCTACCGGAGTCAGGCCCTGAACGATGTAGTAATTCATCGGGGGGCCAAATCAAGGTTAATTAAGATAGAGCTGTATATTAATGATGAGATAGTTAATTCCTACCGGGCAGATGGATTAATCGTAGCCACTCCTACCGGCTCTACTGCCTATTCCCTGTCAGCAGGTGGTCCGATTGTTAACCCTCAGATCAGAGCAATTATAATTACTCCTATCTGTCCCCATACTCTTTATATCAGGCCTATGGTAATCTCTGACAGGGAGAAGTTAAAGATAGTTGTTAAGAGTGAAGATATGCAGAGTGAAGATATCATGAAGGTAACTGCTGATGGTAGGTCTGATTATGCACTCTCTTCAGGTGATGAGATCCAGATAGCGGCCTCCAGTCAGGAGATCTTGATTATTAAATTGCCGGAAAGAACCTTTTACACCATTCTACACAAGAAGATGAGGGTTGGTTTTATCTAAAGGGGGGATAAGGGTGAAGAGTAAAAGACATTTAAAAATCATTAACATTATCAAGGATGAAGATATAAGTACCCAAGAGGAACTGGTGGCAAGGTTACATGAGGCCGGGATAGATGTTACCCAGGCAACTATTTCTCGAGATATTAAGAGACTGGGTCTGATCAAGGTTCCTAACGGCCGTGGTGGTTATAAGTACTCATTACCCAATGAACGCAGTCAGGGTGATGTCTATAACTGGTTGAGAAGGATGTTTCAGGACTTTGTCGTGGATATGGATTATAGTGAGAATATTATTTTATTAAAAACCCTGCCCGGTACGGCTATGGGATTGGGTTCCGCTATCGATAATGCAGAATGGGACGGGGTCATTGGCTCGGTTGCCGGTGATGATACGCTTCTATTGGTAACCAAACCGAAGGAGAGAACAGAGGAGATATTCCATAAGATGGAGAAATTATTGTTATAATAACATCCAGGGGGAATCGGTGATGTTAGTAGACTTTCGGGTAAAGAATTTTGCCCTGATTGATGAACTGGAGATCAATTTTAAAAAGGGCTTAAATATCTTGACCGGTGAAACCGGGGCAGGTAAATCGATCATTATTGGGGCTCTGGAGATACTATTAGGTGCCCGGGCCTCTGCTGATTTAATCAGAAAGGGGAAGGAAAGGGCTTATATAGAAGCAGTTTTTGAGCCGGTAAAACTTAAAGAGATTAATCAGTATCTTGAGAGTGTAGGAATTGAGGCAGATTCCTCTTTCCTGCTTTTATCAAGAGAGATACGGTTAAACGGACGCAACCGGAGCAGGATTAACGGCCAGTTAGCTACGGCCAGTATGATTAAAGATATCAGCAAGTACCTGGTTGACATTCACGGTCAGCATGAACACCAGTCACTCCTTGACCCGAAACTACACTTGAAGCTTTTGGATGAATTTATCGGTTTTCAGTATTCCGAACTTAAAGAAAGGGTTACCACTTTCTTTCAGGAGATATCTACTATCAAAAATAGGTTGGCAGAATTGCAGGTGGATGAAGCGGAGAAGGCCAGGCAGATTGATCTTTTGGAGTTTCAAATTGATGAGATAGAGAAGGCGCGGTTGCAAGAGAATGAGATTGAGGAATTATATAACGAATATAGGGTTTTAACCAATTTAGAAGAGATATATGCCACTACTGGCACAATCTATAATGCTTTAAGCGGTGATGATTATGAATCCTCAGGAATCGTTGCTCAAATCGGATCCTTCATGAGGGAGATGGAAAATATTAAGGATTATGCTCCGGAATTAAAAAATATTTTTACCGGGATCAGGGATGTCTATTATCAGTTAGAGGACCTGGGTTTTCAGCTAAGAAATTATCATGATAAACTCGAATTTAATCAGGAGCGGCTGGATAAAATAGAGAATAGATTAAACCTGATAAATGCTTTACAGAGAAAATACGGAGAAACAATTGCAGAGATACTGAAATACCAGTCCACAATGCAAAAAAAACTGGATGATTTAAAAACCCGGGACAAGTTAATCGCGGAATTGAATCAGAAACTTAAGTCGCTAACCGATAAATACTATAATTTAGCTAAAAAACTATCAGCAATCCGGCAAAAAAAGGCCAAGGAGCTGGAGCAGAGAATCTCCGCTGAACTTAAGGACCTGGCCATGAAGGATACGGTTTTTAAGATCAATTTCTCAGAAAAAGCTCCGGCAGCAGATGGTATTGATCAGGTAGAGTTTTTGATCTCTACCAATCTCGGTGAGGAGTTAAAACCTCTGGCCAGGATTGCTTCCGGTGGTGAACTATCGCGAATAATGCTCGCTTTAAAGACTATTATTGCTCATATTGACCAGGTCGATACGCTGGTTTTTGATGAAGTAGATAGTGGTGTTGGTGGTAAAACTGCCCAGCTGATGGCAGAGAAGTTGGCTTTAATCGGTAAACAGAGACAGGTGCTTTGTATTACCCACCTGCCACAGATAGCTAGCATGGCCGATAACCATCTTTTAATCTCGAAAGAAAGGGAAGACGGGCAGACCTTTACCAGCATATATCCTCTGAATAGCCAGGGGAAGAAAAAGGAACTGGCCAGGATGCTCGGTGGTGTAAAATTGACGGAGACTACCTTAAAACATGCCGAGGAGATGTTAGCCCTGGCCGAGAATAAGAAATCCCGGCTTTGATCACTATCCTGCCAATATATAACTGAATAATCGCTAAAAACCTTGGGCATCTCTATATACAGAGGCGCCTATTTTTTTTGTCATATTTTCGGTAGGAGAGTGATATTATTGAAGAAAAAAATTGAAATCGGCCTTTTTCTTGTACTCATATTTTGTTTTATATCTTTTTATTTTTTAATCTTCAACGTATTACCGGCTTCATTCTCGATAATAAAAGGTAATGAGTCCACCATTCCATTAGATTTTCCCTTTAATCTGTATATTAAGGGTGAGGAAAATACCAACCTGGAGTTAAATGGTAAGGTTATCGGTAATGATTATTTTCGATTAAATTCCGGTAGTCCACTTAGAATTAGAGGTAAAAATGTCGGCACGGCTTCATTAGATTTTAAGCTTTTTGGCTGGCTTCCCTTAAGGACCATCAAGGTTAATGTTCTCCCCGATATTGATGTTTTCCCCGGTGGCCAGGCGATCGGTGTTTTACTGAGAAGTAAGGGAGTAATGGTTGTTGGTAGGTCTTTTGTTGAGAGTAGTGATGGCCATAGATACTACCCGGCTCAGGAGGCAGGAATAGAGGTTGGTGATGTAATCATTGCTGTTAATGGAAAGGAGATAAATGATAAGGTCAGGCTGGCATCGATTATTCGGAGAACCGCCGAAAAGGGACAATCCCTTAATTTTAAGATCAAGGATAGAAGGGGTGTGATCAAAAATATCCGGATCAGTCCGGTCAAGAATAAACAGGGAATTTATATGATTGGTCTCTATGTAGATGATGGTGTTGCCGGTGTGGGAACATTAACCTTTTATGAACCGGAGAGCGGAGAGTTTGGGGCCCTGGGGCATGAGATAACCGAGGCAAATACCCAGACCAGGATTGAAGTCAGGGAAGGAAAGATTATTGAAGCCCAGATTTCCGGGATTAATAGCGGGAAAAAGGGCTTGCCAGGAGAGAAACTGGGTACCTTTTTTCAGACCGATAATATACTGGGAGAGATTAAGGATAACAATAAATTTGGCATCTTCGGCATTCTGAATAAGAAACCGGTTAATCCCTTTTTTAGAAAACCCATTCCTGTGGCCCCCATATCCCAGGTAAAACCCGGGCCGGCTAAGATCTATACCGTTGTAGATGGAGGCAAGATTGAGGAATTTGACATCAATATTGACCGGGTTTACCGGCAGTCATATCCTGATTCCAAAGGACTAATTATTACTATAACAGACCCGTATTTAAAGAAAATGACAGGTGGTATTATTCAGGGAATGAGCGGAAGCCCTATCGTTCAGAAAAATCAGTTAGTAGGAGCTATCACCCATGTTTTCGTCAATGAGCCTACCCGGGGATACGGGGTTTTTGCAGAATGGATGCTTTTACAAACGGATATTTACAGTACTGCCAGGGCTAGTAATTATTAGTCCTGGTCTACTAATTTGCCGGAAATTATTGATAATCTTCACTCAATTTCCAGCATTAAAAATTTTTTACTTATAAAGAAGGTATTTAATAATTAATGTAGAATAATAAATATATACTGGAAAATGTTGATAAAATTAAAGGGGGAAATTGTTTAATATGGAAGGAAGTGCGCGGATTGTTTTAGTTGATGATAATCGGGAGTTTTGTCAGTTATTAGAGGAGTATCTTAATGAGCAGGAGAATCTTGAAGTAGTTGGAGTAGCTTATAATGGTGTTGATGGTTTAAAACTCCTCAGGGAAAAGGAACCCGACATCCTGGTGCTGGATCTGATTATGCCTCATCTTGATGGAATTGGTGTGATGGAGGAGATGATCAGGTCCAATTTTGGCCAGGATATTAGAACAATTATTTTGACTGCCTTTGGTCAGGAAGAGGTAACCAAAAGGGTAGTCGAACTCGGTGCCAATTATTACATAATGAAACCCTTTGATCTGGATAAATTAGTTGAAAGAATTAACCAGCTCATGACCCCGCCATCCGGGTCCAGTAGTGGTTATGTAATTTCTACCAGTCACGGAAATAAAAAGGAGGTAAACCTGGATATCAGGATTACTGAAGTAATGCACCAGCTGGGTGTTCCGGCCCATATTAAGGGTTACATCTATCTCAGAGAGGCCATTGAACTGGTTATTAATGATATAGAATATCTAGGGGCTGTTACCAAGGAGCTATATCCGACAGTGGCCAAGAAATTCCATACTACTCCTAGCAGGGTTGAACGTGCTATTCGTCACGCCATCGAGGTATCCTGGGACCGGGGAAATATCTCTGCTTTAAATAAGTATTTTGGGACTACTGTTTCAGCAAATAGTGGGAAACCTACTAATTCACAGTTTATTGCCAAGATTGCAGATAAGCTTCGTCTGGAGATGAAAGCTAGTTAGGGATTTCCGACCAGGGCTTTATTCAACCAGGGCTTTAAAGATGTATTATATTCCAGTATGTAAAAGGCCTTTATCCCATATAATAAGAACAAAAGCTTAAAAACCCTGGAGGAATTCTTTATGATAAGGGGACGAGTTGTCATTGACAGAAAGACCAAGGACCTGGTTAAGAGAATAAAACCACATGAAATTGCCGTCATTGATCATCAGGATATAGACCAGGTTGCCGGTCAGTCTCTGGTTGAAAAACAGGTGAAGGCTGTTTTTAACCTTTCTAAATCGATTAGCGGTAAATATCCGAACCTGGGTCCATCCATTTTGTTGGATGCCGGGGTTCCGGTTATAGATAACTGCCAGGGTGATTTTTTTTCCTCTCTGAGGGAAGGGGAAGAGATTGTTTTTAAACAGGGGAAGATATACAAGGATAACCGTGTAATTGGTACAGGGGTGGAGTTAAAGAGAGGTGAGGTAGAAGAGAAACTAAAAAGGGCCAGGGCAAATCTTGAGGTAGAGCTAAATAAATTTATTGATAATACTCTTAGGTATGCCCGGCGGGAAAAAAAGTTAATCCTGGATTTGCCTGTACCTGATGTTGGGATTGATTTTACCGGAAAACAGGCTTTAATTGTCGTCAGGGGTGCGGATTATAAAGATGACCTGGAGGCGGTTAAATCCTATATCCGTGAAATGAATCCCATTATTATTGCCGTAGATGGAGGGGCAGATGCCTGTCTGGAAAGGGGTTATATCCCCGATATCACCATCGGTGATATGGATAGTGTCTCTGACCGGGCCCTGAGGGAGAGCAGGGTAATTGTTGTTCATGCCTATCCCGGTGGGAGGGCACCCGGGCTAAAAAGGGTTAAGGAACTGGGTTTGTCGGCAATTCTCTTTCCTGCCCCCGGAACAAGCGAGGATGTAGCCATGTTACTGGCCTATGAAAAGGGGGCTGAACTAATTACAGCGGTTGGCACTCATTCTCACATGATCGATTTTCTGGAGAAGGGCAGGGCCGGGATGTCTAGTACCCTGCTGGTGAGGCTAAAGGTAGGTGATAGACTGGTAGATGCAAAAGGGGTAAGTAAATTATACCGGAGCCGGATTCATTATCATTACTGGATACAAATCCTGCTTGCTATTCTACTTCCGTTGAGTATCCTCGGGTTCTTTTCTCCGCCATTAAAACAATTACTGCAGCTACTGGCATTAAGAATTAGGCTAATCATTGACTTTTAAGAAGGGATAAAATGATTATCAATATTCGCTATCATATCTTTACTATTACTGCTATCTTTGCTGCCCTGGGTATAGGGATATTAATCGGTTCCAGTATTGTCGGGCATGAGGGGATTGTCGAGGAGCAAAAGAAAATTATTGATAATATTGGATTTGAAATCAAGAAACTGAAGGATGAAAACCTAAAATTAAAGGGGAATCTCAGTGAGTTGGAGCTTAAGCTAGCCTCTAGAGAAAAAATTGAAAGGGAACTCCTGCCACTGGTCTTAAAAAATAAACTCGGAAAAAAGGAATATTACTTCTTCTCCGAAAATCAGCTTGATCAATCCTTCAGGGATAAACTTAATAGTTTCTTCCGGGCTGCCGGCGCTGGAATAAGCTTTATTGATAATGAACAGAAGCTAAAGGAGGTGGCGGCCAATAAGACCACGGGCTTAAGCAAGTTAATTCTCTGGAATATGGAGGAGGGAGAGAAGGAATTAATTTCCAGGCTTGAAGAGGAGTTCGGGCAAGATAAGATCCTGGTCTACCGTAATTCTGATTTACTGGGTTTAATCCTTACCTTACTGGAGGAGGAGTTGAATGAAGGGCGGCAGGAGGATATCGGTAATAATTCCAGCCTACAATGAAGCAGAACGGATTGGAGCGACCCTTGATTCCTTAAATCAATCATGGGTCGATGAGATTATTGTGGTTAACGACGGCTCTACTGATAATACTCCGGAAATAGTCGGGGAATATCCGGTGACTTTAATTAATTTCGAGAAAAACTACGGTAAAGGTAAGGCTGTTAAAGAAGGAATTAAGGCCAGTAGCGGGGATCTGCTCCTGCTTTTAGACGCCGATCTCGGTGAGAGTGTGGGGGAGATGGAAAAATTGCTGGATCCTGTTATCCGGGAAGAAACTGAGGTAGCTATCGCGGTATTACCGGTTAAGGGCGGTGGGCTCGGTCTGGTCAGGAAGCTAGCTGACTATGGTCTTAAGTTTCTAACCGGGCAAAGCATGAGGGCTCCCCTTTCAGGCCAGAGGGTGATCTCCCGCAGTCTAATCGATAAAATGGAAACGTTGCCGCAGGGTTTTGGTCTGGAGATCGGTATGGATATTGAACTTATCAGGGCAGGTATCAACTTTAAGGAGATTGAGTGCAATTTGAAACACAGGGTAACAGGAAGGGATATTAAGGGGTTTATACATAGAAGCAAGCAGTTTATGGCGATTTTAAGCACAATCTGGCAGATGAGGAGATAGGATATGCCTAAGTTTTTTAAATGGGATAGGTTCTTTGGCTGGCTGCAGGGGAAGGGACTAATGAGGGCAAATTACAGGGGGGATACGATTCCTACCGGGGCCGGTGCCTTCTTCCTGACCGGTTCTATCATCACCTGGATAATCTTTTTAA
This sequence comes from Halanaerobiales bacterium, assembly GCA_029981855.1. Lineage (GTDB taxonomy): Bacteria > Bacillota > Halanaerobiia > Halanaerobiales > DTU029 > JARRCS01. The sequence goes on along the minus strand of JARRCS010000002.1, from coordinate 128,534 downwards.
TCTCCGGGCTTGGTAATCCGGATATCATCGTCCGTTTAATCTTTTTAATCAGCGTCATCGGGGCAGCAGGCTTAATTGATGATATGCTGGGGGAGAAGGATTTTCAGGGCTTCAGGGGTCACTTTTCCCGGTTATTTAAAGGCAGAATAACCACCGGGGCTTTTAAGGCAATTATCGCCTTTATTACTGTTTTACTGGTTATTGATAAGACCCCGGCCTGGGCGGTAGTTATTATCAACCTCGGTCTGATATTATTAATGACCAATTTAATCAATCTTCTAGACTTAAGACCTGGCAGGGCCCTTAAGTTTTTTCTGCTCTTTTCTCTTTTGCTCCTTTTATCTCTACCTTCCTTTCTCATCTATGCTCTCCCTATCTATCTGCTGTCATTATTTTACCTCCCCTATGAACTGCAGGGCAGGGTAATGCTCGGTGATACCGGGGCCAATCTACTTGGCGCCTTTCTCGGTCTGGGGTATAGTTACGGATTATCGCTGCCCGTAAAAATTATCCTTTTAGCTCTATTGATTCTCTTAAACCTGCTGGCTGAGAAATACTCCTTTACCAGGATTATTTCCGGGAATAGAGTTCTAAACTGGTTTGACCGGTTGGGCCAGGGTTAAATAATTGTTTCCCACGGAATAAAGTATAAATATATGCATATTTATACATCTATGCATAAAATGGCAAGCGACATTAACTTGACAGAAATACTCACAATACTTTATACTAAAATTAATAATGTTAAAGTATTTTTCTTGAGTGTCAAAGCCTTTCATTACAGTGTTAATTTTCTTGAAGGAAACTGGCTTTTTAGACTACTTTACATAGGGGGGCGAGTAAATGGCATTTAACTTGAAGGGCCGGAGTTTTTTAACCCTGCTTGATTTTACTAAAGAGGAGATTGAATATCTGCTAACACTAGCACAGAATTTAAAAGATAAAAAGAGGGCCGGGATAAAGGGAGATTTACTTGAGGGAAAGAATATTGCCCTGATCTTTGAAAAACCTTCGACCAGAACCCGCTGTGCCTTTGTAGTTGCAGCCAGAGATGAAGGGGGAATGCCCGAATATCTCGGTAAAAACGATATCCAGCTGGGCAAGAAGGAATCGGTGGCAGATACTGCCCGGGTACTGGGGAGAATGTTTGACGGTATTGAATTCAGGGGATTTAAACATGAAACGGTAGAGGAGCTGGCGAAGTATTCCGGTGTTCCCGTCTGGAACGGGCTGACGGATAAATACCATCCCACCCAGGTACTGGCGGATCTCCTGACAATTAAGGAGAATTTCGGTTATTTAGAAGGGATTAACCTGGTCTATGTTGGAGATGGCAGAAACAATATGGCCAATTCCCTGATGATCGGTGCGGCTAAGATGGGGCTAAACTACCGGATCGTTTCTCCCCGGGAATTATGGCCGGAAGAGGATCTGGTGAAGGAATGTAGGGAGGTTGCTGCCGGTAGCGGTGCAACTATTACCATTAGTGATGACCCGGTTGAGGGTGTCAGGGGTGCTGATGTTCTCTATACCGATGTCTGGGTTTCTATGGGGGAGGAGGATAAATTCGCCGAGAGAATTAACCTCTTAAAGCCCTATCAGGTTAATATGGAGATGGTAAAGAACACGGGTAATGATAGGCTCATCTTTTTGCACTGCTTACCTTCATATCATAATGCCGATACCGATAACGGCAGGAAGATCTTTGAGGAGCATGGTATCGAGGAGATGGAGGTAACGGACGAGGTCTTCGAAAGTAGCTTTTCTAAGGTCTTTGATGAGGCTGAAAACAGGGTGCATACTATAAAAGCGGTCATGGTGGCCACCATTGGTAAGTAACCTGACCAGCTTTGCTTTAAGATATGTTTCCTTTAAATAATGCTTAGAGCAAAGATAAAGTATATAATAATATATCCAGCAGTAGAGAGATTACGAGTAGGGGGTCTAATTTAACCTTAATTAGGGTTTAAGGTTTTAGGCCCTTTAATTATCTACTCTTATTCTACCAAATTTTTTAATGTAAAATTGTATTTTTGTATTGTGGTTGAATTTTGGCTGGAGGCCACTTAATTTAATAGTTTAATAATTATGATTATTAATAATTATTAATAAATATTCAATCTGGTTTTAAGAACTTCTGAACGGATTTATTTTTTGACCATATGATAGTAATAGGCATTATTCTTCTGATTTAATTATTTTTAAGAAAATTAATTCAATAAGGGGTTGATGGTATGGCAAGAATTGTGGTGGCTCTGGGAGGAAATGCCCTGGGGAAGACACCGGTAGAACAGAGAAGGGCGGTTAATCATACTGCCGGACCAATTGTTGATTTAATTGAAGAAGGCCATGAAATAATACTTTCACATGGGAACGGAACCCAGGTTGGTATGATTAATCTTGCCTTTGAGGATGCCGTGAATATACCGGAGATGCCTTTCCCTGAATGCGGGGCGATGAGTCAGGGTTATATTGGCTACCACCTTCAGAATGCGATTAAGAAAGAGCTTACCTTAAGGGGGATAGATAAATCTATTGCTACAATTATAACCCAGGTTGTTGTTGAGGAGAATGACCCGGCCTTCAGAAATCCAACCAAACCGGTAGGTAGATTCTATACCAGGGAAGAGGCTAAAAAACTGCATCAGGAGAAGGGTTATATTATGGTTGAGGATTCAGGCAGGGGCTACCGCAGGGCTGTACCCAGTCCCGAGCCGGTTGATATTGTGGAAAAGGATATTATTAAGACTCTGGTGGAGAATAGTTATCTGGTAATAGCCTGTGGGGGTGGCGGTATTCCTGTTGTAAGGGAAGGGGTCGCTCTGAAGGGTGTACCGGCGGTCATAGATAAGGATCTGGCTAGCGAGAAACTGGCAGAGCTACTTGATGCGGAATTTCTGGTTATTTTGACTGCTGTAGAAAAGGTAGCTATTAATTTCGGTAAAGAGAATGAGAAGTGGTTGGATGAAATGGATATTGTAACCACTCAAAAGTATATTAGTGAGGGGCATTTTGCCCCGGGGAGCATGTTGCCCAAGGTTAAGGCGGCTGTTAAATTCGCTTCCAGTAAACCGGGTAGAAAGACTTTAATAACATCTTTAGAGAAAGCCAGGGAAGGTCTGGCGGGTCGGACGGGTACCTTGATTACATTTGAACATAAATTATCTCCAATTATGGCAAAATAGTAGTTGGAGGTGTTTACTTTTGAAGAGCTTAATGAACTTAATGATCTCGAAAAAGAAGAAAAAAGCAATGGACCCAACAACTACTAGCTGGTTAATAAGCGGACTGGGATTAGCCGTATCTGTCCTTGGAACCAAGCTATTGAAGAAGAAGTTCGGTGCGGGTATCCTGGGATTTGGTCTTGCCCATGTCCTTCTCGGCCAGTTGGACCGTCTAAGACCTATAGTAAGGGAGCATTAGCTGTAAACACCTCTTTTTAGGGATAAGGAGTTTTTTACTCCTTATCTCTTTTTTTATTTACGGGTCTTTTGGATTAGCTCAGACAGATAGGAGGTCCAAGTGCTATATCGTTATGAAAATGCATTTAGCGGATAGTATAATCCCTCATGGTCCCTATATGTAAATTAACCGTTTTATCATAGTTTCTACAGGGAAAGGGAAAATCCTTTTTTCCTTCATAAAGGATTTTATTTTTATTTATCGAAATAGTATTATAAAAGAGGGTAATTTGTCTTTTACCAGCTTTCGAAATGGTTTGGTGCGAAAACTTCTTTGCATTAATAAAGGAATTGGAAAGAAATGGTTTGAGGTTAAAATAATTTGTAAAATAACTGCATAGGATTAATACAGGATAGAGGGGATGCCTATGGATTTCAGTAGAGTAACTATCTTTACCGGCAATTACGGAAGCGGCAAGACGGAGATATCGATTAACTATTCTCTGCTGCTGGCCGAACAGTTTTCTAATATTTTACTGGTAGATTTAGATGTGCTCAATCCCTATTTCAGGTCCAGGGAGAAGGCAGAGTTTCTTGAAGAAAAGGGTGTTGAGGTTATTTTTCCCAAAAATTTACTTCATGCCGATCTGCCGATTATTTCTGCCAGGGTGCAAAAATTGATTCAGAACATCGATTACCGGGGGGTAATCGATGTCGGGGGAGATGAAGAAGGGGCCATTGCCCTGAGCAGTGTATCACGTAAGCTGGCAGAAGATGACTACGAGATGAACCTGGTTGTCAACACCTTAAGGACTTTTACTGGTAATGTTGAGGGGATTATGGAGGCTAAGGAAAGGATAGAGATGCGAAGCAGGTTAAAGGTGGATAACATTATCTGTAACACAAACCTGGGGGTAGAAACAGGGATAGAGGAGATAAAAGAAGGGTACCCCATAGTTAAAGAAGCTGCGCAGAAAATGGGCCTGCCGGTAAAATTTATTGCTGTCAGAAGGGATCTGCTGCCTTTAATAGATGAGGATTTTAAAGTTGATGAGGAAATTTTTCCCATTGATATCTTTATGACTCCCCCCTGGTTGAGGTGAGATGATGGGTAGTATAGAAGAATTAATTAAGGAGAATAGAAAGAAGGATGTAATCATCAATTCTACTCATGATGGTTTAATCTTTATAGATCAAAATGAGAGAATCGAGATCTTTAATAAGGCTGCTGAAGAGATAATGGATTTAAAACGGGAAGATGTTTTGGGTAAAAATGTCAGGGAGGTTATCCCTAACACTCGTTTACACATTGTGCTTAAAACGGGTAAGCCCGAGATTAATCAGATTCAGCACACAGGGGAGACGACTATTATCACCAACAGGGTACCTGTTAAAGATAATAATTCAAATGTCATTGGTGCTGTGGCACTTTTCCGGGATATTACCGAAGTTAAAAAGCTGGCCGAGGAACTCACTAACCTAAAGGAAATGAGGGTTCTGCTGGAGGCCATTATCAACTCCACTCAGGATGCCATCTCAGTAGTAGATAAAAACGGCATCGGGATGATGATCAATCCCGAATATACTAAATTAACCGGCCTGACGGAGGAGGATGTTATCGGTAAACCGGCAACAGTTGATATTGCCGAGGGAGAGAGTATGCATTATCAGGTCCTCAAGACGAAAAAACCGGTTCACGGTGTCAGGATGAAGGTCGGCCCATCCAAAAAGGATGTGATTGTCAATGTGGCCCCTATCCTGGTTGACGGTGAGCTTAAGGGGAGTGTCGGGGTTATTCACGATGTTTCTGAGATAAAAAAACTTACCGAGGAACTGGATCATGCCCGCCGGATGATCAGGCACTTAAATGCCAAATATAGTTTTGATGATATAATTGGTGTTAGTGATACCATCAGGGCGGTAATTAAACAGGCCCAAAAGGCCTCTCAAACACCAGTTACCGTCCTTCTCAGGGGTGAGAGCGGTACCGGTAAGGAGTTATTCGCCCATGCCATCCATAATGCCAGCCCAAGAAAAGAGCAAAAATTTATTCGGGTTAACTGTTCTGCCCTGGCTGACAGTATTCTTGAGAGCGAGCTCTTCGGTTATGAAGAGGGGGCCTTTACCGGGGCCAGGAAGGGTGGCAAGAAGGGTCTCTTTGAAGAAGCTGATGGAGGCACCATCTTTCTTGATGAGATCGGTAAGATCAGCCTGAATCTCCAGGCGAAATTACTCCGGGTATTACAGGAAAAGGAGATCATCAGGGTCGGCGGAGCAAGACCGATAGAGATCGATGTCCGGGTAATTGTAGCTACCAATATAAATTTAGAGAGGGCTATTCAGGAAGGTAATTTCAGGGAAGATCTCTACTACCGCCTCAATGTTTTCCCCCTCTTTTTACCACCCCTGAGGGATAGAAAGGAAGATATCCCCCATCTTGCCTATCATATAATCCATAAGTTTAATCAGGAATACGGCCGCTCGGTCAGGGGAATTACTGATGAGGCCCTGGATAAATTAATGCTTTATGACTGGCCGGGTAATGTCCGGGAGCTGGAGAATATAATCGGCCGGGCTATGATTAACCTCGGTCTGGAAAATGATATGATTAAATTGGAGCATTTACCATTTTTAAGGGGCAAAAAGAATAAGGGGCAGGAAGGACGCTTTGATCTAAACCAGTTTGATCTGGATAACCGTTCTCTAAAGGAGATTATGAATGAGACGGAAAAAAAGGCAATTATTCAGGCCCTGAAAAAAACTGATGGCAACAAGACCGAGGCGGCTAAAATCCTGGGAATTGCTATCAGGAGCCTTTACTATAAGCTCGATAAGTACGGGATTGATTAAAAGCTTAGGGGGATTTAATATCACTCATCTAATTTTGCCTGAAAAAACATGCCTGCAATTTTTTGCAGGCATGTTTTTTATTGCATAAAAATATTCGGAAAAATGCCTGATTATTTGATGATGAAGAAGATAAAAAGCCCGGTAGCTCGGGAAAGGAGGTCAGATGTGCTGAGCCGGAAAAGCTGGAATGATTTATGCATTTAATATAAGTGAGGATGTTTTAGGTGAGAATATTTTTCGAATGTAAATGTGAGGTTTTTTCTCCTAATGCCCTTGGTGCGGTAATAAATGACGAGACTATCGATCTTTTAAACTGTGATATTGTTGCCGGAGCTGCCAATAATGTCCTGGCTGAACCACGTCACGGTGTGAAGGCATTTTTAACCAGCTGCTGGAGATCTTTAGAATTTCAGAAGAAAAGGGCATATCTACCAATCAGGCAGCTCAGCTGGTTGAGGAAAGGCTAGCAATAATTGCTGCAATCAATAGAATTAGATAGACAGGAGGTATGGCTATGTTTAAGAATATTGAGGAAATAATTGAAGAGGCAAAAAAGACCCCGCCCCTCAGGCTGGCGGTTGCTGCTGCCGGAGACCCCCTGGTACTGAAAAGTCTTCAGCAGGCCCAGCAAAGGGGCCTGGTTAAACCGGTTCTCATAGGTGAACGGCAAAGGATAGAAGAGGTATTAAAGGATTTAGATTACGATTTCAACGGTGAGATAATTGCTACAGGTTCAAACCGGGAATCTGCCCGTGTGGCTATGGAATTAATTGCTGCAGGAAGAGCTGACCTACCGATGAAGGGATTACTCAGTACGAAGGCAATCTTAAAGGCAATGTTAGCGGAAGAATATGGGTTAAGACAGGGCAGGTTGTTGAGCCTGGTAACCTTAATCTATCTGGATAAGGAAAAGAGGCTTATCCTGATGACCGACGGAGGTATGAATATAGCTCCTAATCTGGAGGAAAAGGTTGAAATTATTAATAATGCTGTTGAGGTAGCCAGGGCCCTGGGGTTTGAGAAACCAAGGGTTGCACCGCTGGCAGCCGTGGAAAAGGTTAATCCGGCCATGCCGGCTACCCTTGATGCAGCAATCCTGTCCAAGATGGCTGACAGGGGACAGATTAAAAACGCCATTATTGATGGTCCGCTGGCCCTTGATAATGCCATCAGTATCGAGGCTGCTAGACATAAGGGGATAGATAGCCCGGTTGCCGGCAGGGCGGATATCCTGCTTGTGCCCGATATTGAAGCAGGTAATATTCTTTATAAATCATTAGTATTCTATTCCGGACTTAAGGCGGCCAGCCTGGTCTATGGGGCCAGGGTACCACTTGTTATTACCTCCAGAGCGGATAGAGTAGAGACTAAACTTAATTCCATTGCTCTGGCTAAGGTGGTTGTAGAAAGAATGAGGTGAATTGTGAAAGGAGGATATTAAATGGAACTCTTTGCATATATGGAGAAGTATGATTATGAACAGGTTGTCTTTAATTATGATGAGGTATCCGGTTTAAAGGCGATTATTGCCATCCATGATACAACACTGGGACCGGCTTTAGGTGGAACCAGGATCTGGAATTACCGGACCGAAGAAGAGGCCTTACTGGACGCTTTGAGATTAGCCAGGGGTATGACCTATAAGTCAGCTGCTGCCGGCTTAAATCTCGGGGGAGGAAAGGCTGTAATTATCGGTGATGCCAGGAAGATCAAGAGTGAAGAGCTGTTACGGGCCTACGGCCGTTTTATCCAGAGCCTGAACGGCCGTTATATTACGGCAGAGGATGTAGGGACTACCGTAGATGATATGACAATCATTGCTGAAGAGACCGATTACGTTACCGGCCTACCAGGGACCAGCGGTGACCCCTCTCCGGTAACCGCCTTCGGAGTCTGGCGGGGGATGAAAGCTGCTGCTGATGAGGTTTTTGGTTCTCCCGATCTGCAAGGAAGGGTAGTAGCCATTCAGGGGCTCGGGCATGTAGGCTACCATTTAGCCAAACACATCAGTGAAGAGGGTGGAAAGCTGATCGTTACCGATATCGATAAGGAGAGGGTAAACCGGGTGGTTAAAGATTTTGGTGCTGAGGCGGTAAAACCCGATGAAATCTACGGTGTTGACTGTGATATCTTTGCTCCCTGTGCCCTGGGTGCCGTGATTAATGATAATACCATTCCCCGGTTGAAGTGTCAGATTGTGGCCGGAGCAGCTAATAATGTGCTGGCCGAAGAGCGGCACGGCGATATCCTGGAAGAAAAGGGTATTTTCTATGCCCCCGATTATGTAATTAATGCCGGTGGGGTAATCAATGTATATGAGGAATTACAGGGATATAACCATGAACGTGCTCTGAATAAAGCCAGCAAGATCTATGATAATATTAAGAAGGTTATTGAGATAAGCAAGAGGGATAATATACCAACCTATAAGGCTGCCGATATTATGGCTGAAGAGAGGATTGCCAGAATCGGTAAGCTGCACAGTAATTTTATTCCCAGGTAGGTGATTTTATGGCCGACTTGATCTTAGCAATCAATACGGGTTCTACCTCAACCAAACTAGGGTTATTTGACGGATTTACTGTGCTTATTACCGAGACTATTAACCATAAGGCCAGTGAACTTACGGGTTTTCGTAAGATTATTGACCAGAAAGACCTGCGCTTAAAGTATATTTATGATTTCCTGAGAAGAAATCAGATTGATCTAGCCGATTTAAAGGCGGTAGTTGGCCGGGGAGGGTTACTTAAGCCCATCCCCGGCGGAACTTATGAGGTTAATGACAGGATGATCGAGGATCTACAGGCCAAAAAGGTTGAGGAACATGCCAGCAATCTCGGTGGGATACTGGCCCGGGCACTGGCCGATAAAGCAAACTGTCCGGCCTATATTGTCGATCCTGTAATCGTTGATGAGCTCGAACCGGTGGCCCGTATCTCCGGGCTGCCCGAACTGGAGAGAAGAAGTATTTTTCATGCTTTGAACCAGAAGGCAGTAGCCAGGAAATATGCCCGGGAAGTCGGTAAAAAATATACGGAACTAAGCCTGATTATCGCCCATTTAGGTGGTGGGATTTCTGTTGGACTTCACCATCAGGGAAGGGTAATCGATGTCAATAATGCCTTATGTGGGGAAGGCCCCTTTTCACCTAACCGGGCTGGTGGATTACCGGTTTTTGATCTCGTCCAACTATGTTATTCAGGAAAGTATTCCTATGAAGAGATGAGAAGAAAGCTACTTAAAGATGGAGGCCTGAACGCCTATCTTGGTACAACCGATATCCGTAAGGTTGAAGAGATGATCGGGCAGGGTGATAAAAAGGCTAAATTAATCTTTAATGCCATGGTTTATCAGGTCGGCAAGGAGATCGGCTCTCTGGCCCCGGTTCTTAATGGTAAAATAGATGCCATTATCCTGACCGGGGGGATTGCCCGTTCTAACCGGTTTATTACCCAGCTCACTCAGATGATCGAATTTATTGCCCCTGTTAAGGTCTACCCCGGGGAAGAGGAACTGGCTGCACTGGTAGCTGGTGCCTACAGGGTATTAACCGGTGAAGAAAAAGCCCGTATATATAAATAGAGGATTTGCACCTTTTTTAGAGAAATATATATTATATAATTATCTGTTTAGTGAGGTTTTTTCATCTTTTAATGCTCAGCTTATTCATTTCTTTCGGGGTATTTTATATCTTTTTGTGGAAGGGAATACAGGTTAAGAAAGGATCTGAAATCTTGCATAATTAAGGGGGTTTTTATTCAATGGAGCAGGTAAAAAGAGTGGTTTTTGATGAGGAGAGGTGTAAGGGATGTGAGTTATGTACCACCGTCTGCCCCAAAAATATAGTTAAAATGGCGGACAGGATTAACAGCCATGGCTACCATCCTGCAGAGGTGGCCGCCCAGGAGGAGTGTATCAGCTGCGGCCTCTGTGCTATGATCTGTCCGGATGTGGTCATTAGGGTGTATAGACCGGAGTAAACATCTCTCCAACATCTATTTGCAGTTATTGCCGAACGAAAGTAAGATACTAATTTAATATGATTAAAAGCCCAATTTAGATTAAGGAGGTTATCAAATGGGTGAAAAGATTCTGATGAAAGGTAATGAAGCAATAGCAGAAGCGGCTATTAAAGCCGGTTGTAGATATTTCTTTGGTTATCCAATAACCCCACAGAATGCCCTGCCAGAATATATGTCCCGCCGTTTACCGGAAGTTGGGGGTGTCTTTTTACAGGCAGAGAGTGAGGTGGCAGCCAGTAATATGGTTTACGGCGCTGCCGGTGCCGGGGCCAGGGTTTTAACCTCGTCATCCAGTCCCGGAATTAGTCTTAAGATGGAGGGGATTTCCTATATCGCTGGGGCAGAGCTACCGGCTGTCATTGTTAATATGATGAGAGGCGGCCCCGGTTTAGGTGGAATTCAGCCCTCTCAATCCGATTACTTCCAGGCCACCAAGGGCGGAGGCCATGGTGATTACCGTTTAGTCGTTCTGGCACCTTCTTCTGTTCAGGAGGCGGTAGATCTTACCATGGAGGCCTTTGAGATTGCCGATAGATACCGCAATCCCGTTATGATCGTCGGTGATGGAATTATTGGTCAGATGATGGAGCCCGTAGAATTTAAAAAAGAGATTGATCCCGCAGATTTACCTAAAAAGGATTGGGCTACCGACGGGGCTAAAGGCAGGGAGAAGAATGTAATCAATTCTCTGTTTCTTGACCCCAGGGAGCTGGAGAAACATAATCTCAAATTAAAAGCCAAGTACGACAAGATGAAGGAGAAGGAGGTCAGGTATGAGACCTATAAAATGGATGATGCCGAACTGGTTATCGTAGCCTATGGTACAACTGCCCGGATTGCTTTAAGCGCGATTGAGCTTGCCCGGGAAAAGGGAATAAAGGTAGGGTTAATCAGACCGATCTCCCTTTTCCCCTTTCCGGAGAAAATCATCGCAGAGGCCGCCGGTAAAGTGAACAGCTTTCTGGTAGTTGAGATGAGTGCCGGCCAGATGGTGGAGGATGTCCGGCTGGCCGTTAACGGCAAGAAGGAAGTTTATTTCTATGGTAGAACCGGTGGCATGGTTCCATCACCAGAAGAGATAGTTGAAGAGATTGTTAAAATAGGGGGTGCTATTAAATGAAATTAGTTGCCGGCTATCCTGATTCACTAACCGAAAAACCTTTCCATTACTGTCCCGGTTGTACCCATGGTATTATCCACCGGCTAGTTGCCGAGGTTATAGATGAACTCGGTATCAGGGAAGAGACTATCGGGGTTGCCCCGGTTGGCTGTTCGGTTCTGGCTTATGAGTACTTTGATGTTGATATGTTTGAGGCTTCCCATGGTAGGGCACCTGCTGTAGCCACCGGTGTCAAAAGAGTCCACCCGGATAAGATTGTTTTTACCTATCAGGGAGATGGCGACCTGGCTTCTATCGGTACCGCTGAGATTATCCATGCCGCTAACCGCGGTGAAAAGATTACCACCATCTTTGTCAATAATGCCATCTACGGTATGACCGGTGGGCAGATGGCTCCGACAACCCTGGTCGGGCAGAAGACCACCACCTCTCCCTTCGGGAGGGATACTAATACTGCCGGTCACCCGATCAAAATCTCCGAGATGCTGAGTGTTCTGGATGGTTCCGCCTATATTGCCAGGGTCTCGGTCCATGACCCGAAACATATCAGACAGGCTAAAAAGGCCATTAAAAAGGCCTTTCAGGTTCAGATAGAGGGAAAGGGTTTTGCTCTGGTTGAAGTATTATCTGCCTGTCCGACAAACTGGGGGATGGCTCCTGTGGAGGCCGTTAAATGGTTAGCAGATAATATGGTTCCCACCTATCCCTTAGGTGAATTTAAGGAGGTGGAGTAGATGAAGGAAGAGATTATTATGGCCGGTTTTGGCGGCCAGGGGGTTATGTCTATGGGTAAACTGCTGGCCTATGCCGGAATGAAGGAAGGTGATGAGGTCTCCTGGATGCCCTCTTACGGACCGGAGATGAGAGGTGGTACTGCCAACTGTACGGTTATCATCTCTTCTGAAAAGATACCATCACCCCTATCTTCCCGGCCGGATACGGTAATGGTGATGAATCTGCCCTCATTGGAAAAATTTGCCCCCATGGTTAAAGAGGGAGGCACCATCTTGATAAACTCTTCTTTGATTGCTAAAGAGGTGGAACGCGATGATATTGAGGTTATTAAGGTGCCTGCCAATGAGATTGCCAATGAACTGGGAAATAGCCGGGTTGCCAATATGGTTATGCTGGGAGCCTATCTAGCCCGAAAAAATATCGTTAAGCTGGATACGGTAAAAAAATCCCTGAAGGACGTACTCCCGGAAAGGAGACATGACCTCATACCAATTAACGAGGAGGCCCTTGACCGCGGAGCCGCCCTGGTAAAATAATGAAGCATTCAGAAGATGAGTCCCGGCATGCCAGGCATGTTAAAGGGTTTACTGGACCGATATTTCTGATGTTAATATATGTAAATATGATGTGAGTAATTGTAAACCTTAAGCCAGGTCTTAACTGACCTGGCTTTTTGTTTGCCTGGCATGTCTGCTGAGTCGATAGGTTGAAAGAAGCCTTTTTACCCTACTTGATTTGTCCTGCAAAAACAGGGTTATATATAATAGAAGGAATTTTATTATTTATGTTGAATTTATAAGATGATATAGTACCGGTTTGGGCTGCAAGGGATTAAGGGGGATTCCGGATGGTAAATAGAGATAGATTGATAAAGCTTTTTATGGAACTGGTTCAGATAGATAGTGTTTCCCGGGAGGAACGGTTAATGGCCGACCGTTTGACTGAAGAACTTAAAACCCTGGGCGGAAAGGTCAGGGAGGATAATACCGGAGAGAGGATTCAGGGAAGTGCCGGGAACCTGATTGCCGAATTCTCCGGAAGCAGTAATTATCCGGTCTTGATTTTATCGGCCCATATGGACCGGGTGGAGCCCGGCAGAGGTATTAAGCCAGTAATCAGGGATAATTATATTATGAGCGAGGGAAATACTATTTTGGCAGGGGATGATGTCATTGGGATTACCTCGATTATCGAAGCCCTGAAGATTCTGAAGGAGAATGGGATCGCACATGGCCCGCTGAAGGTTATTTTTTCGGTGGCGGAGGAGGTAGGACTGCTGGGGGCCAAGGAGCTTGACCCCTCCGAACTAAAGGCTGATTATGGGTTCGTTTATGATGTTGATGGTGATGTGGGAACAATAGTTTATCAGGCACCTTCTCAGGTAAAGTTTAATGCTGTTATCAGGGGTAGGGCTGCCCATGCCGGAATGAATCCTGAGGAAGGGATAAATGCCATCAAGATAGCCAGTAAAGCTATATCAGAGATGAAACTCGGCCGGGTTGATGAGGAGACTACAGTCAATATCGGGGTTATCAAGGGCGGTAGGGCTATCAATATCGTCCCTGACCTGGTTGAACTGGAGGGTGAGATCAGAAGCCACCGGGAAGAGAATCTCTTGAGACAGCAAGAGCATATGCAGACTATAATCGAGAGGGCTGCAGCTAAATATCACGGTCAGGTAAATTTTGAGATAGAAAGACTATATTCCGGTTTTGTTTTAGATAGAGAAAGTGATATAATAAGACTGGTTGCTAATTCGGCAGCCCGGTTAGGAATACCTGTTAAATATATGGTAAGCGGGGGAGGAAGTGATGCCAATATCTTTAATCAACGGGGATTACCTACAGTAAACCTAGGTACAGGTATGGAAAAGGTTCATTCAACTGATGAAAGGGTTAAGATCGAGAACCTGGTAAGGTTAGTTGAGTTTACTATTAATATTATTAAAAACAGTAAAGAATATAAATAAATGTTTTTTGATTCAGTAGATAATTTTTAATTAGTTTAGATTTGTTTTACCAGGACTCTTTTAATGCCAAGGAAACCATGATATGTAATGAAAATTTGATTTTTAATTATGGCTAAAGGCCAATTTGTTCCAAAATTTACTAAAATATCTACAGTTTAGAGGATTACATTTTTAGTAAAGGATTAAAATAGGATGTACGATCTATCCCTGAAAACAGGAGAGGTTCTCAAAATTATTAAAGAGTATCCGGGGATGACCCTTCTTGAGGTCAGTATCCCCGGTGAGGGAAGAGCTAAAGCGATTAACTACCCGGTCCTGACCGGTGAGGTAAATTCCGGTGACAGGGTTATGTTAAATACTACCGCTGTGGAGCTTAAACTGGGTACAGGTGGTTACCATTTTGTCAGCTGTAACCTGACTAATCAGGGGAAGGGGCCTCAGGAAAAACCCGGGCAAAAAACCTCCGGCCATATCATGAAATTGAGATATACTCCTCTCCAGGTGAGAACCTTGAGTGTGGAAGAAAAAGAGAGCCCTCATCATGAGGTAATCAAAAATTTTAAAGACCTCGGTGGCCACCCGGTAGTCATTATACCCCTACATAGTCTGCTGGCCCCGCTGGCAATTGTCTTTAAGAAACTTTACCCAAAAAAGAGGGTTGTTTATATTATGAGCGAGGGCGGAAGTTTGACCCTTGAACTAAGCGATCTGGTCAGGAATTTGCTCGAGAGGGGGTTTCTCGACAGGACTATTACTGCCGGTCAGGCTTTCGGCGGGGATTTTGAGGCAATTAATATCTTTACTGCCCTGGCTGCTGCCAGGGAGGTTGCTGGAGGAGATCTGATCATAGCAGGTATGGGGCCCGGAATTGCCGGTACGGGAACAAGGCTCGGTTTTAGCGGGGTAGAGAATGCCTTTATTAATTATGCTGTCCGGATATTGCAGGGTAGAAGCATTATTGTGCCCCGGGTCAGTTTTGCCGATAAACGGCGGCGCCATTACGGCCTGAGCCATCATTCGGTAACCCTTTTAAAGGATTTAATTGATAACCGGGTTGAGTTGGCCTTACCCGAGCATGATTTATTACAAAGCCAGCTGGAAGAAAACGGGCTTTTACAGCGACATGATATCTTTTTTTACCGGATAGATGAAGTGGCCGGGGTTCTCGAAGAGAGTGGTTTTAACTTTTACAGCATGGGGAGAAGACTGGCGGATGACCCGCTCTTTTTTATTACAGCAGGTCTGGCAGTCTATAGATTAGAGAATTTAATAAAGGAGTGAGCCTATGGATTTTATAGAAGAGACAATAAGTTCCAGGGATATATATCAGGGTAAGATTATTAATCTTAGGGTCGATGAGGTTAAACTGCCTAATGGTACCGTTTCGACCAGGGAGGTGGTTGAGCACCCCGGTGGTGTAACGATCATTCCCGTAACTAATAAGAGTGAGGTTTTACTGGTTGAGCAGTTCAGGAAGCCTGTGGAAGAGACCTTGCTGGAATTACCGGCCGGCAAGCTGGAGCCAGGTGAGGAACCCTTATCTTCTGCCAGGAGGGAACTGATTGAGGAGACCGGTTTTCAGGCCGGAAAAATGGAGTATCTTTTTCCTTTTTATACCTCTCCGGGCTTTACCGATGAAGTTCTGCATCTCTTTTTGGCCAGAGAGCTGAAGGAGGTAGGTATAAATCCCGATGAAGATGAGATTATCAGGGTCCATCGAATCAAAAAGGATGAGATCATTAAAAATATTAAAACCGGCAGGATTAAGGATGGGAAGACTATCATGGGGTTATTATATTTTCTCAGAGGGGATTATTAATGGAGAACTATTTTGCAGATCTACATATTCATATCGGTGCAGGAGAGAAGGGGGAACCGGTAAAAATTACTGCCTCCAGGCAGCTGAACTTTGCCAATATCCTGGAGGAATCAGCAGGGAGAAAGGGCCTGGATATGGTTGGGATCATCGACTGCGCTTCCCCGGTAGTAATCAGGGATATAGAGAATCTGTTAGCCAGGGGAGAGATGGTAGAACTACCTGAGGGTGGTATTAAATATCATGACCATCTGGTTGTAATTCTGGGGGCCGAGGTAGAGAGCCGGGAGGAGAATGGCGGTCAGGCCCATTATCTGGCCTATTTTCCCCATTTAGAAGAGCTCAAGGAATTTAGCGATATCATGAAACAGTATATTACCAATATTAACTTAAGCTCCCAGTCAACCGGTTTAAACGGTGGCCAGATTCTGCAGATAGTTGATAGTACCGGGGGGATCCTGGTTCCCGCCCATGCCTTTACCCCCCATAAGAGTTTTTACGGCCGTTCCTTTACATCCTACCGGGAGGTGTTCTCTGCTGAGGAATGGAAGAAGATCCCGGCAATTGAGCTGGGTTTAAGTGCTGATACCGAACTGGCCGATTACCTGGCTGAATTAAGGGATAAAACCTTTATCAGCAATTCCGACGCCCATTCCCTCGGTAAGATAGCCCGTGAATATAATCAGCTCAGGATGGAGAAGTTGAATTTTAAGGAGTTTAAACTGGCCCTGGAGGGAAAAGCAGGCCGTGAAGTTGTTTCCAATTACGGCCTCGATCCCAGACTGGGCAAATACCACCGTTCTTACTGTCTGCAATGTGAGGAGAGTTTTCCTCTGAACAGCCCGGTTTATACCTGCCCGCTTTGCGGTAAAGAGGACCTGATCATCGGGGTCAAAGATAGGATCTTAAAGATTGCTGACCGGGATAAATCCGAGTCACCCGAAGGGCGTCCGCCCTATATTCACCAGGTCCCGCTAACCGATGTCCCCGGGGTCGGGTCTAAAACCCTGAAATTACTGCTGGAGAACTTCGGTACGGAGATGAATATTCTGCACAGGGTGGAAATAGATGAGTTGAAGAGCATCGTTAATCCCCGGGTAGCAGAGAATATAGCAAGGGCCCGCTCGGGGAAAGCGGAGATTAAACCTGGTGGAGGTGGTATTTATGGTAAAGTTATGGGTTAAAACCCTTAATATATCCTTTAATGCCTCAGGGGCGGCAGCAGCGGCCCGCCAGGGGAATGTGGTAATGATAGTAGATGTTATCGATATGTCAACAACCGCAGAGGCGGCCCTGGAGGCCGGTGCTATCGATGTTTTGGGGGCTTCCCCGGATCAGCATAAGGTGCCGGTAACCGTTAATCCTGAGAAGATCGGTTATTATGCCGGTAAAAAGGCCCTGAAACATGATACAGGTGTAATTGTAGCGGCCGAACCCAGATATATTGTTGAAGAGGGGCAAAGGAATGATATTAAACAGGTTCTCAAAGGGATAGAGAGGGCCGGCGCCAAGCTGATTAAGGTAATTCCCAATATCGGCAGAGAAGTAGTGGAGCTGGTTGATTTTAAGGACAGGATTCTGGTAATCGTTAGCCCGGCAGGTGGTTCAGCCTTTGATGCCGCCTATAATTACGGTGCCCCGGAGGTGATTACCGGAACTGTAGCTAGAACAAAGGGGATGAAGGGCTCTCAACCTGCCCGGGTAGCGGTTGAAAGAGCGATTAAGAAGGCCGTAAAATTTAAAAGGGGAATAACCGTTGTAGCTGCAAGCTCTAACTCAATAGAGGATGTTCAGGCTGCCCAGTATATCGCTCAGGAGATCTTAAAGGAGGGTTTTTTAAATATGGAATGAGTATATCTTGTCCCCCTGCTGCATAGTATTAAACAGGTAATTTTTCGGGGGGCTGGATATGAACTCTTTTGTAAGAAATAGGTTGCCACTGCTTACCTTTGTGGTTGTTATCTTTATCCTGGGGATAGGTTTCGGGGCTATTGCCGTTAAGACTCTGGAATATAGCGTTAAAAATAATCTCTTTAATTACTTTAATGACTTTATGAAGGGCTTGGAAGGACTTGAATATAATCAGAAAAGCCTGGTCAGTGAGAGTATCAAGTTTAACCTGCTAAATATTTTTATTATCTGGGCTTTTGGTCTCTCGGTTATTATCATGCCTTTGATCACCGTGCTGATCTTTTTCAAGGGTTTTGTTCTGGGTTTCACCGTTGGTTTCCTGGTCAGTGAATACAGTTATAAGGGGATCTTTGTTGCTCTGTCGGCAATCTTTCCCCAAAATGTTTTAATCATTCCTGCCTATATTCTGGCCGCTGTTATCGGGATATATTTCAGTGTTAGAATAATAAAGTATTACCGCGGTAGGGAAAGGCTTAACTTTCAGGACTTTATCACCTATACTATGGAGATGGTACTTCTGGCTGGTATTCTACTGGGCGGTTCGTTAATTGAAACCTATGCCAGTCCCTTTCTATTTAAACTAGTGCTCAGGTTAATATATTAAACTATTATTATTCTACCTGCCTTAATGGCAGGTTTTCTTTAATCTTTGGTAAATTATTCAATAAATTCCATTGATATGAGGCCCAAATAGGTCATGTTGTTTTATATTAAAAATCAATAAAATATATTAGAGAGATATTAAAATATTTAATTATAATTTTAATAAATATTAAAGATACACTTGACATATTTTATGTATTGATTTATAATATTAATGTACGGAAGTTTAATTAAAAAGAAAGGTGGTGAAAGACCTGGTTGGTACGACTATACTTAAGTTTGCATAGGTTTTAAAAACCAGGGAAAACCATGGCCAATAAATTACTCGGTAAATGTCCGGTTTGTGGAGATAATCTCAGAATAACCACCTTAAAATGTCCCAGTTGCCAGACATCGATCAGCGGTAACTTTAGACTCGATAAATTTTCTCGCCTGAATTCTGAGCAGTTACACTTTGTCGAGGTTTTTATTAAATCAAGGGGAAATATTAAAGAGGTTGAGCGGGAGATGGGGATATCCTACCCCACAGTTAGGAATAAATTAGATGATGTTATCGAGGCATTAGGTTATAGTGTGCAGGATAGCCCTGATGATAGCTCGGCGGCCAAGAGGAAGGAGATTCTGGATTCACTGGAAAGAGGAGAGATTAGTTCACAGGAAGCTGTGAAGTTATTGCAGAAAATTTAGGGGAGGGATCTAATTGAATGAAGAGAGGATCAGAATACTGAAGATGTTGGAAGAAGGAAAGATTTCTGTCGAGGAAGCAGATGAGTTATTAAATACTCTCAATGCTGCTCCGGAAAAAGAAAGGGAGGTTAAAAAGGGAAAGGCCAGATTTATTAAAATCCTGGTGGATGAAGAGGGGGAGGAGAAGGTCGATATATCCATTCCCTTTTCCCTGGCCAAAACAGCGCTGAAATTTATGCCGAAGAGTGCCAAGGATAGTCTGAATGAACAGGAGATAAACCTTGAAGAACTCTTAAACTCAGTAGAGGGTGATCTAGAAGAAACCCAGACCCTGGTTAATATCAATGACGGAGATACCAGAGTAGTTATAAAAGTTGAATAAGGAGTTGATTTCATGATTAATCCCATGCTGGAAAAATATGCGAAGGTTCTTGTAAATTACTCACTTGGGGTAGAAGCAGGTCAGTCCGTGGTTATTCAGGGAAATATGATTACCGAACCCCTTATTAAAGCCGTCTATAAGGAGGTTCTGGCTGCAGGCGGGCATCCTTTAGTACTAACCAGCTTTGAAGGGCAGGAGGAGATCTTTTATAAAAATGCCTCTATAGAACAGTTAAAATATCAGTCACCTTTTCTCAAATACCTCTATCAAAATATGGATGCCCGGATCTACATAAGAGGAAATTATAATACAAAAGGTTTAACCGGTGTTGACCCCGAGAAGATCAAAATCAATACAAAGGCCAATCAGGAGATAATGGATATCTTTATGAAAAGGACCGGTGCGGGGGAACTGCACTGGAATATCTGTCAATTTCCGACCCTGGCTGATGCCCAGGAAGCCCAAATGTCCCTGGCTGAATATGAGGAGTTTGTCTTCAAGGCCTGTCATCTAGATAAGGAAGACCCTGTGGCCTACTGGGAGGAATTTGGTAATGAACTGAAGAGGATTGCCGAAATCCTGAATACTAAATCAGAGTTACATTTTGTTTCCGAGGATACTAATTTAAAGTGCAAGACAGGGGGACGTACCTGGGTTGCTGACCAGGGTAAGGAAAACTACCCCGGAGGAGAGGTCTTTACCGGTCCGGTTGAGGACTCTGTAGAGGGTCATATCCGCTTTTCTTTTCCCGGTATTTTTCAGGGAAGGGAAATTGAGGATATCCGTCTTACCTTTAAAGATGGCAAAGTTATTGAGGCCAGTGCTGCAAAAGGTGAAAAGTTACTACAGACCCTGCTGGATACTGATGAAGGTGCCCGCTATGTTGGTGAGGTTGCTATCGGCTGTAATTATGGCATTAAGACCTTCAGCCGGAATATGTTATTTGATGAAAAGATTGGCGGCACCATTCACCTGGCCCTGGGCAGGAGTTATCCGGAAACCGGAGCCAAGAATATTTCTTCAATTCACTGGGATATGCTCTGTGATATGAAAAAAGGTGGTAGGATCTATGCCGATGGGGAGTTAATCTATCAGGATGGAGAATTTATTGTTTAAAAAAGCCAGGTACAAAGGAGAACGGTCTTTAAACAAGACGATATTAAAATATAGATTTGAGGAGATTAATAATTTCTCCTCTTTCTTTTTTTTCTAAGATAAAAATAATTCTGTCCTGAAAATCATCTACCTCAATCAGCCTAATCTTTTTAGCATTAATTAATTCGATTACTTTAATAGTGAAGGCCAGTTTTTCTGCCGAATCCCTGACCATGATCTTTAGGACAGATAGGTCTTCCTCTAATAAATGCTCGATATTGTTTTCCTCAAAGATTGTTTTTACCTGCTTAAGATATCTTTTTTTAAAAAAAAGGGTTAATTCCTGAAGATGGACCTTAAGAGAGTATACTGGTATCCGGGATAGATTCAGTGCTTGAAATAATTCCGGGCCTGCAGATTGTTGGATCTTTGCCATAAAAATATTATTCAGTAATTTATATGATGTAATAATTTTTTACCCCTTCTTTCCAAAAGATTCTCTATATAGTTCGAAGGATTCTCTATTATAGTATGAGTTGCCGCAGAATAACGTTACTTAAATTTCACCAAGAAAGCCTTACCCAGTTGAAATGAACAGCCAGTAAGGATAAAGGGGTAAAAAAAGAGGGTTAAAAGAAAAAATTTACCTTTACTTTTACCCGAAAATTTGCTATAATAAAGATAGTTAATTTATTAAATAAACAAAGTCAGGGAAGGGGTAGTAGGGTTTGCAGCGGGGCAGTTTTGAGTTAATGAAAAAGTTAAATATGCAAGTGATCCTGGAGATTATCCATAAAACTAGCCCTATCTCCAGGGCCAGGATTGCTGAGGTTACAGGTTTATCTCCTGCTACCGTTTCTAATATTGTTAAAGAGCTACTGGAAATGGAATTAGTCAGAGAAACAAGCAGGGGAGAGTCCCGGGGTGGTAGAAAACCGGTTTTACTGGAATTGAACCCCTCCGGTGCTTATCTAATCGGTCTTGAATGGGGGATAGCCGAGATCAAGGGTGTATTAATGGACTTGAGTAAAAGGGTAAAGGCAGTAAGGGATATGCCGGTAGATACATATCAGGTCGGTGATTTTATCGACTCAACCCTCGAAATAATCGATATTTTTTCCCACAAGGTTGACCATCCGGAGAGAATATATGGGGTGGGTATCGGTGTTCATGGCCTGGTTAATCCGGAAAAGGGTGTCTCTTTGTTTGCTCCCCATTTCAAATGGGAGGATGTTCCCATCAAGGAGTACCTGAGAAAGAGAATGGGTTACCCGGTTCTGCTTGATAATGATGTCAGGATGATGGCCCTGGCCGAGAAATGGGATGGTAAGGATAACTTTATCTTTATTAATACCGGTCCCGGAATCGGTGCCGCTATTGTTCTGGATGGCAGACTGCATTTCGGACGGGACTTTAGTGCCGGTGAGTTTGGTCATATGACCATTGTGGAAGAAGGTCCGCTCTGTAGCTGTGGCAATTTTGGCTGTTTAGAGGCTCTAATATCTGTAGACAGGTTGGTAAGGGAATTTAATCCGGATTTACACCAGGGGCTCTCTTACGGGGGTTTAAAGGAAGAATGGGGGAGATTAATTATGACTGCAAAAAAGGGTCAGAATAAGGCCAGGGAGATCCTTACAGATGCTGCCAGGTACCTGGGAACAGGGATAGCCAATCTGGTTAACCTGCTAAATCCTGAATCAATTATTATCGGAGGAGACTTTATAGTAGCAGAAAAGATTATCTTCCCGCTGATTAAAGAACAGGTTAGTAAAAAGGCCCTCAGTATTCCGAGCAGGAAACTAAAGATTATGCCTACGGTTTTCGGGGAAAATGCCGGAGCAGTCGGTGCGGCAACAATGGTTTTACAGAAATTATTTAAGCTAGAAGAGGGGGATAATAACGAATGAAAATACTGGTAACCGGTGGTGCTGGTTATATTGGCAGTCATGTGGTAAAGAGTCTAATTGAGGCAGGAAACAGTGTTGTGACCCTGGATAATCTCAGTAAGGGCCACCGGGAGGCGGTGCTCGGAGGCAGGTTTATTGAAGGGGACCTGGAAGATAGCAAATTATTAAACCGGATAATGGCGGAAGAGGAGATAGAGGGAGTGATTCACCTGGCTGCCCACAGCCTGGTCGGGGAATCGATGGAAGACCCCGGAAAATACTATTATAATAATGTGGCCAACGGGCTTAATCTCCTGGAGGCCATGGTTAATCATGGGGTCAAATATATTGTCTTTTCCTCCACTGCAGCTGTCTATGGGGAGCCTGAAGAAATACCGATCCCGGAAGATCACCCAACCCAACCAACAAATACTTACGGTGAGAGCAAACTCTTTTTTGAAAAGATACTGGACCGCTATGAACAGATTTATGGCCTGAAATATATCTCCCTCCGTTATTTTAATGCTGCCGGAGCTGACCCGGAGGGCAGAATCGGAGAGGCCCATAACCCGGAGACCCACCTGATTCCTATCGTCCTGCAGAAGGCCCTGGGTCAAAGGGAAAAATTTTATATCTTCGGTGATGATTACCCCACCAGGGATGGAAGCTGTATCAGGGATTATATCCATGTCAGTGACCTGGCCCGGGCCCATATCCTGGCTATCAATGGACTGGCCGGTGGTATAGATAGCAGTATCTTTAATCTTGGTAATGGTGAGGGTTATTCCGTTAAGGAGGTAATCGAAACGGCCGGTGAGGTTGTCGGCCGGGAGATTGTGGCCGAGATTGGGGAGAGAAGGCCCGGTGACCCGGCCGTACTGGTAGCAAGTTCGGAGAAAATCAGGACCGAACTGGGCTGGGAACCCCGTTATCCCGATTTAAAAACGATCATCGAAACAGCCTGGAACTGGCAGAAGCGAGGTGGATTTCATGAAGATGAATAAGAAGAGGATTATAAAGGCGGACAGGCGTTATCTCATCTACTATACCTTTGACGGTGAGGAGGCTGAAACGGCTTCCGGTGAACCGAGCGATGATGATATTCAAAACAATTCTTTTTCTGATGATAATCTTGATTAATCTTTCTTTGAAGATAAGAACAAATTGGCCTATTAGTCATAATGTTGCAGTGATTAAAAGGGGGAAATGCCGATGTCAGAACTGAGATGGAACCCGATTATGAAAGAATGGGTTATTACCGCGACCCACCGCCAGAATAGAACCTTTAAACCACCGAAGGACTACTGTCCCTTATGCCCGACTAAAGAGGGGGGATTCCCGACAGAGGTGCCGGCAGAGGATTACGACCTGGTGGTCTTTGAGAATAAATTTCCTTCATTACAGTCCGAACCACCGGAACCGGCTGTAGAGGGTACAGGTCTGTATCCAGTGGATCAGGCCCGGGGAATCTGTGAGGTTGTCCTTTTTACCTCTAAACATAACGGTATTATGTCAAGGGAACCCTTAAACAGGTTTGTTAAACTGGTCAAGGTCTGGCGAGATAGGTACCGGGAGCTGGGTGAAAAGGATTTTATTGATTATGTCTATATCTTTGAAAATAAGGGAGAGGAGGTTGGGGTTACCTTAGAGCATCCCCATGGACAGATCTATGCCTACCCATTTATACCGCCGGTTATTAAAAAGGAACTGGATTCTAGTAAGGAATACCTTGAAGAGCAGGGGGAGTGTCTTTTCTGTAAAGTTCTTAGGGAGGAAAAGAAGGATGGGCAGAGAATAATTTATAGTAATGATTCCTTTAACGCCTTTATACCCTTTTTTGCCCGCTATACCTATGAGGTTCATATTTATGCCAGCCGGCATCTGCCTTCTTTCAACGATTTTACGGAGAAGGAGGAGCGGGACCTGGCAGATATCTTGAAGACTGTCTTGCTGAAGTATGATAATCTCTTCGGATTTGTTTTTCCCTATATTATGGCTATTCATCAGCAGCCTACTGACGGCTCAGGTGAAGATTACTCCCATTTTCATATTGAGTTTTACCCTCCTTACCGGACAAGGGATAAACTGAAGTATCTGGCCGGGAGTGAAGCAGGAGCAGGTACCTTTATTAATGGCTCACTGGCGGAAGATAAGGCCGGGGAATTAAGGATGACCGAGCCGGTAACTTAGCTAGAATAATATTAAAATTAGGGACAGGGGTGATTTTTTTTGGAGATAGTTAAGCACTTATGGCAGTTTTTTCAAGAAAGATTTAAGGATACGGGCCGGGAAAAAGGAGCATTTTCCGCTCCGGGCCGGGTTAACCTTATTGGAGAACATACTGATTATAATGATGGATTTGTTCTGCCCATGGCTATTGAAAAAGAGATTACTATGGTAGGTCAGCTGAGGGATGACCAGCTACTAAAGGTTTATTCTCTGGATTATGATAGTGAGCTTAAGTTTTCCCTCGATAACCTTACCTTTGATCAGGAAAATATCTGGGTTAATTACCTAAAGGGGGTGGCCGATGAACTGGAGAAGATGGGTTATCATCTGACCGGAGCAAATCTGGCCTTTACCGGCAATGTACCTCAGGGTTCCGGTTTAAGCTCTTCAGCCGCCCTGGAGGTGGTAACTGCCTTTACCCTGGCAAATTTGAATAATCTAGAGATAGAGCCGGTAGAGATGGCCCTTCTCTGTCAACGGGCCGAGAATAACTTTGTTGGGGTTAATTGCGGGATTATGGACCAGTATATCTCCCGCCTGGGCCGGAAGGACCATGCCCTGATGATCGATTGTCGAACAAAGGAGTATGAGCTGATCCCCTTTAAAAATAAAGACTTCAGGGTTGTTATCTGTAATTCGAAGGTAGAGCGCGGCCTGGTCGATTCGGAGTACAATCAGCGCCGGGAGGAATGCAATCAGGCTGCTAAATTTTTTGCAGAGAGATTAGACCGCAGGGTAGAGGCTTTAAGGGATGTGACTATAGAGGAACTTGAGGAATTCGGAACGGAATTACCTGACACCGTTTACCGGCGAGCTAGACATGTCATCACCGAGAATAACAGGGTTCTAACCAGTATAGCTGCTCTGAAGAACAATGATTTTGCTACTTTCGGCCGGCTAATGATTGAATCCCATAAGAGCCTGAGGGATGACTATGAGGTTAGCTGCCGGGAACTGGATCTGCTGGTTGACCTGGCTCTGAATCAGGAAGGAGTTTTAGGGGCCCGGATGACAGGGGCTGGTTTCGGTGGATGTACCGTTAATTTAGTCAGAAAGAATAATGTTGACCATTTTATGGATGCGATTAGCAGTGGTTATGAGCAGGAGACCGGGATTAGACCCGAGATCTATGTCAGCAGTCCTGCTGATGGAGCAAAAATGCTTAATAAGGAATAAAAATAAGTTACTGTTAGTGATGCAATATAGTTTGTTAATAATAGCCTCTTTTTATCCTGGAAACAGGTATGTTTTGTAAACCGGAAAAAATTTTTCTGTGTTTTTCATTTTTTATGTATATTAATCTGGATAGTGGATAAACTATTTAACGTGAGGTCAACAGTGGTTGAGCGCAGACTGGTTCAGGCTCGTATGACGGGTCTGAACTGGTCGGGCAAAGGTCATTACAGGTTCGGATGGGATCTGTAATGGCCGGCGCGCAGATCATCATAGGTCGCTAAGGATCTGTCCTGCAGTCGAGGAGATTGGGGCAGGTTCGTCACCGATCTATGGTGGTCGAGCTAAGATCATAGTAGGTCCAGTAGGTATCTGTAATGGTCGGGAGATCATTACAGGTGTCGAGAATGGTGTTTAGCTCATTGGTGTTCAATGGAGATTGAAGATTGATGTAGGTAATGCCATGTTGGATCTGCTATGGTCGAGCAAAGGTTATTGTAGGTCCGGAACCTATTCGTAGTAGTCGAAAGATTGCTGCGGGTAGCTTAGGATCTGCAGTAGCCGGAGCGAAGATCACTGTTGGCTTCTTTGTCTTTTAAGGGATGAACATTTTTACCCTCTTTCCCCTAATCGAGCGAACGGAAGCCCCTGGTGATCCTCTGGTTGGCCTATGGTATCAGGTTCTCATCAGGAAGATAAGGGGGAATCAATAATGTACTGCAGATTAATTGCTGGTTTAATCATCATAGCTTTAATCTTTCTTACCGGTTGCTGGGACCGGCAGGATCAGGCCTGGTAGAATATTTTGTTGTATATTATCTTTCTTTTCTTGACTTAATCTCGAGTCTAATTTATAATAACACCATAAGGGAGTAAATCCGTGCTCCACAGGGCAATGAATATTCCATGAATTGGCAAAAAAATAAAACAAATTGGTTTCGCCATTTGTTGATGCCGGAATTTATGTTATCTTAATAACATAAATTCCCAGGCATTACATTTAAATAATAGTCTAGGGAGGTATTTTTTTATGGGTAATAAGATTAAAAAGATAGGAATTCTAACCGGCGGGGGTGATTGTCCCGGCTTAAATGCCGTCATCAGGGCTGCTACCAGGACTGCCATTCTTAAATACGGGTTGGAGGTTGTCGGCTTTAAAAACGGTTACCGCGGCCTGTACCTGGGGCAGACGGTGAAACTGGACATGGATGCAATCTCTGGAATACTCCCCCTGGGAGGAACCATCCTTTATACTTCTAATAAGACCAATCTCTTTAAGTTCCCCTTTGAAGAGGATGGAAAAACGGTTTATCGGGATGTTTCCGATGTTGGGGTAAAGAATATTGAAGAAGCCGGAATTGATGCCATGATTATCATCGGTGGAGATGGAACCCTGACCAGTGGTAGGGATTTTGCCAGAAAAGGGGTTAAGGTTGTCGGTGTACCCAAGACAATTGATAATGACCTGGCTTTAACTGATGTTACCTTCGGTTTTGATACTGCCGTGTCGGTTGCTACCGAGGCTTTGGACAGGCTGCATACTACTGCCGAATCCCATCACCGGATTATGTGCCTGGAGGTTATGGGTAGATATGCCGGCTGGATTGCCCTTCATGCCGGGATTGCCGGTGGGGCAGATGTTATCCTGATCCCGGAGATTCCCTATGATATCGAAAAGGTAGCCGAGAAGATTGTTGAGAGGAGACGCGCCGGTAAGGACTTCAGCATTGTGGTAGTTGCCGAAGGAGCAAAGCCTAAGTCCGGTGATGTTGTGGTCAGTCAGGTAGTAGAGGATAGTCCTGACCCGATCCGCCTGGGTGGCATTGGTCAAAAAATTGCTCGCGACTTAGAGGAATTGGTAGAGCTGGAAACAAGGGCAACCATTCTCGGTCATCTACAGAGGGGTGGTAAGCCTACAGCCTATGACAGGATCCTATCTACCAGATACGGTAAGGCAGCAGTCGATTTAATCATGGAAGGCAAGTTCGGTAATATGGTCAGCCTCAGAGGTGGTAAGATATCTTATGCTCCCCTTGAGGATGTTATCGGGCAGCAGAAGAATGTTGACCCTGAAGGAGAACTCGTCAATGTTGCCAGGAGTATTGGAATCAGTTTTGGTGATTAAACTTAAGGACTATGTTATAGATTTTCTCATCCCCATCTACTGAGGTGGGGATGAATATTTTTAGAATACATAACTAATAATCAGGAAAACCTAGATTTATACTATAAAGCTCGACCTAATTTTTCCTTTCGATTCACCAAGAGTTATATCCAAAAAATTTCCAAACATCTCTACAACATTTATTTGTAGTTATTGCGGAAAGAAGTGAAACACTAAGTTAAAGTTGAAAGGGGGATATTATTGTCAAAAATTAATAGAATAGTTTTAATAGTTCTTGATAGTGTTGGAATAGGTGCCCTGCCTGATGCTGCTAATTATGGTGATGAGGGAGCCAATACTCTGGGCCATATTGCTAAGGCTGTTGGTGGTCTAAATCTACCTCATTTAGAGGAACTGGGCCTGGGTAAGATCGGAAAGATTAAGGGCCTGTCCTCAGATATAAAGGCTGGAGGGGTTTATGGTAGAATGGCCGAGGCTTCTGCCGGAAAGGATACAACAACCGGCCACTGGGAGCTTGCGGGCATTATCCTTGAAGAACCCTTCCCCACATATCCGGATGGTTTTCCTGATGAGGTTATCGAGGCCTTCCAGAAGGCAATAAACCGGGAGGTCTTGGGAAACAAGCCTGCCTCCGGTACCAAGATAATTGAGGAACTGGGGGAGGAGCATATCAAAACTGCCAAACCGATCGTTTACACCTCTGCCGATAGTGTCTTTCAGATAGCTGCCCATGAAGAGGTGATACCGGTAGAAAGCCTCTATGATATGTGTAGAAAGGCCAGAAAGATTCTTACCGGGAAGCATGCTGTTGGCAGGGTTATTGCCCGACCCTTTATCGGTGAGCCGGGTAGTTTTACTAGAACGGAGAGGAGAGAGGATTTTTCCCTGGAACCTCCGGAGGAGACGATGCTCGATAAGATCAAGCAGGCAGGTAAACCGGTACTGGCGGTAGGTAAGATTGTCGATATTTTTGCCGGTAAGGGTATTACCAGGTATAATCATACGGTCGATAATATGGATAGTGTTGATGCTACCCTCGATTATATACAGCTGGAGCAGGAGGGTTTAATCTTTACCAATCTGGTGGAATTTGATATGGTCTACGGACACCGCCGGGATCCGGAGGGTTATGCCCGGGCCCTCAAAGAATTTGATCAAAGATTGCCTGAGTTAATTGCTAAAATGGATAAGGATGATCTACTGGTTATTACCGCCGATCACGGCTGTGACCCCACCTATAAAGGTACTGACCATACCAGGGAATATGTACCGCTTTTGCTCTATGGAGAAAGAATAAAAAAGGATTATGATTTAAATACCCGGGTAACCTATGCTGACCTGGCAGCAACCATTACTGAATTGTTAGGAACGGAACCGGTTAATCATGGAACGAGTTTTGCAAGGGAAATTCTCAACGACAAATAGATGTATCTATTTGGTGGAAGTTTTAGGGAAGGGTTTTTTAATATATTAAAGGGGTGGTTTGATGTTTGTAGAGATAAAAGAGGCGGCGGAATATATTAAACAAAAGATCGACCTGGAACCGGAGGTCGGTTTAATTCTGGGTTCAGGACTGGGCATTTTAGCTGAAGAGATTGAAGACTCCATAGTTATACCCTATCAGGAGATACCGAATTTTCCCGTATCGACGGTTGAAGGCCATGCCGGGC
Organism: Halanaerobiales bacterium; assembly: GCA_029981855.1. Lineage (GTDB taxonomy): Bacteria > Bacillota > Halanaerobiia > Halanaerobiales > DTU029 > JARRCS01. The sequence continues at coordinate 98,860 of JARRCS010000002.1, read as the reverse complement.
GGCTGGTTATCGGCCGGCTGGAAGGTAAACCAGTGGTGGCTATGCAGGGTCGTTTCCATTATTATGAGGGTTACTCAATGCAGAAGCTTACTCTTCCGGTCAGGGTTATGAAGATGCTAGGCGTGGAAAAACTGCTGGTTACCAATGCAGCCGGCGGGGTAAATCGTAATTTTAATCCGGGGGATTTTATGATTATCACCGACCATGTTAATTTGATGGGGGATAATCCCCTCCGGGGACAGAATCTAGAAGAGTTCGGACCGCGTTTTCCCGATATGACCGAGGCCTATAATCATGAGTTAATTAAGCTGGCAGAAAGGGTAGGAGCGGAAAAGGGAATAATGACCAGAAAGGGGGTCTATGCTGCCCTTTCAGGACCTAGTTATGAGACCCCGGCTGAGATCCGCTTTCTAGCCAGCAACGGTTTTGATGCGGTTGGTATGTCTACTGTTCCGGAGGTAATTGTGGCCAATCACATGGGACTTGATGTCCTGGGTATCTCCTGTATTACCAATATGGCTGCCGGTATACTGGCCCGGCCCTTAAACCATGAAGAGGTTATGGAGACGGCTGAGAGGGTTAAACCGAAATTCATTACCCTGGTTCGCGGTATATTAAAGAAGATTTAAAGGAGGGGAAGCTGATGCGCGCCTATGACATAATCTATAAAAAAAGGGAAGGAGAGAGGCTTTCTGCTAAAGAGATCAGGTTTTTGATAGACGGTTATACCAGGGGTGAAATCCCTGATTACCAGATGTCTGCCTGGGCAATGGCAGTTTTTTTTCAGGGGATGGATGCTATGGAGACAGCGGAGCTTACCCTGGCCATGGCCGAATCGGGTGATCAGGTGGATTTAAGTCCTATTTCCGGGGTTAAGGTTGACAAACACAGTACCGGCGGGGTAGGTGATACCACCACCCTGGTGCTGGCCCCGCTAGTTTCAGCAGCCGGTGTACCAGTAGCCAAAATGTCGGGCAGGGGTCTGGGCCATACGGGGGGAACCATCGATAAGCTGGAGTCTATCCCGGGGTTTAAGGTGGACCTTACTATGGAGGAGTTTATACATAATGTTAATTCCATTGGGGTGGCGGTCATCGGTCAGACGGGTAATCTTACCCCGGCCGATAAGAAACTCTATGCCTTGCGTGATGTAACAGCTACAGTAGATTCCATTCCCTTGATTGCCAGCAGTATCATGAGCAAGAAGATTGCCGGTGGTGCCGATGGAATCGTCCTCGATGTTAAAACCGGTGAAGGTGCTTTTATGAAGAAACTTGAGGATTCCCGTAAACTGGCAGAAGCCATGGTTGAGATCGGCAGGGAGGTTGGCCGGAAAACCATTGCGGTTATCACCGATATGAATCAGCCCCTCGGCCTAGCAGTGGGCAATGCCCTGGAGGTCAGGGAGGCTATTACTACCCTTAAGGGTGAAGGGCCTCCTGATCTAGAGGAACTATGTCTAACTCTGGGGGCTAATATGCTGCTTATTGCCGGAAAGGCTAAAGATTTTACAGAAGGTTATAACCTTCTCCAGGAAACATTAGTTTCCGGTAAGGCCCTGGAACAATTTGGAAGGTTTATTTCGGCCCAGGGCGGTGACCCGGCAGTTATTGATGATACCGGATTACTTCCGGAGGCCAAATATCAGATAGAGCTAAAGAGCGATAGATCCGGTTATATTAATGGAATCAAGGCCCGGGAGGTTGGGCTCCTTGCCATGTCCCTCGGTGCAGGTAGGGCAACCAAAGAAGAAGATATCGATCCTGCCGTCGGTATTGTATTAAATAAAAAGTACGGAGAAGAGGTAGCAAGAGGGGAGACCCTGGCTGTTCTTCATCTAAATGATCATGAACTTGTAGAGGAGGCCCGGAAGCGTTTGAGGAGTTCCTTTGAGATTAAAGAAAAAAAACCAGAAGAGAGGCCATTTATTTATGAGATAATTAGCTAATGCACTTTTCTTAATTTCCTTTTAAGAACCCTCCTGCATAATCTAAAATGATAGATAATAAATATCTATTATAAAGGAAAAGGAGGGTATATTATGTATCTGAATTTTAAATGGCTTAAGAGCAGCCTTGTAACAATATTGCTAATTTTATTACTTGTTATTTCGGTTGAAGCTGAGCAGCCTTCTTTTGAACTAACTGCCAAATCAGCCCTGCTGATGGAATATGAGACCGGGGAGATCCTTTATGAAAAAAACCCTCACCTTGAACTACCTCCCGCTAGTATGACCAAGATAATGACCATGTTACTGGTAATGGAAGCTCTTGAAGAGGGGAGGGTTAGTCTGGAAGATAAAATCGTTGTTAGTGATTTTGCAGCCAGTATGGGCGGCTCACAGATCTGGCTGGAACCGGGAGAAGAGATGACTCTGGAGGAGATGATGAAGGCTATCGCTATAGTTTCAGCCAATGATGCCTCGGTGGCGGTGGCAGAATACCTCTATGGTAGTGAAGAGGCCTTTGTAGAAAGGATGAACGAACGGGCTAAAGAACTGGGATTAAAAAATACATACTTTTATAACACCAACGGTCTACCACCTGATGATCTTTCTGTTCAGGGCAATTATACCTCTGCTTACGACCTGGCAATTATGGCCAGAGAGATCTTAAAATACCCCAAGGTTCTGGAATGGACCTCTACCTGGATCGATTATTTAAGAGATGGTGAATCGGTTTTAAATAATACTAACCGTTTGGTTAGACACTATCAGGGGGCTGACGGGCTTAAAACCGGTCATACCGAGGCAGCAAAGTGGTGTGTAACCAGTACAGCAGAGAGGGATGGATTACGCTTTATCGCCGTTATTATGGGGGCTGATAGCTCAAAGATAAGATTTAATGAAGCAGCCCAGCTATTAACCTACGGTTTCGGTTCCTACAGGAGCCTGCCGATAGCCGAGCAGGGGGAAATTATCCGGGAGATCAGGGTTAATAATGGAAGAGAGGAACTGGCTAACGGAATTATCAAAGAAAAACTAATTGTTCCGGTTAAGAAGGGAGAAGAGGATAAGATCAAAAAGGTGGTTAGTATTGACAAAAAGATCCGTGCTCCTCTGAAAAGGGGAGATAAAATCGGTGAACTTAAGGTATTTAAGGGCAATCTACTCTTGAAAAAGGCTGATATCGTCATCGACCGTGATGTGGAAAAGGCCTCAATTTTTCAGATGATCTATCGGATCATCAAACAGTTGATTAAGAGCCTGATCAATATTTTCTCTTAGATCAATGGATAATAAAGCAGGAATAACAGGATTTACGTAGAATTATTATTCAAATCTGCAGCAGCTTAAGGAGTTGATAGGATTGACAGTATTTAATGGTGAGAGATTACCTGTAGAAATCTTTCAATTAGATAAAGAGAGAATGGTTAAAGGCTGGTATTCTGATGTTTACTTTCGTAATATTTCCAGGATTTTAGAGAAGCTTTCTCAGGAAGGGTATAAGTTTAAGGGGGAAGATATAGGAAATATTGAGGTGGAGATGCAGATTTTTACCAGGAGAAAGCCCTATTCGATTATCGGGGGAATAGATGAGGCTTTAGCTATCCTTAAGGAATGCACCGGTTATTTTGATGATGATGGTAATTTTATCAACACCTTTGATCAGCTTGAGGTTGAGGCCTGTCATGATGGGGTAAAGGCTTACTACTATGGTGACCCGATGAATGTTGAGCCCGTAATGAAGATCAGGGGGCGTTACCGTGATTTTGCCATTCTGGAAACCCCGATTTTGGGTTCCCTGACGGAGGCAAGCCGGATAGCTACTAATGTTTATCAGGTGTTAGAAGCGGCCAGGGGAAAGGATATTCTCTTTTTCCCGGCCCGTTTCGCCCATTATAAACTTCAGGCCCTCCACGGTTATGCCTATACCCTCGGTGTCAGTGCCTATAATAAGGACTACGGAGCCAGCAGCAACCGTTATGTTTCCACTGATGAGCAGGGAAGCTGGTGGGGTGGTAAAGGCGGGGGTACCATCAGCCACTCCTATATTGCTACCTTTTTCGGGAATACCGCCGAGGCAACCATTCAGTTCTGCCGGCATATGCCTCTAAATGTCAACAGGATAGCCCTGGTGGATTTTGACAATGACTGTATTGGTACAAGCCTGAAGGTTCTTAAGACCATGTTTGAAAAGTATCTTGCCTTATTTAAAAAAGGAGAGGTGAAGGAGGCCAAACGTTATAAACTATTTGGTGTTCGCCCGGATACCTCCTCGAGCCTCAGGGATATAAGTGTTGAGCCATTGGGTGACAAGAGGCTGGATAACGGAGTTAATGCCCGCTTAATCTACAGGTTAAGAAAGGCTCTGGATAATGCCTACCTGGACTGGAATCTCCCTGAAGAAGATATTGAGCTTGCCCGGAGCTACTGTCAGGATGTTAAGATCATTGCCACAGGTGGCTTTAACCCGGATAAAATCAGGGATTTTGAACGTTCTAAGGTACCGGTAGATATCTACGGGGTGGGTAGCTGGCTTTTATCTAATAGCTCTGTAGAAGGGACAAACAATGACTTTACTGCAGATGTGGTCAAGGTCAAGAAGGATGGGGAATGGATAAACATGGCCAAGGTGGGCCGGAGGGCTTGTAATAACGACAAACTTCTGCCCATTCCGGCTGATTATTAATGGAAATATGCAGCTAAATATCTTTTTAAAGTATTTGGCAGGGAAACCTGCCTTTTTCTTTTTTCCAAAAATTCCTGCTTGCAGGCAGGAATTTCTAAAATAATAGAGAATATAAAATTATAAACTCCAGGAAAAATCTAGAAAAAGGAGGAATAAATTTGGATTTATCAACTAAAATTGCTGGGGATTCTTTAATTGTGAAATTACGTGGTGAACTTGATATGCACACCGTTCCCCAGTTTAAAGAAAAGATAGTTGAAAAGATGGAAAAAAGTAACTTAAAGAATTTAATTCTAAATTTCAAGGGTGTGAAGTTTATAGATAGTTCCGGATTAGGGGCCATACTAGGGAGATATCGATATCTGAAAAAACGTGGTGGCAAGGTCGCCCTGGTTAATCTAAAACCCCAGGTAAAAAAGGTCTTTACCCTGGCAGGTCTATTAAAGATAATGCAGGAATATGATGATGAAGGACAAGCCCTGGAGGATGTTAATAAAGGAGGTTATAACCTTGAATAATCAGGCCCATTTAACTATCTTAAGTAAGAGTAGTAATGTAGGATTAGCCAGAATTACAGCAGCAACCTTTGCCTCAGAACTCGATTTTACCTTAAGTGAGCTGGAAGAGATTAAGGTTGCTGTTTCGGAGGCAGTAACCAATTGTATCATTCATGGTTATCCCTTTGAAGAGGGTCTAATTGATATTAGCTTAAAAATAGATAACAATAAGCTGATAATTAAAGTAACTGATAAAGGTGTGGGGATAGAGGATGTTGAGGCCGTTTTACAACCTTCCTATTCTACCAAAGATGATCATATGGGACTAGGCCTGGCTTTTATAGATTCCTTTATGGATGAATTTAAACTTGAATCGGAAGTTAATAAGGGGACAACCGTGACTATGGTCAAGATACCTCAACAGCTCAATCATGCGGTAGAGTAGGGAGAGGTGAGATATGAATTATAGTATGATTGATCTTCCCGATGTGGAACTTTTGAGCCGGGAAGAAACCCGCTATAATATTAAACTGGCCCAGGAGGGGGATAAAAATGCCCTGGATAAACTTGTTAAGCATAATCTGAAATTAGTCTTAAAGGTAACTTACCGCTTCAAGAATTCCGGTTACGACCTCCAGGATCTCTTCCAGATAGGGGTTATTGGTTTGATTAAGGCGGTTAAGGGTTTTGACCTGAGTAGAGATATCAGGTTTTCTACCTATGCGGTTTCCAGGATTATCGGAGAGATACGTCTCCATCTCAGGGATGATGGTTTAATAAAAGTCAGCCGCTCCCTAAAAAAGATTGCCCGGGAAGTCAAACAGAAGGAAGAGGAGATGAAGAAGAATTTGAACCGGTCTCCCAGTATCGGTGAGCTGGCTAAAGAGACCGGGTATACTAAAAGCGAGATCATCCAGGCTATGGAGGCCAGTAAAAGTCCGACATCGATCTATCAGACTATTCATGAGGATGATGGAAACAACCTGTTCCTTGTTGATAGTCTAGAGGAAAATACAGCTGAGTCCGGGATATCGAATCTGGATAAGCTGGAACTGGTTGAAGTCCTAAAAAAACTGGATGAGAGGTCCCGTTTGCTGATCTTTTTACGATATTTTGAGGATAAGACTCAACAGGAGATTGCGGACTATCTGGGAATCTCCCAGGTTCAGGTCTCGCGGCTGGAAAAGAAAATACTGGCCGAATTACGGCAATCACTTTGACATCCGATTTTTCGGGTGTTTTTTTATGTATAATTTCCTGGAGATTAAATAATAATATAATTTAGAATAGATAGCGGGGTGATAGTGATTAAAGAATTTTTAGTGGAATTTATTCTGACATTACTTCTGGGAATTTTAGTTATAGCAATTTTCTGGTTTATGATGCCGGGTTTGCACCAGGAGATTCCTACAGATGCCCTGAAAATATAGGTTTGGATAACAAAGTAGCTTTTTGGCCATAATAAGCAATAAGAGAAAAAAGTTAAGGGAAATTTTCTGAGCATTAACGAACAAAGGAGGAATTAAATATTGTCTACAACGGTAAAAATCATTGAGCTAGTTGGGGAATCTGATAAGAGCTGGGAAGATGCTGTTCAGAATGTCGTCCGGGAAGCCAGTAAGACCATAGAAGGGATAACCGGAGTCGAGATTCTGAACATGACTGCTGATGTAAAGGACGGAGAGTTATACGACTATAAGGTCAATGTACAGATAGCCTTTCCAGTTAAAAACAGATAGCTTTACCTCCGGAGCCTGTTTTGATTTGATAACAGGCTCTACTTGTTAATTAATCATTTTCTGTGGATAAGAAAACTACAAATAGATGTTTTCGATTGCAAACATCTCTTCAACATCTATTTGCAGTTGTTTGAAGGTAAAAAGTAAGTTGCCGAACAGAGTGAGGTATTAATTTATAAATCAGGAGGAGAAGAGATGGCTGATAAATTAACCGGACAAACCTTAATCTATAAGAACCCTCCCCATATTGTTAGTCAAGCCTCGGTAGTTGGGCCTGAGGAAGGGAAGGGACCTTTTGGAAAAAGCTTTGATCTGGTCTACGAAGATGCCAAATGCGGAAAACAGACCTGGGAAAAGGGAGAAAAGAAGATGGTCTCGGATGCTATTGGCCTGGCCCTGGGAAAGGCCTCAGTTTCCCCCTCTGATATAGACTTTATTATTGCCGGAGACTTACTGGATCAGATTATTACGGCCAATTTTATCGCCAGAGATTATGATATTGCCTTTGTCGGTATCTATGGAGCCTGTTCAACTATGATTGAAGCCCTGGCTCTGGGAAGTTCATATCTGGATGGGGGATTTGCCGATTGTATTCTGGCTTTTAGTTCCAGTCATTACCAGACTGCAGAGAGGCAGTACAGAACACCGCTAGAGTACGGTAACCAGTATCCTCCCTATAAACAGTGGACGGTTACAGGAACAGGTGCCTATATTTTGGGATGGTTAGGCGGTCAGGTCTGGATTACCCACAGCACCTTCGGTAAGGTACTGGACCTGGGAATTAAAGACCCTAATGATATGGGTTCAGTAATGGCCCCGGCGGCAGCCGATACTATCCTACAACATTTTATGGATCTAAGCCGGGGGCCGCAGGATTATGATTTAATCCTGACAGGAGATCTGGGCAGGGCCGGTCTTGATATATTAAATTCCATGTTAGAGGAGAAAAATGTAAAACTGGGTCAAAAGCTAAATGATTGCGGGGCAATGATCTTTGGTGAAGATAAAAAATATGGCACCGGTGGTAGCGGTTGTGCTGCCTCGGCTGTAATTATAGGTAGTGTTATCATACCAAAGATAATTGCCGGAGAACTAAACAGGGTACTGGCGGTAGGAACCGGGGCCCTATTGAGTTCTCTTTCTACTCTACAAAATGAGAGTATCCCCAGTATTGCCCATGCCGTGGTAATTGAAAAGATTCCGGGATGATTATGTACCCATATCGATAATGAGGTGGCAAGATGCAGAATCCAATTAAAAAGAAGTTAGATGACAATATAGAGATTTTAAAAAAGAAATTAGGGGCAGATGAGAGCTTTGATATTCTGGTCCGGAAATTTGAAATAGGTGGCAGGGAAGCCGGCCTGATCTATATTGACGGATTTATTAAGGATGAACTTATCCTGCCTATCTGGTATCTGATGGAGACGGAGAGGGAGGATATCTCGGTCGATATTATTAAGAAGATCTTAAATAACCGTCTACCTTACTATGAGGTTAGTTTAGTTAAGACCCTTGATGAGGTCGTGCAGGAGGTGCTTGCAGGACCGCAGGTATTATTGATTGATGGTCAGGATGAGGCGATAGTTATAGATGCTAGAACCTCGCTGTCAAGGTCTCCTGATGAACCGGAGTTAGAAAAGGCAACCCGGGGGCCGGCCGATGGCTTTGTGGAAACAATGCTCTTTAATGTTAATGCAGTTAGAAGAAGGATCAGAGATGCAAATTTCCGGGCAGAAGTGGTTCAGGTCGGTAAAAGGTCAAAGAATGATGTTGCCTTAGTGTATATTAAGGATATTGTTAATCTCGATCTGGTGAAGGCTGTCAGGGAAAAACTGGAGGGTATTGATATCGATGGGTTGTCCCTGGCCGATAAATCGGTAGAAGAGATTATTACCGGGGGAACGATTAATCCACTGCCTTTAGTCCGGTATACAGAAAGACCGGATATTGTTGCTGCTCACATCCTTGAGGGAAATTTAGCGATTATAGTTGATAATTCACCAACTGCCCTTATTTTACCGGCACCCTTTTTCTCCCATATCCAGACCTTAGAAGATTATAGAAAGAGTCCGTTGGTAGGCACCTATTTTTCTCTGTTAAGAATTCTGGCCATCTTTATCTCGGTTTTATTACCTGCCATCTGGTTTCTAATGGCTACCAATAAGGAGTACCTGCCGGAATATCTTCAATTTATCGGGGTAAAAAAGGAGAGTACCATTAATCTCGGGGTGCAGTTTATTCTGGCCAGTTTCGGTATAGACCTGATTCGCATAGCTTCAATACAGACACCGACTACCCTGGCCACATCTCTCAGTTTAATCGGTGCCTTACTCCTGGGGGATTTTGCCGTTAAAGTCGGCTTATTTTCACCGGAGGTAATTCTCTATATGGCCATTGCGGCCATCGGTAACTTTTCCATTCCCGGCTATGAGATGGCCCTGGTTTTAAAGTTTTTCCGGGTTTTATTTCTACTGGCGGCAATAATAGGTAATATCTGGGGTTTTATAATTATGTTTATCATCATCTTCTTCTGGGTGGTTTTAACTAAATCCTTCGGGGTTTACTATCTCTGGCCCCTGATTCCCTTTGATTATCATGCCCTGAAATCTTATCTAATCAGGCAGACCATACTGGATCTCTCCCATATGAGACCGGCTGCCTTAAAGTCTAAAGATCGGGACAGGGCTGTTAAAGAGGATGATAAAGAAAAGGAAAAGAATAGGGAGTGATCTCTAATGAGTTATAAGATAGGGATTCCCAGGGCCCTGATGTTTCACTATTATTACCCATCCTGGGAGGTTTTTTTTCAGGAGATGGGGATGGAAGTGGTTCTCTCTCCGGAAACAAATAAAAGGATACTCGATGAGGGGGTAAAGAGAGCGGTTGATGACCTCTGTTTGCCCTTTAAGGTCTACTACGGCCATGTATTAGAGCTGCTTGACCGAGTAAATTATCTCTTTGTTCCCCGCTTAATCAGCCTTGGCAAGGGTAATGCCGTCTGCCCAAAATTTATGGGACTACCGGATATGGTCAGAGCAACCTTTAAGCAGGTTCCCCCACTGATAGAGCCAGTTGTGGATTTAAGAAAGGGACTATTTCCTTTAAGGAGGATTGCCCATCAAATAGGAGAAAAACTCAAAGTTAATTACTGGAGGGTTGAAAAGGCTTACTGGAAGGCTTTAAAAAAACAGAGGGAGTTTGCAGAGATTCAACAAAGGGGTTTTACCCCTGCAGAGGCAATGAGAATTTTAAAGAATGGTTCTGTAGAATCACAGGCCGGTAGAGATAATGGATTAAGGGTGGCTGTTCTCGGCCACTCCTATATTACTAATGATAAATACCTCAGCATGGATATAGTAGGTCATTTAAGAAAGATGGGGGTAAAGGTGGTTACCCTGGAGATGTTCAGGCCCGGATTATTAGAGAAGGCCGCTGAAAGACAGCCAAAGAAATTATTCTGGATCTATAACCGGGAGGTTATGGGGGCGGCTTATCATCTATTATTTGAATCAAAAGAGAGGGTTCAGGGGATTATTCAGGTCACCGCCTTCGGCTGCGGTCCCGATTCCCTGGTCAATGAACTGGTAAGTATAAATAGTAAAAAACATCAGGATATCTCATTTTTAAATATAAATATCGATGAGCATAGCGGTCAGGCCGGTTTAATTACCAGATTGGAAGCCTTTATTGACCTGCTGGAAAGAAGGAAGATGGCATGAAGAGAGTAACCTTTCCCCATATGGGAAATTTATGGATTCCGGCCAGGGCTTTTTTTCAGGAGATGGGCCTGGAAGTAGTAGTTCCACCGAAAAATTCCAAGAAAACCCTGGACCTGGGCATCAAATATAGCCCGGAATTTGCCTGTCTACCTCTAAAAATAAACCTGGGGAATTTTATTGAAGCCCTGGAGAGAGGAGCGGATACGATTGTAATGGGTGGGGGATGTGGCCCCTGCCGTTTCGGGTATTATGGCGAGGTGCAGCAGGCCATTCTGAAAGAACTCGGTTATGATGTCAGGATGATTGTCCTGGAACCGGACTTAATTCAGGGTTATAGAGAGCTGCGTGATTTATTCGGCGGTTTTCCTTTAAAGAGACTCTTTAATGCCGGTAAACTGGCCTGGAATAAGATTCTGGCCATGGATAAGATCCACCGGCTGGTATTAAAGAGAAGGGCTACCGAAAGGATGGCAGGTCAGGTTGATAAACTTTACAATGCTTTCTTAGCTAAGCTCGATCAGACAATGTCGGTAGATGGAATTAATAGATTAAAAAGAGAGTACCGCGAGCTAATCGATGATACCAGAGGTAAGTTTAAAAGGGGTATGGAGATAAAGATAGGGCTTGTTGGTGAGATCTATCTAATTATAGAACCCTTTGTGAATCTGGAGATTGAAAAGAAACTGGGCCAGCTGGGGGCTACGGTGGAAAAGGAGGTCTATATCAGTAACTGGCTTAGTCATTTTCTCCATCTGGATAATGAAATGGAAACAATCACAAAAGCAGCAGAACCGTATCTAAGGAGCTTTGTAGGTGGTCACGGTATTGATAGTGTCGGTAATGCTGTCAGATATGCCAGGAGGGGGTTTGATGGGGTTATTCATATCGGCCCCTTTACCTGTATGCCAGAGATTGTGGCCCAGACTATTTTGCCCGAAGTCAGTCAAAGGGAAGGAATCCCGTTTATATCTCTTTTTTTTGATGAACATAGCGGTGATGCCGGTTTGATCACCCGGCTGGAGGCCTTTATTGATTTAATTGGGCGAAGGAAGAAAATAGTGAACTACAAATAGATGTCTCCGATTGCAGAAATCTGACCCTGAATAATCAAATTGGCCTTCGGCCATAATCATTAAAATCAAATTTCATCTATTTGTAGTTATTGCTAAGGGAATGAGACATTAAAAATGGGGAAGGTCAAGTATACTGTTAAATTGTCTATAAGATTAATGTAAAAAAGAGAGGGGCAGAAAAAATTATGGATAAATACTTTTTGGGTGTTGATGTTGGCTCGGTCAGTACTGACCTGGCTTTGCTTGATCAATTCGGAACTTTAGTTGATAAAATCTATCTCAGGACAAAGGGTCAGCCGGTTCAGGTGATTAAAGAGGGTTTAAACCGGATTGCCGAAAAATATTCCGGCCTCGAGATCGGAGGGGTAGGTACAACAGGTAGTGGCCGTAATCTGGCCGGAGTAATACTGGGGGCGGATGTCATCAAAAATGAGATTACCGCCCATGCAGTAGCTGCGGCTCATCTAATTCCAGAAGTCCGGACGGTGTTAGAGATTGGCGGGCAGGACTCGAAGATAATTATTATCAGGGATGGTGTTGCTGTGGATTTTGCCATGAACACCGTCTGTGCGGCCGGAACAGGTTCTTTTCTCGATCAACAGGCTGCCAGACTGGAGATACCGATTGAAGACTTTGGTGAATATGCCCTCAAAGCGGAATCCCCGGTGAGAATAGCCGGTAGGTGCTCGGTATTTGCAGAGTCGGATATGATTCATAAACAGCAGTTAGGCCATGAGATTCAGGAGATTATAGCCGGGCTCTGTGAGGCTATGGTCAGAAACTATCTTAATAATGTGGCTAAGGGGAAGGATATTGAACCCCCGGTTGTTTTTCAGGGTGGGGTTGCCGCCAATGTAGGAATCAAAAAGGCCTTTGAAAAGGAACTTGGATATGAGATCCATGTTCCGGAGCATCATAATGGGGGCCATTGGGGCTGCCATGTTAGCCAGAGAAGAGGTTGCCAGGAGAAAAGGGCATAAGACTACCTTTAAGGGATTTGCCATCACAGGATTTGACTTTAAAACAAATAGTTTTGAATGTTCTGGCTGCCCAAATAGGTGTGAAATTGTCAACATCTATCAGAACGGTGAACTGATTGCCCGCTGGGGCTCCAAATGTCCCCGCTGGGAGGCGGTTTAAATAACTATAAATAGATGATTTCGATTCAGTAGACAGGAGGTCCTAGTGTTCCGAATGCTTAAGGACGCAGCGGTATGAGGGACGCACCTCCTGTGGTCTGGCCTGATTTTTAGCTCCGATTCACTAAGGCTCATTTGCAAAAATTCCTAAACAACACTGTAGATTAATGCCCTTATGGGTTGAAACCCAGAAAAAGGTTGAAGAGGTCATAGAAAAAGTGACTATAGGAAAAAGATAAAGGATTAATTAAATAATTTACTTGCCAGTTCTTTTCCCACCTCAGTTAAATAGAGCCTATCGATGATATTATTAATTTTATCCCTGTTTGCTGTTAAATCATATTCTGCAGGAAGGTTAACCAGCCAGTCTGCATCATATAGAAGCTTAAAATTATAAGTATCTATTTTTCCCGGGGAATGATGGTGAGCAATAATTTCACAAACCTCGTTAATAATCTCTTCTGAGATAGGGAAGGAGTTTAATATCCTGCGGGCAATCGGCGGACCCTCTATTTCCTGAAACCTGCCTGCAGTACTATTGTACTTTTCTTCAGCCTGTTTAATTCCAATATCATGTAGGATAGCAGCATAGATAATAACCTCTGGGTTTAAATCCTGATTCCAGGAATTTTTAATTAAGGTTCTGGCATAATCCGTTACCTGTAAGGCATGATTAATTCTTTTCTTATCCTCGCCAAAGTATTCCTTCATTTTTTGAATGATTTCTTTTTCAAAAATATTGACCACCCCCTGAAAGATTTTCGATAAGAGATAAATATATTTATTTAAGACCGGTAATTATCTTATATTATAAAGTAATAATTGCCGGGGGTCAATGATTACAGGGCTTGTTTTTCTGTTAAATAATTTGGTATGATATTAATACAAATATTTGCTAACTTCATTTATCCTGAAAATTGAGGAGATCTAATATGATCAGGAAATAGGATTACTTTTTTATTCTGGTACCAGTTTGATTTTCCTTTGACTTTCAGGCCCGATTATGTTAATATCAAGTAAATTATTCAAACATCTCTTCGACATCTATTTGCAGTTATTGCTTAAGAATATTAGGCATTAATTGAATGTACTTATGTACTTAAAAATTAATAAGGAAGTAATCTTTGAAAGGAGCTGAATTCATTTGAGATTATACGGAACAATGGCGATAGATGAAGAAGGAGTTTTAAATATCGGAGGTATCAGTACAGTTGAGCTGGTAAATAGATTTGGTAGTCCCTTACTGGTTTTAGATGAAAAGGAGATTCGTAATAATGCCCGGAAGTATGTTGAATCCTTTAAAAAATACTACCCCAAATCAAGGACAGCCTATGCCGGTAAGGCCTTTATCAACCGGACCTTTTGCAGGATCATTGAAGAAGAGGGCCTGGGTCTAGATGTAGTCTCCGGCGGAGAGCTATATGTAGCTTTAAAGGCCGGTTTTCCCCCAGAGAGGATCTATTTCCACGGTAATAATAAATCCATCAGCGAGCTTGATATGGCCTTAAAAGCCGGTATTGGTCGTTTTATGGTCGATAATTTACAGGAGGCGCATTTGCTTAATAAACTTGCCGGAAATAACGATAGTAAGGTCAAAGTAATTTTAAGGGTAACACCGGGGATTGAGGCCCATACTCATGAATTCATCCAGACCGGCCAGATTGACTCTAAATTCGGAGTAAGTATTTACAGGGGTCAGGCCCTGGAGGTAATCAAAGAGATCCTTTCTCTGGAGAGGTTAAAGCTGAAGGGTATTCATGCCCATATTGGATCCCAGATCTTCAACCTGACATCCTTTGCCAGAGAAGTCGATGTTCTGCTGGATTTTATGGCTGAGGTAAGGGATAAAACCGGTTATATTTTGGATGAACTGGATCTTGGTGGTGGTCTAGGGATAGCCTATACGGAGGATGATATTCATCCGGATATTGAAGAATATGCCCGCTTAATCGGGGATAAGGTCCGGGAGAAGGCCCATATGCTGAATTACCCACTGCCGGTAATTATTAATGAGCCCGGGCGCTCGATTATTGGTACTGCCGGAACAACCCTTTATACTATCGGTACAATTAAGGATATTCCGGCAGTTAGAAAATATCTGGCTGTTGATGGCGGTATGACCGATAATATCAGACCCGCTCTTTACGGTGCTGAGTATGAGGCCATTCTGGCCAACAGGGCGCTGGAGGAGGGAAAAGAACTGGTTACTATTGCCGGTAAGTGCTGTGAATCAGGTGATATCCTGATCCATGATATTAAACTGCCCGAGGCCCGACCCGACGATATCCTGGCTATTTCCTGTACCGGAGCCTATTCCTATGCTATGGCCAGTAATTATAATGGCCTGCCCCGTCCGGCTGTAGTTCTGGTCAATGATGGCAGGGCTGATCTGATTATCAAACGTGAGAGTTATGATGATTTACTAAAAAACGATGTGATACCGGAGCGGTTTACAAAATAGATAGATGGAAACAGGAAGCCACCGTTTTACGCGGTGGCTCTGCTAATTTCAGGGATTAATTTCTTCATTAGACATTATTTAAAATTTACAATATAATTAATTAGGAGAGCGTTAAAGATTAGGGGGTATTTTTTTGGAGATTCAGAGGAAGCTGTTAAAGACCCATTATAGGAAATTAAAAGGGATAAAGTCATTGCCTCTTAAAAACGTCTCTCCGGAAATACCTATCAGGAGTGACTTATTATCTGCTTATTATGATAGTAAACCTTACCACCAGTGTTTAAATCGCTACGGAAATAGTCTTGTTGATCTCAGGCCTGAGATAATCGGCCTGAGCAGAGAGATGAACAATTTTCCGCGGGAGGTCATAAATATATTCAGAGTAACCGGTAAACTGGCTGAAAAGTATCAAATTGAGGCCTATGTAACCGGGGGATTCGTCAGGGACCTTCTCCTAAGGCGGAATAATAAGGACCTTGATCTGGTAATTACCGGTGATCTGGAGAATTTTATCAGGGCCCTGGCTGACAGACTGGGAGGAGAATGGTCCTATAACCGGGAATTTCATACAGGGAATATTCAACTTTCTACCGGTTTTAACCTCGATCTGGCAGAGAGCAGAAGGGAGTACTACCCCCGGTCCGGAGCGCTGCCGGAGGTGGAACCGGCGGACCTGCTGGAGGATCTCTTTCGACGTGATTTTACCGTTAATACCCTTCTTTTGGTTCTCAAACCGGATGGATGGGGAAGGATATTAGATTTTTTTCAGGGTAGTAAGGATGTTGAAAGAGGGTTATTAAGGGTTCTGCATCGTTTCAGCTTTCTGGATGATCCGACCCGGATTATTAGGGGAATTAGATTAGCGGTCGGATTGGGCTTTGCTTTTGCAAGAGAAACAAAAGCCCTCCTGAAAGAGGCCCTGACAGTAGCTGATTTCTCCATACTTTCCACATCCAGAGTGTTGAAGGAATTAAGACTCCTTTTTGCTGACAGGGTAACGCCAGGCCTGTTAAGGATGATGCAGGAATTTCCCCTCTTTAAATTGCTAAACCTGGAGATAGAGATTAAGGCTGATTTTTTTCGCCAGTTTAAAGAGCTGGAGGCCTATCTTGAATATTTTCAAGAAAAGAATTATAATATAAAAGTATGGTTGCTGAGAATGGCGGTTTTTTTGGAGGATATACATAAACAGGAGATTGAAGAATGGGGGCTTTCTGCTCTCAATCAGAGAATCCTCTCTTCCTATGCGAGAAACAGGGGTATTTTATCCCGGCTGAACCGGGAGCTTGATCCTGTAGAACTGGTTAAGTTGTTAAAGGGACTTACTACTGAGGAGATTATCCTTCTCCTGGTCAAGAGTGGTAAGGGAAAGATTAAGGAGAATCTCCTCTATCATCTGGAAGAGCTGGCAGATAGAGAAATTGAGATTAACGGTTTTGACCTGCAGGAGATGGGTTTAAAACCGGGACCGGAGATAAAAGATATCTTACAGAAGGTCTATCATGCTAAGTTAAGAGGTGAGCTTAAGAATCGCCGGGAGGAGCTTGCCTTTGCTGAGAAACTGATAAAAAGATGGGAGTGATTAGTTAAAGTGTCTTCTATTCAGGAGTTAATCTTCATTATCCCGATACTATTACTGTCTCTGTCCTTTCATGAATATTCTCATGGAAAGGTTTCATATATGCTGGGGGATCCCACTCCGAAGATGATGGGGCGGTTAACCCTTAACCCCCTGGCCCATCTAGATTTGATGGGTAGCCTGGTCCTGGTTTTAACTAGGAGAATTGGCTGGGCTAAACCGGTTCCCATTAATCCCCGTTATTATAAAAACCCCCGCCAGGGGATGCTGCTGGTGGGACTTGCCGGTCCTGGAGCCAATATTATCCTGGCAATCCTCTTTGCCCTTTTAGTTAAGATTATCCTCCAGCTGACCGGATTAACCCTGAGGCATTCGTATCTTTACGGCTACGGACAGGTATCTACTATAGTCAAGACAACAATTAGCTTTTTTTATCTGGCCGTTCTGGTGAACCTGAGTCTGGCAGTCTTTAATCTGATTCCGATTCCTCCCCTGGATGGTTCAAAGATACTGCGCGGGTTCCTTCCTCCCAGATATGATAGATATTTTCTTAAACTGGAAGGACCGGTAGGAATGATTGTC
This sequence comes from Halanaerobiales bacterium, assembly GCA_029981855.1. GTDB lineage: Bacteria > Bacillota > Halanaerobiia > Halanaerobiales > DTU029 > JARRCS01. The sequence continues at coordinate 81,437 of JARRCS010000002.1, read as the reverse complement.
CTTCTGTTACTGGCCTATACAGGTATCCTCTGGAGTATCATTAGACCTGTTATCTCTCTGTTGATGAATTTATTACTTTAAGAAGGGTGAATTATAAATGGTTTATCAGGTTCAACTGGATACATTTCAGGGGCCTCTGGAGCTCCTGTACCAGCTTGTTAAAAAGAATAAGATTGAGATAAGTGAGATCTCACTGGCCAGGGTTACAGAACAGTATTTAGAATATCTGGAGGAGCTAAAGGATTTCGATCTGGATCTGGCCAGTGAGTTTATGGTTATTGCCTCTGAATTGATCGAATTAAAGGTGCGTAGTCTCCTGCCGCAGGCTGAAAATGATGATCAAGAAGATGAAGGAGGAGGTGACCTGGTTCACCGGTTGAAGGAATACCATTACTTTAAAAGACTATCACGGATTTTACAGGACTATCAGGAGAAGGCCGCTAAGAGATTTACCAGGCCCTCCGGTTATGAACCTGCATCTGCCGGCAGGGAAGAACTGGATCTGGCGGTTGATCTAACTGAGCTGGTGGAGGCTTTTAAAAAGGTGATGGCGGCATACAGAGATAAAGCAAAGCAGGAAGACCTACCACTGGAGGAAGACTGGGACAGGATTAATTCCGAAAATATCAAAATTGAGGATAAGGTCGAGTATATTATGAATAGATTAGCAGAAAACCCTGGGGGTATTTCCTTTAAAGAACTTAGCCGTAACTGTCGTAATAGACTGGAGATCGTGGTTACTTTTTTAAGTATCCTTGAACTGGCCAAACTCTGTAAAATCAGGGTTGTTCAGGATAAATTATTTGCCAGTATTAATCTAATTGGAAAGACAGGATAGGTGGTATCATGGATGTTAAAAATTTAGCAAAGATAGAGGCCCTTTTATTTACAGCAGATGAGCCGGTTCCTCTGAAGGATTTGGCCCGGGTAACAGATTTATCTCCGGCAGAGGTAAAGGAACATATCGAGGTTCTAATCAGGGAATATAATAAGAATTCGCATGGTATTATGATCAGGGAATATGATCAGAGTTATCTTTTTGTTACTAAAGCAGAGTATGCCACTTTTATCGAGGAATTACATAATAACAGGTCACTGGCACATCTAAGCCAGGCCGCCCTGGAGACTCTGGCAATTATAGCTTACAAGCAACCGGTAACAAGGGCCGAGATTGAAGAGATCAGAGGGGTTAAGGCTGAAAAGACCCTCTTAACCCTAAGTAAATACGACCTGATTCAGGAACTGGGTCGTAAGGATTCTATCGGTAACCCTATTGTCTATGGTACCACTAAAAAGTTTTTACAGCACTTTGATTTAAAAGACCTCTCTCAACTGCCGGAGATTGAGGAAGAAGAGTTATAAATTGGTATATTATTCTTATTAATGGGAATTAATAAGTATGTAGTTAGGGGTGAGACTCCATGTTACTTATCTTATTAATTCTCTTTTTTTTTATTACATTTTTTCTGCCCTTATATATTAGAGTTGAGTATCAGCGAAAGGGCGAGGATGATAGTTTTATCTTAGATGTTTACATTTTAATTAAAATACTGGGTTTCCGAATTAAGGTTCCCTATCTTCAGAATAAGGTTTTTAAGTTTTTTTCGGAGATTGTTACCGAGATTGATAGCACCCTGTTAAATCTCTGGCCCTGGAAAAATGAGCTCGAGATAGAACGGGAGATAGACTGGAGAAATATTCAGTTGAAGCGGCTCAAGAAGATAGTAAAGATCCTGTCTGATAGGGAGATGACCTCGCTTATTTTTAACAGTATAAATCTCCGGTGCTGGGAGTTTATCTGGGAAACCGATTTCGGCTGGCCTAATCCCGCCTTAACAGGTGTAACTAATGGATTTATCTGGACACTTAAAGGGATAATTATCAGACTGGTAGATAGTAAGATCCATTTTCTTAAAGAACCCGACTTAGCAGTTTACCCTGATTTTTATCATAAAAAGTTCTCTACCCGTTTTAAGGGTATATTTTCACTATATTTAGGTAATATTATACTTACAGTCATCAGGGTTCTTATTTATAAACTAAAAGGGGGTTACAGGCCATGGGAGAACATCCAATTGAAAAACTGATGGATACGGCAATGAGCAACATTAAAGGCATGGTTGATGTGAATACAATTGTCGGGGATCCGGTAGAGACCCCTGATGGAAGTGTAATTATTCCCGTCTCCAGGGTTAGTTTCGGCTTTGCTGCCGGTGGAGGGGAGATTAAATCCAGCAGTAATAAGGGAAATAAAAAGGAAGACGGAGATAATGTTAAACCCTTTGCTGGCGGTAGTGGTGCCGGAGTAATGCTAAGCCCGGTGGCCTTTCTGGTGGTTAGTCAGGAACAGGTCCGTCTGCTGCCGGTTACCAATAATGCAATTGCCGAGCGCCTGATCAATGTTGCTCCTGAACTACTCCAGCAGATTCAGAAGATACTGGAAGAGAAGAATAAATAGGATAATAATAATCATGGGCTTTTTCGCATATACTTAAAAAGAGTAACTTCTTGAAGGTGTGAACTTATGAAAAACTTGAAGTTATCCTTTTTAAGTATTTTTTTTGTGATATTTATTATTCTGATCCTTGCATTTTTACTGGCAGACTTAGAGGTCAGAGCGGTTGCTCCACCCCGGATTACTGCCACAACGGCAGCAGTAGTAGATGTTGAGACGGGACAGGTTTTATATGAAAAACAGATACACCTGCGCCGGCCACCGGCTAGTTTGACCAAGGTGCTGACTGCCATTATTGCCATTGAAGAAGGCAATCTTAAGGAAAAGGTAAAGGTCTCCCGCAGAGCGGCATATCAGGAGGGTTCCTCGATCTACCTGGAAGAGGGTGAGGAACTTTCTTTAGAGGAATTGCTCTACGGAGTGATGCTCGCTTCAGGTAATGATGCAGCTGTTGCAGTGGCAGAGCATATCTCCGGTTCAGTAGAGGAATTTGCCCGGCTGATGAATAAGAAGGCTAAAGAGATGGGGGCTAAAAATAGTAATTTCGTAAACCCCAGTGGCCTTCCCCATCCTGACCATTATTCGACCGCTTATGACCTGGCCATGATCATGAGGCAGGCGATGAAGAATGAGGTTTTTGCCCGGATTACCGCCACAAAATACAAAACCATCTCCTGGGCCGATAATGACTGGGGCCGCGGGTTAAGAAACCATAATAAACTACTCTGGTCCTATCCGGATATTACCGGGGGAAAGACCGGCTATACCAGAGCTGCCGGCCGCTGTTTAATTGCCTCAGCAAAAAGAAACAGCCGGGAGGTTATTGCTGTTGTCCTGAATAGCCCTAATGACTGGCTTGAGGTTAGAATCCTGCTGGATTACGGTCTGGATAATTTTAAAAGGGTTAAGGTGATTGAAAAGGGGGATATTATCCATCAATTAGAGTGGGAAGGCTCCAGAGAGGGTGAGATCAGTTTTCTGGCCGAAAGGCCCTTAACAGTACTCGTTCCCGTAGGGGGTAAAATAAAGATCAGAAAGGAGGTTTATTTAAAGCCTGAACTTAAACTCCCTATCAGAAAGGGTGAGATAATCGGGAGTTTATATCTCTATGCCGGTGAGCAACTCCTCGGCAAGACGGAGCTGATTGCCCTTAATGATCTAAATTATAATTCTATTTTCCTAAGATTCTGGCACTGGGTGATCTCTCTGAAGGAAAGATAGATTTACAATAAGGCCCGAAAGAAGGATTTTTCCGTTCTTTCTGGAAGTATAAAACTACAAATAGATGTTTCCGATTGCAGAAACCTTCTCCAACATCTATTTGCAGTTATTGCTGAAGGGAAATGAAGTACTAATTCTTACTACGAGGTGTTGATTAATCTATGGAGCGTTTGCAGAAAGTGATGGCCCATGCAGGAATTGCTTCCAGGCGCAAGTCGGAAGAGATAATTGCTCAGGGGAGGGTTAAGGTTAACGGTAGGGTTGTAACCGAGCTGGGGACAAAGGTCTTTCCGGATGATATCATTGAGGTCGATGGAAAGATTATTACCGAGGAAAAAAAGATTTATCTTCTCTTAAATAAACCGGCCGGTTATGTGACAACTGTTGATGATCCCCAGGGGAGGAAGACGGTATTAGACCTGATTAAAGGGGTTTCCCAGCGAATCTATCCGGTTGGCAGGCTGGATTATGATACCAGCGGATTACTAATCCTGACAAATGACGGGGATTTAACCCATTTCCTGACCCATCCCTCACATCAGATCGATAAAACCTACCGGGTAGAGGTTAAAGGGCATCCCGGAAGGAGTGACCTCCGCAAACTGGCAGAGGGAGTCGAACTGGAGGATGGGATAACCGCCCCGGCCAGGGTGAATTCTATCCGGAGAAGGAAACAGACTACCCTTTTTAATATAACCATCCATGAGGGAAGAAATAGGCAGGTCAGGAGAATGTGTGAAAAGATCGGTTTTCCTGTTATTAATTTAAAAAGAATCGCCTTTGCCTTTCTCAGGCTGGACGGGCTGCCCGAAGGGGAATTTCGTTTTTTAAGTGATCAGGAGGTAAGGAGATTAAAAGATTTAAAGGAATAAATGGTTTTTGCAGGAATTTATAGAAAAATAACGAATATATATGTAAAGAGCTATAATTCATAGTATCGGGGAGGAAACTATATATGGAAGTGTTAAAGGTATCATCTTTTTCAGATCCAAAATCTGTAGCAGGTGCTTTAGCTGCTGTTCTTAGAGAAAATGGGAAGGCCGAGATGCAGGCTATCGGGGCCGGCGCCGTTAATCAGGCGGTTAAAGCGATAGCTATTTGTAGGGGGTACGTAGCTCCAAATGGAATGGACTTAATTATGATTCCCGCTTTTACGGAGATTGAGATTGAAGATGAAAAAAGAACCGCAATCAGGTTTTTGGTTGAGCCCAGATAGGGCTTTGGAAAGTATATATTTGAGAATTCAACCTACCGCTCAGGGGTAGGTTTTTCTCTTGTCTTTTAAGCAATAGATTGATAAAATAGAAGTCGTAGTAAGTGAGGTGGATGAGAATGTTCTTGAAAAAACTGAAGATCGATGGCTTTAAATCCTTTGCTAAACCGATTGTAATTGATTTTCAATCACCGCTGACGGCTATTGTTGGCCCTAACGGCAGCGGTAAGAGTAATATTGTTGACGCTATTCGCTGGGCCCTGGGTGAGCAGAGTGCCAAGACCCTGAGGGGCAGTCGAATGGCTGATGTAATCTTTGCCGGCAGTGATGATTATAAGCCTTTACATAAAGCGAGTGTAACCCTTTTTCTCGATAATTCCGATCATGTTTTACCTATCGATGCCCGTGAGGTGAGGATATGCCGCAGGGTTACTGATAACGGTCAGAGTGATTACTTAATTAATGGCTCTCCCTGCAGATTAAAGGATATTGAGGAATTGCTGCTGGATACAGGAATGGGTAAGGATTCTTATTCCATTGTAGGGCAGGGTAAGATTGATTCTATCTTGAATAGTAAACCGGAAAAACTAAGGGAACTCTTTGAAGAAGCTGCAGGTATCAGCAAGCATAAACTGCGTAAAGAGGAGGCGGAAAAACGCCTGGATAAAACAAATCAGGACCTGCAGCGGGTTAAGGACCTGATCTGGGAGTTAGAAAAGCAGGTTAAACCCTTAAAAAAGGCTGCCGAAAAGGCCAGGAAGTATCAGCGTCTGAAAAAGGAACTTAAGGAGCTGGAGGTTAGCCTTCTCTTAGACAGATGGGAAAGGAATTTAAATAATCTTTTATCTTTGAGGGAAGAAAAGACAGAATTTCAGAGAAAACTGGAAAGATTAAAGGGAGAGATAGAGGAACTTAATCAATTCCTGCAGGAGAAGAGGGGTAACCTTGAGCAGGAACAGGAGAATTTAGATACTTTGCAGAACGAGTACTATCAAACGAAGGCTAAAAAGGAAGAGGCAGAGAATAACTTAAAGATACTTGCAGAACGCAACTACAGCCTTAAGAGGGAGGATCAGGGTTTGGAGGAGCAGCTGGCCTCCCTAATGAAGAGGAAAGAAGAGCTCAACAGGAAAAAGGACAACCTTGAGAGCCAGCTTACTACTCTCGGGGTTGAGGAGAGTAATATCAGCAGGAATCTGGAGACCGAGAGATCCTCTCTGGAAGGGATTAAGCATATATTAAAGGAAAAGAAGATGGAATTATTCTCCCTGCGTAATTCCATTTTAAACGATAATGTGGAATTAAAGAATATCAATACGGAGTTAGAGAAGGCGAAAGAAAAGAGCCATTATCTGGAGCTCGAGATAGAAAAGATGCATGCAAAAAGAAAGGGGCTGGCCTCCGGGCTTGATGAAACTCTCCTGCAACAGGACCGGTTTAAGAAGGATTTAAATCAGGTTGCGGAGAAACTTGAGACGTGTGCTCAAGAAGTTGTAGAACTGAAAAACAGAAAGGAAGAATTAGCTGCCAGTCTGAAAAACCACCGGGAAAATGGGGAGGAACTTAAAGATAAGCTCAACCGGAGTAGTTCCAGGCTACGTGTTTTAAGCGAAATGGAGGATAATTTTGAAGGTTATTACCGCGGTGTCAAGACTATAATGAAGGCTGTGTCTGACCTGCCCGGTGTTATCGGGGTGGTCGCCGATCAACTTGAGGTAGCTAAGGAGCATGAACTGGCAGTTGAAACTGCCCTCGGGAGCAGGTTGCAGAATATAATTGTTGAGGATGACCGGGCAGCCCGCAGGGGAATTGCATTTTTAAAAGAGAACGATGGGGGACGGGCTACCTTCTTACCCTTAAATATGGTCAGGGGAAACCGGGCTAAGGTCGATAAAATGGGAATAGAGAAGATGGAAGGCTTTTTAGGGCTGGCTGCAGATTTTGTTTCCTGCGAGAGCTGCCTGAGACCGGTAATTGATTATCTACTGGGGAGAACGATTGTTGCCGATAATTTAAAGAATGCTACCGGGATAGCTAAGAAGATAAATAGCAGGCTGAAAATAGTAACCCTTTCCGGTGATTTAATTAACCCTGGAGGGGCTATCACCGGTGGAAGCAACAGTATTAATACCGGTCTTTTGCAGCGTTCACGGGAGCTGGCAGAACTTAGAGATGAAATCAGTTACTTAAAAAAGACTATTGCTGAAGAGGGGGCAGCAGAAAAAGAGCTGGCAGCTGAATTAGATAAGATAACCGGTCAAGAGGAAGAGCTTAAAGATCAAATACAGCAACTTAAGTTTAAGAAGAATGACCTTAATAAGGATCTGGCAAACTTAAAAAAGGAACAGTACAGATTTGAAAGGGAGTTAGAGCAGTTAGATCAAGATTTTATTGAATATCATAATCAGCTGGGAAGCATTGACTCCCGGAAACAGGAGTTACAACAAAAGATAGATCTGATCAATAACGATTACTCAAAAGAAAAGGAAAAAATAAAGGCTTTAGAGGAAGAGATTGAGAGGATAGAAGGCAGGGAAGAGGAATTCAATCAGCACTTAACCGGGCTTAAGGTTAAGGCCGCAACTGTTAGGCAGAAGAGAGAAAACCTGGTTAAAGAAAAGGAGGATCTCTTAAAGGAGCTGGCCAATAATCAGGAAGAGATTGAAAAGAGCTGCCGGCGCCGGGATGAGATCACAGCAGGCTTGCAGGAGATAAGGGATAAGAAAAATAACCTGAAGGAATTAAAGGAGCGTTTTGCAGCAAAAACCAGTTGTATTGACAGGCAGTACCAGGAAAAGAGCAAATTACTAAAAGAGCTGCAGCAGGGTGTTGAGCGTTTACAGGATAGATTACAAGAGACCCAGCAGGAGCTGGATAGTTTTAAAGATAGCTACCACAGGCTTGATTTGAAGATAACCCGCCTGGAGGATAAAAATGAACAGATAGAGGAGAGGTTGCTTGAGGAATATGAAGTAACCCCTGATTCAGCAACTACTGAAAGGATCGAAATCAGTAATTACTCCCGGGCGGTAAAAAAGATTAAGGAATTTAAAGAAGCGATCAGGGGGTTGGGAACGGTTAATCAGGGTGCTATTCAGGAATTAGAGGATCTACAGTCACGCCTGGATTATCTACAGAACCAGCACCGGGACCTGCTGGAGGCTAAAGATTCTATCACCAAGGTAATTACCGAAATTGAGAGGAATATGGGTGAGCTATTTTATAAATCCTTCCTGGAGGTTAAAACCCAGTTTGAAAAGACCTTTAAGGAGCTCTTTAACGGTGGACAGGCGGAATTAAAGCTGACCCGGCCGGATAATTTACTGGAAACGGGTGTGGAGATTGTTGCCCAGCCCCCGGGAAAACAGCTTAAGAAACTATCATTGATGTCAGGAGGAGAGAGGGCTTTAACAGCCATTGCTCTGGTCTTTGCCTTTTTAAAGGTTAACCCGAGCCCTATCTATATCCTAGATGAGATCGATGCTCCTCTGGATGATGCCAATGTCCTGAGGTTTGCCCGTTTTATTAAGGAATATTCCCATTATGTTCAGTTTATCCTGATTACCCATAATAAAAATATGATGGCGGAAACAAATACTATCTACGGGATTACTATGGAAGAGTCCGGGGTATCAAAACTCGTATCCCTCAGGCTGGATGAGGAAATTGCTTAAGGAGTGTTTAACTTGCAGAAAATAAAGGGAATTTCAAAGAAAATTGTCGATAAATTAGTAGTCAGGAGCAATCAACTGGGACAGGGGCGTCCGGTTGGTGTAATCGGATTTATCGATCAGCAGGGTTATGTATCTAAATACGGCAGGGTGATCGATGGCGGTCTTTCAGGTTTGCCCTTTCGCAAACTATTATCCGGGGTTATCGATAAGATCTCCGGTTCGCTCCTGGAGTTAATTAACCAGTTGCCCGAAAATGCGGTAGTGATCTCCACTTCTCCGGGGAAAACAGGAATAATTACTAATACAGGTGGAATTAATATATTTGATCAGCCGATAATTAAGATCGGTATCAAGAATAAAAAAGCTGTTGGGGTAGGTGTCATGTATCCCGAGAGCAAGTTCTTTCAGTTAGCAACAATTTCGGAGAAGGTGCAGTTAAAATCCCTGGCTGCTTTAACTATGGAGGAAGAGCGGCAGGCAATGCGCGAATCTACCAATCTACAGCTAAAGTTTCTTGAAATTTCGGAGGAACTCCCCCTGGTTGATATAGAGGCTGAGGGGGATTATTCCCCCGGGAAAATCGGGAAGAGATGGAGTTTGCCCAGGAGAAAAGTTAAGGGGATTGCTAAGGGCTTTGCCCGGAAACTGGTCGATAAGTCTATTGAGATTGAACAGGGAAGAGAGGTGGCTGCTATAGGTATTATTAATCAGGAAGGCCTTGTGGAACAGGTAGGTGAGGTTATAGTCGGGGGAATGGGTTATGTCCCTTCAAGACTCCTGGTCTCAAGCTATAAGGACATTTCCACCATTTCACTGAGGGAGGCCTATACCAGCCTGATTCCAGCTGATGCCGTAATCGTCCATACCCACCCGGGAGGTACCGGTGTTATGCATATGGGGGATGCCATGGCTGGCCCCGGAACCTGGGGGAGGCCGATTGTGGCTATCGGCCATGATGAAAAGGGCCAGATTAAGGGGGCCAATGTAATCGAGTTCAGCGATAAAATCAGCCAGCTGGCCGATGAGTATGAAGATATCGAACAGAGGTTTTTCCAGGTCAATACCCCTGAGGAGGAAGCAAATTTAAGGAAGCGCAGATATGAGATTGCCCAGGAGTTTACCGACCTCTGCCGGGAGATTGTCATTAAATAAATATATACTATAGTAAATTCCTTTTTTAAAACTGCAAATAGATATTTCCGATTAATTTAACGACAGGAGGTATTTTATGTTTAATCTATTTAAGAAAAAGAAAGATAAAAAAGAAGATACTGCTGAGGAGATAAAAGAGGCCCCTGCCGGGAAGGAGGCAAAAGAGATACCAATCTCTGAAGAAAAGGCCAAAGATGTTCTTCCGGATGAAGAAAAGGCAGAAACGAAGAAGGAGAAGGGTCTATTTTCCCGTCTGAAGAAGGGTTTAACCAGGACCAGAAGAGGTTTTATTTTTCAGGTGACCAATCTCTTTACTGGTTATGGTAAGATTGATGAAGAACTCTTTGAAGAGCTGGAAGAGATATTGATCCAGGCCGATGTAGGGATCAAGACCACCATGGAACTGATCGAAGACCTGGAAGAGAGGGTCGAAGAAGAGGGTATCAGTGAGCCTGAGGAGTTAATCAGGATCTTTAAAGAGGAACTAAGTGCCCTGCTCCAGGATGAGGGTGGTGAGCTGGAATTAAAGGAAGGATTAAATATCTTGATGGTTGTTGGGGTTAATGGTTCCGGCAAGACTACTACTATTGCCAAGATAGCCCGGCGTTATAAGGAACAGGGGAAAAAGGTTATCCTGGCTGCTGGCGATACCTTCAGGGCGGCTGCGATTGATCAGCTAAAGGTCTGGGGTGACAGAATAGGTGTCAATGTAATTGCCCAGCAGGAGGGCTCAGATGCTGCGGCTGTTGCCTTTGATGCGGTTCAGTCGGCTAAAGCAAGGGGACTAGATCTATTAATCGTCGATACAGCCGGCCGCCTTCATACCCAGAAGAATCTGATGGAAGAGTTAAAAAAGGTAAAAAGAGTTATCGATCGGGAGGCAGAAAGGGCGAATATCCAGGTTCTTTTGGTACTTGATGCCACCACCGGCCAGAATGCTCTGAACCAGGCCAGACTCTTTAATGAAGCTGTCAATGTAGACGGAATTGCTCTGACCAAACTCGATGGCACGGCCAAGGGCGGAATAGTTATTGCCATCAAAAATGAACTGGGGATACCGATCAAGTTAATAGGAGTCGGTGAGGCAGCCGAGGACCTGCAGGACTTCAAACCCGGTGAGTTTATCGAGGCCCTTTTTGCAGAACAAGAATCTTAACGGTGGCTCGACCTGATTTTTAACTCCGATTCAACAAGACTTTTACAAAAAATTACCGAACATCTTTCCAACATCTATTTGTAGTTTAGAATATATTTATATTTGCTTTGTGAAAATACTTGACAAGATGTAATAATTATTGTAAACTATCACCTGTAAAGTTAATTTCCTTAACACAGCAGGTGATTTTTTTGTTAGAGAAGGTTGTTGAAATAGGCCTTTTATTCGATTTTTACGGAGAGATTTTAACGGCAAAACAGCAAGAGGCTATACTGTTATATTATTATGATGATCTTTCCCTGGGCGAGATTGCTGAAAGGTTAGGTATCAGCCGGCAGGCTGTATATGATCACCTGCACCGCGGGGAGGATATACTGAGAGAATATGAGAAGAAACTGGGTTTAGTAGCTAAATACAGAAGACTTAAAGAAGAGATAGATGATTTAGCCAGTTATATAGATAAACATCAGCTGGAGAATGAGATAAAAAAAGGGATTTTAGAGAGGGTTGAGAAGATTAAAAAACATCTTTAGGGAGGATAATAAATATGATCTTTGAGGGATTAGCCGAAAAACTACAGGGAACCTTAAAGAAACTCCGCGGCAAGGGCAAATTGAGCGAAAAAGATGTCAAGACGGCCTTAAAAGAGGTAAAACTGGCCCTGCTTGAGGCCGATGTAAACTATAAAGTGGTTAAGAAGTTTGTCAAGAAGGTTGAAGAAAGAGCCGTCGGGCATGATGTGATGCAGAGCCTGACTCCCGGCCAACAGGTTATCAAGATTGTTAATGATGAATTAACAGAGCTGATGGGTGGGAGTAAGAGTGATCTTACTTTCTCTCCCGAGCCACCAACGGTAATCATGCTGGCGGGTTTACAGGGTGCCGGTAAGACGACCAGTGCCGGTAAACTGGCCCGTACACTCAAAAAACAGGGTAAACAGCCCCTGCTGGTTGCCGGGGATATCTATCGCCCTGCGGCCATCAAGCAGTTACAGGTGCTGGGGGACCGGCTTGATATTCCTGTTTTTTCGATGGGAGATCAACATGACCCGGTTGATATTGCTAAAGCGGGTATCAGCTATGCCGGGTCTCACGGTAATGATATTGTTATCCTTGATACGGCCGGTAGGCTCCATATTGATGAGAAGATGATGGAGGAACTTAAAGCCATCAAGGAAAATATCCATCCTCACGAAATCCTGCTGGTGGTTGATGCCATGACTGGCCAGGATGCCGTCAATGTGGCCAAAAACTTCGATCAGGCCCTGGGTATTGACGGGGTGATCCTGACCAAACTGGACGGGGATGCCCGTGGTGGGGCTGCCCTTTCCATTAAGGCCGTTACCGGAAAACCAATTAAGTTTGTCGGTATGGGTGAAAAACTGGATGCCCTGGAGCCCTTTTATCCTGACCGGATGGCCTCCCGTATCCTGGGGATGGGTGATGTATTAAGCCTGATTGAGAAGGCGGAGGCCAGTATCGATGCCCAGAAGGCCCAGGAGCTTGAAGAGAAGCTAAGGCAGAATGAGTTTACCCTGGAGGATTTCCTGGAGCAGATGGATCAGGTCAGGAATATGGGGCCACTTGATCAGATACTGGGTATGATTCCTGGTTTCGCCGGGGCAGGTCAGTTGAAGAATCTACAAGTTGATGAAAAACAGCTTGACCATATTGAGGCGATCATTAACTCCATGACTCCTGAAGAAAGGCGTAAGCCCGAGATTATTAACGGGAGCAGGAGAAGAAGGATTGCCCGTGGTAGTGGCACCAGTATTCAGGAGGTTAACCGCCTCTTAAAACAGTTTAAACAAACAAAGAAGATGATGAAACAGTTAAGTGACATGCCTAGAGGAAGGAAGAGGGGTAGAATACCTTTCTTCGGTTAGTTAAATATTACTCTCTTCACTGAATTTTTTACCTCTTCCTTCGGCTAAAAACGGGAAAGAATAAAACTCACTTACTATCGTTCGTTCAAACAGTTATTCTTTCTTATCCATTTTTTAGCCTCATCCAGACTAAAATTTGTAACGTTCAACCATGGTAAATATATCAACTAAGTGTTATAGATTTGACTTATATTTATTTTCCTTGAAAGGGGGTGAGATAGTTGTCTGTCAAGATTCGTTTAAGAAGGATGGGAAGCAAGAGGAATGCATCATACCGCCTGGTTGTTGCAGATTCCAGAAAACCACGTGATGGCCGTTTTATTGAGGAGCTTGGCTATTATAATCCTACAACCGAACCTGCAACCGTCAAGATAAATGAGGAGAAGGCGCTGAAATGGTTAAAGGAAGGTGCTATACCTTCTAATACAGTACGCAGTTTGTTGAAAAAGGAAGGTGTTCTGGCTAAATTTAATGAACAGAAAGAATAAAGGGGGATTACTCCAGTGAAGGAATTGGTTGAGACTATCGCTAAAGCAATCGTAGACCAGCCGGAGATGGTTCGCGTTAATCAGGTTGAGGGTGAAAAATCAGTAATTCTTGAAGTTACAGTAGCTGATGATGATATGGGTAAAATAATCGGCAAACAAGGAAGGATTGCCCGTGCAATCAGGACCGTGGTTAAAGCTGCTGCCACGAAAGAGGGGAAAAAGGTAATTGTCGATATTCAAGAGTCCTAATACCTTCCCCTTAAGGGAGCTGAGGCTTAGTGAATGATTTAGAGCTGATTACCATTGGTAAAATAACCCGAAACCAGGGTAATCGAGGTGAAGTCAGGGTTATTCCCCTGACCGATTTTCCTGAAAGATATGAGTTTCTGGATAGGGTTTATCTGGTTAAAGGGGAGAATATTTTAGAAAAGAGAATTGAAGGGATTCGTTTCCATAAAAAATTTGTGATTTTAAAACTGGATGGGATTAATGATATTGGAGAGGCCCTGAATTTACGGGACTATCTGGTAAAGATACCCGAGAGCGAAGCCTTACCTCTTAAGGAAGATGAATACTATATCGACCAGCTAACCGGTTTTAGGGTGATTACCAATAAGGGTGAATCCATCGGTGAGCTAGCAGAGGTGATTACTACAGGTGGAACGGATATTTTTCTGGTTAAGGGCGATAAGAAGGAGTATATGATACCTGCCGCCCGGGAGATTATTACCGAGATAAATGAGCAAACGGGGGAGATAATCATTAATCCGATTCCGGGACTTTTGGAACTATGATATCCGGGGGGTTAAGTATGTATTTCGATATTCTGACCCTATTTCCCGGGATATTCTCCAGCCCCTTCAGTGAGAGTATTCTGGCTAGAGCCCGGGAGAAAGGACTTTTGGAGATAAATTTAATAAATATCAGGGACTATACCCATGATAAGCATAATGTTGCCGATGATTATCCCTACGGTGGAGGGGCGGGAATGGTTATGAAGATCGAACCTATCTACCGGGCCTGGGAGGATATCCGGCAGCAGAGGGGTGAGGATTCCCCGGTTATCTTACTCAGTCCCCAGGGTAGGCGATTGGATCAGACCCTGGTTAAGGATTTAAGTAAGGAAAGGGGGTTAACACTGATCTGTGGACACTATGAAGGTGTCGATGAGAGGGTCCGCCAGAGTATAGTAACCGATGAGATATCGATCGGTGATTATGTCCTGACCGGGGGAGAGATTGCCGCTATTGTCCTGGTAGATGCTGTTGCCAGGATGATTCCTGGTGTACTCGGGGATGAGCAATCCAGAATAGAGGATTCCTTTTATAACGGGCTCCTTGATTACCCTCATTATACCAGACCGAGGGAATTTAAAGGTATGGAAGTCCCGGAGATCCTGCTCAGCGGACATCACGGTGAGATTGCCAGATGGAGGCGAAAACAGGCTTTAAAAAGGACCCTTTTGCGCCGGCCTGACCTGCTGGCAGAAAAGGAACTAAATCCTGAGGACCAGGAATTATTAAAGGAGATCAAGGCAGAATTAGAAGGTGGCAATTAATGGGGAGATTAGATGCTGATATTTACCTTGGTTTAGTCCATTCACCCGTTTACAATAAGCGGAAGGAAAAAATTACTACCACAATTACCAATATGGATCTGCACGATATCGCCAGGGCCGGCAGGACCTATAGTATTAACCGGTATTACGTGATTAACCCCTTAAAGTCACAGCAGGCCCTTGTCCGGCGGATGCAGAAATACTGGACCAGTGAATACGGGGCAGAATATAACTCTAACCGGCAGGAGGCTTTCTCGGTTCTGGATATCGCCAGTTCCCTCGAGGAGGTTATTGAAAGGATAGAAGAAGAGATGGGTAAGAGGCCCAGACTGGTAGCCACAAGTGCCAGAAGATCTCCCGATACCGTTTCTTTCAAGGAGATGAGGCAGCTTATTGCCGGCTCCACTAAACCCTTTTTAATCATCTTTGGTACCGGCTGGGGCTTGACGGAGGAGACCCTGAGTTTATGTGATTATATCCTGGCACCGGTTTACGGCAGGGGGGATTTTAATCATCTCTCCGTCAGAAGTGCTGTTTCAATCATTCTCGACCGGCTGCTGGCTGATGCCTGGTGGGAATAAGATTATTGTTTTTTTATCTTTTATGTGGTATAATACCAATTGTGAATCTTAAGGTTACCAGACTTAAGTTAATAACTTTATTTTCATAAATAGGCCGGATCTATACATGTCTAAGGAAGGAGGTAGAGATGCAAGTGAACGATATAATTAGAGATATTGAAAAGGAACAGTTAAGGGATGATATCCCTGAGTTTGCTCCGGGTGACACCGTGCGTTTAATGGTTAAGGTTGTTGAAGGGGGTAAAGAACGTCTACAGCCCTTTGAAGGGGTTGTCATAAAACGCCAGAATGGTGGAAATAGAGAAACCTTTACCGTGCGTAAGATCTCTCACGGTGTTGGGGTTGAAAGGACCTTCCCGGTTCATTCACCCAAGATTGCCAGCCTTAAGGTGGTCCGCCGTGGCGATGTCAGGAGAGCAAAATTATATTACTTACGTGGCAGAAAAGGTAAAGCTGCACGTATCAAGGAAAAAAGAGATTAAACATAAAGGGTGGGGGGCTTTTCCTTACACCCTTTTTTCATACCTTATGGGATGTGGTCTTATGATTCAATGGTATCCGGGCCATATGGCCAAGGCAAAAAGAATACTTAAGGAAGATTTAAAGCTGATTGATCTGGTTGTCGAGGTTCTGGATGCCCGTATTCCCTCAAGCAGCAGGAACCCTGATCTGGATGAGCTTTTACAAAATAAGGAAAGGATAGTTGTCCTGAACAAGATTGACCTGGCCGATAAGGCTTTAACCTTAAGCTGGGAAGAATTTTTGCAGAGGAAGTTTTCCGTAGTCAAGATCAACTCCCTTGAGGGGGAAGGGGTCCAGGAATTACTAGGTCTGATTGAGGAGAGGGGACGGGTGATCAACCGGGCTATACAGAAAAGGGGTAGAAGAAGCAGGGATATCAGGATTATGATTTTGGGAATACCCAATGTAGGAAAGTCAGCCCTGATAAATGTACTGGCCGGCATAAGCATTACTAAAACCGGTAATAAGCCCGGGGTAACCAGAGGTAGGCAGTGGATTAAGGTTGGAGAGAGGATTCAGCTCCTGGATACACCGGGAATCCTCTGGCCAAAATTTGAGGATGAAGATGTCGGTTATAAACTGGCCTTAACCGGAGCTGTCAGTGACGATATCTTTGATCAGGAACTGGCTGCCTATAAATTAATCGAATACCTTCTCGCTATCGATAGGGGTATCTTAGAAGAGGGCTACGGGATTGAGATTAAGACCGACCAGCCCTATGATATCTTACCGCTGATTGGCCGGAAACGGGGCTGTTTGATGAGCGGGGGTAAGGTTGACCGGAGTAGGGCTAGCAGGACCCTGATTAATGATTTCCGCAAGGGTAAGTTAGGCCCTGTCACCCTGGAAAAACCTGTAATGGAGGCGTAAAACTTGTACTGGCAGGAAAATAGTATAGAGGAGATTAAAGAGTATTTAAAGGGGATAGAGGTAACAGCTGATATTATTGAG
This sequence comes from Halanaerobiales bacterium, assembly GCA_029981855.1. GTDB lineage: Bacteria > Bacillota > Halanaerobiia > Halanaerobiales > DTU029 > JARRCS01. The sequence continues at coordinate 64,581 of JARRCS010000002.1, read as the reverse complement.
AGATTAGCCGGTGACTCCCGCAAGGGGGTTAGAGAGCTGGCAAAAAAATATAGAAGAATAAGGGAGCAGGAAAAGAATAAGGAAGAGCGCTGGTATAAAATGAATAAAAGGGAGTTGCAGCTTAAAGAAGAAGGATATAAACTGGTGGCCGGTGTTGATGAAGCCGGTAGGGGACCTCTGGCCGGGCCTGTTGTTGCAGCTGCGGTTATTCTCAAGCCGGAGATTAAGATTATCGGGCTTGATGATTCCAAGAAACTGACCGAAAGGGAGCGGGAAAGGCTCTTTTCTGAGATAAAGGATAAAGCGGTCGCGGTTGGTGTTGGTATTATTGATAATAAGGTGATTGACAGGATTAATATTTTGCAGGCTACCTTTAGAGCTATGCAGGAGGCTATCAATAAATTAACACCCCGGCCTGATTACATACTGATCGATGGGAATAGAGAACTTCCGGGTATCGAAATTCAACAGGAGACGGTTGTTGATGGCGATAGCAAGGTGAACGCTATAGCTGCTGCCTCGATAATTGCCAAAGTCAGCAGGGACAGGATACTAGATGATTATCATTCTACCTATCCGGAGTACGGTTTTCTGCGGAATAAGGGTTATGGAACCAGTGAGCATATTGAAGCCCTGAAGAAACACGGACCTTCCCCGATCCACCGTTATTCCTTTTCTATTGTCAGTAAATATAATTTTCTTAAGTGCAAAGAAAAATTGCTCAAGGTTCAGAATGAGAATAAACTCTACCAGTTAGGGGAAGATATAAGTAAATATGGGCGTTTTTCAGAGGAGAATCTAGAGAGATTACGGGAGATTTATCGAGCCCAGTATCAAAGAATAGTAAATAATAAATAGGGGGGATTCAAAAATGTCAACAAAGAGGTTAACCAGAGGGGCTATAATAGCAGGATTATATATTGTAATTACATATATTCTGGCCCCGGTTAGTTTTGGTCCTTTACAGTTTAGAGCTTCTGAGGCCCTTACAGTCTTACCGATTATCTATCCGGAGGCTATTCCTGCTTTGTTTATCGGCTGCTTAATCTCAAATATTTTTGGAGGATTGGGATTGGTAGATATAATCGGGGGAAGTCTTGTAACCCTGGTAGCCGCCTATTTTACTTATTATTTTCGCGGTAGTATCCTTGCCTACCTCAGCCCGGTTGTCTTAAACGGGCTTTTAATAAGTATCTATCTCAAGGTTTTATTTGACCTACCTTACTGGTTAACGGCTATTGAGATAGCTGCTAGTGAGGCATTAGTTGTCTTCTTGCTCGGATATCCCTTGATCTACTACTTAAAAAAACGAGGATTAGATGTTACCCTTTAAAAAGGGGGCTATTTATTGCTTTTATGCCTGGAGGAAATTATGTATTATAAATAACATAATTTCCGGCATCATCAAATTTTTAATATTAAATATTATGGTCTTTAGGCCAATTTGATTTTTTAATTTTATTTAGGTTCGGGTTACCCCGGGTTACCCTGAAGATTTTTGACATAAAAATTAGGTTTTAATTTGACTTAACTATTTTAATCTGGTATTATAAATCTGTAAAAATAAATAATGTACCTCATATAATTGTGAGAATATGGCTCACAAGTCTCTACCAGGTAGCCGTAAACTACCTGACTATGAGGGAAGTGTACCTAGGTTCCCGTATTTACAGCCGGTTTTATATCTGTGCAAGATGAGAACACCGATATGTCGGTACAGGTGGATACCGACTGTAAATAGCAGGTCCGAGCGGTACAGATATTTATATCACACCGAAGGGATAAAAGCCCAGGCGGGGAGGTTCCTACTCAATAGTAAGGGGTCCCCTGTCTGGGCTTTAGTTTTTGAATGGGGGGATTTGATGAAGGTTTTAGTGGTTGGTAGTGGCGGTAGGGAACATACTTTAGTCTGGAAGTTAGCGCAGAGCAAGAGAGTAGATGAGATATTTGTGGCACCAGGAAATGCCGGAACCTCTAAACTAGCTAAAAATGTGGAAATAGAGAGTACTGATATTACTAGTTTAGTTAATTTTGCTAAAGAAGAGGCTATTGATCTAACCTTTGTCGGACCGGAAGCACCTTTAGTAGCCGGTATTGTCGATGTTTTTGAGGAGGCGGGTTTAAAGATCTTTGGTCCTGTTCAGAAGGCAGCCCAACTGGAGGGGAGTAAGGTCTTTGCCAAAAATCTAATGTGGAAATACGGGATTCCAACGGCAAAGTATGAAACCTTTACCGATGCAGATAAAGCAATTAACTATATTAAACAGGAAGGAACTCCAATTGTAGTTAAGGTTGAAGGATTAGCAGCAGGCAAAGGGGTAATAGTGGCAGAAACTGAAGCTGAAGCCATTGAGGCGGTAAAGATGATGATGAACGATAAAAAGTTTGGAAAGGCTGGTGAGAGGATAGTAATTGAGGAGTTTTTAAGCGGAGAAGAGGCTTCTATTTTAGCCTTTACTGATGGTAAGACGATAGTTCCCATGATACCTTCTCAGGATCATAAAGCGGTTTATGATGAAGACCTGGGACCAAATACCGGAGGAATGGGTGCCTATGCCCCGGCACCGGTAGTTACAGATGCACTTCTGGACAAAATTAATGAAGAAATACTGATCCCCACTATCGAATCCTTGAAAAAGGAAGGGATAAAATATAAAGGTGTTCTTTATGCTGGATTAATGATAGCAGATGGAGAGGCTAAGGTACTGGAGTATAATGTTCGTTTTGGGGATCCGGAGGCACAGGTAGTTTTACCTCTCTTAAAGACCGATCTGGTAGAGATAGCAGAGGCAATCATTGCTGAAAGACTAAATGAAATTAAGATTAAGTGGCTGAATAAGAAAGCCCTTTGTGTGATTATGGCTTCCGGTGGTTATCCGCTTAAATATGAGAAAGGAAAGGAAATCTCCGGTGTAGATGATGTTGATGGCCGGGAAGGAATAACTGTCTTTCAAGCAGGAACAGAATTAAAAGATGGTAAATTGGTAACTGCCGGGGGCAGGGTTCTGGGGGTTACTGCTTTAGGTGAAGATTTCAGGGAAACAATTAATAAAGCTTACCGTGCTGTTGAAAAGATTGATTTTGCCGGTGTCCATTATCGGACGGATATCGGCCAGAGGGCTTTGAAAAGAATAAACTACAAATAGATGTCACGATTCAGTGGAAATTTTTTGAAAGGGGAGATTAGATGATTAAGGTAGGAATTATTATGGGAAGCGATTCAGATTTGCCTGTAATGAAGGAAGCAGCTAAGGTATTAGAGGAGTTCGGGGTTGAGTATGAATTAACGGTTATTTCTGCTCACAGGACTCCAAAAAGAGCAGAAGAATATGCTCAAAGTGCTGAAGAGAGGGGGATTAAAGTTATTATTGCCGGAGCCGGTAAGGCGGCTCATTTAGCGGGAGTCTTAGCAGCCTATACACCCCTGCCTGTTATCGGGGTTCCGATTAAAACCTCTACCCTTGGTGGTGCTGATTCTTTATATTCCATGGTTCAGATGCCTGCAGGTGTACCGGTAGCTACCGTTGCACTTAATGGAGCTAAGAATGCAGGATTGCTGGCAATTCAGGTTTTAGGGGTGGCTGATAAAGAACTTCGAGAAAGGTTTAGGGAGTATAAGATAGAGATGGCCAATAAGGTTATGGAGACGGCTGCCGAGTTAGAAAAATTGGGATATGAAGAGTATTTAGCTAAATATTCTCGTTAAATTACAGGATTACTAAACTACAAACAGACACGGGTCATCCTGACTCTAGATTAGCTAGCCATGTCCTGTGGCTCGACCTAATTTTTCCTTTCGATTTACCAAGAGTCATATACAAAAAATTTCCAAACATCTCTTCAACATCTATTTGCAGTTGTTTTAAAGTAAAATAAAGTTGCCGAACGGAGTGAGGCATTAATTTAAAATTAAGGTTTTCTGTAAATTCAAGGGAGTGAATAAGATGTTAAGCCGGGATATCTTTGAAAATATCAGTCCTTTAGATCATCGTTATTCTTTACGGGAAGATGAATTTGCCCAGTATTCAAGATATCTATCAGAGAAGGCTAAGATTAAATACCAGGCAGCGGTAGAAGCAGCCTTAGTTAAGGCCTTAGCTAAGACGGGAATCTGTTCTAATGAAATAGCTCAAGAGGTAGAGGCGGCAGCTCAAGAGGTAACTCCGGAGGAGGTATACGAGGAGGAGAAAAAGACCAGGCATGATATCCGGGCCTTAGTAAATGTTATTCAAAGGCGGGTCAGTCCTGAAGCAAGACCCTATGTCCATTTTACCGCTACTTCTTACGATATAGTTGATACCGCTAATTCCTTGCGTTACAAAGAGGTTACTGAGGAGTTAGTAATCCCAACTCTAAAAAAATTAGAGAAAATCTTGATGGAGATTGCCCTCAGGGAAAAGGAAACGGTTCAGATCGGGAGGACCCATGGTCAACATGCAGTTCCCATTACCTTCGGTTTTGCTATAGCTGAGTATGTTAGTAGACTGGGTACTAGAATTAAAGCTATTGAAGCAAGTAGCCGGCAATTAAAGGGGAAGATTGCCGGTGCTGTAGGAGCCTATAATGCCAGTCATCTCTTCTTTGAGGACCCTGAGGCTTTTGAAACTGAGGTTTTAAAGGGGTTAGGTCTAGAGGCTGGTACTCACTCTACCCAGATTGTAGAGCCTGAGTATATAACTGACTTTGTTCATTCCCTGATCTCCTGCTTCGGGGTAATAGCCAGTTTTAGTGATGATATGCGGCATCTACAAAGATCGGAGATCGGTGAGGTAGGTGAATATTTTGCTAAGGAACAGGTTGGGTCTTCTACCATGCCCCATAAACGTAATCCCATCAATTACGAAAATATAAAGAGTCTCTGGAAGGAATTTATGCCCCGGATGGTAACTGTTTATCAGGATCAGTTGTCGGAACACCAGCGTGATCTAACTAATTCCGCTTCGGGTAGATTTATCCCTGAGATTATAGCCGGTTTATTATCGGCAGTTAACCGCTTGATCAGGGTATGTGAGAAGCTGGTTGTTGATCGTGAAAATCTAAAGAAGAATTTTGAACAGAATAAAGAAATGATAGTGGCTGAACCCCTATATATCTTGCTGGCTTCCTACGGCCATCCTGATGCTCATGAAGCGGTAAGAAGGTTAACTTTAGAAGTAGAAAAAACCGGTCAATCCTTAAGGGAGTTAATCCAGGTTAAAGAGGAGTTAAAACCCTACTTAGAGCAGTTTACCGAAAGACAAAAAGAATTACTGGTTAATCCGGAAAAATATATTGGTATTGCTGATAAGAAGGCGGAGAAGGTTGTGGAATATTGGAAAGAAGAGTTGGGGATTTAAAAAATTTCCAAACATCTCTTCAACATCTATTTATAGTTGTTTTAAGTAAAGTTGCTGAAGGATAGTGAGGTATCTAATTAAAATCAAGGAGGAAGAAACAATGGTTAAAAAAGAGCTACTTTATGAAGGAAAGGCAAAAAAGATTTATACTACCGAAAAAGAGGATAAGCTGGTTGTGGAGTATAAGGATGATGCCACAGCTTTTAATGGGAAGAAAAAGGGGCAGATTCAGAATAAAGGTGTATTAAATGCGGAGATTTCTACGATTTTCTTTGAATTGTTAGCAGAGAAAGGGGTTCCTACCCATTTAATTGAACAATTAAATGAAAGGGAAGTTTTGGTTAAGAGATTAGAGATTATCCCTGTAGAAGTAGTAATGAGGAATATAGCTGCCGGTAGTCTGGCCAGGAGATTGGGATTAGAGGAAGGAACGGTATTAAAAAGACCGGTTCTGGAATTTTATTATAAAGATGATGATTTAGGGGATCCCATGATAAATGAATACCATATCTATGCCCGGGAATTAGCTACTGAAGAAGATGTAAATGTAATTAAGGAACTGTCTTTTAAGATTAACGATATCCTGGTTGAGTTTTTAAAGGCTAAAGAAATCGATCTGGTAGATTTCAAGCTGGAGTTTGGTAAGGGATTGGATGGCAAGATATATCTGGGTGATGAGATTTCACCTGATACCTGCCGTTTCTGGGATAGTGAGACTAAGAAAAAGTTAGATAAGGACCGTTTCCGGAGGGATTTAGGGGAAGTAGAAGATGCCTATCAGGAGATATTAAGGAGACTCAAGAATTAAGATCAATTTAGCGAGACGAAAATTAAGTTACCAAAACAGAAAGGGAGATATAATTATGAAGTGGAAGGTTAGGATTGAAATAATGTTAAAAGAGAATATCTTAGACCCGCAGGGTAAGGCTGTAAAAGGCGGCTTAAATGCCCTGGGATATAAAAATGTGGCAGATGTGCATGTAGGAAAATATATGGAACTGATAATTGCAGATACTGATAACCAGGAAGATGTCAATAAACAGGTTGATGAGATGTGTCAGCGATTATTAGCTAATCCGGTAATTGAAGATTATACTTTCCAGGTAGAGAAGATGGAGGGGTAATATGAAATTTGCTGTAATAACCTTTCCGGGTTCTAATTGTGACCGGGATGTTTACCATGTAACTAAAGAGGTATTAGAACAGCCAACTGATATGATATGGTATAATGATAAATTAGATTTATCTTCCTATGATTGCGTGATTTTACCTGGTGGATTTTCCTACGGTGATTACCTGCGAGCTGGCGCTATTGCCAGATTTTCTCCCTTGATGGAATCGGTTACTGGTTATGCTAAAGATGGTGGGTTAGTGCTCGGGATCTGTAATGGTTTTCAAATCCTCTTAGAAGCGGGATTATTACCAGGAGCGATGAAGGTTAATGATAGTTTAAAATTTGTTTGTAAATATACTAAACTTAAAGTTATTAATGCCGGGACCCCCTTTACTAATCGCTATTCTAAGGGTGAGATATTAAATATCCCTGTAGCTCATCGCGAAGGGAATTATTATATTGATGACGAGGGATTAGCAGAACTAATTGCCAATAACCAGATCGTAGTTAAATATCTAGATGATGAAGAAAATCCCAATGGTTCGGTTGTTAATATTGCCGGTATCTGCAATAAAGAGGGAAATGTCTTCGGTTTAATGCCCCATCCGGAACGCTGTGCTGAATCTATTTTAGGAGATGGAAGTAAAGACGGTTATGAGCTCTTTGCTTCAATACTTGATTATGTAAATAAAAGGGGTGAAAAGTGTGGCTGAGAAACCATGGGAAAGTGAAGGATTAACTAAAGAAGAATATGATATGATTATTGATATACTAGGAAGAGAACCTAATAAGACTGAACTTGGCATGTATGGGGTTATGTGGTCAGAACACTGCAGTTATAAGAATTCTAAACCGGTTTTAAAGAGATTTCCTACTGAGGGTAAACATGTTTTACAGGGGCCGGGAGAAAATGCAGGAATTATAGATATCGGAGATAATCAGGCAATTTCCTTTAAGATTGAAAGCCATAATCACCCCTCAGCGATTGAGCCCTATCAGGGGGCTGCTACCGGTGTTGGGGGAATTATCCGTGATATCTTTACTATGGGAGCCAGACCGATTGCCAGCCTAAATTCATTACGTTTCGGGGAATTGGATGATGAACATGTTCGTTATCTCTTTGCCGGAGTGGTCGAGGGAATTGCCGGTTACGGTAACTGTATCGGTATCCCTACGGTTGCCGGTGAGGTTTATTTCTCCAATGCTTATAAAGGGAATCCCCTGGTAAATGCTATGTGTGTAGGGATTATGGATCATGAAGATATCTCTACCGGTAGAGCTGCAGGTGTTGGGAATCCGGTAATGGTAGTCGGTGCTGCTACCGGTAGGGACGGGATTCAGGGGGCTAGTTTTGCCTCTGATGAGTTAACAGAAGAGTCGGAGGAAGACAGGCCGGCCGTTCAGGTCGGAGACCCCTTTATGGAAAAGTTATTACTGGAGGCCAGTCTGGAGTTGATTAAAACAGGGGCTCTGGTTGGAATTCAGGATATGGGGGCAGCAGGTTTAACAAGTTCAGCTTCCGAGATGGCCAGCCGCGGTGGGACGGGTATTGAGCTGGATATTGATCTGGTTCCGAAACGTGAAGAGGGGATGACACCTTATGAGGTGATGTTATCTGAATCCCAGGAAAGGATGTTAGTTGTACCAAAAAAGGGTAAGGAAAAGCTAGTGAAAGAGATATTCTCTAAATGGGGTTTGCATGCTGCTGTTATTGGTAAAGTGACCGGTGATGGCATGATCAGGGTCCTGAATAAAGGAGAGGTAGTCGCCGAGGTGCCGGCCCGTTCTTTAGCCGATGATGCTCCGGTCTATCAGAGGGAATCCAGGCGCCCCGATTATTTAGATGAAGTTCAAAACTATGACCTGAGCCGGCTGATAGAACCTACTGATTATAATCAGAGCCTATTGGAGGTTCTAGGTTCACCGAATATTGCCAGTAAGGAATGGGTCTACCAGCAGTATGATCATATGGTATTAGTTAATACGGTAGTTTTGCCCGGTTCCGATGCCGCGGTCTTGAGGATTAAAGGGACTAAGAAGGGATTAGCCATGACTACCGATGGTAATGGCCGCTACTGTTATCTAGATCCTGAAAGGGGGGGAGCGATAGCAGTTGCCGAGGCAGCCAGAAATATTGTCTGCTCGGGAGCTAAACCCCTGGCAATCACCGATGGCTTGAATTTCGGTAACCCTATGGATCCTGAGATCTTCTGGCAGTTTGAAAAGAGTGTAGATGGAATTAGTCAGGCCTGTCGGGCCTTAAATACCCCGGTGACCGGTGGTAATGTCAGCTTCTATAATGAAAGCCCTGAGGGGGCTATCTATCCCACACCGGTCATCGGAATGGTAGGGTTACTGGAAGATATAAATCTGGCTACAACTCATCACTTTAAGGATGAAGAAGATATAATTATTCTTTTAGGAGAGACAAAGGAAGAACTCGGGGGTAGTGAGTACTTGAAGGTTGTTCATAATTTAGAGGTAGGCAGGATACCTGAACTGGATCTGGGGCTAGAAAAGAAGGTACAAGAAACCTGTTTAGAAGCGATTAAAGCTGGGATTGTGAAATCTGCCCATGATTGTTCTGATGGTGGACTGGCAGTAAATCTGGCTGAGAGCTGTATCTCCAGTGGTTTGGGAGCCAGGATAAAGATTGAGACAGATTTACCTCCTGCTGCTTTATTGTTCTCCGAATCCCAGAGCAGAATTGTAATTACTGTCACAAAGGATAATCTGGCAAAGGTAGAAGAGCTGGCAAAAAAGCATGCTATTCCTTTTACTAAACTGGGAGAGGTTATGGGAGATAGGTTAATTATTAATAATCTAATTGACCTTGAAGTTGAGGAGATGAAAAGGAGATGGCAAGAGAGTATTCCCTCCCGAATGGAAGAATAAAGGATAAGATGGAAGAAGAGTGTGGGGTCTTTGGTATTTATGACCCTTCTGGAAGGTATAGTGTGGCAAATCTAACCTATTTAGGTCTCCATGCTCTACAGCACCGTGGACAGGAAAGTGCTGGTATCTGTGTTAATAATCATGGAGAATTTAATCTACACAAGGGTATGGGGCTGGTTACAAATGTATTTGATGAAGAAAAACTCTCGTCATTAGATGAAGGAGAGATGGCTATTGGCCATGTTCGTTATTCAACAACCGGGGCCAGTAAAGTAGTTAATGCCCAACCTTTATTAGTTAAGAGTATTAAAGGTGAATTAGCCCTCGCCCATAATGGTAATCTGGTTAATAGTGGCGAGCTGAGGGCAAACTTAGAATACCATGGTTCAATTTTTCATTCTACTCTTGATACAGAGGTGATTGCCCATTTAGTTGCCCGTTCCTTTAAAGATGATATTATAGAGGCTTTTACTCAGAGCTTACAGCAGATTAAAGGGGCCTTTAGTATTGTAGCAATGACTAAAAACAGCCTGATCGCCACCAGGGATCCCAATGGGTTTAGACCCTTGTCCCTCGGTAGATTAGGGGAAAGCTATGTTGTTGCCTCCGAAACCTGTGCCTTTGATATTATCGGTGCAGAGCATTTCAGGGATATTAAACCCGGTGAAGTGGTGGTTATCAATAAAGAAGGGATTGAGAGTTTTCGCTACTATGAGGAAAGGCCTTATAATTTCTGTATCTTTGAATTTATCTATTTTGCCCGCCCGGATAGTATAATTGGTGATCAAAGTGTTTATCTGGCTAGAAAAGAAATGGGAAAACAGCTGGCGCGGGAGATGAAAATAGAAGCAGATTTGATTGTACCGGTTCCCAGCTCAGGGGTTCCAGCTGCTTTAGGGTTTTCTGAGGAATCGGGAATTCCTTATGATTACGGTATTTTAAGAAATAGATATGTAGGAAGAACCTTTATTCAACCAGCCCAGGATATTAGGGATTTGAAGGTCAGGATAAAACTTAATCCCCTTAAAGAGATAATTGAGGGGAAGCGAGTAATCCTGATTGATGATTCTATAGTCAGGGGGACTACCAGTAAGCAGATTATCAAGAGAATCAGGGCAGCAGGGGCTAAAGAGGTTCATATGGCAATAACTTCTCCACCGGTAACTCACCCTTGTTATTATGGATTAGATACCTCCCGGCGTCAGGAATTAATTGCCGCTGAGAAGAGTGTTGCTGAGATTAGTGAATATATCGGGGCGGATTCCCTAACCTATTTAAGTCAGGAAGGATTATTAAATTCAATTAAGGCTAACGGTTACGGCTTCTGTACGGCTTGTTTTAGTGGGGATTACCCTGTAGAGGTAGATAAGGTTAAGAAGGAGGGTTAACAATTGGGATTATCATATAAAGATGCCGGAGTAGATATTTCGGCAGGAGAAGAGGCTGTTTCTAAGATAAAGGAAGAGGTAAAAGCTACCTTTGGACCGGAGGTATTGACCGGTTTAGGGGGCTTTGGTGCTCTCTTTGCTCCTGACTTAAGTGGTTATAAAGAACCGGTCTTAGTCTCCGGCACAGATGGTGTTGGTACTAAGCTTAAGATAGCCTTTATGATGGATAAGCATGAGACAGTGGGTATTGATCTGGTAGCTATGTGTATCAATGATATTTTAGCCCAGGGGGCCCGGCCGCTTTTCTTTTTAGATTATCTGGCAACCGGCAAATTAGATCCTGATAAGGTTGCCAGGATCGTTAAAGGGATTACGGCTGGCTGTAAGGAGGCAGGTTGTGCCTTGATCGGTGGGGAGACAGCAGAGATGCCGGATTTTTATGATGCAGGAGAATATGATCTGGCCGGTTTTGTAGTAGGAGTGGTAGATAAAAGCAAAATCATTACAGGAGAGAAAATTAAGGCTGGAGATAAAGTTATTGGTCTTGCTTCTAACGGACTCCACAGTAATGGTTATTCCCTGGCCCGTAAAGTTTTTTTTGAGGTGGCAGGAAAGAGGGTAGAAGATAAAATTAAAGGGTTAAACACTACTTTAGGTGAGGAATTATTAAAACCGACCAGGATCTATGTTAAACCGGTATTAAAGTTATTAGAGCAGTACCCGGTTAACGGAATAGCTCATATTACTGGTGGGGGTTTGCTTGAAAATATTCCCCGGATTTTACCTCAAAAGACAAAAGCGGTTATTGAAAAAGGCAGCTGGCCGGTCCAGCAGGTATTTAAATTGATTGAGGAAATAGGTAATATTGAAGAAAGGGAGATGTACCGTACCTTTAATATGGGAATCGGTATGGTATTGATTGTGCCGGCTGAAGAAACAGAGAAGATTATTAAGAAGGCTAATAGTTTGAGTGAGAAGGCTTATTTAATCGGCGAGGTGAGAGCAAGTTCAACAGACGCTAAAAAGGTAGAATTTAGATAAAAATGAGGTGGCAATGATGTTAAAGATCGGTGTACTGGCCTCAGGTAGAGGGACAAATTTGCAGTCAATTATTGATAGTATTCAAAGAGGAGACCTTGAGACTGAGATCAGAATAGTAATCAGCGACCGGAAAGGAGCTAAGGCTTTAGCTAGAGCAAATAAGTATCATATCCCCAATCAGTATATTAATCCTGATGATTATGCTACTAAAGAGGAATTTGAACAGGCTATAATCAATCTTTTAGAGGAACATAAGGTTGAGTTAGTTATATTGGCCGGATTTATGCGGCTATTAACCCCGTATTTTGTTCGCCACTATAAAAATAAGATTATGAATATCCATCCCTCCTTATTACCGGCGTTCCCGGGCTTGAATGCCCAGAGACAGGCCCTGGAATATGGGGTTAAAATAGCAGGGTGTACCGTACATTTTGCTGATGAGGGAATGGATACAGGACCGATCATCTTACAGGCGGCAGTACCGGTCAAAGAGGGTGATACTGAAGAGACCCTGGCAGAGCGAATTCTACAAGAAGAACACAGGATCTATCCGGAGGCAATCAGGTTATATAGTGAAGGTAGGCTTAAAATTGAGGGAAGAGTGGTCAAGGTAGTTGAATAGTTACAAAAAATATTCATAGCTTATCAGCTATAACTTTAGAATAAAATAGCTTGGCCATGTATTGTTTAAAACTTAGAAAGGAGTAAATCTTTTATGCGTAAAATTAACAGGGCATTGCTGAGTGTTTCTAATAAAGAAGGGATTGTTGATTTGGCGAAAGGGTTGAATGAATTAGGGGTAACCTTGATTTCTACCGGAGGGACGGCCAGGAAGCTTAAAGAAGAAGGTTTACCCGTAGTTGAGATCAGTGAAATTACTAATTTTCCGGAGATGATGGATGGCCGGGTGAAGACCCTCCATCCCGCTGTTCATGGCGGTATTCTGGCCGTCAGGGGTAACGAGGAACATATGAGGGAACTTAAGGAACAAGGGATTGAAACGATAGATCTGGTGGTCTGTAACCTCTATCCCTTTGCCGAAACAATTGCTAAAAAAGATGTCACCCTGGAGGAAGCCATCGAAAATATTGATATCGGCGGACCAACAATGATCCGTTCCGCGGCAAAAAATAATAAGGATGTAGCGGTAGTAGTTGACCCCGATGATTATGTTGATATCCTGGAAGAATTAAGGGCTAATAATGGCTTCTTAACTCAGGAGAGGAGGTTAGAGTTAGCTTATAAGGCCTTCCGGCATACGGCTCAGTATGATCATCTGATTCAGGATTATCTGGGTAACCTTGTAGGTAAAGAAGAAACTTTTCCGGAAGTAATTCAGGATAGATATATTAAGAAATTAGATTTAAGATACGGGGAGAATCCCCATCAAAAAGCTGCTTTTTATCAGGAAAGGGAACTGAAGGAGCCCTCGATTACAACGGCCAGACAGTTACACGGTAAGGAGCTTTCTTTTAATAATATCAATGATACCAACGGGGCTCTGGAACTGGTTAAGGAATTTACGGATAGACCGGCGGCAGCGGTAATCAAACATGCCAATCCATGTGGTATGGCCCTGGGCGATACCCTGCTTGAGGCTTATAAAAAGGCCCATGCCGGAGATCCGCTCTCTGCCTTCGGCAGTATTGTGGCTTTTAACCGTCAGGTAACGGCAGATGTTGCCTCCGAGATTGCCGGAGAAGATAAATTCGTTGAGGTGGTAATTGCCCCTGAATTTACCGATGAGGCCCTAAATATCCTGAAAGAAAGATGGAAGAATGTCCGCCTCCTGGAGACCGGAGAGCTTTATATCAACAGAGAAGAACCTGGTTACGATATGAAGAAGGTTGTCGGAGGGCTACTGGTTCAGGAGAGGGATATTCTTGAATTAAAGGAAGACGAGCTAGAGGTAGTTACTGAGGTTAAACCGACTGAAGAACAGATGAGAGATCTGCTATTCAGTTGGAAGGTAGTCAAGCATGTCAAATCTAATGCTATTGTCATGGCCAAAGACGAGATGATCGTCGGTGTTGGGGCCGGCCAGATGAGCCGGGTTGATGCGATGATTATCGCTGGACGCAAAGCCGAGGGGCGCCAGCAAGGTGGAGTAGTTGCCTCAGATGCTTTCTTCCCCTTTCCTGATGCTATTGAGGAGGCAGCCCGGAAGGGAATTAAGGCGATAATTCAGCCGGGCGGTTCGGTCAGGGACCAGCAGGTGATAGAGGCTGCCAATGAGCATGGAATTGCCATGGTTTTTACGGGAAGGAGACATTTTAGGCATTAATTTTATTCTTAGATAAGCAATGTTCAGCTTTATAGCAGGACATTGCTTTTTTTAATTCGTTATTCAGGCTGATCAAATCTTTTTACAAAAAATTTCCAAACATCTCTCTAACATCTATTTGCAGTTGTTTGAAGGTAAAGCAAGTTGCCGAACAGAGTGCAGCATTAATTTAATTAAAGAAAGCAGGATATATTGCTTTAATAGCGAATTATAATATATATTAATAATTTCAGGTAATAATTGGCAGAAGGGATCTGAAAATTGATGAACAGGCGGGAACTTGGAGAATGGGGAGAAAGAAAGGCCTTAGAGTACCTGAAAGCTAATCATTACGAGATTATTGAGACCAATTTCCGTTCTTTTCTGGGAGAGATCGATCTGATAGTCAGTGATGGGGAATACCTCGTCTTTGTTGAGGTCAAGACCAGAAAAAGCAAAAATTTTGGCACACCCCAGGAGGCGGTGGATTTTAGAAAGCAGCAGAAGATAAGGCGGATTGCCAGTATTTATCTCGCAGAAAACAATTATAGTAAGTTGAAGATCAGGTTTGATGTTATTGCTATTTGTGTGGACAGGGAAAACGGAAAGGGCCGGTTACGCCATTTTGAGAATGTTTTCTAGCTTTGTAAAGGTAATAAGTAGTTGGAGAGGAGTATAACTATGGTAGCTAAGGTTATAAGTGCAACTATAGTGGGAATAGAGGGGATGCTGGTCCAGGTCGAGGTTGATATAACCAGGGGCTTACCCTCCTTTGATATAGTAGGGTTACCGGATACGGCTGTCAGGGAGTCCAGGGAACGGGTTAGAGCAGCAATTAAAAACTCCGGTTTTGATTTTCCCATTCAGCGGATTACCATTAATCTCGCTCCAGCTGATATCAAAAAGATTGGCCCCCAATTTGATCTGGCTATAGCTGTTGGCATTCTGGCTGCTCAGGGTTTAATTCCTGAAAAGAGATTAACTAATTATCTCCTGGCAGGAGAGCTATCCCTTACCGGCGAGGTTCGGAAGGTTAAGGGTATTCTTCCCATGGCTTTACGGGCCAGGGAGGAGGGGATCAGGGGATTGGTTATCCCTGAGGTTAATTACAATGAAGCTCTTTTAGTTGAGGGAATTGAGGTAGCTGCAGTTAGAAACTTAAGTGACGTTCTGGAATTCTTTATCCGGGGAAAGAAACTTAAAGAAGATAGATTACCCCTGGCAGCAACAATAGAGTCAGCGGTTAAAGATTACAAAGTAGATTTTGCAGATGTCAAGGGACAGCAGGAGGCTAAAAGAGCTCTGGAAGTTGCTGCAGCCGGAAAGCATAATATTATTATGATCGGACCTCCAGGTTCGGGAAAGACTATGCTGGCGAAGAGGCTCAGAACCATCCTGCCACCACTGACTGATGAGGAAGCCCTGGAGTTGACCAAGATTTATAGTACTCTGGGATTGATAGATGCAGGAAGTGGCTTGATCCGCCAGCGCCCCTTCCGAACCCCCCATCATTCTATTTCTTCCGCAGGTTTAATCGGTGGTGGCCGTATTCCAGAACCGGGAGAGGTTAGTCTTGCCCATCATGGAACTCTTTTTCTGGATGAACTTCCCGAATATAAGCGGGAGGTTTTAGAACTATTAAGGCAACCCCTGGAAGACGGAGAGGTTAATATTGCCCGGGTGGAAATGAGCGTTACCTTTCCGGCGAGATTTATGCTGGTCGCTGCCATGAACCCCTGTCCGTGCGGGTATTACGGGGATGACCGCCATGAATGCAACTGTACCGTTCCCCAGATAAACCGTTATCGTGGCAAGGTTTCAGGACCACTCCTGGATCGAATCGATATCCATATTGAGGTTCCCGGACTGAACGTTGAAGAGATTACCTCCGGTGATACAAGGGGTGAGAGCTCTCTCGAGATTAGAAAACGGGTAATAGCTGCTCACCAGCTACAATTGGAGCGTTACCGGAGAGAGGAGTTTAATTATAATTCCGAGTTAAGAGGTAAGGCCCTTAGAATGTACTGCCGGGTAGATAATGAGGGAATGTTCTTGCTGGAAAAGGCTATTGAAAGCCTGGGTTTAAGTGCCCGGGGCTATGACCGGATTTTAAGACTGGCCCGGACTATAGCAGATCTGGATAAGAGTGAGATGATTAAGAGTTTTCATCTAGCCGAGGCCATCCAGTATCGCAGCCTGGACCGGATGTTAAGTTGACTATCGGAATGTTTTTTAAAGAAAAAGAATAATAGATGGGTATAGTAATAACAAAAATTGTAAGGAAAAATTTTTACGGCGATTGCAGGATTTTAATTAATAATATAGAAAAAGTATTTATAGAGAATTTTTATCTTTTACCTTAGATATAAACATAAATTACATAGGGATGGAAAAAGAGTTTCAATTAAATTTATGAAGGGAGGTATTTTGGTGCTTGAGCTAATTGGTTTGGTTGTTGTTATCTGGGGTGTAATTTATTTTTTAAATAACGTTGTTGCTCAATAAATATGGTCAATGATTTATCCAAAATTTGATAGCCTTCCAGAAGTGACATATAACGGAAAATGATGGTTTTAATAAATATTCTAGAATCCCCCTTTATAGGGGGATTCTTTAAAAAAACCAACCAAGAATATTCGTTAGACTATGACCTGTGACCACGAAGTTCGCCAATTTGTTCCTGGAAATGTAAGGATGGTACAAATATGCACAAGCTTGCTAGAATTCGTTCTATTATCATTAAAGATTTAAAGGAATCATTAAAAAATAAAACCATCCTGATTGTTGTTATTCTACCTCTGGCCGCTTCCTTACTTTTTTCGCTCATTGATAATTCTCAACTTGATAAAACCTTCAATATCGGTATAATCGAGGGTGAAACCGGTAATCTGGCAGAGTTTATTTCAGGGACAGCAGGTAATTTGCAAATATTTAAGTATAGTGATATTAATCAAGGCAAAAAAGCAATGGAAAACGGCCTGATTGATGGTCTGATAGTTAAAAAGGGTAATGGGAAGAACATGTTTCTTCTTTACCTGGACAGGCAAAACCCCGTCAATTCTCTGGTGCTTAAGGATACATTACAAAATCTTATCCGGGTCTATTTAAAGATTGAACCAGCTTTTAACCTGCAGGTGGTCCTGGTAGAAAACTCTAGAGTAGAATTTTCCTTTTTGCCGGTCTGGATTACAGTAACAATGACAATGATCGGGGTTTTAGTTATTTCCGGCAACCTGGCTGAAGAAAAGGATAATAGGACCCTTGATGCCTTACTTGTTTCACCGGCCAGTATGGTAGAGGTTTTAATTGGCAAGGGTATTTTTGGAATTATCTTTACAGTACTTACTGTTTTAATCATGGGTTTACTGAAAGGGGTTTTAGAGATTGGCCCCTCCGGGGTATTATCCCTATTACTGATTGTTATTACCGGTTCTCTAGGTTTTACCGCCCTCGGTTTATTAATAGGAGTGATAACTGAATCACAGTCTTCCGCCCGTTCCATTGGAACGGTTATCTATTTCCCGTTTCTCTTTCCGGTACTGATAAAAGACCTGTCGGCTTTTACCCGGCAACTGGCTCAGCTTTTTCCCACTTATTACCTGCAGCAGGGTTTGGAGAGGGTTTTAATCTATCAGGGTGGATTTAAAGATATCTGGTTTAATCTGGTTATACTACTTATTTTTTCCATGATTATCTTAGGCTTTGCCTTAATAAAGATTAAAAAGGCAATGAATACATAATCCTGAATTGAGGAAAGAATATATGTCAACTGTCAAGCCAATTATCATTAAGGATTTAACGAAAAAATACGGTGATTTTACAGCTATCAGGGAGCTGTCTTTTGCCGTTGAGGCAGGAGAGGTCTTCGGCTTTTTAGGTCCTAACGGGGCAGGTAAGACGACCACCATCCGTATCTTAACGGGTTTGAGCAGACCAACTTCGGGTATATGTAAAATCTTTGGGCAAACTATTAGGGACAAAATATATCAACATATTGGTGTTGTTTTCGAAGAAAATAATCTATATCAGAGGCTTTCCGGCAAAGAAAACCTTGATTTTTTTGCCAGGATGTACCGGGTCAAAGAGGAGAGGGTTGATCTATTATTAGAAAGATACGGGCTTGCAGAAGCAGCTTCCAGACCGGTTAAAAATTACTCAAAGGGGATGAAACGGCGTCTTTTAATCTGCCGCGCTCTTTTACATGAGCCCGATCTGCTTATCCTGGATGAACCAACCAGCGGACTTGATCCCCGCTCTGCCGAGGTTATCCGGGAGGCTATTAAAGATTTTAAAAGGGCCGGAAAGACGGTCTTTTTAACCACCCATTATCTTGAAGAGGCCGATGAGCTTTGTGACAGGGTTGCCTTTATCTCCAGAGGGAAAATAGCAGCGATAGATAAACCGGGTGTTTTAAAACGCAAGTACGGCCAGCCCTTTCTGGAAATAAGGATTGAATCTCCTGTGGAAAAGGAGGAGATGAAATTAAAAGGTATTTTATCTGCGGAAGACCGGATTTATCGAGATAGTAATACCTTAACAATCAGGTTATCATTAGATACACAGGACGCGGGGCGAAAGTTAGATAAAATCAGGGAGAATTTTAATGTGCTGGACATTCATTCTCAGGAAGCCTCTTTAAAGGAAGTGTTTAAGCAGCTGACCGGGGACTAATTTACAGAGGTGATTCTATGGGCAAGGTAAAGGCAAGCATTTTTCATCTCTACCATAGCGGGGTTGCCATTGAGGTAGAAAGGTATTTTCTGGTCTTTGACTATTATTTGGATAAGCCAGCCGGGCGGAAAAGAGATATTTCTGGCGGTGTCCTTTCGGCTAAGGATTTCAAGGACAGGGATGCGGTTTGTGTTTTTGTTTCCCATAGCCACGGAGATCATTTTAACCCGGTTATCTTTGAATGGCAGAGGGCCAACCCTGACATAAAATATATCCTTAGTGCTGATATTAACATGAAGTTACCTGATCGGGGTTTATATTATTTCCTTGACCAGGATGAAGAGCTGAGGATAGATGATTTAGATATTCAAACCTTTGGTTCGACTGATAGGGGTGTCTCCTTTCTGGTCCGGTTGAATGACCTGGCGATCTTCCATGCCGGGGATTTGAACTGGTGGCACTGGAAAAGCTTTTCTGAAGTGGAGCTGAAAAAGGAGGAGGCAGACTTTAAAAGGGAGATAGAAAAGATCAGGGGAGAAAAGATAGATATAGCCTTTATCCCTGTCGATCCCAGGTTAGAGGAGTATTATTACCTTGCCGGGGAGTATTTCGCCCGGGAGATTAAGCCGTCTTTACTTGTACCAATTCACTTTGCAGATAATTTTCAGATTACCGGTCAATTTGCCGGAAAATTAAAGGATTCGTCTGTGAAGGTGGCGGAAATTAAGCACAGGGGTGAGAAGATTTTCTATAAAAAAGGTAGTTAAAATTTATTAAGGGGTTGACAAATCTATATTAATACGATATGATGTTTAAAAATTGAATAATTAGATGAGCCGAGGTTAGTTAGTTTAGTTGAGGAAGAAAAGATGAGATGAGTGTGTACTTAATTCGCATCTTATAACCAGGCTTATGTTTTTCATCAATAAAAATGTGAGTCTGGTTTTTTTTATGATTTTGGTTATTAGTAATTTTTTTTCTTAAAGTCGGAAGCCAATTTTATCTACTTAACTTATTAACCAGGCTTATGCATAAACATGGGTCTGGTTTTTTTTCAATGAAGGGGGAATGAAAGATGCTGAATTCTTATCTGGAAAAGGTTATTTCAGGAAGGGATTTAACTATCCCGGAGATGGAGAAGGTAATGAGGACGATAATGGAAGGGAAGGCAACGGACAGCCAGATTGCCGGTCTGCTGGTGGCGTTAAGGATGAAGGGGGAGACCATCGGTGAAATAACCGGAGCAGCGCGAGTAATGCGGGAGAAGGCAGTTAGTATTAAAGGCCGGACAGATAAGCTCGTCGATACCTGCGGAACCGGTGGTGATGGTAGTGGCACCTTTAATATCTCAACTACCGTAGCTTTTGTTTTAGCCGGGGCCGGTTTATCAGTTGCCAAACACGGAAACCGTTCGGTCTCAAGCAAGAGCGGTAGTGCTGATGTGCTGGAGGCTCTTGGTGTCAATCTGGCCCTTTCACCCGGTGAGGTGGAAGCCTGTGTTGAGGAGATCAATCTCGGGTTTCTCTTTGCCCCCCAGTTTCATCAGGCAATGAAATATGCCATAAAACCGAGAAGAGAACTGGGATTAAGAACTATCTTTAATGTTCTCGGACCACTAACAAATCCGGCCGGTGCCAACTATCAAGTACTGGGAGTCTACGACACTTCACTGGTTTTCCCTCTGACCAAGGTACTAAAAAACCTGGGGGTTAGCGGGGCTATGGTTGTAAACGGTGATGGTAGAGTTGATGAATTCTCCCTAACCGGGGCCAATTATGTAGCCTATTTACATGATGGGAAGATTGAAGAGCTGGTTGTCTACCCCGAGGAAGCCAATCTGCCGAGGGCCGGGCTCAAGGAGCTAACTGGCGGAACCCCTGAGGAGAATAAAGAGATTATCCTGGATATTTTAAGGGGTAAAGCGGGCCCGAAAAGGGATGTGGTTCTCTTTAATGCGGCGGCAGCCTTTATTGTTACCGGGCTGGTAGAGAACTGGCAGGAGGGTGTCGGCCTTGCCGCAGAAATAATTGATAGCGGGAAGGCCTATCAAAAGTTAACCGAGCTGATTGAATTTACTAATTCCCGGGGATTATCGGCATAAACTTTCTCCAGGTCAAAATCTAAAGCATATTAGGTGGGTAATTCATCAAGGAAATGGGTGCAGAAGGGAGGAGAAACCGCTTACCATCTTGATTAAAGATGCGGTTTAGTCTTTATGATTTTAGATAAGATAGTAGCGGAGAAAAAGATTGAGGTCGAACAGATAAAGAAACCCCGCAATTCTTTAATATCAAAACTTACAGAGGAAACTATAACCTTAATTGCCGAAATCAAGAAGGCTTCACCTAGTAAGGGGATTATCAAACCGGACTTTGATCCCGTATTGCAGCTAAAGGCTTATTTAAAAGGGGGGACTGATGCCATCTCCATCCTAACAGATAAGAAATTTTTTCAGGGGAGTAAAGAGATTTTACGGAGATTGAGGAAGAAAACCCGGCTTCCCATTTTAAGAAAGGACTTTATTATCGATTCCCTTCAGGTATATGAGAGTTTCTTTCTTGGGGCAGATGTTATCTTACTGATTGCTGCCATTCTGGAGGAAGTTAAGTTGCGGAACCTACTTGATACTGCCCACTCTCTGGGGATGGAGGCTCTGGTAGAAGTTCATAATCTTAATGATTTAAAAAAGGCCCTGACGAGCGGAGCCCGGATTATCGGGATTAATAACCGGGATCTACAGGATTTTACGGTAGAGCTCTCAACGACGGAGAGAATCGTCAATGAACTGGTCAGGATGAACCTTAAAGATAAATATTACCTTGTCTCAGAGAGCGGTATCAAGACACGGAACGACATTGAATACTTGAAAAAACTGGGGATTAACGGGGTTTTAATCGGTGAATCCCTGATGAGAGCCGAAGACCCGGTAGCAAAGATTAAAGAGCTTTTTTCCTGTAAATAACCTGAAGAGGTACTTAGGTCATACATTGTTGAAGGTTTTGTGAAGGCAATTTGTTCCAAACAGGGGGAGGTAACTTCCATGCAGATAAAACTTTGTGGGTTAACCCGAAGGGAGGATATAATGCTTGCTTGCCGGCTGGGGGTTAATGCCCTGGGGTTTATCCTGGCCCCAAGCCCCAGACAGGTCAGCCTGGCTGATGTAAGGGTTTTAACCGTCGATCTTCCCCCCTTTATCCAGAGGGTTGCTGTAGTGGTTAATCCTGATAAAAGGGAACTAAAAGAGATAATTACTAGCGGCCTTTTCGATTATATCCAGTTTCATGGAGAAGAGGAACCGGAAGTAATTGCCGGAACCCCTTTAAAGACTATTAAGGCTTTCAGTATCTCTTCCCGGGATGATTTTACCCTGCTTAAGAAGTATGATGCTGCAGATTATTTTCTCTTTGATAGTAAAAGCAGTAGTAAAAAGGGGGGAACCGGCCTCTCCTTTGACTGGGAACTGCTTAAGGGACTAAAGATCAATAAGCCCTTCATTCTGGCCGGTGGGTTGGGTCCAGAAAATATAGGGACTGCTCTAAAGCGGATAAAGATGGCCGGGATAGATTTGAACAGTAAGGTTGAGAGCTCACCCGGAGTTAAAGATCCGGATTTACTTAATAAAGCTATCAGGGAAATAAGGGAGTTTCAATTAAACTACGGAAAGGAGACCGGATGATGGAGAGTTATATCAATTTAACTGAGAGTTCTTTAGGAGCTGAAAAAATGGATAATATTTTTTCTGCTAAAAAGAGGGGGTATTTCGGTGAGTTTGGCGGTCGTTTTGTTCCGGAGACTTTAATACCAGCTTTAGAGGAACTGGAGGAGGTTTATACAAATTTAAGTACAGATCCGGATTTTAAAGCCGAACTTGACCAGCTACTAAAGGAATATAGCGGACGGCCTACCCCTCTTTATTTTGCCGACCAGTTGACTTCCTACCTGGATGGGGCCAGGGTTTATCTAAAAAGGGAGGACCTGAATCATACCGGGGCCCACAAGATTAATAATACTCTGGGGCAGATTTTGCTGGCGGTTAAGATGGGAAAGAAGAGAATTATTGCTGAAACCGGAGCAGGACAGCATGGTGTTGCCACCGCTACAGCGGCTGCTAAATTTGGATTAAAATGCTGTGTCTATATGGGGGCAAAGGATATCGAGCGTCAGGCCTTAAATGTTTTTAAAATGAAACTGCTGGGCGCAGAGGTGATTCCGGTATATTCAGGAAGCCAGACCCTGAAAGATGCAACCAATGAAGCCATCAGGGACTGGGTTACCAATGTGGAAGATACCCACTATATTATTGGTTCGGTGGTTGGTCCCCATCCCTACCCGACTATCGTCCGGGATTTTCAGAGAATTATCGGCGATGAAATGAAGGTCCAGATCAGGGAAAAGGAGGGGCGGCTGCCAGACTATGTTATTGCCTGTGTTGGTGGCGGAAGTAATGCCATGGGTATCTTCTACCCCTTGCTTGAAGATAAGGAAGTAAAATTAATCGGTGTTGAGGCAGCAGGCAGGGGTATCAATATGGGTAAACATGCGGCTACCCTCACTCAGGGTAAAATCGGCACACTTCACGGAAGCAAATCCTATTTGCTGCAGGATGAGGATGGGCAGATCCTGGAGGCTCACTCAATCTCAGCTGGTCTGGATTACCCCGGGGTCGGTCCCGAGCACAGTTACCTCCATGAGATCAAACGGGTTGATTACCAGTCGGTAACTGATGAGGAAGCCGTGGCTGCCTTTGAACTGCTGACCAAAATTGAGGGGATTATCCCCGCCCTGGAAAGCTCTCATGCCCTGGCCTATGCCTTAAAATTGGTACCAGAACTCTCTAAGGAAGAAGTAGTAGTTATCAATCTATCCGGGCGCGGTGATAAGGATGTAAATTCAGTACTTAAATATAAAGGAGATGAGTCTATTGAACAGGGTTGAGCAGGTTTTCAGCGATAGAAAGGCATTAATACCGTATATTACGGCCGGGGATCCGGACCTTAAAACAACCGAAGAACTCCTACTTACCCTGGATAAGTCAGGGGCAGATATAATTGAGGTTGGTGTTCCATATTCCGATCCTTTAGCCGATGGGCCGGTTATCCAGGCTGCTGGCCAGAGGGCCTTAAAAAGCGGAACAACCCTGGCGGGGATAATGGAGATGCTACTTAGACTTAAAGGCCATTTAAAGAGTCCGCTTCTCCTGATGGGCTATTATAATTGTATTTTACAGTATGGAAAAGAGCGCTTTATAGAGGATGCAATCAAGGTCGGGTTATCCGGAGTAATTCTTCCTGACCTGCCTTTTGACCAAGATGAGGACTTTTATCAGAGACTTAAATGTAAGGGTCTTGTGGGTATATTAATGACTACACCGGTTACCTCCGAGTGCAGGTTAAAGGAGATCGCCAAAAGGAGCAGTGGTTTTCTTTACTGTGTATCTCTCTTGGGGGTTACCGGGGACAGGAAGGGTCCTCTGCAGGAGATCAAGAGTTACTTAGAAAGGGTTCGGCAGTATGCAAATATTCCCCTCGCCCTGGGTTTTGGGATAGATGGGCCGGATAAGGTAAGGGAGGTGAGAGAATTTGTTGACGGGGTAATTATCGGCAGTGCCTTAATCAAGATAATTGCCCGGTATAACGATAATCCCGAGCAGATGTTAACAGAAGTGGCTTCCTTTATTAAAAGCCTTAAGGCAGCTTTATAGTTATAAAAATTTCCAAACATCTCTCCAACATCTATTTGCAGTTATTGCCGAACTATAATGAGGCCAATTTGTTCATCTAATGGGAGTGTTATGTATTCTAATTACTTTTATTAAAAAAAAAAGAATCAGGGAGTGATTAAATTGAAGAAGATGTTAATTTTAATAATGGTTTTATCTCTTATTTCTACAGTATCGGTGGCAGGCTTAGCAGCAACTAAGGAGATAGCGGTTTTAACACCCTATCTGGCATCGGTAACCACCAATAAAATGATTCAGTCCTTTAAGGCTGAGGCAGAGGCCAATGGCTGGCATGTTACGGTAATTGATACTAAGGGAGACTTTAATGCCCTGGCTAACCGCTATGAAGATGTTATCGCTCAGGGTGTAGATGCTATTGTTATGGGAATGGGTGACCCTAACCAGCTAAAAAAACAGATCAAAATGGCCAATGAAGCCGGTATACCGGTGTTTGGCGGAGATGCCGGTTATATCCCGGGGATAGAGTGTAATGTAACCTCAAATAATTACGTTCTGGCCGCCCAAAATACCTCATATCTTTTCAATAAAATTAAACAGGGAAAGGTAGTTAAATTATATCATTCCGCTCATCCTGGGGTCTATAAACGGGAAGTGGTTTTTGATGCTATCGCCGCTTCCAGGGATGATATTGAGGTAGTAGCGGAACACTTTGTCCAGGTGCCCGGTCCGATTGAAGATGCCCGGAAGGCCATGCAGTCGATTTTATTAGCTAATCCCGATATTGATGCGGTCTGGGCCGCCTGGGATGAACCGGCAATCGGGGCTGCCCTGGCCATTCAACAGGCAGGGCTGGAAGATAAGATTGTTGTTGTAGGCATAGACGGTACATCCCAGGCCCTGGAGATGATTAAAAAGGGTTCTCCCATCATAGCTACCGTTAAACAGGATTTTGAAGCGATGGGTAAAATCCTGGTTGACCAGATAAAAAAGGTTTTTGCTGGTAAAGAGGTAACTGACAGGATAATTTATGCTCCCAGTGTATTAATTACCAGGGATAATGTGGATAAGTATTTAAATAATTAAATTACGCAATGATGGTTTAGACACTTGCGCATTGAGCGATGTCGTAATTTTTAATTGCAGTTACTATTAAAGTATATTAGGTTACCGAACGATAGTGAGACATTAATTTTTCAGGTTTTAGTGATTGAAGACAGGTTAGCTATTTAGATATAGCTAACCTGTTTCTGACCTGGTTGCTTTGTTTTGTGGAAAGGGAGGTAGTGACCGAATGGCTGATACACTCTTAAGGATGGAGCAGATAGATAAAACCTTTCCCGGAGTCAGGGCCCTTTCCGGGGTAGATTTTACCCTGAATAGAGGGGAGATTAAAGCTCTGGTAGGTGAGAACGGGGCTGGTAAATCCACCTTGATCAAGATCCTGGCCGGAATTTATCAGGCAGATAGGGGGGAGATCTATTTTAATGGTGAGAGGTTAAATTTGAATTCCCCCCACCAGGCGAGGGAAGCAGGCCTTGCCTTTATCCACCAGGATCTTAATCTGGTCCCCTATTTTAATGCTGTTGAGAATATCTGGCTCGGATTTGGCTATCCCAGAAGGGGGTTTCGTTTTGCCAGAGACAGGATGCAGAAAAGGGTGAAAGAGTTGATGGGGCATTTCAACTTTACGCTGGATATTTATTCTCCCGTTTCCAGGTTATCGACACCCGATAAGTGGCTGGTAGCTATTCTCAAGGCCTTTATGATGGAAACGAAACTCCTGGTCCTTGATGAACCGACCGCAGCCCTTACAGATAAAGAGGTAAGGGAGCTTTTCAGGAATCTGGAAGAGATTAAAGAGAGAGGAATAGGTATTATCTATATTTCTCATCGTCTGGAGGAGATTTTTGCAATTGCTGACTCGGTTACGGTCCTTAAAGACGGCAGAAAGGTTGCTGATAAAAGTATTAATGAGATTGATAAGGAGGAACTAATAAATTTAATGACAGAAGGAAAGGCCTTTAACCGTCATACCAATGAAGCTAAAAATCCAGCTAAGGCTAAAATATTAGCTAGGGCTAAAAGTAAGAGTTCCCATGGGGTAATCCTTGAGGTAAAGAATCTTAAGGGAAGGGGATTTGAGAATATAAGTTTTACGCTTAATTCCGGTGAGGTGTTAGGTTTTTACGGTCTCACCGGTGCCGGGAGGACGGACACGATGAAGGCAATCTTCGGGCTGGAAGAAATTGAGCAGGGTGAGATAATCCTTAAAGGCCGGAGAATTGAGCGACCTAATCCAGCAGCAATGATCGAAAATGGTCTGATTTTAATACCCGAAGACCGCAGGGAAGAGGGACTGGTGCTAGACATGACAGTCAGTGAGAATCTCTCCCTGCCAAATCTTGGCCAATTTTTAAGATTCCCTTTGCTTAATAAGATCGATAAAGGCAAGGAGAGAAAGGCTACCCGGGGACTGGTTGATGAACTGGATATTAAAACACCTTCACCGGTTATCCGGGTTAAGTACTTAAGTGGTGGAAATCAGCAGAAGGTGGTTATCGGCAAGTGGCTGCTCAAGGATAGAACGGTCTTTATCTTTGATGAACCTACAACCGGGATTGATGTCGGGGCCAGGAAGGAGATTTATCGTCTTATTGATGATTTAAGCAGAGATGGGGGTGTTATAGTTATATCATCCGACCTGTCCGAGATTATCAGGATCTCAGACAGGGTTGCAGTTATGAGTAAAGGTAGAATTAGAGGTATTTTAAGCGGTGATGAGATAAGTGAAAAAAATATCCTTCAGCTGAGTTATGAGGGGGTTTAATTATGCAGGAGATATTAAGGAAGTACGGGACCTTTATGGGATTAATATTGATAATAATTACCTTTTCATTTCTCAAACCCGGAGTATTCCCTACCTTAAGAAATTTTTCCAATATCTTGGAACAGGTCTCCCTACTGGCAGTTATTGCTACCGGCGCTACCATGGTAATGGTTATCGGTGAGTTTGACCTTTCCCTGGCCAATGTAGCTAGTTTTGCCGGGGTCATTACGGCCGGTCTCCTGGTTACGGGTTATTCCATGTACCTGGTTATTCCCCTGGTACTGTTTATGAGTTTCCTTTTCGGTATTTTAAATGGTTTTTTTGTCGCTAATTTAAATATCCTATCCTTTATCACCACCCTCTCCAGCGGAACACTGCTGGGTGGAATAACCTTCTGGTATTCCAAGGGGACAATCATCTTTTCCGGTATACCGGATCAATTTCTTATCTGGGGTCAGGGGGAGATATTGGGGCTACCCATCTCTACATTAATTATGGTCATTATTTTTATTATCTTCTGGTACCTTTTTAATGAAACGATGCTGGGGAGACACCTTTATGCAATCGGGGGGAATGAAAAGGCGAGTAGATATTCAGGGATTAAAATCGAGAAGAATAAGCAGATTGCCTTCGGTCTGTCCAGCGGATTGGCGGCTTTAACAGGGATAATCCTTGCCTCTAAACTCGGTTCCGCCCATCCGACAGCGGGTGGTGCCTATCTTTTAAAATCCTATGCCACTGTTTTTCTCGGAATGACTCTTTTTAAAGAGGGAAAACCCAATATCCCGGGGACCTTTGTCGGGGTTTTAATAATGGGGGTTCTGGAAAATGGTCTGACCCTGCTGGGGGTAGCCAGTTATTTTCAGGACATGCTGACCGGGGCAATTATTATAGCCGCTCTGGTCTTTCAGGGAATAAAAGTAGAGGGAAGGTGATTTGCCTAATAATGCAGAGAGAATATATCTTAACCTTTGACCTGGGGACAACAGCAATTAAAATGGTTATCTTTGACAGAAATATAAATGCTATCTATACAGATGATTATCCCCTCAAAACCTATGAACGGGATGGTCACCAGGTACAAAAAGCTGAGGATTGGTGGGAAGGGATTAAAACCTTATGTATGAGGCTTAAAAATGATGATAAGATAAACCGGAAGAAAATTGCAGCTATTTCTTCCACAGGCCAGATGGAGGATTGTTTATTATTGGACGTCCGGGGAGAACCTCTAACCGAGGTTCTGCTTTATTCTGATGGCAGGGCAGAAAAGGAGTGTGAACTGTTAAAGGAGCTATTCGGGAAGGATTATCTGGAAAGGATAACCGGAAACAATTTTGATCCTCTGATGTCTATTAATAAATATCTATATTTAAGAGAGAACAGGGCTGATCTCTTTTCTAAACACAGTTATTTGATTACCGGAGCCAAGGATTTTCTTAATTTTCGCCTGACGGGTAATAATATTACTGATTATACCAATGCCGCGACAACCGGTTTTTTGGATATCATCCGGGGTGAGTGGAATACTTATTTGCTTGAAGAGTTAAATCTTGACCGGAGCTTTCTACCCCACTTGCAAAAGGCCAGTAGTATGGCAGGTAGTTTGAGCGATAGGGCAGCGGCAGAACTTAATCTGCCTGCAGGTATCCCGGTCATCAACGGTGCCGGGGATCTCGGTGCCTCAACCCTAGGAGCCGGGGCTCTGAAAGAAGGCGATATCTACTGTTATCTGGGTACGACAGGCTGGTTAGCCACACCGGCAGGAAGTGTTTCTGCAAATAAAAATATCTTCTCCCTGAGTAATGTTGATGGGAATGGGTATATTCTTGCTGGAGCAATCCTTAATGCCGGCAAAACCTATGACTGGTATCTCTTAAAGATCCTGGCCGCTGGTGAGAAAATGGCTCAAATCCCGGCGGAAGAATATCGTAGGGTAGAGGAGAGAATTAGTAGTATTCCTGCCGGTAGTGAGGGGATATTATTTTTCCCCTTTTTGAGCGGTGAGCGTAGCCCCGTAAAGATAAAGGAGAATAATGGTGGCTTTATCGGTCTTGGTACGAAAAGCGGCAGATATGAGATGTTACGGGCGGTTTTAGAAGGGGTAGGCTTTTCCCTAAAGCATAACCTCAGAGAAATGCTGGGGGAAGAAGAACACCCCCGCCAGATAAATATGATCGGTGGGGGCAGTAGAAGTAATATCTGGCCACAGATATTAGCAGATATCCTTAATCTAGACATAAATATCCTGGAATTAAAGGCAGGTGCCCCCTCTCTGGGTGCTGCCCTGATAGCCTTCAGAGCTCTGGGATGGATAGATGATTATGATGAGATAAAGGAGGGGTTTGTTGTTAAAGGGAGATTCCATCCGGTAAAGGAAAATGTCAGGGAATATGTAAAAATATTTGCTAGATACCTCTCTTATTTGGAAAAACTATATTTATGATACTTAACTCGATTTTAATAATATATGCTTTTGAAATATACATTTATTTAAGCTAAAAAGGGTAAAAGTTTTGTTCCAGTTTCTCTGATTATTCTATTGATGGATAAAGGTAATGGTGCCAGGAAACTTTCTATCCCGGCACCATTAATTATCTGTATATCAATATTTTAGACCGATCTCTTCTAAAGATACATTTACCAGGTCAGCTTCATCAACACTCTTACCGAAAAACCTTACCAGCAGATAGAGAACGATAAAGCCTAGAGGCAGGAGGATATAGGCTGAAATCCCCAAACCAGCCGGGAGGAAACCGATAATTGCGGCCACAACTCCTGTTATTAAGGCATAGGGCAACTGAGTACTGACATGATCGATATGGTCAACTGCTGACGAAGTCGAAGACATAATTGTCGTATCTGAGATCGGTGAGCAGTGATCACCCATTACGGCAGCGGTTAGAACGGCAGCAATAGTCGGTAATAAAGGAACCCCGATGGCATGACCCAGAGGAATGGCTAGTGGCATAACAATGGATACGGTTCCCCAGGAACTGCCAATGGTAAAGGCAATAAAGGCCGAGATAATAAAAAGTAGCATTGGAACTATAAAGGCAGGGATGGTATCACCCAGGATACCGACCAGGTAATTAGCCGTTCCCAGGTCATCAGTAATACCACCGATTGACCAGGCCATTAAGAGAATGGTACTGGCGATGAACATTGATTTTGCTCCGTCGATTATAGCCTCCATTATTTCGGCGATTGAAAGAATACCTTTGAATAGAGCAATAATACCTGCTATCAAAATACCCCCGAAGGAAGCCCAGAGAAGAACCACACTCGCATCAGCATTTCCAAAGGCATCCCTGATGCCTACATCAGCAGCGGTTCCCCCACCATTATACCATAGGCCGAAGAGGGTAATAACAATAATCCCTAAAATGGGTAAAAAAGCATCGGTAACACTAAAACTTTTGCCTTCCGGTATTACAACTGTATCTAATTCCTTTGAAACCATGGGGGTTGAACCCTTTCTTAACACCTCACCTGTTTTACGGGCCCGGACCTCGGCTTTATACATGGGGCCAAAGTCGCGCATGGTAAAGATAAGAATCAAAGCAAATACCAGGGCAAAAATACTGTAAAAACGGTAGGGAATGGTTTGAATAAAGGTAGTATAGGCACTTAGCCCGACACCGATCTTATCGAAACCATCTTTGATAACCCCTACCTCAAAGGCAATCCAGGTAGAGATAGGTATAATACTGGAGACGGCAGCAGCTGTCAGGTCAACCAGAAATGATAATTTTTCCCTGGAGATCTTCATTTTATCGGTGATCGGCCTCATGGTATTACCAACAATCAGGGTATTGGCATAATCATCAAAGAAGATTAGAACTCCCATCAGCCAGGTGGCAAACTGGGTATTTTTAACCGATCTGGCCTTTTTGGCCACAAATTCACCGATGGCTACTACCCCACCGGCTTTATTAATAATACCGATCATCGCTCCCATAGCCAGCAGAAAGATAATAATACCGGCATCCCATGGATCAGCTAAAGAAGAAAGCATATACTTGTCCAGGGTATGAATAAAACCGGCTACTGGATTAAAATTGTTAATAATCATCGCCCCGGCAAAGACACCAATAAATAGTGACAGGATAACTTCTTTGCTCCACCAGGCCAGAACAATAGCCAGAATCGGTGGAATCAATGATAAAAATCCGTAGTGTTCCATATTAATACCTCCTAAGTGTTTTTAATACATAATATTAATAAGCGGAAACAGATATGCGCAGAAATTATTGACTGGTAATTAATCAGACTTATGTTAGCCATATTTAAGCTTAATTATCCGGCAGAATTACCGGGCCAAAAAATAACCCGGCGTGATTCCGCCGGGTGAAAAGACATATGCACCAGTTGAAACCACCTCCCTATTTTTATGAGATAGCACTCCACTATGAACCGGGTTAAGTTCATAGTGACAGTCCTGTACATATTTTGCACAGGCCCAGCCTCTACTCTATGAACCCTCGAGTAGAGACTTCGGCAAAGCTGCCTTTCACTACAGACAAAGGTTCACTGTTTCTGTAGCTACTCTTCAGACTTTGCGCCTCTACCCCATCTAAAATAGATGAGGCAATTTCTCAAATATTATTTTTATTATTTTGCAAAAATAGTATACCGGATTAAAGAGGTTATGTCAAGGATATCAAGATAATGTATATTTATTAACATTCAATAATATTTTATGAGAATATGATCCGGTCCGCTGGTAAGGAGTAATAAAGCCCCGGTTTAAACCGGGGCTTTAGCCAATAAATTGAATTTACGGATCGATAACATTCCTGAATTCAAATACTCTGGGTGGAGCCGGTATTTCTAGATCGATTTGGTCAAATTTGGAGATCTTCAGGATGAAGTCCAGTATTATTTTTTCTTCTACTTCATTGGCGTTAATTAGTCTTTGGAAGGCGGTGAGTTGTTTAACAAATATCTGGATATCGAAACCATTTGTATTCCCTTGATTATCCGGACCAATGTCCACTACGTTATTAGTTACAACAGCCCTGTTTGCCCTGCCAACGGTAACTGTAGGATTAAATCCCGGAATTTCTACTGTTGCTGTAACCGGAATAGTTACTATTTCATGCCGGACGAAGAAATTTTCATCTTTGTAGATTATATTTTTATAAATATTTCCCTGGACTATAGCCTTATCCTTTAATAATATTACTCTATCAAAAGTAACGGATAAAACAGGATCTAATAATTCTACTGCATTATAATTAAGCATTTCAGTTCTTTCTAAAAATACTTGAACCTGTTCTTCAGCCTCGACATTAAACATTTTGAATGTTTTTTTAAAAGTACCCAAAAGAATACCTCCCTCCATTTTTATATACTATAATATATGTAATATTATAGAAAATGTTATTGTTTTTTAGTGTATCATAATTAAATAGCAACTAATTTTGTTAAAGTATTGTTTATTATCCTTAATTCATATATAATTTAACATAAAGAGGAAAAATTTAATGAGGGGAAACCAATTATTATACTCAGTTAATAGACAGCCCTGGAGGTTCAGATTTAGTGATGGAGGGGTTACTATATCTGTTGATAACCCCGACAAAGACCTTTATTCAAAACGTCTGGATTGTGGTATTGCCATGCTCCACTTTGAACTGGGGGCAAGAAAAAAGGGGGTTGCCAGATACAGGGTAACCGGAGATGGCAGATAATATGGTATGTATCAAAGACCTTATTGCCTTTCCAGACTTATATATGCTATACTTATTAAGTTGAAATTGTCCCGGAAAGGCAGGTTGTCCACATTTATGATGCAGAGTAATCAGAAATTAAAAAGAGAAATGATTACAAGAAAGGAATCAGCCAAAAAGATTATTTTAAAGCTGGCCTGGCCCGTAATTGCAGAACAATCGCTGGCAACCATTACCCAGATCGTTGATATGATGATGGTAGGCCGGCTGGGACCGGCAGCAATCACTGCCATCGGCCTTTCAATTCAACCCCTGTTACTGGCTCAGGCCCTCGGGGCTTCTCTGAGTGTGGGAACAACAGCCTTAGTAGCCCGTTTTATTGGGGCAGGGGAAGAGGGAGAGGCTGGCAGGGTATTACAGCAGTCACTATTGGCCTCCTTTATAGTCTCAGGTTTTATTCTGGCGATTTACTATATCTTTGCTGAAAATATTATTACCTTGATAGGGGCCGAGACTGAGGTTATTCCTCTAGGAACCAGTTACTTACGTCTGTTGATACCCGGTCTCTTCTTTATGTTTATGGGGTTTATGATCTCAGCAGCTTTAAGGGGGGCGGGCGATACCCGGACCCCAATGAAGGTAAATATACTGGTTAATGTCTTAAATGTAATCGGAAACTATATCCTGATCTTCGGTCATTTCGGTGCCCCCAGGTTAGGTCTTGATGGAGCGGCTGTTGCCACTACTCTTGCCCGCACTATCGGAGGGTTTATTCTTTTTGTATATGTTTTCAGGGAAAGTGCTATTATTACTATTGTCCGTAAGAATTTCTTCAAACCGGATCTACCTCTGATAAAAAGGGTCTTAAAGATCGGTCTACCTGCTACTATGGAACAGTTGGTAATGAGGGCGGCGCAGATTTTATATGTCAGGGTTGTTGCCGGACTGGGAACGGTAGCCTACGCTGCTCACCAGATAGCCATTAATGCTGAATCCATCTCCTACATGCCGGGTTTCGGGATAGCGGTTGCTGCCACCACCCTGGTTGGACAGAACCTGGGCGCAGAACAGCCGGAGAGGGCGGAGGAGAGTGCCTATGAATCCTGGAAGATAGGAGCCTTAATTATGGGATTTATGGCTCTGATCTTTCTCTTGATTCCCGAGTTTTTGATCAGGTTATACTCTGATGACCCGCAGATTATCAGGCTCGGGGCGAGAAACTTAAGAATTGTGGCCTTTGCCCAGATACAAATGGGGACCCAGTTTATCTTTGCCGGAGCCTTAAGAGGGGCAGGCGATACCCGGTCTGTTTTCTACAGTACGGCGGTATCCAGCTGGATTGGCAGATTAGGGATGGCCTATCTGTTTATTCATATCTTGAACTGGGGACTGGTTGGTGCCTGGCTGGCCATGGTTGTTGACTGGACTATGCGGGGAAGTTATGTTTACTTGAGATTTAGGCAGGGATACTGGAAACAGATAAAAGTTTGAGAGGGTGAGATTTTATGGCGTTCAGGACCGGAATTGTGGAGAGATGCAGGTTAGAAATTACTTTTCAGGACTGGCAGAAGAGTTTTCTTTTGAGAAAATTCTTCAATCCCTCTTTATATCAAAAGAGCGGCCTGGAAAACCTGGCAATCGATAGAAGGAGGAATGGTGATGGGCTGGGAAGAATGGCGTAACCGGTTATTGAAAAAATACCTTTTCTGGAGGGGAAATCCGAACAGGATTAGGAGGTTTCTTAAGAGAACAAATAAAGATATTTCTAAAGCCGCTCCGGTTTCCGATACAAAGATCAAGGTAGCAGCCATGCAGTTAGAGATGAGCTTATATGAAAAATCTCTGGATTTTGTAGCTAAAATGAACTCACTTACCCGTCAGGCGGTTGCCAACCCTGATCCCGATTATAACTACTGGACGGCTTTGCGCGGTATCTGGGGCAGGGTTCAGGAGAGTAAGGTCTACGGGATTAAGAGTGCCATGGTCGGTAACTTTCTTGGTTTTCAATTCACCGGTCAGTCGGGAATCTACGGGCCGCTGGAGATTACTTCCGGAAGGAATGGGATCATTGCCGAGGCCAAAAGCTTTGATAGAGAGGAAATGGTTATTGCAGAATTAGATCTTAATGCCCTTGTGGGATTAAAGGATAACCTTGATTCCACCCGGGAACTCTGGGAGAAGTACTTTCCCCAGGCCTACTATTTTATTTAGAATTTATTTACTAGCTCGATTACAAATAAAGGCCATCACGGAGTTTTTAGTTAATGAATTTCTAACAAAAAAGAAGGTTTCTGCAATCGAAAACATCTATTTGTAGTTTGCAAAAAAGGAATTTCCTATGGTATTCAATTAATTTTTAGAAAAAGGTGTGAATGAGATGAAGCTGAAGGGACATCTGATGTATTCCGGTGCTTATCTGGCTATAGCCTTAACTACTCAGACCGTGGTCACCTGGCATGCCTATTTCTATGCACCACCTGAAAAGGATGGCTTTGTCAATGTTGCTCTGGTCGGTTATGCCCTGCTTCTGGGAAGGATTGTCGATGCGGTTGCTGACCCCCTGATTGCCTTCTGGAGCGATAATTCTACCAATAAAAAGGGGAGAAGGATTCCCTTTATTAAATACGGAGCCCTTCCTTTGGTATTAAGCTTTATTCTGGTCTGGTTTCCTGTTGTCAACGGTGTATGTATGCTTAATTTTTATTACCTGGTTATCATTATGAGTGCCTTTTTCTTCTTTTTTACCGTTGTTGTTGCCCCCTATCTGGCCCTGTTACCGGAGTTAACTCCTGACCCTGATGAACGGGTAACCATTTCTACCTACCAGTCAATTTTTAATATTGTCGGATTATTATTATCCTCGATTGGTGCGGGTATTTTAATTGAACGGTTTGGCTATAAGGTAATGGGTTTAATTCTGGGGGCTATCTCCCTTGTCTTTTTTTATCTGCCTGTGCTGACAGTCCGGGAAAAGCCCTACCGGAGAAGGGAGAATGATCTAAGTTTCTGGGAAAGTTTTTACCAGCTGTTTCAGAACAGGAATTACCTTTTTTATCAGATTGCCAATCTCCTGCTCTGGTTCGGGATTAATATGCTGACCATTGCCGTTCCCTATATCGGCAGTGTTTTATTGGGGGTTAGTGAGCAGGGATCGGGTCTGTTGCTGGGCGGGACCTTTATTGTAGCTATAGCTGCTTCACCTTTAATTCTGAAGGTTACTCATATATACGGTAAAAAGAAGGTTTTTAGTCTCTCCATTCTTCTCTTTGCTCTTGACCTTGCTCTGGTTTTTTTTATCGGTCGCCCCTGGCTCTTTTTTGATCAGCTCTGGTATGGTTTTCTGATTGTTGCCCTGGCCGGTATTCCAGTAAGTGCTATTTTTATCATTCCCAATGCCATTATTGCCGATATAACCGATGAAGATGCGGCTAAAACCGGGCAGAGGAGGGAGGCAATGTTCTTCGGTGTCCAGGGCCTGATCAGCAAGATGATTATGGGGGTTTCATCCTGGGTAACCCTCTCGATCCTCTTTCATTACTTTGGTTACAGTCTTGAGCACCCGACAGGTATTTACTTGACGTCACCGCTGGCCGTAATCTTTAGTATCATCGGGTATTTTGTCTTTGTCAAGGGTTATAATCTGGATGAAGAGAAGGTAATTGCTTACAGGGAGATAAAAACTGGTTCTAAAAATCTATAAAGACCTTAATAAATATGGTATTAATATACGAGATAATATATTGCATGGATTTCAGTAACAATCAGGGTATAATAATGTATAATTGAAGGAGGGATAGAAATGGGCAAAAAATGGTTATATGCCTTAATTACTGGTTTTAATAATTGCCGTAGCATGGTATAACCTTTCTCAGGCCGGGATTGAAGGTGAGTTACCGGATAAGACCACCAGGCTTAATTTAAACACCATAGGAAATTCCTTTTGGAAAACTACAAATAGATGTTTCCAAACATCTTTCCAACATCTATTTGCAGTTATTGCCAAAGGGTAGTGAGGCACTAATTTTATTGAAAGCGGAGGTGATTTTTATGGATAACCGGTATTACTGGCTGGCCTTGAGTATGATAGAGGGGTTAGGGCCTATCAGGCTCAGTAAACTGATCCAATATTTTGGCGACCCCTTTTCTATCTGGCAGGCTTCCGAAAGGGAGTTAGCCCGGGTTCATGGTATCGGTGGGCTGGCTAAAGGGATAGTGGAGCAGCGGCAGAGGATAAATATTGATAAGCTGTTAACAAGACTAAAGAGGGAGGAGATAGAATTTATAACCCTTGCTGATGAGAGTTACCCTGCAATACTTAAGAATATTTATGACCCACCACCTGTATTATTTTATAAGGGTAATTTCATTGTAGGTGAAAACGCGGTGGCGATTGTTGGTTCCAGACGTTCCACCGGTTATGGTCGGAAAATAGCGGAAAAACTTGCCTATGAATTGGCTTCTAGAGGTATAACTGTAATCAGTGGAATGGCCAGAGGGATTGATACCCATGGTCACCTGGGGGCTTTAAAGGCAAAGGGAAGAACAATTGCCGTTCTCGGCTCAGGTCTGGATATTATCTATCCACCCGAAAATAAAGAGTTATTTTATGAGATACAAAAAAGGGGGATGGTCTTAAGTGAATTTCCGCCCGGAGTAGAGCCTGTGCCGGGAAACTTTCCCCAGAGAAACCGGATAATAAGCGGTTTAAGCCTAGGAGTGGTTGTTATTGAAGCCTCCAGCAGGAGCGGCTCACTGATAACCGCCGGGCTGGCCCTGGAACAGGGAAGGGAGCTCTTTGCCGTTCCCGGTAATATCAACAGGCCTCAGAGCCGTGGCACCAATGACCTGATTAAAAAGGGGGCCAAGATGGTTACTAATATTGATGATATCCTGGAGGAATTATTTTTCTTCCAAAACCCGGCAGGCGATAGGAGCGGGAGGAGACTTACCTTTCCAGAATTAACCGGGGAAGAACAAGAATTAATAGAGATATTACAGGAAGAGGGGGAATTACATATTAATAAGATTATAGAGCTTTCAGGAAAAAAGGCCTCTCAGGTCAATACCATCCTACTAAAATTAGAATTAAAAGGACTGGTTTCCCGTGAAGCAGGAAAAAAATATTCATTTTTGGGTTTACAAAATCTTTTAAAACCTCTATAATAATATATTAGTTATAAAAGGTGTAGATAATGGCTATTTTTCCGGGGAGAGGGGAGAATTAGGTAAAATGAATACTAATATTATAGAGATAATCAGCTTGCTTATTCAAAAGATGTTGAATAATGAGGACTTAATTATGGAGGAAGAAGAAGTAGTGCAGGAATTACTGGACCTAGGTTATGATATTAAGGATATTGACCAGGCCTTTGAATTAATTTATAATACCACGGATATAATAGAGGCAGAAAATATCCCTTTAAGTGATCTGGAAGAAGCCACCTTCTATAATCGGGTTTTTACTATAGGTGAGAAGCTTTACCTCCCCGTAAAGCTGCAGGGGTTGATCAGACGGTTGCTGGCAATGAATTTGTTAACACCTAAAGAGAATGAAACATTAATAATGAAGATTATCCAGAACAGCTATTATGGTTCTACCGCTACCAGTGATCTTTGGGATATCCTGGAAGAGGTAGTGGCTGATCAAAAGAAATTAGAGCTTATCTCAGCCGAAATACCTGAATTTAAAAATATTATACCAGGAGATTTTAAATATATCAATTAGTTCAGTTGTTGGAGGTGATGCTGTGGGCAAGACGAAAGAGCGGGACACCCTGGTTATTGTTGAATCTCCGGCCAAGGCTAAAACTATTTCCAAATTTTTAGGTAAGGGTTATAAAGTTGAAGCCTCGATGGGTCATATAATTGATTTACCCAAAAGCAAGTTAGGAATCGATACGGAAAATAATTTTACTCCCAAATACATTACGATTAGAGGCAAGGGCAAGATTTTAAATAAATTGAGGAAGGCCGTGAAAAAAAGTAAGGATGTACTGCTGGCGACGGACCCGGACCGGGAAGGAGAGGCCATTTCCTGGCATCTTTACCGGGCTTTAAAATTAAATCAAGAAAAGGCCAGAATTGAATTTAACGAGATTACTAAAAGTGCAATCCAGAATGCCCTGAAGCATCCCAGACCTATCAATAAAAATTTAGTTAATGCTCAACAGGCCAGAAGATTACTGGATAGACTGGTAGGTTATAAGCTGAGCCCGCTCCTCTGGAAAAAGGTCAGAAGGGGTTTAAGTGCCGGCAGGGTGCAAACCGTTGCTGTCAAGATAATCTGTGAGCGGGAAAGGGAGATTGAAGCCTTTGAACCTGAGGAGTACTGGTCAATTACTGTTACTTTAAGTAAAGAGCAAGATAATTTTGAGGCCGATTTATACAGAATTGATGGTAAGAAGTTCAAAATCGGTAGTGAAGAGGAAGCAAACAAGATTCTTGAAGAGATTAAAAAAGAGGTTTTTATTGTCAAGAAGGTTAAGGAAAGGAAACGAAAAAGAAATCCCAACCCTCCCTTTACTACCAGTACTTTACAGCAGAGGGCGGCCACCCAGCTCGGGTTTTCCGCCAAGAAAACAATGTATCTGGCCCAGCAGCTCTATGAAGGGATTGATCTGGGAAAAGAGGGTACTGTTGGTTTAATCAGTTATATCCGTACCGACAGTACTAGAATCTCCAGGGATGCCCAACAACAGGCCTTGTCCTATATTAAGGATGAATTTGGCGATAAGTATCTCCCTGGTAAGGCTCAAAAATACAGGGCTGCAGAGGGGGCCCAGGATGCACATGAGGCCATCCGGCCTACTTCTGTTAAACTGTATCCAGATAGGATAAAGAATTACTTAACATCTGATCAGTATAAATTATATAAGCTAATCTGGCAGAGATTTCTGGCCAGCCAGATGAGTCCTGCAATTTATAAGATATTAACTGTTAATATTCAGGCTGGTGAAAGGTACCTCTTCCGGGCTTCCGGTTCGCAGATCCTTTTTCCCGGTTTTCTTAAGATTGATGATAGCAGCCGTATGGAGGATAAAATACTCCCTTCGATTGCGGAAGGAGAAAGTTTGCGTCCTCTGGAGTATACACCGGAACAGCATTTTACCCAGCCACCTCCCCGCTATACAGAGGCCAGTTTGGTTAAGACTCTGGAAGAAGAGGGGATCGGTAGGCCGAGTACCTATGCACCAACAATTTCAACGATTATTTCCAGAGGGTATGTTGAGAGAGATGGCAAACAGCTTAAACCCACCAAACTGGGTTTTATAGTCACGGATCTCTTAAGTGAACACTTTCCCGATGTAACCGATATTGAATTTACCGCCCAGCTGGAAGAAAGACTTGATAGTATTGAAGAGGGAAAGAATGAGTGGAAAAAGGTGCTGGCCGATTTCTATATTCCTTTTGCCGAAAGGCTTGAAGAGGCCCGCGAGGAGATGGATGAGGTTCAGTTAAAGGAAGAGACCGTTGATGAAAAATGCGATAAATGTGGCAGACCGATGGTAGTTAAATACGGGCGGTACGGTAAATTCCTCGCCTGTTCGGGCTATCCAGAATGCAAAAATACTAAACCCTATCTAATTAAGACGGGGGTACAGTGTCCGGAATGTGAAGACGGGGAATTGGTCCAGCGCAAGAGTAAAAAGGGAAAGGTTTTTTACGGCTGTGGTAATTATCCTGATTGTAATTTTCTAACCTGGAATAGGCCTGTAGAGAAGAAATGTCCCCAATGTGGCGGATTAATGGTGGAAAAGAGAACCAGAAAGAAGGGTCTAACCCATAAATGTATTAACAAGGGTTGCGGTTATGAGGAAGAGGTGAAAGAGGGGTAGTAATGAAGGAGAGATTAGCCGTTATTGGTGCAGGACTTGCCGGCAGTGAGGCTACCTGGCAGGCAGTTAAAAGGGGTATAGAGGTTGATCTATATGAAATGAGACCGGTAAAGCATACCCCTGCTCATCAGACAGAATATTTTGCCGAACTGGTCTGCAGTAACTCTCTCCGGGCAAATCACCTGCAGAATGCAGCCGGCCTCTTAAAAGAAGAGCTGAGATTACTGAATTCCCTGATTATTTCCCAGGCGGATAAATACTCAGTTCCGGCAGGCCGTGCTCTGGCAGTTGACCGGGAGCAGTTTTGCAAGGCGGTTACCGCAACTCTGAAGGAACATCCCCTCGTCCATGTTCACCACCAGGAAGTAAAGCAGATCCCTAAAGACAGGGTGGTTATCATTGCTACTGGACCCTTAACTTCGGATAGTTTAGCCTGGAAGATTAAGGAGTTTGCCGGGGAAGATTACCTCTACTTCTATGACGCTGCTGCACCGATAGTAACTGCTGATAGTTTGAATTATGATAAAATCTTCCGCGCCTCCAGGTATGAAGCGGATAATGGTGACTATCTAAACTGTCCTATGACCAGGGAGGAATATGAGGCCTTCTGGGAGGCTTTAGTTTCTGCGGAAATTCATAGACCTCATGACTTTGAAGAGGATAAATACTTTGAAGGCTGTTTACCTATAGAGGTAATAGCTTCTAGGGGGAAAAAGACCCTGCTCTTCGGGCCTTTAAAACCGGTTGGACTGATTGACCCTGCTACCGGTAAGGAGCCTTATGCCGTCGTTCAGTTGAGACAGGATAATACCAGCGCGACCTTATATAACCTGGTCGGTTTCCAGACCAGATTAAAATGGGGTGAACAGAAAAGGGTCCTGAGGATGATACCCGGGTTGGAAAATGTGGAGATAGTTAGATACGGGGTTATGCACCGTAATACCTATCTC
This sequence comes from Halanaerobiales bacterium, assembly GCA_029981855.1. Lineage (GTDB taxonomy): Bacteria > Bacillota > Halanaerobiia > Halanaerobiales > DTU029 > JARRCS01. The sequence goes on along the minus strand of JARRCS010000002.1, from coordinate 22,909 downwards.
AATTCTCCCCGTCTTTTGCACCCCACCTACCAGACGCGGATTAACGAGAAGGTCTTTTTTGCCGGTCAGATTACAGGAGTTGAAGGGTATATCGAATCCACCAGCTCCGGGTTGATCGCCGGAATTAATGCTGCCCGTTATCTACTCGGGAAAGAACTGTTCGTCTTCCCTGAAACAACAGCCCATGGTGCCTTAAGTCAATATATATCCGATAGGAATAGGGACAGACTACAGCCTATGAATATTAACTTTGGATTATTACCCCCTCTCAAGGAAAAAATTAAAGACAAATGGGAGCGGAAGGGCAAACTTGCCGAGAGGGCCCTTAAGGAGCTAGCGAATTTTATTAAAATGAATAATTTAACGTAATTGTTACACTTTCTGTTTAACATTTTGAAAACGGCAAATAGATATTGGAGTTGAAAGATAGTTAGGGCATTATTTTAACATAATTGTTACATTATAAAAGAAATAATTATTGCTTTTTTTTCTTGACATAATTCAAGCCCTTATGTTAATATATAAAAAGTGATAAACAAATAAATAACAATTTAGAATCATTTGACAATTAAATAAAGGAGGGGAGTGACTGGTGGCGGGAAAGATAAGGTCAACAACTGTTATTGCAGTTAAACATAGAGATAAGGTAGCTATGGCCGGTGATGGTCAGGTTACTTTAGGTGATACAATTATGAAAGCAGGTGCCCGAAAGGTAAGGCGCCTCTACCATGATAAGGTTCTGGCAGGTTTTGCCGGAACTTCAGCCGATGCCTTCACCTTATTTGAGAAATTCGAAATGAAACTGGAGGAATATCATGGTAACCTGGAAAGGGCGGCTGTTGAATTAGCCAAAGAATGGCGTACAGATAAGGTATTAAGAAAACTTGAAGCATTATTAATTGTGGCCAATAATGAGAAAATACTATTAATTTCCGGTACCGGTGATGTCATCGAGCCTGATGATAATATTACCGCAATTGGTTCTGGAGGGCCTTATGCCCTAGCAGCGGCGCGGGCTATGGTTAAATACGGAAATGAGCTAGAGGCTAAAGATATTGCTTACCAGGCGCTGAAGATTGCTTCAGACATCTGTATTTATACCAATAATCAAATTACGGTTGAAGAGATTTAAGGGAGGTGAACTATGAGTAAAGAGTTAACACCACGGGAGATTGTGGAAAGTCTCGATAAATATATTGTTGGTCAGGATGATGCTAAAAGGGCTGTAGCAATTGCCCTTCGCAATAGATACCGCCGCAAGAAGGTAGGGGCTGAACTCCGGGAAGAGATCATTCCCAAGAATATTCTGATGATTGGTCCCACCGGAGTGGGAAAGACTGAGATTGCCCGCCGTCTGGCCAGGATAACCAACTCTCCCTTTATTAAGGTTGAGGTAACCAAGTTTACCGAGGTTGGTTATGTTGGCCGTGATGTAGAGTCTATTGTCAGGGACCTGGTAGAAACCGCTATCAGAATGATTAAAAAGGAAAAGGTAAAGGAAGTTGAGCCTAAGGCTAAGGCCATGGCTGAAGACAGGATTATCGATATCATACTGCCAGTACCGAAGAAAAGACGGAGAAACCCCTTTGATTTCCTGTTAAATGATGAAGAGGTTGAGCAGGACTTAAATGATGAAACCTATACCCGCCTTAAGGAGAGGAGGGAGAGGTTAAAAGCTAGGTTACGCAGGGGTGAATTGGATGATCAGCTGATTGAAATTAAGATCGAAACCCAGGGTCCCCAGATGCTGGAGGTATTTTCCGGTGCGGGGGTTGAAGAGATGGGGATTAACTTCCAGGATATCTTCGGGAATCTATTCCCGACCCAGAAAAAGAAGAGAAAGGTTACCATTAAAGAGGCCAAAGAGATCCTGAAGCAGGAAGAGGCCCAGAAATTAATCGATATGGATGAGGTGAGTTCAGAGGCGATTGAAAAGGTTGAAGTTGATGGTATTGTCTTTTTAGATGAGATTGATAAGATTGCCGGCCGGGAATCCGGTATGGGTCCAGAGGTTTCCCGGGAAGGTGTGCAGAGGGATATACTTCCTATTGTTGAAGGCTCTACCGTTATGACCAAATATGGTCCGGTTAAGACGGATCATATTCTCTTTATTGCTGCAGGAGCCTTTCATGTTTCAAAACCTTCTGATTTAATTCCCGAATTGCAGGGGCGTTTCCCTATTAGGGTTGAACTTAAAAGCCTCTCTAAGGAGAACTTTAAAGAGATCTTACTCAAACCTAGAAATGCTTTGACCAAACAGTACACAGCTCTATTGGAGACCGAGGGTGTTAGGATAAAATTTACGGAAGAGGCTATTGAAGAGATTGCTGAATTTGCCTTCAGGGTAAATGAACAGACTGAAAATATCGGTGCGAGACGGCTCCACACGATTATGGAGAGATTACTGGAGGATCTTTCTTTCAATGCACCGGAGATGGAAGAAGAGGAATTTGTAATTGACCTTGATTATGTTAGAAAACAGCTTGCTGATGTTGTTCAGAATAAGGATTTAAGTAAATACATCTTATAAAATACTACTTTAAGACAAAAAATATAAGTGGAGGTTGAAGAATAAGATGGAAAACCTATTAGAAAAAAGTAGAAAGATTAACCGTTTATTGCAGAGAACAGGGGGAAGGCCAGTTGATTTCTCCGAGATGGCTGATGTATTGAGTGAGGCTATTAGCTGTAATGTATATATAGCCAGTAAAAAGGGGACAATCCTTGGACACAGCCTATTAGATGATTTTGAATGCGATATCATGGAGGAAAAGGTAATTGATGTAGGACATTTCCCTGAAGATTATAATAAGGGTTTATTAAGGATCAGGGAAACGGAGGCCAATATCGAACAGAAGGAAGGAAAATGTGTTTTTACCGATGGAGAGAACTGCCTGTTTGAAAACAAATTAACTACAATTATTCCGGTAGTTGGTGGTGGAGATAGACTGGGTACTCTTGTTTTAGCCAGATACGGTAAAGAATTTACTGCCCAGGATCTGATTTTGGGTGAGTATGGAGCTTCTGTTGTTGGTATGGAGATACTAAGGTCGCGGAGTGAGAAGATCGAGAAGGAGGCCCGGAAAAAGGCCGCGGTGCAAATTGCCCTCGATACCCTTTCCTATTCGGAACTGGAGGCTATTGAGCATATCTTTGAGGAACTCGGTGGAAAAGAAGGCCTGCTGGTAGCGAGTAAAATTGCCGATAGGGTAGGTATAACTCGCTCAGTTATCGTTAACGCCTTAAGGAAATTTGAGAGTGCCGGAGTGATTGAGTCACGATCTCTCGGGATGAAAGGAACCTATATTAAAGTATTGAATGATTATCTACTGGAGGAGTTAGAAAAATTAAAGGCCTAACCTCTAAAGCCCTCTTTGAGGGCTTTTTTATTGCAGGAATTACTGAATTATTGTCGAATATATTTATAGATGAAAGATAAGGAGGTATTAATAGTGGCTAAAACGGTGCTCATAGTTGATGATGCAGCATTTATGAGAATGATGATAAAAAATATTTTACTCGATGGAGGTTATGAAGTTATCGGTGAAGCAGAAAATGGTAAACAGGCAGTAGATGCTTATAAAGAATTACAGCCTGATCTGGTAACGATGGATATTACCATGCCTGAGATGGATGGCATTGAGGCAGTTAAGAAAATATTAGCGATTAATAAAGATGCCAAAATAATTATGTGTAGCGCCATGGGTCAACAGGCTATGGTAATTGAAGCCATCCAAGCAGGGGCAGTTGATTTTGTCGTTAAACCCTTTAAACCTGACAGGGTTTTAGAGGCTGTTGATAAAGCACTAAATTCTTAAAGGGGGGTTAGTATTTATGGATACTAATTCTCAATATTTACAAATGTTTTTTGACGAATCTGCTGAATATCTGCAGATTTTAAATGAAAATGTCCTGATGTTAGAAGATAACCCTGATGATGAAGAGATTATTAATGCAGTTTTTAGAGCTGCTCATTCCTTAAAGGGAATGGCTGCCACAATGAACTTTTCTAAATTAACCAACCTAACTCATAAGATTGAAAATATCCTTGATAAGGTTAGAAACAAGGAGTTACATATTACAGAAGATATTATCGATCTTTTATTTGCCGGGATAGACTATATTAAGACCCTGGTGGATGACCTGAAAAAAAGTGGTGAAGAAGTTACTGATATTAGTGGTTATGTAGAAAAACTTACAAGGTATTTAGATGGAAGTTACCAAAGTGATGATAATAATAAGGATAGAGGGTCTCAGAACTCCTTTAAGCTGACAGAAAAGGAAAAAAAGCAAATCTCCCTTAAGCTCCAGGAAACAGATTCGGTTTATCAGATAAAGGTCGTCCTGAAGGAAGACTGCCTTTTAAAAAATGTCCGGGGTTATATGGTCTTAAAAAAGGCTCAGGAACTAGGTTTTCTGGTTAAGTCAAATCCTCCCAAAGATACGATCGAAGACGAAGATTTTGGTTTTGAGATCTATTTGATCCTTGTTTCTTCCCTTAATAAGGAAAAAATTAGGGAGGAACTATTAAATATCGTTGATGTAGAGGAAGTGGAATGTTTAAATCTTGATTTTGTAAAGAAGGAAGCTAAAGATGAAGATAACGAAAAGACGGTGAACCGGAGCAAAAAAAACTTAAGCAATTTTGAAGTCTCACCTACAGTCAGGGTTGATATTAAAAAGCTGGATAACCTGATGAATATGGTCGGTGAACTCTTAATAAATAAAACCAGACTTGAAGGTTTAAAGATTAGCTCGGAGATCTACCAGGATATCATTCAGCAACTGGACAGGGTAACCATGGAACTCCACCATATAGTTATGCAGATTAGAATGGTACCTATCGGTGGTATTTTTAACCGTTTTCCCAGAATAGTAAGAGATCTGGCTAAAGAGCTGGGAAAGGAAGTAGATTTAAGGATTGAAGGTGCAGAGACCGAACTGGACCGGTCAATAATTGATGAACTTGCTGACCCCTTAATACATATCCTGCGGAATGCTGTTGATCATGGAATTGAACTACCCGGAGAAAGGGAAAAAAAGGGTAAGAATCGGACTGGGACCATTCTATTAAAGGCTTATCAGAAGGGTAGTGAGATTATTATTGAGGTTGAAGATGATGGAACAGGTATTAATGTTGATCAGCTGGCAGCAAAGGCTGTAGAGATGGGCTTAACTACTCATGAAGAGATAGAAAGCATGGATGAGAGAGAGAAACTTTTCTTTATCTTTCATCCCGGTCTCAGTACTTCTGATGAAGTTACTGATATTTCTGGCCGGGGAGTGGGTATGGATGTGGTAAAGAGAATTGTTGAATCCCTAGATGGTCAGGTATTTATCGAATCGGAAAAGGATGTAGGGACAAGATTTACCATCTCCTTACCGTTGACCCTGGCGATTACCCAGGCCTTAATGGTTAAAGTCAATCAGGAGATCTTTGCCATTCCCCTTGGGGCCATTAGTGAAACACTTATGATTAATCCTGATGATATTCGCCAGGTCAGGGGTCAGGATGTTATTGTTCTGAGGGATTCAACTATCCCTATCGTTGAAGGAGCCCGTCAGCTCAATCTGGAAGTAGAATATGGCAACTTTAAAAAGAAGGCTGAAATACCGGTTGTAATCATTAATTCTGGCGAGAGACAGGTTGGCCTGATAGTGGATGAATTATTAAATCAACAGGAGATAGTTATCAAATCACTCGGTAATTACCTGGTTAACATTAAAAATATTAGTGGAGCAACCATTGTCGGTGATGGAGATGTGGCCCTGATTCTGGATGTTCGTAATATAGCATAGAGGGAGGATAGCTATGGAAGAAATTCTTGAGATGAGGGAGGAAGACCAGACTGCTAACAGGAAACAGATTGTTATCTTTCAGCTGGGTGAAGAGGAATATGGTATCAATATACTGCAGACTAAAGAGATCATTAAACCCAGTAAGATTACTAATGTACCTAATACCCCTGACTATGTTCTCGGGGTGATCAATTTAAGGGGACAGATAGTACCCGTTATAGACTTAAGAAAGAGATTTGCTATAGCTGCCACCGAAACTACTGATAAACAGAGGGTTATTACGATTGAAGTTAGGGATAGCCTAATCGGGTTGGTGGTAGATAGTGTTAATGGGGTTGTCTGGCTAAACATGAATGAACTTGAGCCAGCCCCTGAGATTGCAGGGGGAATAGAACAGGAGTTTATTGAAGGGGTAGGTAAGATTGAAGATAGATTATTAGTTTTAATCGACCTGGAGAAACTTCTTTTCGGTAATGATCAGGAAGGGTGATCTTAAAATGCTGTCGAATTTAAATAAGAAAGCAGCCAAAACCGTACAAATAGAGGAAAAACAGTTTATTGTTTTTCTAATTGGTGAAGAGCAGTTTGGTGTTGATGTAAAACAGGCCAGGGAAATAATCACCACTACCGATCTAACCTTTGTTCCTAAAGCCCCCGATTTTGTTAAGGGGGTTATTAACCTGAGGGGAGAGATCATCCCGATCATTGACTTAAAAAGGAGACTGGGTCTTAATGGTAGTACCGGGGATGTTGAGAACCAGAAGATTATTGTCGTAGAATTAGATAACTCTTTAATCGGCATGCAGGTCGACGATGTAAAGGAAATGATCAGGTTATATAAGAAGGATATAGCTACCCCACCGAAAATTGTCAAGGGTATCAACAGGGATTATCTGAGTGGTGTTGGTAAACTAGAGGATAAACTGCTTATTTTATTAAATTTAAATAAGATTCTATCAGAAGAGGAGATTCTTGAGTTAGATAGGATGGAGATGGAGTAGGAGGGAAAGTAGATGGCAGGATATTTTAACCTGTCCAATTTGCAAAAAGATGCTTTAAGAGAGATAGGAAATATTGGGGCAGGTAATGCAGCCACAGCCTTTGCCCAGTTCCTGGATTGTAAGATCAATATGACCGTTCCTTCAGTTGAAATATTACCGATGACGGAGGTTCCCGAGGTTACCGGTGGGAGTGAACAAAGAGTAATCGGTGTTTTACTTAAAGTTATAGGTGAAGCCCCCGGGAAGATTTTGCTGCTTTTTTCTGAAGATAGTATAGAACATCTACTGGCTCTGGTCTTAGATATGCCAATTGACTTCCAGGAGATAAATGAGATTCAAGTATCAGCCATTAAAGAGATCGGCAACATATTATCTGGTTCTTATTTAAACGCCATTAATCAGATGACCGGTTTTAACCTGCTACAAACGGTTCCGGCTTTTGCTCATGATATGGCAGGTGCCATCTTAAGTTCTTCTCTGATAAGCCTCAGTGAAGAGAGTGATTATGCCCTCTTAATTGAGACGGTTTTTATTAATGGTGATCATGAGATTGAGGGGTATTTCTTTTTAATACCTGATCCGGGTTCTTTAGATAAAATACTACAATCACTGGGGTTGGATTCTTTATGAAAATAGACCAGATCAGGGTAAGAATGGCTGAGTATTCTACCGGTAAATCCCCTGATATTTTGGTTACAGTAGGCTTAGGTTCTTGTATAGGGGTTGCCATCTATGATCGTCTGCAAAAGATCGGGGGTTTAATCCATATCATGCTACCCGAAAATAAAAAAGGCCTGAAACCGGCTAAATATGCAGATACAGGAATTCCTTTAGTTATAGAAAAGATGGAAGAATTAGGGGCTTCAAGGGAAAATATGGTTGCCAAGATGGCCGGTGGTGCTCATATGTTTAATGGTGATTTTAATCTTAAAGTAGGTGAAAGGAATATAGAGGCTGTAAGGCAGGCTCTGGCTAAAGAAAAGATTAAGATTATAGGCGAGGATGTAGGGGAGAATTACGGCAGGACGATGGAGTTTTATACCGAGGATGGAACTGTAATCATCCGTTCCTATAAAAATGGGAAAAAGTTTATCTAAGCAATTGATAATTATAAATTTATGTGGTATACTACCTATTAGTGTAAAAATACACACGTCTGCGGACTTTGTTACCTGGTGCTGTAAGCGATTACAGTGGTAATAAGGGTTGAAGTGGGCGGAGGCAAACCGGGAAAGGAGGTGGAAGACATGTCGGTTGTTAATATGAAACAGTTGTTAGAGTCCGGGGTTCATTTCGGCCATCAAACCAGAAGATGGAATCCCAAGATGGAGGATTATATCTTTACAGAAAGAAATGGGATCTATATCATTGACCTGCAAAAAACCGTTTCCTTGATTGATAAGGCTTATGAGTTTGTTAAAGAGATGGCCGCTCAAGGTAAAACAATCCTCTTTGTTGGCACCAAAAAACAGGCCCAGGAGACAATTAGGACTGAGGCCGAGCGCTGCAGTATGCCTTATGTAAACCAGCGCTGGTTAGGTGGGATGCTGACTAATTTTAAGACCATTAAAGAACGTGTTGCCCGCCTGAAAGAGCTTGAAGATATGGAAAAAGAGGGTCTTTTTGATGTTTTACCTAAAAAAGAGGTAATCCAGTTAAAGAAAGAACACGCTAAATTACAGAGGTTTCTTGGTGGAATTAGAGAGATGAAGAGGATTCCAGATGTTGTCTATATTACCGATCCCCGGAAAGAGGCTATTGCTGTAGCTGAAGCCAGGAAACTTAATATTCCTGTGGTATCAATAGTTGATACTAACTGTGACCCCGATCTGATAGATTATATTATTCCGGGTAATGATGATGCTATCAGAGCGATAAAATTAATTACCCGTGTTATTGCAGATGCAGTTCTTGCCGGTAAACAGGGTGAACAGTTACAGGCTGAAGCTGTAGAGGCAGAAGCTGAAGCTAAAGGTGCTGAAGAAGAGGGTCTGGAAATTGTTGAAGAATAGATTTTAAAAAGGCGTTGGGGGAGGGTCTTCCTTCTTACCACGCCTTTTATAAACCCTGACCTACAAATAGATGACCGATTTTATAGGAATTTACTTTTTGTAAACTGCAAATAGATGTTGAAGTAAGGTATTAACCATTGAAGGAGGGATATATATGGCCAGTATGAAAGATATTAAAGAACTAAGAGAGAGAACCGGAGCCGGAGTACTCGATTGTAAAAATGCCCTTAATGAGACCAATGGGGATATCGAGGCGGCTGTAGAATACTTACGTGAAAAAGGTATAGCTGCTGCTGCCAAAAAGGCCGGCAGAATTGCAGCTGAGGGGATTGTTAATGTCCTGATCAATGAAGAAAAAAATAAAGGGATTGTCGTTGAAGTTAATTGTGAGACCGATTTTGTTGCTAAGAACGAAAAATTTAAGGATCTTGTCTCTAATATCTCCAAACATATCCTGCAGAGTGAGGCTAAGACAGTTAAAGATGTTTTAGCAGAACCCTGGTTCCTGGATGGAGATAAGGATGTCAATACAGTAATTAAGGAAGCGATTGCCAGCATCGGTGAAAATATAAATCTGCGCCGTTTCAAAAGGTATACTACCGCCGGTTTCCTGCAGGGTTATATACATATGGGCGGTAAGATCGGAGTTCTTGTTGATATCGATGCAGAACTAAATGAAGAAAACCAGAGGGTGGCCAAGGATATTGCCATGCATATTGCCGCCAGTAACCCTGAGTATTTAACCAGAGACGAGGTAAGTGATGAGGTTATTGCCAAAGAAAGAGCGATATACAGGGAACAGATGTTGAATGAAGGCAAACCAGAACATATTATCGATAAAATTGTTGATGGTAAAATGGAGAAATTCTATGCCCAGGTCTGTTTAGTTGAACAGGCTTTTGTCAGAGATACCGATAAAACCGTTGGTCAATTGCTTAAAGAGGAGAATATTCAGGTTAATAATTTTACCCGTTATGAACTGGGAGAAGGAATTGAGAAAGAGGAAGAGGATTTCGCCGCTGAAGTAATGAAGGAAATAAATAAATAAAATAAAGTTTCTTAATAAAGAGAGCACTTGCGGTGTTCTCTTTTTTAAAAGGAAAAAGGGATTAATTGATTTTTAGCGAATAATAAAGATGGAGGGTAGTGGTTAATGGGTGAAAAACCAGCGTATTCACGGGTTCTTTTAAAAATAAGCGGGGAGGCACTGGCTGGTGAGGAAGGTTTTGGAATAGATCCGGTAACAATTAAAAAAATAGCTAGCGAGATTTATGATGTAGTAAAAATTACCAGGGTTGAAATGGCCATTGTTGTTGGTGGCGGCAACATTTTCCGGGGAATTGCCGGAAGTGCTAAAGGTATGGATAGAGGTACCGCTGATTATATGGGGATGCTGGCAACAGTTATTAATGCCCTTGCTCTCCAGGATGCAATTGAAAAGCTGGGGTTAGAAACCAGGGTACAATCGGCGATTGAGATGAGGCAAATTGCTGAGCCCTATATCAGAAGAAGGGCCATCAGACATCTGGAAAAAGGCAGGGTGGTTATTTTTGCCGCCGGCACAGGGAACCCCTTTTTTTCAACAGATACTACTGCTGCTCTTAGGGCTGCCGAGATCTCTGCTGAGGCAATTTTAATGGCCAAAAATGTTGATGGAGTTTATGACTCCGACCCGGTAACCAATCCGGATGCGGTCAAATATAAAGAACTTGCCTATCTGGATGTTCTTAAACGTTCTTTGCGGGTAATGGACTCCACAGCCGTTTCCTTATGCATGGATAATAATATTCCCTTAATAGTCTTTGGAGTTGGAGAAAGTGGTAATATCAAAAGAGCCGTTCTCGGCGAAAAGATAGGAACCTTTGTTCGCTAATTAATTGTAAACTTTTAAATGGGGGGAGAAAGATGATTGAAAAGGTTAGAAGTGAAGCTGAAAAGAAGATGAAAAAGGCCGTCCAGGCAACGAAGGAAGACTTTAATACCGTAAGAACCGGCAGGGCCCGTCCTTCACTGGTTGAAAACATTATGGTTGATTATTACGGCACCCAGACACCACTCCAGCAGCTGGCCAAGGTTGTTGCTCCGGAGCCCAGACTCCTGGTAATCGAGCCCTGGGATAAATCGGCCCTTGGTGATGTTGAAAAGGCGATCATGAAGGCTAATCTTGGCTTAAATCCAAATAATGATGGGAATGTTATCAGAATTAATATTCCCCAGTTAACCGAAGAGCGCCGTAAAGAGCTGGTAAAGGTCGTTCATGAGAAAGCGGAAAAGGGAAGAATTGCTATTAGAAGTATTAGACATGAGGCTAATGATAAATTAAAGGAAATGGAAAAAAATGGTGAGATTTCAGAGGATAATTACCATCGCGGTCTGGATAATATTCAGGAATTAACCGATGAATATGTTAAAAAAATCGATAAAATGCTTGCCGAAAAAGAAGAAGAAATAATGGAGGTTTAAAATGAAGGTAGAACTCCCGGATTTATTTGCCCTCGATCTTAAGGCCGCCATCAATTTTTTACAACAGCAGGGTTATAAAGTGGAGGCCGTTGAAACTGCCCCACCTGATAAGAAAAAGGGGCTGGGAGTTAAAAGGGTACTAGCTATAAGGGAGATTAGACCAGAAGAGATAACATTAATTTGGAGTTATGAAAAGTATGAATAGTATTCTGGTCCCCCTCGCGTGAGGGGGTGATTATTTTATTCAGTCAGGGTGGTTTTATGGTAATTCCAGCACATATTGCTATTATAATGGATGGTAACGGCCGCTGGGCTGAGGAAAAGGGTTTGCCCCGGCGTGAGGGGCATAAAGCCGGTGTTAAGGCTTTAAAAAGGGTTACTGAGAAAGCCGGTGAATTAGGAGTTTCCTGTTTAACGGTTTATGCCTTTTCAACCGAAAACTGGAAACGGCCGGGTGCGGAAGTTAATTTTTTGATGAAATTATTCAAACAGACCCTGTTAGAACAGGCCAGAGATTTATTTGAGAATAATGTCAGGGTAAAGGTGATCGGGAGAAGAGAGGGCCTTTCCAAAGGGATTTTACAATCTATTTCTGAGGTAGAAGGACTGACGGCAGATAATCAGGGTCTGGAACTGAATATTGCTTTTAATTATGGTGGCAGGTTGGAAATCCTGGATATGATCAGGAAAATTATCACCGAGATAGATAGAGGGCTAAACCCGGATCAATTAAAGGTAGAGGACCTTAATAAGTATTTATATAATCCATCCTATCCGGAGGTTGAGCTTTTAATCAGGACAGGCGGTGAAAAGAGACTTAGTAATTTCCTCTTATGGCAGAGTGCCTATGCTGAGTTCTATTTTATAGATAAATACTGGCCGGATTTTACCGGGGATGATCTGCTTGAGGCGATCAGGGTTTTTCAGATTAGAGACAGGAAATTTGGTGGTTTAAATAAAGCGGGTGGTAAATAAAAATGCTTACCGAGAGGCTTATTAGTGCGGTAATCGGAATTATCTTGTTTATCTTTTTCATCTTCTGGGGGTCACTTCCCTTCTCAATTTTAATATTAATCATAACCGCCCTGGCGGTAATTGAGTATAATAGCATGCTCCCTCTTAGCAGGACTAATAACTATCTATTTTTGCTGATTTTTAGTCTAATTATAATTATCTATACATATTTAACTAATAGAGGGTTTATCAATCTACCCCATGGTATAACTGCTTTTATCTTCCTATTTGCTTTTTTGCTTTATCATATTATAGCTGATAATAATTATGGCCTTGTTAATACCCTGGGCAATAATCTCCTGGGGGTTATCTATATAGGTGGAGGGATGGCCTTTTTTCCTCTGCTACGGGACTTTGCTCTTGAGCCTTTTGACCGGACAAAGGCACTCTGGCTGGTGTTGATTGCCACTTGGGCAACAGATACCGGAGCCTATTTTATCGGCCGTCTCCTGGGCAAAAATAAACTGGCGGAAAAGATTAGCCCCAATAAAACAGTGGAGGGTGCCATCGGAGGAATTATGTTAAGTATTCTCCTGGTAAGTATCTATACCTCCTTTCTGAAGGTCTTTTCCTATTACTGGCTGATATATGGTCTGCTGGTTTCATTAATTGCCATAGCGGGGGATCTTTTTGAATCATCTATCAAGCGAGATATGGGGGTCAAGGACTCGGGAAGAATAATTCCGGGCCACGGAGGGATCCTGGACCGATTTGACAGCCTCCTCTTTGCCGTCCCCTTTACCTACTATTTCTTAAAACTGGTATTATGAGCTGCAAATACTATGAGCTACAATAAGATACAAATAGATGTTTCCGATACTTCGGCCTGATTTTTAGCTCAGATTCAATAAGGCTCATTTACAAAAATTTCTAATTATCTCTCCAACATCTATTTGCAGCTGAGCTAAAGTTCTGCTTTTAAGGTGAGGTATTTTTGTGAGGGGTGGGGATTATGGAAGAGTGGCTGAAAAAATTTATTATCTATACAGGTTTATTTTTCCTGAGCATAATAGCTATGAAGTACTTTTTTATTTACTTTAGCCCCTTTATTATTGCCGCAGTCCTTGCCAGTCTAATCAATCCGGTTGTTGAAAAGGTTGAGGAATGGTTTCCTTTAGGTAGAGGACTTTCCGTTTTTATTGTTTTAGTTTTATTGATAGCTATTCTGGTTTCTTTAATTATCTTAGGGGTTTCCCAGGTCTATCTTGAACTGAACCGGCTGCTGCGCAATCTGCCCGATTACAGTACTTTCGGTAATCAGTTTCAGTGGTTGCTCAATCAGAATAATAACCTGCAAAAATTTATTAATGAACTTGATATCTCTCCTGCTGTGAGGGATGCTTTAAATGATAATCTGCAGCTTTTGTATAACACCCTGAAAAATGGCTTAATCATGCTGATTAATAGTGTTTTAAATCTCTTAAGCAAACTTCCTCTTATTTTAACCATTCTCTTTTTAAGCTTTATCGCTACCTTTTTTATGAGCAAGGACAGGGACGAGATCAATGACTTTATCATGGGTTTATTTCCTCGGAAGTGGAAGATAAAGGTTTTCAAGGTAGAGAAGGAGTTAGTCAGTTCAGCAATAGGTTTTATCAGGGCAGAGATCATTTTAATCTCCATTACCGGAATCATCTCCGGGATAGGTCTGGCCATTATCGGGAATCAATATGCCCTGATAATTGGCATCGCCTCTGCTTTACTAGACCTAATTCCGATTATCGGTCCGGCCTTAATTTTTATCCCCTGGATTATTTATAATCTAGTTCTGGGAGATATCTCCTATGGTTTTTCCTTACTGGTCGTCTATACCCTGATGGCTGCAGTTAGACAGGGGGCTGAGGGCAAGGTCATGGGTAGTAACCTGGGTTTTCATCCCCTTGCTACCATGATAGCCCTCTATGTGGGTTTTAGAACCATGGGTCCAATAGGCTTTATTATCGGACCGGCGGTACTGGTAATCAGCAAAGCAATTGTTAATGCAGATATTATCTCAATCGGTAAGAACAATAAGGAGTGAGATGGGTGAAAAAATTGGTTCTCCTGGGGTCTACAGGTTCAATCGGTACCCAGACCTTGGAAGTTGTAGATTTTTTGGCTGGAGAATGGGAGGTAATTGGACTAACAGCAAATAAGAATATAGATCTACTGGAAGAGCAGGCCAGAAAATACCGTCCTTCTTATCTGGTGGTGATGTATGAAAGTTTGGCCAGAGAGTTAGAATATAGATTAGCTGACCAGAGGGTTAATATTTTACTTGGATTGGAGGGGTTGGAATATCTTGCCGGTCTGCCTGAGGCCGATCTGGTTATTAATGCCCTGGTCGGCGCGGTAGGTTTAAGGCCAACCGTGGCTGCCCTGAAGGCTGGTAATAAAGTGGGTCTAGCCAATAAGGAGAGTCTAGTAATTGGAGGGGAGTTGATTAATAAATATCTGGAGGAGAATGATGATTTCATCCTACCAATTGATAGTGAACATAATGCCCTCTTTCAGATTCTCTCAGGCCATCACCGGGATGAGATTAAAGAGATCATTCTGACGGCCTCTGGTGGCCCCTTTCTGAATCTTCCCCGGGAGGGACTTAAGGATGTATCTGTAGAGGAGGCTTTAAACCACCCCAACTGGAATATGGGTTGCCGGATCAGTATTGACTCTGCCACCCTGATGAATAAGGGGCTAGAGGTTATTGAGGCCCACTGGTTATTTAAACAGCCCTATGATAAAATAAGGGTGGTCATTCATCCGGAGAGTATCATTCATTCCATGGTAGAGTTTATTGATAAATCAATCATGGCCGAATTAGGGGTAGCAGATATGAGGATTCCTATTCAGCATGTACTTACCTACCCGGAAAGAAAGTGGGGTATTGGAAAGAGCTTAAACCTTCTAGAACTAGGAAAGTTAACCTTTCGGGCACCGGATCTGGAGAAGTTCCCCGCCCTGGGGTTAGCTTATGCTGCCGGAAGGGAAGGAGGTAGTCTGTCTGTTGTTCTTAATGCTGCCAATGAGATTGCTGTTGAGGGCTTTTTAAATAAAAAGATACCCTTTACGGATATACCCCGGATTGTTGAGAAGACAATGGATCTGCATGAGACGGTTGCCCATCCTGACCTTGATGAGATATACGAAATAGATAAATGGGCCCGGAGGATGGCTGAGGAGGTATTAGTTGGATGTTTTTAACCGTAATTAGTTTTGTGATTGTGTTGGGTATTCTGATCTTTATCCACGAATTCGGACATTATATTACTGCTAAAAAAGCGGGTATCAGGGTAGAGGAGTTTGCCCTTGGTTTTGGTCCTAAGCTCTTTTCCCGGAAGAAGGGGGAGACAGTTTATTCTATTAGAGGAATTCCCCTGGGGGGTTTTTGTAAGATGACAGGGGAGTTTCCCCCTGATGATGATATGAGTGCTGAGGAGAGGGAGATCTATTTTGATGCCCGGGAAAAGGGTCAGTGTTTTGATCAAAAGCCGGCCTTGCAAAGGCTAGCCGTTATCTTTAATGGTCCATTTATGAACTTCATGCTGGCAGTTGTTATCTTTATTTTCATCTTCAGTTTTTATGGGATACCAGTAGATAGTACCAATTCAAATGTTCTGGGAGATATTATTCCTGGGCAGCCAGCCGCTGAGGCCGGATTTAAGGTCGGAGATAAGATAATTGAAATAAACGGTCAGAAGGTCAATACCTGGGATGAACTGGCTACAATCATCCATAATTCCAGTGGTGAGGAACTAAGGATTAAGTTTATTCGCGATTCAGAGGTTAAAGAAACGGTTGTTACACCAAGATATGATGAAACTGTCGGTGGAGGGGTTATCGGGATTGCACCGGAGCTTATCAGAAAGGATATCGGTTTCTTCTCTGCTATTCAACTGGGGTTTATTCAGGCCTGGTATGTCTTTAAACTGACCATTATTGGCTTTTTACAGATGCTCACCGGTAAAGCTGCCGCTGATATTGGTGGGCCTATCATGATAGCCAGTATGGTCGGGCAGGCGGCAGAGATCGGTTTATATAGCTTACTGAATTTAATGGCCATAATTAGCATTAACCTGGGGATTATTAATCTGATTCCCTTTCCTGCTCTGGATGGGGGGAGAATAATCTTTATTCTGGCCGAGGTTCTCAGGGGTAAACCCATTGATCCTAAAAAAGAGGGTTTTGTCCATATCATCGGTTTTGTTTTATTGATGATCCTGATGGCCGTTTTAATCTACCGGGACCTGGGTAGGACCCTGTTTTAGATCACTGTTAGGAATTGCTTTTTATCCAACAAATAGATGTTTTTGATCCAAACATCTCTCCAACATCTATTTGCAGTTTGTTTAAAGTAAAGTTTGTTGTCGAACGGTAGTCAGGCATCAAATATATAGGATGGGATAGAAATGCAGAGAAGAAAAACGAGAAAGGTTTACTATGGCAATGTGGCCGTTGGTGGGGATGCACCCATCAGTGTACAGTCGATGACCAATACAAAGACAGCTGACCTTGAAAGCACGGTGGCTCAGATTGATGAACTGGTAGCCGTCGGTTGTGAGATAATCAGGGTTGCTGTTCCGGATATGGAAAGCGCGAAAAAACTGGCCCGGCTTAAAAAACGGATCTCCATACCTTTAATTGCCGATATTCATTTTGATTACAGGCTGGCATTAGAGGCTATTAACCAGGGTGTTGACGGTTTGAGGATTAATCCTGGTAATATTGGGAATCAAGACCGGGTTAAAGAGGTGGCTACGGCTGCTAAAGAGGCTGGTATACCTATCAGGATAGGTGTAAATTCCGGGTCTATTGAGAGGGATCTTTTAAAGAAATACGGCCGCCCTACAGCCGGGGCAATGGTAGAGAGCGCCTTAAAACATATTCGCCTTTTAGAGGAAAACGGCTTTTTTGATATTGTTGTTTCCCTGAAGTCAACAGATCTTTGGATGACTTTAAATGCCTACAGTCTGCTGGCTGAAAGGGTTGACTACCCCTTCCATATCGGCATTACCGAGGCCGGTACCCCCTGGTCGGGTACAATTAAATCAGCTATTGGCATCGGGAGTTTATTAATCCGTGGTCTGGGAGATACTATCAGGGTTTCCCTTACCGGTGATCCGGTTGAAGAGGTCAGGGTAGGCTGGCAGATTCTTAAGTCCCTGAAACTCCGCCAGCGGGGGCCGGAAATTATCTCCTGTCCTACCTGTGGCAGGACTGAGATCGATCTGGTTAATCTGGCCAAAAAGGTAGAGAGGGCCGTCAGCGGGATGGACAAGCAGATAACTATAGCCGTTATGGGTTGTGGGGTTAATGGCCCTGGTGAGGCCCGGGAGGCTGATATTGGTATTGCCGGGGGCAAAGGAATGGGATTAATCTTTAAAAAGGGGAAATTAGTTAAAAGAGTTAGTGAAGAAAAATTATTAGATGCATTATTATCTGAAATTGATAAGTATAAGGAGTGATCTGATATGCGTATGTCAAGATTATATCTACCGACACTAAAGGAGATTCCGGCAGAGGCCGAGATAGTCAGCCATCAGTTGATGTTAAGGGCCGGTTTGATGAGGAGTTTAACCGCCGGTGTTTATACTTATCTACCTCTCGGTTACAGGGTAATCAGGAAGATTGAAGAGATTGTTCGCCAGGCGATGGATGAAAGCGGTGCTCAGGAGATTCTAATGCCGGTCATACATACCGCCGAGCTCTGGAAGGAGTCAGGCCGCTGGGACAGGTTTGGTCCCCTGATGATCAAATTTGAGGATCGGAAGGGAAGGGAATACTGTCTGGGACCTACTCATGAAGAGGTAATTACCGATCTTATCAGGGATGAGATCCGTTCCTATAAAGATCTGCCCCTCAACCTCTATCAGATTCAAACTAAGGTCAGGGATGAGATCAGACCCAGGTTTGGTGTAATGCGGGGTAGGGAATTTATTATGAAAGATGCCTACAGTTTTGATCGGGATTTTGCCGGGTTAGATAAGAGTTACCAGATAATGTATGACGCCTATACTAAAGCCTTTGCCAATTGTGGTTTAGAGGTCAGGGCGGTTGAGGCTGATACAGGACCCATGGGTGGTAAGGACTCTCATGAATTTATGGTTCTGGCTGAAGCCGGGGAAGATGAGATCGCCTTTTGCCAGCAGTGTGATTATGCTGCCAATGTGGAAAGGGCAGAAGCGGGCTTTAAGGCTCAAGAAGATAATGAAGAAATGAAACCCTTAGAAAAGGTGAAAACCCCCGGGCAGAAAGCCATTGATGATATAACCGCTTTCCTCAATACCGAGGCCGGAAAAACTATTAAATCCCTGGGCTTACTAGCTGATGGGGAGCCCGTCCTGGTTTTACTCCGGGGAGATGACCAGCTCAATGAGATTAAATTAAAAAATTACCTTGACGTCCTGGAACTGACACCGGTTGCAGATGAGGATTTTACTGAATACTTTAATAGTGTGGCCGGTTTTATCGGCCCTGTTGGCTTGAAAGGGGTAAGGGTAGTTGCTGACCTGAGAGTGAAATCCATCAGGAATGCTGTTGCCGGGGCCAATGAAGAGGACTACCATTATCTAAATGTTAACCCCGGGCGGGATTTCCAGGTGGAGGAGTATGTTGATCTACGGATGGTTAGGGCCGGTGACAGGTGTCCCAGATGTGAAGGCAGCCTGGAGATTAAATCCGGAATAGAGGTTGGCCATATCTTTAAACTGGGGACCAAGTACAGCGAGAGCCTGGGAGCAACCTATCTTGATGAAAACGGCAAGGAACAGGTAATAGTTATGGGAAGTTATGGTATCGGTATTACCAGACTGGTGGCTGCAGCTATTGAACAGCATCATGATGAGAATGGTATCATCTGGCCTAAGGCTATTGCCCCCTATCAGGTAATCATTCTACCTCTGGGTAAAGGGAAAGCTGAGGAACTAGCAGAAGGGTTATATGAAAAGCTTAAGGCGGCTGGAATAGAGGTCCTGATTGATGACAGGGATGAGCGGGCAGGTGTTAAGTTTAATGACGCCGATCTGATTGGCATTCCCTTAAGAATAACCATCGGTTCCCGTGCGCTGGAGAGGGGAGTAATCGAAGCAAAGATCCGCAGAACCGGTGAGCAGATTGATATACCCTTAGTAGAGGCCGTAGATGGTGTGCTCGATCTTTTAGAAAAGATAGAATAAGGAGGACTATAATGAAGGTTAGTGCCCTGATTCCTGCATATAATGAAGAGAAAACAATTAATTCAGTCATTACTATCTTAAAAGGCTTTAGATTGCTCGCTGAGATTGTCGTTGTCGATGACGGTTCTTTTGATTCTACAGCTGAGATAGCAAGGGAGGCAGGAGCCAGAGTTATTAGCCTTCAGCAGAATCAGGGAAAGGGTGCGGCCCTGCAGAAGGGGATTGAGGAGATTGATTCCGATATAATACTGATGCTGGATGGAGATCTGATCGGACTGAAGGAACTACATATTAGACAGCTATTAGATCCTATTTTAGAGAATAAGGCTGATATGACTGTTGGTGTCTTTAATGAGGGTAGGGGTTTAACCGATTTGGCCCAGTTGCTTACACCAAATCTCTCGGGACAGCGGGCCGTTAAAAAAGAAATCATCGGTAAGATAGAGAATCTACATAAGGCCGGTTACGGGGTGGAAGTTGCCATAAATAGATTTATAAAAAAACACGGGAGGATTAAGTTTGTTGACCTGCCTGAATTAACCCATTTGATGAAGGAGGAAAAGAGGGGTCTGGCTCGTGGTGTAATGGACAGGGCTAAAATGTACTGGGATATTCTCAAGGTTATTCTTTTAAATCATATTTTGGTTTGAATTGTACATCTATCTAGGCTAAATTTGGTGAAAATTAGTGGGATATTAATAAAGTGGTGAGATTAATGATTAGTTTAAGTCAGGCTTTTTTACGTATATTGGTTGCTTTATTCCTGGGGGGTTTAATTGGCTGGGAGAGAGAGACCCATGATAGGCCAGCAGGGTTCAGAACCCATATCCTGGTTGCGGTGGGTTCAGCTTTATTAATGCTGGTTTCGATAAACATGGCCGGTTCCTTTCCGGAATCAAATGTAGATCCGGGCAGGATAGCCGCTCAAGTAGTTAGTGGGATGGGCTTTTTAGGAGCAGGAACTATTATCAGAGAGGGTATATCTGTCAAGGGATTGACCACCGCTGCCAGCCTTTGGTCTGTTGCTGCTATCGGCCTGGCAGTCGGTGGAGGCTATTATTATATAGCCCTGATAACTACATTGATAGTCTTTGTTACCCTCTATTTTTTTTCCCGGATTGAGTTATCTATTGAAGGTACTCAGAGAAGGAAACTTGTCTGCCGGGTAATGGATAAACCCGGAATTCTGGGTAAGATCGGGGTAACCTTCGGTGAGGAGAATATCAGTATCAGAAATGTTCATCTGAACAGGGATGTAGATGAAGGCGAGATTCTGATCAAATTAGAAGTAAACCTGCCGAGAGGATTTGAGACTGCAATTATTAATCAGAAGTTGTTGGAGCTCGAGGAGATGCTCGAAATCGACTGGAGCTCCTGATAAGGAGAGGGTTTATGAAAACAGTTATTAAAACTGGTAAGGGTTTCTCTAAGGAGGTAAAATACATAGTCATTGATCAGGATAATAAATCCTGTAAAATTGTTCCGGAAGAGTTAGCCAGTAAGCAAAAAGGGCAGGAGATAATTTCTTTTGTTAAAGAGAAGTTAAAGGGTTACCGGATAGAGCTTGTTAATCCCCTTCCTCTGGAGTTAGAAATAAAATTCCTCTGGCCACAGCTCCTGTATGAATTCAAAGAGCGTTTTCCCTATGTTAATGGCTGGCTGGAAAGGGCAAACTTAAGTATTAACGAACAAACCCTGATTATCGAAGTTGAGAACAGGATAGCCCATAAAAAATTATCTGAACCGGAGATGCTTAACTATTTACAGAATCGCCTCTACTATTATTTAGAGGAGGAGCTTAAAGTCAGGATAGATAATGGGGATTTTCTGAGGGATATTCCCGAGGTAACTCCTGAAATCACTGCTAAAAAGTTGCTAAAAAAGGAAAAGTCTGTTAAAAGACAGCCCGAGGAAAATAATAATATTATTCTGGGACGGGAAATTACCGCTAAAGCTACCCATACCCTTAATCAGATTGAGAGCGAAGAAGACGGTGTTATTGTTGAAGGCCAAGTTTTTGAGATGGAAAGCTTTAAGACTAAAAAGGGGGGCAAGCTTTTTCTTCTCGATATAACCGATAATACTAATTCCATTACCGTAAAATTCTTTATTAATAATCAGGATAATTTAAAGGGTAGCCTTAAGGAAGGTGACTGGGTTAGAGCAAGGGGTTATGTTCAGTATGATCAGTACAGCAAGGGGTTGACCCTAATGGCCCGGGACATTAATACCTTTAAGCCACCGGAAAAGCAGGATGAAGCGGTGGAGAAAAGAATTGAATTACATTTACATACGCGGATGAGTGCGATGGATTCGGTAGTAGATGTTGAAGAAGCAATTAAAAGGGCAGCTGATTGGGGCCATCCTGCTATCGCCATTACCGATCACGGAGTTGTTCAGGCCTTTCCCGATGCCTATCAGGCGGGTAAAAAATATGGAATTAAGGTTATCTACGGCCTGGAAGCCTATATGGTAGATGATGGTAAACCTATTATCAGCGACCCCGGAGAGGGGCGGCTGTACGAGACAACCTTTACCGTCTTTGACCTGGAAACAACCGGTCTGAAAAGTAACCAGGACGAAATTATTGAGATCGGTGCCATTAAGGTAAAAGAGGGGGAGATTATAGATGAATATAGTACCTTTGTTAATCCCGGTAGAGAGATCCCACCTGGTATAACTAAAATCACGGGGATAACTGATGAAATGGTAGCAGAGGCACCAAAGATAGAGGATGTAATCGATGATTTGATTGAATTTATCGGGGATTCGGTACTTGTTGCCCATAATGCCGGTTTTGATTACAGTTTCCTGAGGGCTGCCTTACAAAAGACCGGGAAGAAGGAGGAGAGGTATTCTCTCTTAGATACCCTGGGTCTATGCCGGGCGCTCTACCCGGAGTTGAAGAACCATAAACTCAATACCATTAGTGAGTATTTAGGAGTGGAGCTTACCAACCATCACAGGGCAGTTGATGATGCCAGAGCAACCGCTTATATTTTAATAAAATCCCTGGCTTTCCTCAAAGAGCGGGAGATAGTCTCTTTAGATGAGATTAACCGGCTGACAAAGAAAATTGACTGGAAGAACCTTCCGCTTTACCATTTAATTATCCTGGCTAAAAATAAGGCCGGTTTAAAGGACCTCTACCGGCTGGTTTCCAGCTCTCATTTGGACCATTTTTACCGGAAACCGCGGATTCTTAAAAGCGAACTTATTTTTAACCGGGAGAACCTGATCCTGGGCTCTGCCTGTGAAGCAGGCCAGCTTTACCGGAGTATAGTCGACAATAAATCCTCCAGGGAGATCGAAGAGATAGCCAGATTCTATGATTTTCTAGAGATTCAGCCCATTGCTAATAATAGATTTACTTGGTTATTAAGTTTAAACAGGAAACCCTTCACAAAAGAGAACATATGTGTTATAATATGAATAAATAAACAAATGTACGTATATTGGAGGGGTT